>DPXQ01000044.1 GCA_003527225.1 Rhizobium sp.
GCTTGATGCGCTTGGAGACCACGGCCGGCGAAAGACCGAGCGCACGCGCCGCCGTCGACATGCTGCCCGCAGCAATCACGCGGACAAGGACTTCAAGATCGCCGAGATTGGTCATGCGTGTGTCATTCTTTCCAAAATTGTCATAAGTCCATAGCATTTGCATGGATTTGTTCAAAGTGGTAAAGAAACAATACCAGTTGAAGCCGCAGGCGCCCCGGTGTATGCCGATCTCGCCACGCGAGGGGAGGACCATGACAGAAGCCATCCAGTTTCTTGCGCCCGATGCCGCAATTCTTGCCCGCCGCAAGGAGATCGTCGCGGATCTCGCCGAACTCGTGCCGGCCGAACGCCTCGTTCACGAGCCGAACGAGCTTGTTCCCTTCGAGACCGACGGGTTTCTCGCTTATCGCCGCCGGCCGCTCGCGGTCGTGCTGCCCGAAACCACGGCCCAGGTGGCGGCGGTTCTGAAGTATTGCCACAAGTACGGTATTCCCGTCGTGCCGCGCGGGGCAGGGACCTCGCTTTCGGGCGGCGCCATTCCACAGGAGGACGCGGTCGTCCTGGGCCTGTCGGCGATGTCGCGCATTCTCGACGTCGACTACGCCAACCGAACCGCAACCGTGCAGGCCGGCGTCACCAATCTTTCGATTTCGGATTCCGTCGGCGGTGACGGCTTCTTCTACGCTCCCGATCCGAGTTCGCAGCTCGCCTGCACCATCGGCGGCAATATCGGCATGAATTCCGGTGGTGCGCACTGTCTGAAGTACGGCGTCACGACCAACAACCTGCTTGGCGTCAAGATGGTCCTCGTCGATGGGACGATCATCGAACTGGGCGGCAAGGCGCTGGATGCGGCGGGCTATGATCTTCTCGGTCTCGTTTGCGGTTCGGAAGGCCAGCTTGGCGTCGTCACGGAGGCAACCGTCAGGCTGATTGCCAAGCCGGAGGGCGCGCGCCCCGTGCTTTTTGGTTTCGACAGCGCGGAAGAGGCCGGCTCTTGCGTCGCCGATGTCATCGGCGCCGGCATCGTGCCGGTGGCAATCGAATTCATGGACAAGCAGGCGATCGAGATCTGCGAGGCTTTCGCCCATGCCGGCTATCCCCTCGATGTCGAGGCGCTCCTGATTGTCGAGGTCGAGGGCTCCGAGGCCGAGATGGACGCGATGCTCGCGAGCATTGTCGAGATCGCCCATCGTCACGGGGTGAAGACCGTGCGCGAAAGCCAGTCCGCACTGGAAGCGGCGCTGATCTGGAAGGGCCGCAAATCGGCCTTCGGCGCGACAGGCCGCATCGCCGACTATATCTGCATGGACGGAACGGTGCCGCTCGGCCAGCTTTCCTTCGTGCTGAAAAAGACGTCTGAAATCATCGACCGCTACGGGCTTCGTGTCGCCAACGTCTTCCACGCCGGCGACGGCAACATGCACCCGCTGATCCTCTACAACATCAACGACCCTGAGGACGCGGCAAAAGCGGAAGCGGCGGGCACGGAAATCCTGAAGCTCTGCGTCGATGCCGGCGGCTGTCTCACGGGCGAGCACGGGGTCGGGATCGAAAAGCGCGACCTGATGCGGCATCAGTATGCCAAGGCCGATCTCGATCAGCAAATGGCCGTTCGATCGGCCTTCGATTCCGCCTGGACGCTCAATCCGTCCAAGGTTTTCCCGCTCGACGGACGGAGCGCCGCATGAGTGAAGTCCATATCCCGGGCAATGAGGCCGAAGCAGCGAGCATCATCCGAGATTGCGCCGAAAAGGGCATTTCTCTCGCCATTTCCGGCGGCAATACGCGCAGCGGCTTCGGCAATGCCGTCAAGGCCGACGTCGGCCTGCGTTCGACGGGTTTGTCCGGCATCACCGCCTACAACCCGGCCGAAATGGTGCTCTCGGCGAAGGCGGGCACGCCCGTTTCCGAGATCGAGGCAGCACTTGCCCAAAACGGTCAGGCCATGGCCTTCGAGCCGCCGGATCACCGTCCGGTCATGGGCACGGTGGGCGAGCCAACGATCGGCGGTGTCTTTTCCGTCAATGCCTCGGGACCACGGCGTATTACCGCTGGCGCCGCGCGCGACAGTCTTCTGGGCGTGCGTTTCGTCAACGGCCATGGCGAGGTCGTCAAGGCCGGCGGTCGGGTGATGAAAAACGTGACCGGTCTCGACCTGGTCAAAGTCCTGGCTGGTTCCTACGGCACCCTCGGCTTTCTGACGGAAGTGACCTTCAAGGTCCTGCCGCGCGCCAAGACTGTGGAAACCATCGTCATGTCCGGCCTCGACGACGAGGCGGCAGCTCAGGCCATGGCCGCCGCAATGGCGCTTTCGGTCGAGGTTTCCGGTGCATCCCATCTGCCGGAAAGTGTCCGCTCGCGCTTCCTCGCAGGCCGCCTGCCGGATGGTCCGGCCACCGTCCTGCGCCTTGAGGGGCTCGAAGCTTCCGTCTCCGTTCGCGCAGAAAAGCTTGCCGAGGCGATGAGCCGGTTTGCTCCGGTTTCCCGTCTGGGTGCGCAGGACAGTGCTGTCCTCTGGCGCGAGATTCGCGATGTCCTGCCCTATGCCGACGGATCGATGAAGCCGGTCTGGCGGGTTTCGATCGCGCCGACCGAGGGCCAGAAGCTTGTGGCGGCGCTTCGGCTGGAAACCGGCGTCGACGCCTTCTATGACTGGCAGGGCGGTCTCGTCTGGATGCGCATGGAAGCCGACCCCGAGGCGGAAACGCTGCGCCGCTACGTCAAGGCGCTTGGCGGCGGTCATGCGACGCTCATTCGCGCATCCGATGGTATCCGTGCCTCCGTTCCCGCCTTCGAGCCGGCGGAGCCGGCCGTGGCCTTGCTTTCGCAGCGGGTAAAGGCGAAATTCGACCCGAAGGGAATCTTCAATCCAGGCCGAATGACGACAGGAGACCGGGCATGACCGAACCGACTTCGCCGACGCCGCAGCCCCGCCCGCAGGACAACTGGATGGAGCCGGGCAAGCTGAATGTCCAGATCATCTACGTCCTCTATCTCGTCAGTTTCGCGATCGGCATCAGCGCCATCGTCGGCGTTGTCTTTGCCTATCTGAATCGAGGGAAATCGCCCGACTGGCTCGAGACCCACTATACCTGGGCCGTTCGCACCTTCTGGATCGGCGTCTTGTACGCGCTGATATCGGCGGTGCTGACGGTCGCCTTTGTCGGCATCCTACTCGCAATCGGCACGGTCGTCTGGATCGTTGTGCGCTGCATTGTCGGATTGCAGAAGGTGACGAACGAACAGCCGATCGACAAACCGCTGAGCTGGTGGTTCTGAGACGCGTCTTTCCCAAACGCTTACATGCGATTGCGCCGCGCACCACCCCCGACACTCTGGAGTTCTGAACTTGCAGACCAATTTCACCGCCGAACAGCTGGCCGACCCGCATGTCGCGGAGGCCGAGAAGATCCTGCGCAAATGCGTGCATTGCGGTTTCTGCACGGCGACCTGTCCTACCTATGTCACGCTCGGCAACGAGCTCGACAGTCCACGCGGGCGTATCTATCTCATCAAGGACATGCTGGAAAACGGCCGCGCCGCGGACGAGCAGATCGTTACCCATATCGACCGCTGTCTGTCCTGCCTTGCCTGCACGACGACCTGCCCCTCGGGCGTCGATTACATGCATCTCGTCGATCACGCCCGCATTCATATCGAGAAGACATACCAGCGCCCGCTCGCCAATCGCCTGACCCGCAACGTTCTGGCGATGGTGTTGCCCTATCCGGCGCGCTTCCGCGTGGCGCTTGGACTTGCCCGCATCGGGCGCCCCTTCGCGGGCCTGCTGAAGCGCATTCCAGCTTTGAAGCCGTTCGGCGCCATGCTCGATCTGGCTCCCGGTGCGATCCCGGCCGCTTCCGACTTCGCCAAGCCAGGCAGCCACTCGGCCAAGGCCGATAAGCGCGGCCGCGTTGCCATCCTCACGGGTTGCGCGCAGCCCGTGCTCGATCCGGGCATCAACGAGGCGACCATCAACCTGCTGACGCGGCTCGGCGTCGAAGTGGTCGTGCCCGAAGGCGAGGGCTGCTGCGGCGCGCTGGTCCATCATATGGGCCGCGAGGAGCAGGCGCTCGACTCCGCCCGTCGCAATGTCGACGCCTGGACCCGCGAGATCGAGAAGGGTGGGCTCGATGCGATCATCATCACCGCCTCGGGCTGCGGCACGACGATCAAGGATTACGGCTACATGCTGCGGCTTGATCCGGCCTATGCGGCAAAGGCCGCGCGCGTCTCGGCCCTGGCGAAGGACGTCACGGAGTATCTGGGAACGCTCAATCTGCCGGTTCTGACGCCGAAGCAACTGGTGGTCACCTATCACTCCGCCTGCTCCATGCAGCATGGCCAGAAAATCACAGCCCTGCCCAAGATGCTTCTGAAGATGGCTGGTTTTACCGTGCGCGATCCGGCCGAGGGCCATCTCTGCTGCGGTTCCGCCGGTACCTACAATATCATGCAGTCGGAAATCTCCGAGAAGCTGAAGGCGCGCAAGGTCAAGAACATCGAAGCAACCCGCCCCGACGTCATCGCCACGGGCAATATCGGCTGCATGACGCAGATCGGTTCAGGAACAGCGGTTCCGATCGTGCACACAATCGAGCTTCTCGATTGGGCCTATGGTGGCAAGCGTCCGGCCAAATTAGCAGATCTATAATATTAGCAGGCTACGGTGAGCCCGCCGGCCTGGAGGCTTTCCGGGAATGCAGGAGGTTTGGCGATGCTTACAAGGACTGCTTTTGCCCTGCTTATGACGCTTGCGGGCGCGTGCGAAGCGCAGGCCGCCGAGCGCATATACTGTGCCGTGGACGACGCCTATATCAAGATGTCCCTGGAAAGCGGTTTCGACGCTGCGGGCGGCAACAAGCTCATTCATTTTCGCGGTGCCCTGACCCTCAAGGATTCGAAAGTGCCGGGCCTCGTCGAGACAATGCTCCTGAACTCGGGAATGCTGCGACAGCGCTGGATGGACGGAAAGGACCTTCGTCTGCTGGTCTATTCCGAAACGAGCGGCGATGGACCCTTCGCGGCGCTGGAGCTGACAATAGAGACTTCCGCTACGGCCAGCGATCCGGATCGATTTGAAGGTCGCTATGCCGTGGTGATCGAGACAGCGGAGAAGAAAAGCTCAACCCCGCGCAAAACTGCAATGTCGCGCGAGGGAGATCTCTTGTGTGAACTGAAGTAAGGGGCGGCGTCGACGTGCCGCCCATCCGGATTACCAGCGGAACGTCAGACCCGCATTGATCGCATTGGTCATGATGTTGGACCTGAGGCTCGCACCGCTGTCGATATCGACGTCGACCCACGAATAGTTGCCCTTGTATTCAACAAAGGTGGACCAGTTGTCCGTGATGCCGTAGGCGATGCCCGCCTGTGCCTGGATGGTCGCGCCGCCGAACTGATAGTTGAAGGTCGTGCCGGACGCCCGCGTCACTTCGACATGCGGAACATTGATACCCGCGCCCGCGCCGATATAGGGCGTGAACTTCGTGCCTTCGATCGGCATGCGGTAGAGTGCATTGAGGGTCAACAGATTGAGGCCGTCGGTATATTCGAAATGGCTCCAGCCAGACGCCGCCAGGGTTGCGTCGTCCGCATAGACCTTTGCATGGGTGTAATCGAGCGAGACGCCGAGATTGGGCTGGCCCAGTTCTTCCATCCACCACGTGCCACGAATGCCGTAATAGGGCGGCATTGCAAAGGAGTTGCCTTCCCATCCCGCATTGAAATCTGCCTGGTCGGACACGATGACATCGCTGTCGGGTGCCGACTGCACGCCGCCGTAGACCGAGATCGCCATTTCCGCCCGGGCGACGGAAGCCCCGAGCAGGACTGCGGTGATGGCCGCGGCGGAACATGAAAGGGAAGCGGTTCTCTTTTTCATCGTACTACCCGATTCGATTATTCGTGTTTTCACATATGTAGTTTGTCGGGATCGGGATGTCTGTTTCCGATTTGCATCACCTACGTTCGAAAAAGGTGGTGATGAGCGATTTTATTTGCCGATCGTCAAGTTCGATTCATTCAGGCGCTTTCCCGATCCCGCCGAATCCACGCATTCCGCATCGATCAGCCGCGAACTACACATGAAAAGGGCGCGCGGTGATCCGCGCGCCCTGCCATTTCGTCGCATATGAATGCTTGTCAGCCGCCGAATACGGTTCGAAGGAAATCGATGCCCTTGTCTTCGAAGCTGACCTTGCCCTGCCGGTTTCCGGGACCGACGACGATCACCTTATTGCCGACCGAAGCGCGCTGGTAGAGGTGCTCGACGTCCTTGTTCATCATGCGGATGCAGCCGGACGACATGTTGAGCCCGATGGTCCAGGGCTGGTTGGTGCCGTGAATGCGAAAGATCGTGTCCCGGCCGCCCTTGTAGAGGTACATGGCGCGTGCACCGAGCGGATTGTCGATGCCACCTTTCTGGACGATGGGCAGGTGATGGCCCTTGGCGGCTTCGCGGGCGCGCATGCTTGCCGGCGGCCTCCAGGACGGCCATTCCTCCTTGCGCCCGATCTTGACGATGCCCGACCAGCCGAAGCCCTCGCGGCCGACACCGACGCCGTAACGGGTCGCGCGGTTCTGGCCCTCGACAAAGTAAAGAAACTTGTTGTTTGTATCGATGATGATCGTACCGGGCTTCTCGTTGGTAACGAGACGCACGACACGGCGATTGAACTTCTCGGCCGGCTTCTTCTGCTGGGCGACAAAAGTAACGTCACTCGGAATGTCGGCAACAATTCCGGGTCGGGCGCCGCTGAAGGCATTGGCTGGTATTGGTGCAAGCACGCTGGTCGCAGCGATGGCGGCGGCTGCCACCACGGACAAGTATTTCGGCATAATGGAATTCCCCCTAAGATCGTACCGCGAGCGAGCCTTAGCTGACTCGCTTGCGGTTTCAAGTCAAAAATCTATTCGGTAAAGCAAAATTGAAGAGAGGTCGTGTAACAGTATTCGGAGAAATCCATACTGTGGGACTTATATCACAACAACCGTCGTTCCGACCTTCACGCGCTCGTAAAGATCGACCACGTCTTCGTTGCGCATGCGGATGCAGCCGGACGAAACCGCATTGCCGATCGTCCAGGGCGCGTTGGTGCCGTGGATGCGGTAGAGGGTCGAGCCGAGATACATGGCGCGGGCGCCGAGCGGGTTCTGTGGGCCGCCATCCATGCGGGCGGGCAAATAGTGGCCCTTGGCGGCCTCGCGGGAAATCATCTCTTGCGGCGGCGTCCAGCTCGGCCATTCGGCCTTGCGGGTAACCTTGTGCTCGCCGGCCCATTCGAAGCCCGGCTTGCCGACGCCGACACCATAACGGCGCGCCATCCCGTTGCCGAGCACGAGATAGAGGAAGCGGTTATTGGTGTCGATGACGATGGTGCCCGCTGCTTGTGTCGTTTCATATGCCACCATCTGCGGCAGATAGATCGGGTCCATCTGGGTTTTCACCGGCCTGTCCGGCTTCACGGCGGCCACCGTTTGGACACCGGCCGGCCGATCGACCCCGCGACTGATCTGACGGCGGGGCGTGGCCGCAAGCGGCCTTTGGGCGCGCGGTGCGTAGACGACGGGACGGACGCTGCCGCCCAGCTGCATCACCCAGGGGGCGCTGAGATCGGGGCTGAGGATCACCGGCGGGCGGTTTCCATAGCGGTCTTTGGCTTGAGCCGGATGGCCAAACGGCAATAGGAGGCACGCAGCCAGGAACAGGGACTTCTTGATCATCGGACGGACTCGCTACTTTTCACCGAGGATGGCAAAGGGCCGAACCGGCCCGGATGGACGCACCGTGCCATCCTTCCTTTGGACAATTGGTAAATCCGCGTTCATTAAAAGGCCCACGATCCCATAAACCTTTCGTGAGGGTTAGCATCCGGTTTGGAAAAACAGTGAACAAATGGTAAACGCGAGCCTCGGTTGCTGAGAGGGAATCATCTACCATGGAAAAGACGGGACTCGTTACCGGTGAAGATGGGTTGGAGCGCTGCTCCTGGCACGGCAACCTCGAGGACTACCGCCGCTATCACGACGAGGAATGGGGGCGTCCGGTCATTGACGACAACCGCCTCTTCGAGAAGGTCTGCCTCGAAGGCTTCCAGTCCGGCCTCTCTTGGCTGACAATCCTGCGCAAGCGGGACAATTTCCGCGCCGCCTTCGCCGGCTTCGATTTCGCCAGGGTGGCGCTCTTCGGAGAGGATGACATCGTCCGCTGCCTCGCCGATTCCGGTATCGTGCGCCATCGCGGCAAGATCGTCTCGACCATCAACAATGCCGGGCGGGCTGTCGAACTGAAGGCGGAATTCGGCTCGCTTGCCCGTTATTTCTGGAGCTTCGAGCCAGGCGTCGACGAGCGCCCCGCGCGGGTCGACTATCCGATGCTTGTGGCCAATCCGACAACGCCGACCTCGGTTCGCCTGTCGAAGGATCTGAAGAAGCGTGGCTGGAGCTTCGTCGGCCCGACCACGGTCTATGCCTTCATGCAGGCGATGGGCCTCGTCAACGACCACATCGAGGGCTGCTGCTGCCGGGAAAGAGTGGAAGCCATGCGCGGCGCCTTCGTGCGCCCGCGCTGAGCATCATTGGAGGCTGGCGAGCAGGTCCGGCAGTTCGCCGAGATGTGTGAGTTCGCGAAAACGCGGCGCTTCCATGGGCTTTTCCACCTGCTCCAGGATCCAGGTGAGTTCATGCGGCACGAAAACGCCCCAGGCGCCCGCTGCGATCGCCGGCACGACGTCGGATTTCAGCGAATTGCCGACCATCATCGCTCGATCCGGGCTCTCTCCGTTGCGTGAAAAGACGCGCCGGTAGGTGGTGGCCGACTTGTCCGAAACGATCTCCACCGCGTCGAAGATGTCGCCGAGGCCCGATTGCGCCAGCTTGCGCTCCTGGTCGAAGAGATCGCCCTTGGTGATCATCACCAGGAAGTAGTCGCCGGCAAGCTTTTCCAGCGTCTCGCGAGCATGCGGCAGGGTCTCGACAGG
Source organism: Rhizobium sp. (assembly GCA_003527225.1). The sequence continues at coordinate 8,985 of DPXQ01000044.1, forward strand.
ATGGCTCAGAAGTTCCCGGCCGATGGCCAGGATATCGCCGATCACGCGGCCGGGCGCGCGGCCTTCGGTCACCTCGAGCGCCGTCTCGATCATCGACAGGGTGAAGCCCTTGATGCCGAAGCCGTAATGGCCGAGATTGCGCTTTTCCGCGTTCAGAAGGCGCTCGGAGATGTGATCGACGTCGGCGAAATCGGCGAGCAGCGATTTGAAATGGTCTTCCGTCAGCCGGTAATACTGCTCGTTTTGCCAGAGCGTGTCGTCGGCATCAAAGCCGATCATGGCAAGGGGGCGGATGCTCATGGGTGCCTCGTTCAGGCCGCTGTTTGACAGGGCGCAATTCTAGCCATGGCTTGTGGCAATGCAATGGCGTTGGATGGAGCCGCCGTAATCATGCGACGTGAAGGACGCCGATTAGCAGGAGGCTGATCGCGCAGAGCATCAGCAAGGAAGCGAGGGCCGCGAGGATCACCCGCCCGCCCGCCCGCGTGACCGTACGGACGTCGACGGAAAGGCCGAGACCCGCCATCGCGAGGGTGGTGAGAAGATTGGACACAGTGCCGATCGGCGCAAGCGCCACGGAAGGTATCATCCCGAATGAGCGCAATGCCATCATGGTGGCGAAGCCGGCGATGAACCACGGCAGCACATGACGCCATGAAATCCGTCTGCCGCTGGCGCCATGAAGCGCGCCGAGTGTGAGGAGAACGGGTCCGAGCATCAGCACGCGGATCAGCTTGACGAGCGTGCCGGCATGCATGCTGACGAGGCCGGCCGGTGCGGTCGCCGCCAGAACCTGCGGAACCGCGTAGACGGTCAGTCCGGCGAATACCCCGTATTGCAGGTTGCTGAGGTTCGCCACCGCCTGCAGCGCCGGCAGGAGCAGCACCACCCCCACGCCCAATATGGCTGTAAAGGCGATGGAGGCGGCAACATCTTCGGGTTCCGCGTGAATGACCGGCGCGGTGGCCGCAATCGCGGAATTGCCGCAGATGGAATTGCCGCAGGCAACCAGCATCGCAAGCTTTGCAGGCAGTCCGATGGCGCGGCCGACACCGTAGCTTGCGGCGAGCGAAAAGACGACGACGGCCGCAATTCCCGCGACAAGATAGGGCCCCGCGTCGCGGATTTCCGAAATGCTGATCGACGCGCCAAGCAGGACCACGGCGCATTCGAGAAGGACCTTGGCGCTGAAATCGATACCGGCGTGAAGGGTCGGGCTGAGCGGGAGCGCCGAGCGAACCGCTGTACCGAGAAGGATGGCGAGGACCAGGCTCTCGATCCATCGACCGCCGGCAAGAGCGAATTCAGCATGTTCCAGAGCGAAGGCAGAGAGGGCGACGGCGATGGAAAGCAGGATTCCGGGAAGGAGTGGGAAGAAACGCGAGATTATTGACATGAGGATTCCGAAAGAGATGAGAACTGCGGCAATCTCTGCTCTTCCTTTCTGTCGACTTCCATCGAATAATATAGTATGTTTCATTCGATAAAATCGAATGAAACCCCTATGACTTTCGAGCAGCTTTCCATCTTCGTTGCCGTCGCCGAACGCGAACATCTGACGCGGGGCGCCGAGGCGCTCGGCCTGACGCCTTCGGCTGCCAGTTCCGCGATCCGAAATCTCGAGGCCTTTTATCGTGTCGCGTTGTTTAATCGCGTCGGCCGCCGTATCGAACTGACGGTGGAAGGCCGGGCCTTCCTCGACGAAGCCCGCGCCACCCTGGCGCGTGTCCGCGCGGCCGAGCAGATGCTGGCCGAAATGGGCGGGCTGTCGCGCGGCACGCTATCGGTCCATGCCAGCCAGACGATCGCGAGTTACTGGTTGCCGCCCGTGCTGATGGCCTTCCATGCCGAATATCCGGGCGTCGAGCTCGACCTGACCATCGGCAACACCCGTTCGGTGGCGAATGCCGTGCGTGAGGGGTTGGCCGATATCGGCTTCGTCGAGGGCGTCGTGGACGAACCTGCCCTGTCGTTCTCGATGCTCACCGACGATGCGTTCCTGATCGTCACGGGCCCCGGCCATCCCTGGGCCGACGGCCATCCGCTGTCGGCGGAAGATCTCGTCTCGGGCACGACATGGGTGATGCGCGAACGGGGATCGGGAACGCGCGGTGCTTTTGAAGCAGCGCTCGCCGCCCATGGGCTCGACAGCGCGGCGCTCAGGATCGTCCTGGAGTTCCCCTCGAACGAGGCGGTTCTCTCCGCTGTCCGGTCGGGACCTTGTGCAGCGGTGGTGTCGGGCATCGCCGCCGGCAGCCAGTTGCACGAGGGCCTGTTGAAGAAGGCAGGCTTCGATCTGCCGGCGCGGCAGTTTTACGTGCTTCGCCACAAGGAGCGACGGCTCAGCAAGGCGGCCGCGATGCTGGAAAGCCTCGCGCGGAAGACGGCCGTGGCACAACCGTCATAGACAGGCTGTGCCACGGCCGGACTTGAGGCCTTATTTACCGTTCGCGGCGAGCCATGCCGTCATCATGGCGATCTCGGCTTCCTGGGCCTTGATGATCTCTTCCGCGAGCTTGCGAATTTCCGGATCCTTTCCGTATTGCAGCTGGACCTTCGCCATGTCGATCGCGCCCTGATGATGCGGGATCATGCCGCGGACGAAATCGACGTCCGTGTCGCCGGAATATTCGATCGCCATGTCGGTGTGCATCTTCGCGTTGGCTTCGGCGAAGGCGACGCTCGACGGGCTCATGTCCATGCCGGCGACGTGGCCGCTATGGTCCATTGCGTCCTGGGCAAACGCGGCGGTGGAAAGAAGCAGCATGGATGCAGTGATGATGGATTTGAAGAACATAGGATATTCCCTTTCTGACCTGGCAGAATGATTGGGTTGCGCAGGCTGAGCCTGCGTCGTGACGTCCTGGCGCGGTCAGGCGCGGGGAGGGGGATCGAGCGGGGCGGCGACGCGCGAAACGAGCGAGGCGGAAATCCCGGGCAATGGCGCCGATCGCAGCAGGGGCATGGCTTCCGGCTGGGCCGGCATGGCAGCGAGCGACATGCATATGGCGCAATGTCCCTTCTGGCCGGCTCTGCCGTCGTGCGGACAGTCGGCCCGGGACGTCTGAGGCATTGCCATCAGGTGTGCGCCGTGGTCTGCCGCCTGCATTCCGATGGCCATGCCACCGGTCGCGGAGGCTGCGATGTCCCCACCGGTCGCCATTCCCATGGAGGGCATGGCGCCATAGGCGACGAGGGTGATAACGAGCAGGAATCTCAACAGCAACCGCATGGCTGGGAAGCTAGTGCGGATTTTGCCGAAAGCAATGGTTTTTCTCCGCCCGATGCGTCTCCCTACGCGAATGTGATTTCCCGTTATCGCGCAGTGCCGCGATGCGCGATGCGGCCTCCGCGCCTCCGCCTTCGCCCTTGCCGCTATGGCCTTGATCCTCTAAGACACGCGGCAATCCTTGGAACACGTGAAAATCCGGTCGAAGCATCATGAATGACAAGCAGAAAAAGCCGCAGAAACTGAGAGCCCGCCTGCCGCGCGGCTTCGTCGATCGCGAGGCGGCCGATATCCGCGCCGTCGAGGAGATGACAGCGAAGATCCGCGAAGTCTACGAGCGCTACGGTTTCGATCCGGTCGAGACGCCGATGTTCGAATATACCGATGCGCTCGGCAAGTTCCTGCCCGATGCCGACCGGCCCAACGAAGGCGTGTTCTCGTTGCAGGACGATGACGACCAGTGGATGAGCCTGCGCTATGACCTGACCGCGCCGCTCGCCCGTCATGTCGCGGAGAATTTCAACGAGATCCAGTTGCCCTACCGCACCTACCGCGCCGGTTACGTCTTCCGCAACGAGAAGCCGGGCCCGGGCCGGTTCCGCCAGTTCATGCAGTTCGACGCGGATTCGGTCGGCGCGCCGGGCGTCCAGTCGGACGCCGAAATGTGCATGATGATGGCGGACACAATGGAAGCGCTCGGCATCAAGCGCGGCGACTACGTGATCCGGGTGAACAACCGCAAGGTTCTCGACGGCGTGATGGAAGCGATCGGCTTGGGCGGCGACGAGAATGCCGTCCGCCGCCTGGCCGTGCTGCGCGCAATGGACAAGTTCGACAAGTTCGGTGTCGAAGGGGTCCGGCTGCTTCTTGGTCCCGGCAGAAAGGACGAAAGCGGCGATTTTACCAAAGGAGCCGCCCTTTCCGACATCCATATCAATAGAATCATCAAACTTCTCGAACCGGTTGACAGCACTCGTCTCGAACTGTTGCACTTGCTGCATGGGGCGACCCTCGGTTCGGAGGCTGGCCGGCAGGGTGTAGAAGAGTTGGATAACCTCAGTCAGCTCGTTGAGGCCGCAGGCTACGGTCCCGACCGCATCAAAATTGACCCCTCGTGTGTCCGCGGCCTCGAATACTACACCGGCCCGGTCTACGAAGCCGAACTGACCTTCGATGTCACCAACGAGAAGGGCGAAAAGGTCGTCTTCGGCTCGGTCGGCGGCGGCGGGCGCTATGACGGACTCGTCTCCCGCTTCATGGGCCAGCCGGTTCCGGCCACGGGCTTTTCCATCGGCGTCTCCCGCCTGATGACGGCGCTGAAGAACCTCGGCAAGCTCGGCCAGGACGAGGTTCTGGCGCCGGTGCTCGTCACCGTCATGGACGGCGATGTCGAGAGCATGGGCCGCTACCAGCGCTTCACCCAGGCGCTGCGCAATGAAGGCATCCGCGCCGAAATGTATCAGGGCAACTGGAAGAAGTTCGGCAACCAGCTGAAATATGCCGACCGTCGCGGCGCACCGATTGCCATCATCCAGGGCGGCGACGAGCGGGCCCAGGGTGTGGTGCAGATCAAGGACCTCATCGAGGGCAAGCGGCTGTCGGGTGAAATCACCGACAATGCCGAGTGGCGCGAGGCCCGCGTGGCGCAGGACGTCGTGCCGGAAGCGGAACTGGTCGCCAAGGTCAGGGAAATCCTCGAGGCCCAGGCCGAGGATCGGCGCCGGGCGAAGGGTCTTTAAGTTGCTGTTCCGCCGCTACCCCCCTCTGGCCTGCCGGCCATCTCCCCCTCATGGGGGGAGATCGGGTGCCGTCGGGCGCTCGGTCCTGGCAAGCGTTGGTGCTGGTATCGCCGTTCCTTCTGCCTACAGTCTCGACAGGATTGCCAGCGGGTCTCTTTCTTGCGCCGAGGCATCGCTTCTGGCCGATCTCCCCCCGTGTGGGGGAGATGCCCGGCAGGGCAGAGGGGGGCGTTCTGGCGCTGTCCCCGGCGTCATAGAGGGAGCCACCCCATGCCCCTGATCAACATGCCGGATTTTTCCGGTGAACTTCTGGATGAATTCGCCGCGCGCCGCACGGTGCGCGTCGACACGCCGGTGATCCAGCCCGCCGAGCCTTTTCTCGACATGGCCGGCGAGGATCTGCGCCGGCGCATCTTCATGACCGAGAACGAGCGCGGCGAAAGCCTGTGCCTCAGGCCCGAATTCACCATTCCCGTTTGCCTACGCCACATCGAGACGGAAACCGGCACGCCGAAGCGCTATGCCTATCTCGGCGAGGTTTTTCGCCAGCGCCGCGACGGCGCCAACGAATTCTATCAGGCCGGCATCGAGGATCTCGGCGACACCGGCATTGCGGGAGCGGATGCCCGCGCCATCGGTGACGCCTTTGCCGTGCTGTCCCGCCTGCTGCCGGGCCGCGCGCTTCACGTTACGCTCGGCGACCAGGCGGTGTTCGAGGCGGTGGTCAAGGCGCTGGGTCTCCCCGCCGGCTGGCAGAAACGGCTGATCCACGCTTTCGGCGACAGCGAGCAGATCGAGCAACTGCTGAAGAAGCTTGCCAGCCCGAACCATGTCCAGGGTCTTGACCCGATGGTCGCGGCACTTCTCGCCTCCGGTGATGACAAGGCGCTGATCGCCCATATCGACGACACCATGCAGGAGACCGGCTACTCGACCAACGCCAGCCGCTCGCCTGCCGAGATCGCCGCGCGGCTGAAGGAAAAGCTCGAATTGGCCGGGACCCGGCTCGACGGCGCAGCACTTCTCCTGCTGCGTGAATTCCTGTCGCTCGAACTGCCTCTGTCGGAAGCCTCCGCAGCCCTTGCCGGATTTGCCGATGCGGCGGGCCTGAAGCTCGGTTCCGCGTTGTCGCGCTTCGACGAGCGCGTGGCCGCGCTCGGAAATGCCGGCCTCGATCTCGGCCGCATCGACTATCGCGCGGCCTTTGGTCGCCCGCTCGACTACTATACCGGCCTCGTCTTCGAAATCACGACCGAGGGTCGGCCGGCGGTACTCGCCGGCGGCGGCCGCTTCGACCGCCTGCTGACGCTCCTCGGAGCGGAAAACCATATCCCGGCCGTCGGCTTTTCGCTTTGGCTCGACCGCATCGAAACTGCGAGGGCCGCACAATGACCATCGCGATCGGATTGCCCTCCAAGGGCCGGATGAAGGATGATTGCCAGGCCATATTCGAGCGCGCCGGCATGAAGATCGTCGCCGTCGGCAATGACCGCTCCTATCGCGGTCGCGTCGAAGGTCTGGACGACATCGAGATCGCCTTCCTCTCGGCATCGGAAATCGCCCGCGAGATCGGGGCCGGAACGGTCGATTTCGGCGTGACCGGCGAAGACCTGATCCGCGAAGGACTGGCGGAAGCCGACAAACGGGTCGAAATCTGCGCACGTCTCGGTTTCGGCCATGCCGATGTCGTGGTCGCCGTCCCGGAAATCTGGCTCGATGTCGATACCATGGCCGATCTTGGCGACGTTGCCGCCGACTTCCGCGCCCGCCATGGCCGCCGTCTGGCGATCGCCACGAAATACTGGCGGTTGACCCAGCAATTCTTCTCCAGCCAGCACGGCATCCAGCTTTACCGCATCGTCGAAAGCCTCGGCGCGACGGAAGGGGCTCCTGCCGCCGGCCAGGCCGATATCATCGTCGACATCACTTCGACCGGTTCGACACTGAAGGCCAATCACCTGAAGATCCTGTCCGACGGCGTGATCCTCAAGTCCGAGGCCTGCCTGGTAAGAGCGCGCAAGACCGAGCATGAGGGGGATCCCCTTGTTGACAAGATAGTTGAGGCGGTGCGCGGGGCATTGTGAGGGAGACGATGAGCGAAGCAGAGCAGGTTGTCGGATTGTACGAACGCCACGCGCATGCCTTCGACCGCATACGCGGCAAGGGCCTGTTCGAAAAGCCATGGCTCGACCGCTTCGCCGGTCAACTGGCGCGGGGAGCCGCCATCCTCGATATCGGCTGCGGCTCGGGCGAGCCGATCGCCTCCGGCCTGATCGACCGCGGAATGGCGCTGACCGGCGTCGATTCCGCCGAAACCCTGATCGGTCTCTGCCGGGAGCGGTTTCCCGCGCATGAATGGCTCGTCGCGGACATGCGCGGCCTTTCCCTGGGCAGGAGGTTCGACGGCATTCTCGCCTGGCACAGCTTCTTCCACCTGACGCCCGACGAACAGCGGGCGATGTTCCCTGTCTTCGCTGCCCATTCGGCCGATGGCGCCATGCTGATGTTCACCTCCGGCCCCGGCGAGGGCGTGGCGATCGGCACATTCGAGGGCGAGCCGCTCTATCATGCGAGCCTTGACCCCGAGGAATATCGGCGGCTTCTTCGGGAGAACGGTTTCGCGGTTCTCGACCATGTCGTGGAGGATCCCGACTGCGGCGGCGCGACGGTCTGGCTTGCCCGCAAGGACTGAACGGGAACGCAGAGGTCTGGAATACGAGAAGAGCCCGCCGGATCGCTCCGGCGGGCTCTTCTTTGCCTAGTGGGGCAGGGATTGCCTTAGGCGGCGACGGCCACGCCGCGACGGGCATCGAGTGAATAGGCGCCTGCTCCGAATGCCGCGAGCACCAGGAAGCCGCCCGCGATTGTGAGGTTCTTCATCATCATCAGGCCGTTGAACATGGTCAGCAGGCCGTTGGCAGCTTCCGGGAAGTCCGGGACGTTGATTGCGCCACTGTGGAAGACCAGGGCCGTGAAGATGCTGAACGCGGCCAGCAGGGCAGCGGCGATGCGCGTCTGGAAACCGACGAGAACGAACAGGCCGGCCACCAGTTCGAATAGGCCGGCGAGATAGGCGAGGAGGGTTGCTGCCGGAATGCCCGCGCCGGTGATCATGCCGGCGGTTGCCGACGGATCAAGCAGCTTCGGGTAGCCGGCGAGGATGAACATGGCCGACAGCAGGACGCGGCCGACGAGAACGACGATGTCGTTGGTGGTGGAATTGGACATGGAAGGCTCCTGTGTGACACGGCGCCTGGCTAAGCCAGGCTTGATTGCGTTGAACTCAGGCACCTTTCTGCTCGTTTTCCATTGTCCTGAATAGATGGACAACAATTGACTGTTAGTTCGTAAATTGTGAACAGCCGGGAGTCGCCTGTCCGCGCACGGCTGATGGGCCTGCTGTCGCCGCCGTCCGCGTGCGACGCGGCGGCGCGTGATATCATGCGTAGGCGTGCAGAGGCGAACCGACAGCCAGCTGGAAGCGCGGGAAAACGAAGACGCCCGCCATGCTGCCGGAGTGGTCTCCCTCCAGCCCGTTGGATTCGCCGATGCAGAAGACCGGCTGTCGATGATTGCCGTTCGTCACAATCGTCGTCGAATAGCAGAAGACCGATGACGATGTTGCTGCCTGTTCGAAAAGTTCGAGGATATGGCCGCGGTCATGAGGTTCGTAGCAGCGCATCATGCTGAGCAAGCCGCATTCGGGTCCGTCCAGGCCATGCAGGACGGTTGCGCGGTCGCCGAGCTTGATCACGCCATTGGAAAGGTCGCCGGCCCAGCCTTCCGATACGGTGAATTGGGAAAGCGTCGCGGCATGGGATGCGTCCATTTCCAGGAAATCTGGAACAAACGGTGCGGCAAGATTGGTTTTGGCAATCTTAAACAAGACGTTCCCCAGGTCGAAGCCGATATGGACGCGTTGTCGTCCTCGGACCAGTTGCGGATAGCATGGCTCAGATCGCAAGACGCCGGAACGGCGTCCAACTTCGTTTTTTGGTATTCATCGCAGGGCGAAGTGTCGACGATACGCACGATGGCCTCTCTCAAACACCCAGAACTGCATTTATTATCAAGTGCTTATAGGCGAATACGCAGATATAGATGGTTCGCGCATAGGTTTCAGCCGTCTCTTCCGTCCGAAATCTCAAGAACAGGCAGTCGTAACCGTAAGTGGTACTCTGATAGCAAATTTGTCAAAATGAAACAGTTGTCACATGAAGAGTTATAAATTTTCCACTGCGTCTGCAATGAAATTTTTTTGACGGATACGGGAAAAATGGAAATCCGAAATCGACCCTATCTACGGTCGTGTACCCTTCGGTTACTAGGGATAAAATCGTCGTTAACGTACACTTCTGGTTGCGGTCGTTGTTGTGGGCCCGATATGCGTGAAGTGGGATTCCGTCATGTGAATCGTGCAGCATGTTCGAAAATACCGAATCAGTAAAATTGCATAGACGAATCGAGGGATGCTGAAGTCGGCTTTAGTACGCGCTGTTGTAATTTCAGGTTTTATCGAGTCGCTCTAAATATAGAATATACTAAACAGCGATGGTGACGCTGGGTTGTGCCGGTCCGCCCAAAGACAGCTCCGAGACGGCGACTGCGGCGCTAGAATAACGCCGGCCCCGTTTGCCGGCGCCAGTCGCCGCGAGGGACAGGAAGCCCAGATACTATTAGCACCGGAATCGAAAGCAGGTTGGTGAATTCGGCGAACTGCTGGTTGCACGGTCGGACATGGAGGTCTCCAGACGAGGTTGCGTGAGTATCGCGTTTCGAATTCTGGAGACCTCTGTCTTTGCTGTCCGTCTTTTCCGAAAGATCAACAATCGGAGACTGATGGCATCAGGAAGGTAAACGATAGCTCCCGCCGCTGCTCGAGGCTTGCGGCTACGGGCGGGCCACGAAATAGGCGTTGACGATATCGTGGGGCAGCCGGGCAATGTCGATGGTGGAGAAGCCGGCGTTCCGGAGCATGTCCTGCGCCATTTCCACACCCCACATTGTGCCTAGGCCGGCGCCTCCCTGGCCCAGCGATACTGGTGTGCAATGCATGGTCGACATCATGTAGAGAAATGGCGCCAATGGCACCTGCGCGTTGCGCTCGAGATAGCTGGAACCGCCGACTTCCTGCATGAGAAGCGCGCCTCCGTCCGAAAGTGATCGCCGGATTGCCTTCAGGAGGCCCTGGGGATCCCTTTGATCGTGGATGGCGTCGAAGGCAAAGACGAGATCGAAATGGCCGAGATCGTCCACTGCCGATAGATCCTTCTCGACGAATTTCAGGTTCGCCAATCCTTTTTCGGCGCGGGTCCTATCCGTTTGCCGGAAGGCATCGCCGCACAGGTCGTAGCCCGTGAAGCGGCTGTTCGGAAACGTCTCGGCCAATTTCAGCAGCGCGAGCCCTTGTCCACAGCCAATATCGGCAACGTCTATGCCCTTCTCGAGTTTGCCGATAGTGCCGGGGACAAGCGGCAGTATGTGGTCGATCAGAGGCTTGACCACAGTCGCCTGGCTCGATTCCGCCATTACTTCATGGAAGCGCCCATAGTGGTGGTAGTGGAGGCCCTTGCCATCTCGGAAACGCTGGATGATTTCATCTTCAACCTCGAAACTCACACCCAGGAACTGTGCGATCACCGCGATGTTCTTGAGCTTCGTTGAGCGGGTAAGAAAGGCGGCGTGCTCGGCGGGGAGCGTGAAGGTGGCGGACGTCGGATCATAGTCGACCACCCCGGATGTGGCCAGGACGGACAGCCATTCCCGCACGTATCGCTCGGAAAGTCCGGCGTTCTCCGCCAGGGTGGCAGCAGTTGTCGAGGGCGCTTCGGCCAGCGTGTCGAACAGACCTGTGCGGTGGCCGATGGAAGTCATCAGAACAAGAGCGGCACGATTCAGCGCGCCGATCATGGTTCCCGCGAAGGCCTGCGCCTTGGCTTCGTCAAACATCGATGCCTGATCGGCGAGTGCCAGATTTGTGGTCATATTGATCTCCTTGGTTGAGAGAGCCGCGGTCCGGCTCGGACAAGGCGATCTACCGCTCGCCCTTGGAGTCTGGTAGATTCGGTTCGGGCAAAAGCGGTCCGGAACAGACGGGGAGGATCCGGTGGAGCGGAAGCCTCTGGAGACAATTGTGGTAGGCCTTCCGGAGGCGAGCGCAACCGGCATGGCCATCATGATAGATGTGCTGTCCTCGGTCGGTCGCAGCTGGGAAATGTTGCACGGACTGGAGTCACGCCCACCCGCGTTTTGTGCGCGTCTTCTTTCCCTGGATGGCGAGCCGTTTCAATCCACGAACGGATTGATGATGGTGCCGCATGGGCGCCTTGGGGATTGCATGTCGCCCGACATCGTTATCATTCCCGAAGTTCGTATCGGTCCCTCGCGCACCTATCCGGAGAGCTTCTTCAGGATCGCGGACTGGATCCGTACCATGCATGCCAACGGGGCATTGATCGCATCGGTCTGTTCTGGATCCCTGATTGTCGCCGAAAGCGGGCTCCTTGACGGGGAGGACGCCGCCACGCACTGGGCGGTGGCAGCCGGCATGGCAGAGCGATACCCCAGGGTCAGGGTTCGGAAGGAGCGCATCCTCGTTCCCGCAGGGCAGGGGCATCGCGTCGTCACGGCTGGCGGCGCTTCCTCCTGGCATGACCTTCTTCTCTATCTGATAGGGCGCTTCTGCGGATGGGAGGAGGCACGACGTATTGCCCGGGTTTTCCTGCTGCAGTGGCATGCGGAAGGTCAATTGCCATTTGCCTCGCTCACCATCGGTCGCCAGCATCAGGACCAGGTGGTGGCGGCTTCCCAGATCTGGGCGGCGGACAACTACAGGAATGCGAATCCCGTCAGCGAAATGGTGGCCCGAAGTGGCCTGACCGAAAGGAGCTTTCTTCGGCGCTTCCGATCCGCCACCGGTCAGTCGCCTCTTGAATATGTCCAGACACTGAGGATCGAGGAGGCAAAACAGATGCTCGAGACCTCAACTCTGTCCCTGGACGACATAGCAGCAGAGATCGGCTACATCGAGCCGGCAAGCTTCCGTCGTCTTTTCCGGAAGATGGTGGGTATGACGCCGTCCGACTATCGCCGGCGCCACGCTCCCCCTCCAGAAGTTTGGCAGCGCGCCATGCAAAAAGGGCGGCCCGAAGACCGCCCTTTCTGAAATGAACCGGATGGCTCAGATGCGAGACATCAGTCTCACATCATGCCGCCCATGCCGCCCATGTCGGGCATGCCGCCGCCCATGCCGCCGGCGTCCTTCTTCGGAAGCTCGGCAATCATGGCTTCGGTGGTGACCAGCAGGCCGGCAACCGAGGCAGCGTCCTGAAGGGCGGTGCGAACAACCTTGACCGGGTCGACGATACCCATGGCGATCATGTCGCCATATTCGCCGGTCTGGGCGTTGTAACCCCAGTTGTCCTGATCCTTGTCGAGGATCTTGCCGACAACGATGGAGGCTTCGTCACCAGCGTTTTCGGCGATCTGGCGGCAAGGAGCCTGCAGGGCGCGGCGAACGATGTTGATGCCGGCTTCCTGGTCCTGGTTGACGCCCTTGACGGAGATCTTGACCGACGAACGCAGCAGAGCCACGCCACCGCCCGGTACGATGCCTTCCTGAACGGCCGCGCGGGTCGCGTTCAGTGCGTCGTCGATGCGGTCCTTCTTTTCCTTGACTTCGATTTCCGTCGAACCGCCGACGCGGATCACGGCAACACCGCCAGCGAGCTTGGCAAGACGTTCCTGCAGCTTCTCGCGGTCGTAGTCGGAAGTGGTTTCTTCGATCTGGGCCTTGATCTGGGAAACACGGCCTTCAATGTCCGACTTCTTGCCGGCACCATCGACGATCGTGGTGTTTTCCTTGGTGATCGAGACCTTCTTGGCGCGGCCGAGCATGTCGAGGGTAACCGACTCGAGCTTGATGCCGAGATCTTCCGAGATCACGGTACCGCCGGTGAGGATCGCAATGTCTTCCAGCATGGCCTTGCGGCGATCGCCGAAGCCCGGAGCCTTGACGGCAGCGATCTTCAGGCCACCACGCAGCTTGTTGACGACGAGGGTCGCAAGAGCTTCGCCTTCGACGTCTTCAGCAATGATGACGAGCGGCTTGCCGGTCTGAACGACGGCTTCGAGAACCGGGAGCATCGCCTGGAGGTTCGAGAGCTTCTTCTCGTGCAGGAGAATGTAAGCGTCTTCGAGATCGGCGATCATCTTTTCCGGGTTGGTCACGAAGTAGGGCGAAAGATAGCCGCGGTCGAACTGCATGCCTTCGACGACTTCGAGTTCGGTTTCGGCGGTCTTGGCTTCTTCAACCGTGATAACGCCTTCGTTGCCGACCTTCTGCATGGCTTCCGCGATGTCGAGGCCGATCTGGCGCTCGCCGTTTGCGGAAATCGTGCCGACCTGTGCGACTTCTTCCGAAGTGTTGATCTTCTTGGCCTTGGCCTGGAGATTCTTGACAACTTCGGCGACAGCGAGGTCGATACCGCGCTTCAGGTCCATCGGGTTCATGCCGGCTGCAACGGCCTTGTTGCCTTCGCGAACGATGGCCTGGGCCAGAACGGTAGCCGTCGTGGTGCCGTCGCCGGCGATGTCGTTGGTCTTCGAAGCGACTTCGCGGACCATCTGGGCGCCCATGTTCTCGAACTTGTCTTCCAGTTCGATTTCCTTGGCGACCGATACGCCGTCCTTGGTGATGCGCGGTGCGCCGAAGGACTTGTCGATGATGACGTTGCGGCCCTTCGGACCGAGGGTGACCTTCACTGCATCGGCGAGGATGTCGACGCCGCGCAGCATCTTCTCGCGCGCGGTGCGGCCGAACTTGATTTCTTTAGCTGCCATGTTCAAAACTCCCGGGCATCAGCCCATTGGTGAATTGTTGATTTTGGGGATGAGCGTTCCGGCTGATCAGCCGATGATGCCCATGATGTCGGCTTCCTTCATGATCAGAAGGTCGACGCCGTCGAGCTTGACTTCAGTGCCCGACCACTTGCCGAACAGCACGCGGTCGCCAACCTTGACGTCGAGCGCCACGACCTTGCCGTGGTCGTCACGGGCGCCGGGGCCGACGGCGATGACTTCGCCTTCAGCGGGCTTTTCCTTGGCGGTATCGGGAATGATGATCCCACCCTTGGTCTTTTCTTCGGATTCAACGCGACGTACGACGACGCGGTCGTGAAGCGGACGGAATTTGGTGCTTGCCATTGTCTAATCCCTCGATCAAATGACATTCGCGGATCGCAACGGATCCGCATCGAAACGGTTAGCACTCCCTTTGGGTGAGTGCTAGCGAGGCTGGAGATAAGCACGCCCGCCGAATGAGTCAAGCGCGCGCAGTCGAAAATTGTCCACGCAACATCATTATCACGGGCACATGACAGACCTTGTGACAGCCGAAAAAGAACAGGAAATTGCCGCCGCGCCTTCTTTTGCCGAAGTTGTCAAAGCTTTTTCCCAGATTGGCCTCCTGAGCTTCGGCGGACCGGCCGCGCAGATAGGGCTCATGCACCGGATCGCGGTCGATGAGAAACGCTGGATCTCGGAAGATCGGTTTCTCCATGCGTTGAACTATTGCATGCTGTTGCCGGGACCGGAGGCGCAGCAGCTGGCAACCTATATCGGGTGGCTGCTTCATGGCGTGCGCGGCGGTATCGTGGCTGGCCTGCTTTTCGTTCTGCCGGGGCTTGCCGTCATCACTGGCCTGTCGGCCGCCTATGCGCTCTACCAGGATACCGGTTGGGTGGCCGGCCTGTTCTTCGGGCTCAAGGCGGCGGTGCTTTCGATCGTCATCGAGGCGGTCGTCCGTATCGGCAGGCGGGCGCTCAAGAGCCGTTTTCATCGCGCAATAGCGGCTCTGGCCTTTCTCTCGCTTTTCGTTCTGTCCCTGCCCTTTCCCATTGTGGTGCTGGCCGCCGGAGCGGCGGGGCTGGTGGTGGCCCGTGCAGCGCCGGCCATACCCGTCTCCCGGGATGCGGCGCAAGCGGAGGCCGGAGGGCGGCGGGTTTCGCTGGTCCGCTCTCTGATGGTTCTCGTTTTCTGGCTCATGGTCTGGCAGGCACCGCTGGCGGTGCTCTATATGCTGGGCGACCCGGCGGGTCTGACGGCGGTCTTCTCGTTCTTCTCGAAAATGGCTCTTGTCACCTTTGGCGGCGCCTATGCCGTACTCGCATATGTCGCGCAGGTCGCCGTCGAGCATTATCAATGGCTGCGGCCGGGCGAAATGCTGGATGGACTGGCGCTGGCCGAGACGACGCCGGGCCCGCTCGTCCTCGTGCTCTCATTCGTCGGCTTTCTTGCGGCCTTTCGCGAGACAGGCGGCCTCGATCCGCTCCTGTCAGGCGTGATCGGCGCACTCATCACCGCCTGGGCGACCTTCGTTCCGAGCTTCATCTGGATCTTCGCCGGCGCACCCTATATCGAAAGGCTCTACGGCAACCGTCTGATGACGGGTGCGCTTTCGGCGATCACCGCCGCCGTCGTCGGCGTCATCCTCAATCTGGCCGTCTGGTTCGCGCTCCATGTGCTATTCACCAAGGTCGACCGCCTCGTTCTGTGGCAGGGCTTTGGAGCGAAGGGAAATGTGGAAGGTGCCGGTTTCCTTCCCATCTTCATCAGCGTTCCCGATCCGGTGACCCTCGATGTCGCCGCTCTTGGCATATCGCTGCTTGCCGCGTTCCTGGTGTTCCATTTCCGGCAGGGGATTGGACGCACGCTGCTGGTCTGCGCCGCCGCCGGTTTTGTCTTGCGTGCTCTGGTATGAACTTTCACGCCCCGCGCTTCATATTTGCCGATCGGCAGCAAATCCCCTTGCCTTGCTGGCTTTCCTTTGCGATGTGAGCCGGGAACATTTTGAAGTCAGGAACAGTGAATGGCCGAGCGCATCTCCAATCTTAGTGATGTCAGCAACCTGTACGACGTGATCCTCTGTGATGTCTGGGGCGTGCTGCATAACGGCGTCGATGCCTTTCCCGCTGCTTCCGAGGCGCTGACGGCGGCGCGCGCGGCCGGTGTGACGGTCGTGCTGATCACCAATTCGCCGCGCCGCGCGCAGGATGTTATCAGCCAGCTCAGGATAATCGGCGCCGCCGATACCGCCTATGACCGCATCGTGACTTCGGGTGACGTCACCCGCACGCTGATCGCGGCCGGCCCGAAGAAGATCTTTTTCCTTGGTCCCGATCGCGACCTGAACTTGCTCGACGGCCTCGATGTGACAGCGGTTTCGCCCGCCGA
This sequence comes from Rhizobium sp., assembly GCA_003527225.1. The sequence continues at coordinate 25,185 of DPXQ01000044.1, forward strand.
GGCCGATGCAATCGTCTGCACCGGCTTCTTCGACGACGAAACGGAAACGCCGGAAGACTACCATGATATCCTGGTTGCCCTTGCCGCCCGCAAGGTGCCGTTGATCTGCGCCAATCCGGACCTGATCGTCGAGCGCGGCCATCGCATGATCCCCTGCGCCGGCGCGGTCGCCGCTTATTACGAGCAGTTCGGCGGCGAGACCCGCATTGCCGGCAAGCCCCATCATCCGATCTATGAGGCAGCGCTCGCCGCCGCCCGGGATCATCGTGGCACCGAGATCGATCCGGGCCGCGTACTTGCCATCGGCGACGGCATGCCGACGGACGTGCGCGGCGCGCTTGATGCCGGTCTTGACCTTCTTTATGTCAGCGGCGGCATCCATGCCGGCGAATACACTGTCAACGGCAAGACAGACGAGGCGATCCTCAATGCCTATCTGAAGCGCGAGAACGTGGCCCCGAGATGGTGGATGCAAAGACTGGCGTGAGGCGGGTGTAGGGATGACGGTTTTCCATCGCAACGAGAAAAAGAATCCGCTGCCCGAAAATCTCAAGGGCGGCGTCATCGCCATCGGCAATTTCGACGGCGTTCATCGGGGCCACCAGACGGTGCTGTCGCGGGCGCTGGAACTTTCCGAAGCACGTGGCATCCCTGCGCTCGTGCTGACCTTCGAGCCGCATCCGCGCACCGTCTTCAATCCGGACAAGCCCGTCTTCCGCCTGACGCCCGCTCCCATGCGTGCCCGCATCCTCGAGGCCATGGGCTTCCATTCGGTGATCGAATACCCATTCGATCGCGACTTCTCCCAGCGCTCCGCCGACGAGTTCATTCACTCCATCCTGATCGACTGGCTGGGGGCGAGCGAGGTCGTCACCGGTTTCGATTTTCACTTCGGCAAGGGCAGGGAAGGGGGGCCGGCTTTCCTGATGGACGCCGGACGCAAGAACGGTTTCGGCGTTACGCTTGTCGACGCATTCCGTGACGAAGGCGCGGCGGTCGTCTCGTCCAGCCGCATTCGCGGTCTTCTGGCCGAAGGCGACGTAGCGGAAGCAGCTGGCCTTCTTGGCTATCGCTTTACCGTTGAGGCCGAGGTCATCCGGGGCCAGCAGCTTGGCCGCACGCTGGGTTATCCGACGGCAAACATGGCGCTGTCGCCGGAAGCGGAGCTGAAACCCGGCATCTATGCCGTCCGGCTTCGCCGCGCCGACGGTACTCTTCATGATGGCGTCGCAAGTTTCGGCTACCGGCCGACCGTCACCGAAAATGGTGCGGCGCTGCTCGAAACCTATGTGTTCGACTTCTCCGGCGATCTCTACGGCGAAACCTGCTCCGTCTCCTTCTTCGGCCATCTGCGTGATGAGCTGAAATTTGCAGGCCTTGAACCACTCGTCGCTCAGATCAGACGCGACGAGGAGGAAGCCCGGGCGCTGCTGGCGGGCGTGAAGCCGCTCGACGAACTGGACGCGAAGATCGCGTTCTGATCCGCGCTGTACGTCCGGGCTCCTTTTCGACCGCCCCACGATTCGCGCCTTTCCGCTCTTTCCGCGCCCGAGCCTGCTCGCCCGATGCGATACCGTTTTGCAGTTTCGCGAAATTGCGAAAAAGCATTTCCCATCCGGCCTCTGAAATATAAGGAAATGCCTATGTTTCCCGTTTTTATTCTGTAGAGTGCGGTTAGTTGTCGCGCCCTGGGATTGGGCACGACCCGATGGAACGCTTTCAGGAGGATGAGAATGACCGAGTTCACTCCGTTACTGTCTTTTGCCGGCGGCCTTTTGATCGGGCTTGCAGCCGTCCTGCTGATGGTGTCCTGGGGGCGCATTGCCGGCATGTCGGCCATCGTCATCGGCGTATTCCCGCCTGTGGCCACCGACTGGGCCTGGCGGGCGGCATTTCTCGTCGGCGCCATCGGAGCGCCTGCTCTGCTCCAGCTGTCCGGTTACAGTGCCCCCTTTTCCGTGCCGCTGTCGTTGGCCGCCCTGATCGTCGGCGGTCTTGTGACCGGTCTTGGGGTGACCTTCGGGTCGGGCTGCACCTCGGGCCACGGTGTTTGCGGCATGTCGCGGCTTTCGCCTCGTTCGTTTGCTGCGACTGCGTGTTTCATGGCTGGTGCTTTCGCCACAGTCTTCCTCATTCGGCACGTTTTCTGAAGGGTTCTCTCCAATGAAATATGCAGCTGTACTGGTCATTGGCGCCATTTTCGGCATCGGCATCGTGCTTTCCGGCATGGCAGATCCCGCGAAGGTAATGAATTTCTTCGATATTGCGGGCACCTGGGATCCGAGCCTCGCCTTTGTCATGGCCGGCGCCCTGCTGGTGACGGCCCCGGGCTATGTGCTGATCCAGCGCAAGCGAGACAAGCCGGTTTTCGACAGGATCTTCCATATCCCGGCCAAGGGCCGGATCGACGCGCGCCTCATCTCCGGCTCGGCCCTGTTCGGCGTAGGCTGGGGTATCGCCGGCTTCTGCCCCGGCGGTGCGATCCCGGCACTCGGTCTCGGCCATAACGAAACCTATTTCTTCCTTGCCGCGATGGTGTCCGGCATGCTTGTTGCCCGGCAGGTCCTGCGCATGGATGTATTCACGCTCGCCAAAGGGTCAGCGTGATCATTTACGGCGCCAGGCCCCTTCCTTTTCTCGGCAAAAGCGCTTAAAGACCGCCACCATGACCATGGTTCGGCTGACCATATCCCTTCGAATTATTGGCCCGGCCTTCCGCGCGCTTTGAAAGCTGCCGGAGGGTCCGGGTTTTCAGCGCTTGGAACGAGCGCTTTCCGTCACCGGTAAATTTCAGACAATGGCGCTACCCCTTGCGGGCGCCCCTCTCGATGGCAAGATCATGACCGACACCACAGAAAAAGTAGACTATTCTTCCACTCTCTATCTGCCCCAGACCGACTTCCCGATGCGCGCGGGCCTGCCGCAGAAGGAACCGGAAATGGTGGCCCGATGGCAGCAGATGGGCCTCTACAAGCAGCTGCGCGCCTCCGCCGCCGGCCGCGAGAAGTTCGTCCTGCACGATGGCCCGCCCTATGCCAACGGTAACATCCATATCGGCCACGCGCTGAACAAGATCCTGAAAGACGTCATCACCCGCTCGTTCCAGATGCGCGGCTATGATTCCAACTACGTTCCTGGCTGGGACTGCCACGGCCTGCCGATCGAATGGAAGATCGAGGAAAAATACCGCGAGAAGGGCAAGAACAAGGACGAGGTCCCGGTCAACGAATTCCGCCAGGAATGCCGCGATTTCGCCGCCGGCTGGATCAAGATCCAATCGGAGGAGTTCAAGCGCCTCGGCATCGAGGGCGACTTCGAGAACCCCTACACGACCATGGCCTTCCATGCCGAAGCCCGCATCGCCGGGGAACTGTTGAAGATCGCCAGGAGCGGGCAGCTCTATCGCGGTTCCAAGCCCGTCATGTGGTCGGTGGTCGAGCGCACGGCGCTGGCCGAGGCTGAAGTCGAATATGCGGATGTCGAGAGCGACGCGATCTGGGTGAAGTTCCCCGTAGTGCAATCGGTTGGCCCCGCGCAAATTAAGGATGGAAAAGCGGTTCTTCCTGATTGGATTGTAGGTGGCGTTTCAATCGTCATTTGGACGACTACTCCATGGACGATCCCCGGCAACCGCGCCATCGCTTTTTCGTCGCGTTACCCTTACGGTCTTTACGAGGTGACAAGCGCCGAGAATGATTTCGGTCCACAGCCGGGCGAGAAGCTCATCTTCGCCAAGCGTCTCGCCGAAGATGCTGCCACCAAAGCCAAGCTGACCATCAAGCTGGTGCGCGACGTGACGGGTGCCGAACTCGGCGCAATTACCTGCGCCCACCCGCTGAAGGATCTCGGCTACACCTTCCCCGTCCCCCTGCTCGACGGCGACCACGTCACCGACGATGCAGGCACCGGCTTTGTGCACACCGCGCCCAGCCATGGTCGCGAGGACTTTGATGCGTGGATGCTCCACGCGCGCGATCTCGAAGCGCGCGGCATCGACACGAAGATCCCGTTCCCGGTCGATGATGCCGGCTTCTACACCGCCGACGCGCCCGGCTTTGGTCCGGACCGCGAAGGCGGCCCCGCCCGCGTCATGGATGACAATGGCAAGAAGGGCGACGCAAACAAGGCTGTCATCGATGCGCTGATCGCCACGAATACGCTCTTTGCACGTGGCCGCCTGAAGCACTCCTATCCGCATAGCTGGCGTTCCAAGAAGCCGGTCATCTTCCGCAACACGCCGCAGTGGTTCGTCTATATGGACAAGGACCTTGCCGACGGCACGACGCTGCGCACCCGCGCGCTGAAGGCGATCGACGACACCCGCTTCGTGCCTGCCGCCGGCCAGAACCGCCTGAGCGCCATGATCGAGAGCCGTCCGGACTGGGTGCTTTCCCGTCAAAGGGCATGGGGCGTGCCGATCTGCGTCTTCGTCGACGAGAAGGGTGAAATCCTTCAGGACGAGGCGGTCAATGCCCGCATCCTCGAGGCCTTCGAAAAGGAAGGCGCCGATGCCTGGTTCGCCGAAGGCGCGCGCGAGCGCTTCCTGGCCTCCCGCGCCAACGAGCCGTGGAAGCAGGTGACCGACATTCTCGACGTCTGGTTCGATTCAGGGTCTACCCACACCTTCACGCTCGAAGATCGTCCGGACCTCAAATGGCCGGCCGACGTCTATCTCGAAGGCTCCGACCAGCATCGCGGCTGGTTCCATTCCTCGCTTCTGGAAAGCTGCGCGACGCGCGGCCGCGCGCCCTACAACGCCGTCATCACCCATGGCTTCACCATGGACGAGAAGGGCGAAAAGATGTCGAAGTCCAAGGGCAACGTCGTTGCGCCCCAGGACGTGATGAAGGAATCGGGCGCCGATATCCTGCGCCTCTGGGTCATGACCACCGACTACTGGGAAGACCAGCGTCTCGGCAAGACGATCATCCAGACCAACATCGACGCCTATCGCAAGCTTCGCAACACCATCCGCTGGATGCTCGGCACGCTCGCCCACGACACGGGCGAAGAGATCGCCTACGCCGACATGCCGGAACTCGAAAAGCTGATGCTGCATCGGCTGTCGGAACTCGACGAGCTGGTGCGCGAAGGCTACGACGCCTTCGCCTTCAAGAAGATCGTCCGCGCGCTGATCGACTTCTCGAACGTCGAACTCTCGGCCTTCTACTTCGACATCCGCAAGGATGCACTCTATTGTGATGCGCCGTCGAGCCCGCGCCGTCGCGCGAGCCTTGCCGTCATCCGCAAGCTGTTCGATTGCATCGTGACCTGGCTCGCGCCGATGCTGCCCTTCACGACCGAGGAAGCCTGGCTGTCGCGCAATCCGTCCGCCGTTTCGGTCCATCTGGAACAGTTCCCGGAGGTGCCCGCCGAATGGCGCAATGATGCGCTCGAAGCCAAGTGGGAGAAGGTGAAGAAGGTCCGCACGGTCGTCACCGGCGCGCTCGAGATCGAGCGCAAGGACAAGAGGATAGGTTCCTCGCTCGAAGCCGCGCCCGTTGTCCATGTTGCCGATCCCGAGCTGTTCATGGCTCTCGAAGGGCAGGATTTTGCGGAGATCTGCATCACGTCCGCGATCGCCGTTGTGGCCGATGAGGGCCCGGCCGATGCCTTCCGCCTCGACGAGGTGGCCAAGGTCTCCGTCGAGCCGAAACTCGCCGAGGGCAAGAAATGCGCCCGCTCATGGCGGATCACCAGCGACGTCGGTTCCGATCCGGATTATCCGGAGGTTTCCGCACGCGATGCGGCGGCGCTGCGAGAAATTGCGGCTCGCCATTAGGGAAATATTACCGGATGATTTGCGCTTTCGCCGATCATCCGGTAAAACCTGCCTGAAATTGGCCGAAATTCTGCTTCAGGCGGAGTAGAGATATAGTTCGGCCGGGAACAATATTACCGGCGAGGCTGGAAGGGCATTCATGAAAGCGGCAGATGTGTTGAGAGTTGGCGCCGGGGCAGCAGGCATCATCATCGGTCTCGCGAGCCTCACCGGCTGCGTCGGAAGCCCGACCTACGGCACCGACAAGACGGCGATGGAACAGTTGGTGGAAGATGTCGGTTCGGCGGTTTCGATTGGCTCTAACCCGAACAAGAACGCGGGCACGAAATACAATCCGCGCCCGGCGCTCGTGATGCCGCCCCAGACTGCAATGAACACCTTGCCTGCCCCGCAGCAGTCGCTCGCCAGCAAGGACAATCCGGATTGGTTGGAGACGCCGGAAGATGCGCGTGCGCGTCTGGTCGCAGAAGCCGATGCCAATGCCAACAATCCACGCTATCGCTCGCCGCTGCTCGTCGGTTACGGAACCAACGGCACGATGACCGAATCGCAGAAGTGGCAGGCCTTCCGCGAGGCGCGCCAGTTGCAGAAGGGTGCCTATCTCGATCAGCGACGCTTCCTGTCCGATCCCCCGACGCAATATCGTCAGGTTGCCGAAGCCTCGACTCTCGACGATCTCGGCGAACCCGAGCTCAAGAAGCAGAAGCGTCGGAAGAAGGAAGCCAAGGCTGCCCAGCAGACAAAGTCATGGTGGGTGCCATTCCAATAACCTGGCATTCTAGTTTTCAGATTCAAGGCAGGCCGGAAACGGCCTGCAACCATTTTCGGACGGCCCTTCATGACCTTCACCATTCGCGACGCGACGCCGGATGACGTCGACACCATTCTGCGCTTCATCACCGAACTGGCGATCTTCGAGAAGGCCGAGCACGAGGTCGAGGCGACCACCGAGAGCCTGACGCAATCCCTGTTCGGTCCTGATGCCGTGACCGGTGCCGCGATCCTTGATATTGATGGCGTCGCTGCCGGTTTCGCCATCTGGTTCTTCAGCTATTCCACCTGGCAAGCCAGGAACGGGCTTTATCTCGAGGATCTCTATATCAGCCCGCAATATCGCGGCTCCGGGGGCGGCAAGGCGCTGCTCCGGCATCTGGCGAGGCTTGCCGTCGAGAAGGGCTGCGGACGCTTCGAGTGGAGCGTTCTCGACTGGAATGAGCCGGCGATCCGCGTCTACGAGGCGGTCGGCGCCGAGCCGCAGAATGAGTGGATCCGCTATCGGTTGTCGGGGGAGAAGCTGAAGGAATTCGCCGAAGGTTGAGCCTCAGCGCTTTTCGGCGAAGAAATCCTTCAGGATCGTAGAGGCCCTGGTGGCCCCGATGCCGGAATAGACTTCCGGTGCGTGGTGGCAGGTGGGCTGCGAATAGAAGCGCACGCCGTTTTCGACTGCGCCGCCCTTCGGGTCCTCGGCGCCATAGTAGAGCCGGCGAATCCTGGCAAACGAGATCGCCGCCGCGCACATGGTGCAGGGTTCGAGCGTGACGTAGAGATCGGCACCGGAGAGCCGCTCGCCGCCGAGGCGTTCTGCGGCCATGCGGATCGCGGCGATTTCGGCGTGCGCTGTAACGTCGTTGAGTTCGCGGGTGCGGTTTCCGGCCTGCGCGACGACCTTGCCGTCAAGAACGACGACTGCGCCGATGGGCACTTCTCCGCGCCTTCCCGCGGCTTCCGCCTCGTCGAGCGCCAGATCCATGAAACGATTCGCCACCGGCATATGACAATTTCCTCTTAACCAAGGCCTCGTGACCTGATACGACACGCCAAACCACAGGCAAACAACAAATGACATTCAAAGACAAGCCTAGGCGCTCCGGGGCCAAGCCATCCGATCGCGACGGAAAACCGTTCGTCCGCAAGACCGCCAAGTCCACCGACAAGGCGCCGCCGAAGGCTGACAGGACGACCCCGGCACCTGCCGTTGCAGCCGCCGAGGGCATGAAACCCGAGCGCATCTCGAAAATCATGGCGCGTGCGGGTGTGGCTTCGCGCCGCGATATCGAGCGTATGATCATGGAAGGCCGCGTCAGCCTGAACGGAAAGGTGCTGGATACGCCGGTCGTCAACGCCACGCTTGCCGATCGCATCGAGGTGGACGGCGTCGCCATCCGCGGCATCGAACGCACGCGCCTCTGGCTTTACCACAAGCCGTCCGGCCTCGTGACCACCAATTCCGATCCGGAAGGTCGCCCGACCGTCTTCGACAACCTGCCGGAAGAGCTGCCGCGCGTCATGTCGATCGGCCGCCTCGACATCAACACCGAAGGCCTTTTGCTGCTGACCAATGATGGCGGCCTTGCCCGTGTGCTGGAACTGCCGACCACCGGCTGGCTGCGCCGCTACCGCGTCCGCGCCCATGGCGAGATCGATCAGCCGGCGCTCGACAAGCTGAAGGAAGGCATCGCCGTCGAAGGAGTGCTCTATGGCGCCATCGAGGCCACGCTTGATCGCAAGCAGGGCCACAATGTGTGGATCACCATGGGGCTTCGCGAAGGCAAGAACCGAGAGATCAAGAATGTGCTGGGCGCGCTCGGGCTTGAGGTCAACCGGCTGATCCGCATCTCCTACGGTCCCTTCCAGCTCGGCGATCTGCCGGAAGGCAAGGTGATAGAGGTCCGCGGCCGCATGCTGCGCGATCAGCTCGGACCCCGCCTGATCGAGGACGCCAAGGCCAACTTCGACGCCCCGATTTACTCGGCTGCTGCCGCCGATGAAGAGAGCGAGGCACCCGTTGCGGCACCCGAAAAGTCGCAATGGGCCAAACGCGAGAAGTCTGAAGACAAGCGCGAAAGGGCTCTTGGACGGCTCGATACCCGCCGCGAGGGCGGCGATGATCGCCGCAAGGGGGCTGCCAAGCGCGAAACGAGAGGCGACGACCGCCGCGAGGATTTTGGCGACCGGCCGAAGCGTCGTGCTCCCGGCCAGTCGCGCACGGCCAATGTCTGGATGGCGCCCGGCGCCCGTCCTGTCGCCGAAAAGACCGCCAGGAACAAGGATGAGGCCGAAACCGCCCAGAAGCGCGCGCCGCGTGCCCGTCCTGAAGGCGCGCCGCAGACCAAGCGCTACGGCCGCACCAAGGACGGTCTGCCGACCAGGTCCAAGGGCAAGTTCGATCCGGACCGCAAGGGCGGCAAGCCGTCGTTCGATCGGCCGGACACAGGCCCGCGCGTTGTCGTGAAGCGCGCCGAGGAGGACAAGGACTGGATTCGCGCCGATGAGCCGGCGAAAAGGGAAGAAGGGGGCGATCGCAAGCGGTCGTTCTCCGAACGCCCGCCGCGTGGGGATCGTCCCTTCGGCGACAAGCCTCGGGGCGACCGGTCCTTCGGCGACAAGCCACGAGGCGATCGGTCATTCGGCGACAAGCCGCGTGAAGATCGCCGCCCGCGTTCCGAGGGCGACGAGCGGCCAAGGGCCAGATCCTTTTCGGGCGACCAGCGCTCCGAGCGCGCCCCGCGCGGCGACAAGCCGTACGGTGGCAAGCCGCGGGAAGACCGTGCATTCGGCGACAAGCCGCGCGCTGCGAGGACCGGCGATGACAGGCCTTCGGGCGGCAAGCCCTTTGGTGGCAAACCCAAGGGCGGAAAATCATTCGGCGGTAAGCCCTCTTCTTCGAAACCCTATTCCGGCAGGCCGCAGGGTGACCGTCCGGATGGCGGCGGCAGGGGCGGTGCTGGCAAAGGCAAGGGAATGACGCGCGGTGCGGATCGTCGGCGGTGAGTTTCGCGGCCGTGTGCTGGCCGCGCCGAAATCGAACGCGATCCGGCCGACCACCGACCGGACGCGCGAGAGCCTGTTCAACATCCTGAACCATGCCCATCCGGCAAGTCTCGACGGCACCCGCGTGCTCGATCTTTTCGCCGGTACGGGCGCAGTCGGGCTGGAGGCGCTGTCGCGCGGCTGCCGCTCGGCACTTTTCGTCGAGAACAGCGTCGAAGGTCGCAGTCTCCTGTGGGAGAATATCGATGCGCTGGGGCTGCATGGGCGTGCGCGCATGCTTCGCCGTGACGCAACCCAGCTCGGCAGCGCCAACAACATCGAGCCGTTTCATCTGATGTTCGCAGACCCGCCCTACAACAAGGGGCTCGGAGAGAAGGCTTTCGCAGCTGCCCATGCCGGCGGCTGGCTCATGCCCGGTGCATTGGCCATTCTGGAGGAAAGCGCCGAGGCGACGGTCAGGATGGACCCCGTCTTCCATTTCCTGGAAGAACGGTCCTTCGGTGACACGAAGATGTATTTTTACGAATACCGGCCGGGTTGACGGCCTTCACCCTTGGAGGTGACCGCATATGACCGACGATTTGACGGTGACGGAAGACAGGTCAGTATCGAGACGCGCCGGTGGTCCAACGGTAGCGCTTGCGCTCGGGGCGGGGGGTGCGCGCGGCTTTGCCCATATTCCCGTTATAGAGGCGCTGGATGAAATGGGTATCACGCCCGTGGCCATCGCCGGCTCCTCGATCGGCGCGATCATCGGCTCGGGACTTGCGGCTGGCATGACGGGCCGCGAGATCCGCGACTATACGCTCGAAACGGTTGGCAAGCGGTCCAACGTCGCAAACCGCCTCTGGAGCCTCGGCCCCGCGACCATGCGCGATGCGCTCGGCGGCTTCCGGCTCGGCCAGTTCAATCTGGAACGGATACTGCGGGCGTTTCTACCCGACGTTCTTCCCGATGATTTCAGTGGCCTCAAGATTCCGTTCAAGGTGATCGCAACGGACTATTACGGCCAGAAGGAGGTCGTCTGCGAGGACGGCGAACTCTATGAGGCGCTCGCCGCATCGGCGGCGATCCCGGCGCTCTTCATGCCGGTGCACCGTGGCGGGCGATTGATGGTCGATGGCGGCATCTTCAATCCCGTACCCTACGATCATCTGGCGGGAATTGCCGATATCGTGATCGCTGTCGACGTGATCGGGGGCCCCGGAGGAGATATCAGCCAGGTCCCGAACCGGTTGGACAGCCTGTTCGGCGCCACGCAGTTGATGATGCAGGCCAATCTCGGATTGAAGAGGAAGCTTACCCCGCCGGATATCTTTGTCAGGCCGGAGGTGAACTCCTTCCGCATTCTCGATTTCCTCAAGGCGCGGCACATCATCGAGTCCAGCGATAGCCTCAAGGACGATCTGAAACGCAGCATCGAAGCGCGTATCGAAGCCGAATTGCGCCGCTAGCGGTCCTACGGTCTGTCCCTTGCTGTGTCGCCGCGCTCGATGATCTCCGTTTCCTCCAAACTGGCGCCGGCCCGCTTCGGCTTCATCAGCGGTTCCGGCCGCACGGGCTTGTTGTGCAGCATATGCCGTCCCGCAAGAAACCCCTCGGCCGCCTGAATCTGAAGCCGTTCCTCGTCACGTTTGCGGATATCCTCGCCGATCGCGAGCGCCTCTTCCTCGCTCACGCCGAGGGCTTCAAGCGCCCGCCGACCAAAGAGCAGGCCGGATTCGAGCGTTTCACGCAGTTCGTATTCGACGTTGCGGGCCCTCAGCGAAAGACTGTGGATGCGGTCATAGGAGCGCACGAAGAGCCGGGCACTTGGATATTCGGCAGTGAGGAGGTCGACGATCTTGTCCGTCGTTTCCTTCTTCTGCGTGCAGACCGCGACGATATTGGCCCGCTCGATGCCCGCCGCGCGCAGCACGTCGAGACGGGTGCCGTCGCCGAAATAGATGCGGAAGCCGAAGGACGCTGCCTGGCGGATACGGTCGGCGGAATCGTCGATGATCGTTACCTCGCGGCCGCTGGCAAGCAGGATCTGCGCGGCGATCTGCGCGAACCGCGAGAACCCGATCATCAGCACGTCCGATCCGGCGCCCTCGAAATCCTCCTCCATTTCTTCCCGTTCCTCGCCGGTGATGAAGCGCCGCGAGATCACGGTCCCCAATGGCGTCAGCGCCATGGTGAGCGTGACGATGGAGATCAGCAGCGAGGATGTCGAACTGGAGAAAAGCTGCGATGTGGTGGCGGTGGTGAACAGCACGAAGCCGAACTCGCCGCCCTGCGGCAACAGGAACGCGATCCGGACAGCGTCGTTATGGGACGAACCGGCGATGCGGCAAAGCGCGTAGAGGACGGCAGCCTTGATGACGATCAGCGCCGGCACGGCGATCAGGATCAAGACCAGATTGTCGACGATGACCCCGATTTCCACGGACAGTCCGACCGCCATGAAGAACAGGGCGAGAAGAATGCCGCGGAACGGCTCGATATCGGCTTCCAGCTCGTGGCGATAGGAGGATTCGGCCAGCATGACGCCGGAGAGGAAGGCGCCCATGGCCATCGACAGTCCGGCCAGATGCATCAGCATCGCCGAGCCGAGCACGACGAAGAGCGCAGCGGCGATCATCACTTCGCGCGCTCCCGTCCTCGCAATCACCTGGAAGAGCGGCGTCAGCAGATAGCGCCCGGCCATGATCATCGCGAAGACCGCCGAGACGGCGATGAGAATATCCACGAAGGCCGATCCGTCGGCGGCCTGTTGGCGGCTGCCGAGAATGGAGACCATGGCGAGAAGAGGCACGATCGCGAGGTCTTGAAACAACAGGATCGAGAAGGCACGTTGGCCGTAGCGACTGTTCATGTCGCCGAGATCGTTGAGGAGTTGCAGCGCAAAGGCAGTGGAGGAGAGCGCAAGCCCGAAGCCGACCACGAGGCCACCCCGCCAGCCGGTAATCCCGGCCAGAACCGATGCCGCGGTCAGCACAAGGCCGGTGATCACCACCTGTGCCGTGCCGAGGCCGAAAATGTCGGCGCGCATGCGCCAGAGGCGCGACGGCTTGAGTTCAAGTCCGATGACGAAGAGAAGGAAGACGACGCCGAGTTCCGCCACGGCCAGGATCTCGCCCGAGCCGGTGATGAGATTGAGAATCGGACCGATGACGACCCCGGCGGCGAGGTAGCCGAGAACCGTGCCCAGGCCGAGTTTGCGGAAGATCGGTGCGGCGACGACGGCGCCGCCGAGCAGAAGCAGGGTTTCAGCAAACAGTGCGTCGGGTGCCGTCGCCAAGCGCTATGTCTCCTTTTTGCATTTCTGGCGGCCGGTGGCCGGGAATCGGCGGCGCTACCCTTGATGCATTCCGTAATGCACAATACATGGAGCCGGAATGAAAGGCCAAGTCATGTCTTCTGAAATCGATTCCGCCAGTCTTCTTTCCCGTGCCAGTGAACTCGTTGAACTCGCCCTGAAGGCCGGGGCCGAGAAGGCCGATGCCGTCGTCGTGCGATCTCGTTCGAAATCGGTCAGTGTCCGTCTCGGGAAAGTGGAATCGACGGAGGCCTCCGAAAGCGACGATTTTTCGCTGCGCGTCTTCATCGGCAAGCAGGTCGCAAGCGTGTCCGCCAATCCGGGCTTCGATCTGAACGCGCTGGCCGAGCGTGCAGTCGCCATGGCCAGGGTTTCGCCCGAGGATCCCTTCGCGGGCCTCGCCGATGAGGCCGATCTCGCCCGCTCCTATCCTGATCTCGATCTCTATGATCCGACGGAAGTGTCGAGCGACGCGCTCCGCGATGCGGCCCTTGCGGCCGAGGAAGCGGCCCTTGCTGTCGATGGCGTCAGCAATTCGGTCGGTGCGGGTGCGTCCGCCGGAATGGGGGGCCTCGTCCTCGTAACCTCCCACGGTTTCTCCGGCAGTTACCAGGCTTCCCGCTTCGGTCGCTCGGTCGGTGTGATCGCCGGCGAGGGAACGCAGATGGAGCGCGACCACGACTACGACAGCCGCCTTTTCTTTGCCGAACTCGATCCGGCGGACGAGATCGGCAAACGGGCCGGCGAACGGGCGGTGCGCCGTCTCAATCCCCGCCAGGTGGAAACCGGCAAGAATGTCACAGTGGTCTTCGATCCGCGCGTGGCGCGCGGTTTCGTCGGCCATATCGCCGGCGCCATCAATGGTGCTTCGGTCGCCCGCAAGACCTCTTTCCTGCGCGACAGTATGGGCAAGCAGGTTCTGAAATCCGGGCTCAACATTACCGACGATCCGCTCAAGGTTCGCGGCTCTTCGTCCCGTCCCTTCGATGGCGAAGGTGTTCTTGGACAAAGACTGGTGATGATCGAGGACGGTGTCCTGAACCACTGGTTCCTGTCTTCGTCGGCCGCCCGCGAACTTGGGCTGCACACCAACGGCCGTGGGGCAAGAGGCGGAACCGCCGTTTCGCCGTCATCGACCAATCTGGCGCTGGAACCCGGGACCATAGCGCCCGAGGATTTGATCCGCGAAGTGGGCACGGGCTTCTATGTCACGGAACTGATCGGACAAGGTGTCAATATGATCACCGGCGAATACAGCCGCGGCGCCACCGGCTTCTGGATCGAGAATGGCGAACTCGCATTTCCGGTTTCGGGGGTCACCATCGCCTCGAACCTGAAGGACATGTTCATGCGGGTGACCGCCGCCAATGATATCGACCGCAAGTTCGGCGTTGCAGCCCCGACCATCGCCATCGAGGGCATGACGCTGGCTGGCCGGTGAGGCCGTTGAAACGCGCAAGGGATTGGCTGCGACCATGACGACCGCCTTGATGTTCGACTGGCAGGCAGATCTGGATCTTATCGCCACTGCGGCGAGGGAGGCGGGCAGTGTAGCACTGACCTTTTTCGGACAATCTCCCGAAGTCTGGTGGAAGAACGAGGGCCGCTCCCCGGTCAGTGCCGCTGACCATGCCGCCAACAGATGCCTCGAAGAGCAGTTGCGGGCAGCTCGGCCCGGCTATGGCTGGTTATCGGAAGAGACCGACGACGATCTCGTCCGGCTTGATTGCGAAACCCTTTTCGTCGTCGATCCGATCGATGGCACACGTGCCTTTATTGCGGGCAAGAATACCTGGTGCGTCAGCGTCGCCGTGGTTCATCGTGGAAAGCCGGTCGCGGGCGTACTCGTGGCCCCCGCCCTTGGCGAGGAATATTCGGCGACCGCCGAAGGTACGGCACTCAAGAACGGAAAGCCGATTTGCGTTGCGGATTTCCGCCCGTCTGAGCGGCTGCGTGTCGCGACGGCGCAGGACGTCGTTAACGCTTTCGACGCCACCATTCGCGCAAGGATAGAGCGCGTCGAGCATATCCCTTCGCTTGCCTACCGCATCGCGATGGTGGCCGAGGGCCGCATCGATGCCACGCTGGTCAAGCCCAACTCCCATGACTGGGATCTGGCCGCCGCCGATCTCATCCTCGCCCGTGCAGGCGGCAAGCTCGTCGATCTCAACGGCGATGCCCTCGTCTACAACCGCCCGGAGGTCAGCCATGACGTCCTCTGCGCGGCGACGGAAGGCGAACTTCCGGAACTCCTGAAGCACCTCCTCCTGTTGCACCGCGGTTGACCTTTTCGCCGAAATCGAGCAGAGGAAAGGGGGAGGCGAACGTGAATGGAAAGAAATCTAGAATGACTGAATCCAACGATAAAAAGCAGCTTCTTCATCTCGTATTCGGCGGTGAATTGTCCAGCCTCAAGGACGTCCAGTTCGAGGATCTGAATAGCCTCGACATCGTTGGCATCTTCCCTGATTATGCCAGCGCGCTGGCTGCCTGGAAGGCCAAGGCACAGGCGACTGTGGACAATGCTCATATGCGTTATTTCATCGTTCACATGCATCGCCTGCTGACCCCGGGCGAAGTCGTCAACGGCCAGTAATGATATTGCTTTGGGCCGATGCCGCTTGGGCCCCAGTGCCCGGGGGCGGCGGCCGGATGTCACTTTTTAAACGTAGTCTCGCAGCATTGATTGTTTCAGCGTGGCCAGCCTGATCGAAAGGGCGAAATGGCATTGAAAACAAACACAGGCGGTCCGAACAGATGGCGATGATCGACGGATTGGCATCGATTGCCATCGCCAGCTACAGCTGGGCGGGTGTCGCGGCCTATCCTTTGGCCGGGCCGCTGCTGGCGTTGCGCGCGGCCAAGGGCAAGGAAGACCGTGCGCGCCGGTGGGAGCGTTTCGGCTACGCCGCGCTCGATCGCCCGGCGGGACCGCTTGTTTGGGTTCATGCTGCAAGCGTCGGCGAGACACTGGCGGTCGTTCCCCTGATGCGAGAGCTGCGCCGCCGCAACATCAACGTGCTCTTGACCACCGGGACAGTGACGTCCGCCGAACTCGTCCGCTTCAGGCTCAATGGCGAAATTCTCCATCAATATGTGCCGCTGGACATGAAGCCGGCAATCCGCCGCTTTCTCGACTATTGGCAGCCAGACCTCGCAATCTCGGTCGAATCCGAAATCTGGCCCGCGACCCTGGCGGAACTGCGCAAACGCCACATCCCACAGATCCTCGTGAACGCCCGGATGTCGGACCGGTCCTTCGACCGCTGGAGCCGCCATCTCTCGATCGCCGAGGCCCTGTTCTCAAAGCTTGCTCTGGTTATCGCCCAGTCGGATGTGGATGCCGAGCGTTTCCGCGATCTCGGCGCCTGGCCGGTCAGCGTTTCCGGGAACATCAAGGTCGACGGTGACGCGCCGCCCTGCGACGAGGCTCTGCTATCGCGCTATCGCGAACAGATCGGCGAACGAAAGACCTGGGCTGCGATCTCCACCTTCGAAGGCGAGGAGAAGGTCGCGATGATGGTTCATCGGGCCCTGAAGGCGCATACCGGTTTGCTGACGATTGTCGTTCCCCGCCATCCCGAGCGCTGCGACGAGATTGAGGCGATGATGGTGGAAAAGGGGTTCACTGTGGCGCGGCGGACTCGCGGCGACACCGTGACGCCGGAAACCGACATCCTGTTAGGCGACACGATCGGCGAGATGGGGCTTTTCCTGCGGCTGACGGAGATCGCATTCGTCGGGCGTTCGCTCACTGCCGAGGGCGGGCAGAATCCGCTGGAGCCGGCCATGCTCGGTTGCGCCGTCCTGTCTGGCCCGAATGTGGGCAACTTCCGCGAGAGCTACCAGCGTCTCGTGCGCAACGGCAATGCGCGCATCGTCCGCGATGCCGAAATGCTGGCGAAGGCAGTGCATTTCCTGTCCTCGAATGATCTCGCGCGCCACAAGATGGTCGATGCAGGCATGGAGAGCATACAGGAGATGCGAGGCGCCCTGAATGCGACCATCAAGGGGCTGGAACCCTATATCAATCCGCTGACCGTGAAGGCGAGGCTGGAGCCGCGCGTTGCGAGCCAGGGCTGAGGGCGAAAGCGGGAACGGTGCAGATGAAGTGGGGCGGAAACATCGCCGGCATCCTTTTTGACAAGGACGGCACGCTTCTCGATTTCGACGAAAGCTGGGCGCCGGTCAATCGTCGGCTCGCGCTGCTTGCCGCCTCCGGCGATACCGCGCTGGCCGACCGTCTGCTCCTTGCCTGCGGCATGGATCCGGCAAGCGGGCATATCGTGCCCGACAGTCTGTTCGCGGCCGGCAACACGCGCGAGATTGCCGAGGGTCTGGTGGCTGCCGGATCGCCGATCGACAGCCAGGTGCTGACCCCGATGCTGGACGAGCTTTTCGCCAGTTCGGCGGAACTCTCGGTTCCGGTCACCGAATTGGCGCCGCTCTTTTCGAGCCTGCACGGGCGCGGTTACAAGCTCGGGATTGCCTCGAGCGACAATGAAAGGTCGATCCGCCATATCGTCGACCGTTTCGGCATTTCCAGCTATGTGGATTTCGTCGCCGGCTATGACAGCGGTCACGGCTCGAAGCCGGAACCGGGAATGGTCCTGGAGTTCTGCCGGGCGACCGGGCTTGAGCCCCATCAGGTGGCGGTGGTCGGAGACAACAATCACGACATGCATATGGGTCGGAACGCCGGCGCGGGCCTCAAGGTCGCGGTGCTGAGTGGCACGGGTTCGCGCGCGACGCTCGAAGCCGCCAGCGACATCTGCCTGAACGACATTACGGAGCTCGAAGCTCTGCTTTCGTGAGAGCGCCATCGGCCGAAGGTAGTCGCCCCTCATCCGAGACGGCTTGACGAATGGCACTTGCCTGCGGTCTTTTGCTAATATGATTAATAATGCCTTACCGGCAAGGCCTCGCGAGGAGGCCGGAGGGAACTGACACCATGGTATCGGAAGCACCACCGTTCTGGTGGACCAAACCGGATTGGCGGGCTTGGGCCTTGTCGCCGCTATCCTTCGTCTATGGGCAGATCGCCGGCCGTCGCATGGCCAGAAACAGGCGGCAATCGTCTCCTGTGCCGGTCGTCTGTGTCGGGAATTTCACGGTTGGCGGCGCGGGCAAGACCCCGACCGTTCTCGCCCTTGTCCGTGCCGCAAAGGCGCAGGGGCTGACGCCCGGAGTGCTCAGTCGTGGCTATGGCGGTTCTCTCGATGTCACGACCGTGGTCGACCCGGATCACCACCGCTCCGTCGATGTCGGCGACGAACCTCTGTTGCTGGCCCGTCATGCCTTGACGGTCATCTCGCGCAAGCGCGTCGCCGGCGCGCGCCGGCTCGTCGACGAAGGCGCGGACATCATCATCATGGACGATGGTTTCCAGAGTGCGCGTCTGGCCGTCGATTTCGCTCTGGTCGTCATCGATACGGTGCGCGGCATCGGCAACGGCCATCTCGTGCCGGGCGGACCGGTGCGCGCGCCGATCCGCGTCCAGATGCGGTATCTCGATGCCATCCTGAAGGTGGGAAACGGCAACGCCGCAGACCGTCTTGTCCGTCAGGCGGCCCGCGCCGGAAAACCCATCTACGTGGCGTCTCTTTCACCGCACGGCGATGCGGGGCTTGCGGGCCAGCGCCTTCTGGCCTTTGCAGGCATAGCCGATCCTGACAAGTTCTACCGCACTCTGGGTGACCTCGGGGCCGAGGTCGTCGAGCAGCGGTCCTTTCCCGATCATCACCATCTGAACGACGACGAGATCGCCGATTTGCTCGATCACGCGGCGGCCAATGGCCTGCAATTGGCAACGACTGCGAAGGATTTGGTGCGCCTCAAGGGTGCAAACGGTCGCGCGGCCGAACTCGCCGCCAAATGTCGGGTGGTCGAGGTGGATATGGTTTTCGACGATCCGAACGCGCCGGCGAAGATTCTGGACAGGGCAATCGAGGTACATCGTGCCCGTCGGCTCAAGGAGGGTCGCTTCGGCCGATAGTATCAGCTCTTCTGCACCGGAAGTGCGCCGGCCCGCTTCTCCGCCTCGAAGGAGGCCGCCGCATCCGCATAGGGTTCCTGGCGCGCCACGCTCCAGTAACGCAGCTCGTCGATCATGATCGGCTTTCCGGTCATCGCGCAGATGACATAGGAGCCCGGCGACAGGATCTGGAAGTCGGCATCAAGATAGCGGATTTTCGCCTCACGGTTTCCGCTGCCTTCAAAACGGTTCATGTCAGATCACTCCTTCGCGCGTCATCGCATTGCAATAACCCGCGACTTGACGGAATTCCAGCACTATCAGCTGCGGCCAAACAGCCGCTCTATGTCCGAAAGCTTGAGTTCCACATAGGTCGGCCGCCCGTGATTGCACTGGCCGGAGCCGGGCGTTTCCTCCATTTGCCGCAACAGCGCGTTCATCTCCTCGACCTTCAGGAGCCGTCCGGAGCGGACGGAACCATGGCAGGCCATCGTTGCTGCGACATGCTCGAGCCTCGCGGCGAGCCCTTGCGCGGTGTCCCATTCGGCGATCTCGTCCGCCAGCTGATGGACGAGGCCATGGATGTCCATTTCGCCGAGCATGGCCGGCGTTTCGCGCACGGCGATGGCGCCGGGACCGAAGCGTTCGATCGAAAGACCGAGCTGTTCCAGCCCTTCCGCATGCGCCATCAGCCGGTCGCAGTCCTCCTCCGGCAGATCGATGATCTCCGGTATCAGCAGGCCCTGCGACGGCAATCGCCGTCCGCTCAGAGCCTTGCGCATCTGCTCGAATACCAGACGCTCGTGCGCTGCGTGCTGGTCAACGATGACGAGCCCGTCCCGTGTCTGCGCGACAATGTAGTTGGCGTGAACCTGCGCCCTTGCAGCACCGAGCGGAAAGTTGGCCGTCTCGGGCGCCGCGGCGCTCGTTGCGGCTTGTTGCTCGGCGCGGGCCGCCGGCATCACGACCGTATCGAAACCGGCCTGCGTTCCTTCGCCGAAGCCGCCCGTCTGCGAGCCGGTCATGGGGCGATAGGGCGAGGTTTCCGCGCTCCAACCATAGGAAGCGGGCGCGGGCGGCGGCGGTCTGAAACCGGGGCGGAAAGCGCGCAGCATTCCGCCGGCGCCAGTCGTCGACGCCCGGTCGCCCTCGCGCTTCAGTGCCTCGCGGATAGCTCCGACGATCAGGCCGCGGACGAGTCCCGGATCACGGAAACGGACGTCGGATTTCGCCGGATGGACATTGACGTCGACCAGTGCCGGGTCAATGTCGATCGACAGAACCGCCACCGGATAGCGGCCCTGGGGAATCGTTTCGGCATAGGCGCCGCGGATTGCTCCGAGGATCTGCTTGTCCTGTACCGGGCGGCCGTTGACGAAGGCATACTGGTGGGTGGAATTGCCCCGGTTGAAGGTCGGAAGGCCGGCAAAGCCACCCAGCCGCACATCCTCACGCTCGGCATCGAGCGCGATCGCATTGTCGCGGAAATCGGCGCCCAGGATCTGGGCGATGCGGGCAAGATGATCGGTCCCCGTCGCGGCGAATTCTAGCGTCGAGCGGTCGCTTCCCGAAAGCACGAAGCGGATGTTCGGAAAGGCAATCGCCATGCGCTTGACGACCTCGGTGATCGCGGCTGCTTCAGCCCTTTCGCTTTTCAGGAATTTCAGCCGCGCCGGGGTCGCGAAAAACAGGTCGCGCACTTCGACGGTCGTGCCGGGATTGGCGGCGACGGGGCGCAAGGGGGAGACCTTTCCGCCGGCGACGCTGATTTCAGCCCCTTCTGGGCTGCCCGGCCGTCGGCTGGCGATCGACAGCTTGGCGACGGAGCCGATCGAGGGCAGCGCCTCGCCACGGAAACCGAGGCTGCGGATATCGAAGAGCGTATCGGTGATCTTCGAGGTGCAGTGCCGGCGTATCGCGAGTTCCAGATCGGCCGCGTCCATGCCGCTGCCATTGTCTGTTACGCGAAGCAGACTCTTGCCACCTCCGGCGGTCGCGATCTCGATGCGGCTTGCACCGGCGTCGATGGCGTTTTCGATCAGTTCCTTGGCCGCGCTCGCCGGTCTTTCAATGACTTCGCCGGCGGCGATCTGGTTGATCAGGGTTTCGGATAATTGCTGGATGGCCATTCTCTCCTTTTCTCGGATTCGCGGCGAAGTGGAAAGGCCAAAGTGGCGAAAGCCCCACAAATCCGCCTGTGGCCGTCACCAGCCGGTTGCGGAATTTAATATCGCGTTAAGGATAAGGCACTAACTTCGGTTGTGTATTGAATTGATTACCAGGAACGACTGGTTGTCCAGAGCTGGAGGGGAGGCCGATTGCTGGAGCCGTCATTCCGTCAAATCCTTTCTTTGGCTGCGTCAGGTCGGCACCAGCATGCTTGCTCATATCTGACCGCAATTTGTTCATGGCATTGGATGCGGTCGCTTTGCGATTCTTCGAGGCAATAATGTGAAAGACTTTGCAGCAGTCCCTGCCGGAGAAAGACTGAAGGGGAACGACCTGATGGGCGATATGGCATCCGGGGATGCGCAATTGCAGACGACGGTGCTCGATGCCGTGTCAGACGCCCTTTCCGCTGCTTTCATCATCTACGACAAGAATGACGAGATGATCTATGCGAGCCGTCTGGTGCGCAACTACTTTCCTGTGCCGCAGAACTACCTTTTGCCCGGTACGCGGCTGCGGGAGTTCCTCGGCGCCGTCTATGACGCCGGTGGACGGCACAATTGCTCTCCGGCCAACGTCAAGGGAAGCGGTGGTGGTCGGGAGGAATGGATCGCTGAGCATATCGCTGCACATTGGCGGGAGCGCTCGGACTTTCAGGAGCGCGACGCGCACAACCGTTGGACGAAATATTCGAAGCGCCGGCTGCCCTCGGGATACGGCCTCTGCGTCATCACCGACATTACCGAGCAGAAGAAGCGCGAGGAGCAGTGGCGTGCCGATGTCGAGAGGGTGCAACTGACCGAGGAGATCCTCGACAATCTGCCTCACCCGATCTACGTCCAGGATCGCGACCTTACGCTGGTGGCCGTCAACAAGGCGTTCTGCGCCAAGATGGCAACAGGGGCCGAAGGTGTTCTCGGCAAGAACGTCAAGGATGTCTTCGACACTCAACTCTCGGCCCGCCTCGATGCGGCCGGCCGGCATGTCCTCGAAACTGGCATCCCATCTGCTATTTCGGCAGGTATATCATGTCCCGGACGGGAGGAGGTGCCCGTCTTGGTCCGCAGCCGCCGCGTCGGCAAGCCGGGACGGTATTTCGTCGTAACGAGCCTCGACGATCTGGCCGAGATCGCGCCCGACGGCGAGGCCAACGGCGCGGCCGAGACACGTACCGAACCGGCGCCACGGATTGCTCTCGCCGAACCGATCACGGGCGAGGTTCGTATGGACGATCGTCTGCCCGAGGTGGCGGATCTTGCCGGCCGCAAGATCTTGCTGGTGACCACTGATAACGATTTCGAGGCACGGAGCCTGAAAACGCTGGCAAAGCTTGGCATCGAGGCCTGCTCCGTGCATGACGCGGATGAGGAGGAGGCCTTTCTCAACGTTGCAAGATCCGAAGGCGTCGCCATCGACCTCGTCGTCGTCGACACGCAGATGGAGTTGAAATGTCTGGAACTGGCGGAGCTGTACGGCGTTGACGCGCTGACACTGGACAACTTCCAGCTCGACACCGAGCTCGCCTTTCGCGTCGCCCAGCACCTTGGCGGATTGGAGCACTCCGGTTCGCAGGCCGATGATTGGGAGATCACGACGGGAGACGACGGTATCATGCCGAAGACGGGCGGGGCGGATCCGGTCGTCCTCGTCGCGGAGGACAACGAAATAAACCAGATCGTGTTTTCGCAGATACTGGACGGCCTGGGCTTCCGTTACCGGATCGCGTCGACTGGCGAGGAGGCGCTCCGCCTATGGCAGGAACTGCGCCCGCAGATCGTTCTGATGGACATCACGCTGCCGGATATGAACGGGTTCGAAGTTTGCCGGCGCATCAGGGAACTGGGGCGGGTCTGCGGCTGCGAGACCCCGGTCATCGGGGTACTTGTCCATGCCTTTGAGCGCGACAGGGAAGATTGCGTCGCTGCCGGCATGAACGACGTCGTCCTGAAGCCGCTGAGCCCCGACATTATCGAGGGCGTATTTCAGCGCTTCATCCCCGGTTATGTTGGCCTGTCGATTGGTTGAAAGGCTGTCAACCCCCTAAATCATGGACTGTGGCGGGCAGCCAAGATCGCGAAATTGCTATTATATTTTTAATGATTCCCACCCATTCTCCCTATTTGGAACAGGACTCTCTCCAGGAATCCGTGGATGGTGCCGGACGAAACAACATTGCCGTCAGTAAGCCAGAACGAGCTTCAGGCGATGGCCTATACAGACCAGCTGACGGGCCTCGGCAATCGCTACAGGCTGCGCGACAAGGTGCGCATGCTCGCCGCCGAACGGGCGAACGACCCGGCTCCCTTCACAGTCGCGCTAGTCAATCTCGACGGATTCAAGCCCATCAACGACCTGTTCGGCTCCGTGGCCGGCGACGAGATCCTTTGCCAGGCGGCGCATCGGATGAAGGCCTGCATCCCCGACGGGGCAACGGTCACGCGCCATGACGGCGACGAATTCGCTGTCGTCCTTCCGCTTGTCTTCGAGCGCACCGCGGCCGAGAGAATTGGCCAGATGATCAAGGATGTGCTGTCCGCTCCCTATGATCTCGGTGACCGCAATGTCCGTCTTTCCGCTTCGCTCGGCTTTGCCATCTATCCTTTTGCAGGCGCCGATTTCGAAGAGTTGATGAAGAGCGCGGAAACGGCGCTCTATCGTTCCAAGCGGCGCGGGCGCGGGCAGATCACCATCTATTCGCGCGAAATCGCCCAGGAGATGAAGCGCGCAACACAGCTTGAGCAGGCGCTTCGCAATGCCATCATCGCCGACAACGTCGATGTCCACTTCCAGCCGATCGTGAATTTGCCGGACAATAGGGTCGTAGGCTTCGAGGCGCTCGCCCGCTGGATCGATCCCGATCTGGGCTTCGTATCGCCTGCGGTTTTCGTACCGCTTGCCGAAGAACGCGGCTTCATCGATACGCTTTCCGAAACCCTTCTGCGCAAGGCGGCCGAGGCGACGCTTGCATGGCCACGGGATCTCTTCCTGTCCTTCAATCTGTCATCGGCGCAGCTGATGGATCCACGCACGACCTTCAACACGCTGTCGATCCTCAACAGCGTCGGCTTCGATGCAAGTCGTCTCGAACTTGAGATCACGGAAACAGCGGTCATGACATCGGCCGATACCGCCAAGCGGATCATCAACGAATTGCGCGAGTTCGGCATCCGGATCTCGCTGGATGATTTCGGTACCGGCCAGTCGAGCCTCGGCCGGCTGCGGGACTTCACCTTCGACAAGGTCAAGATCGACCGTGCTTTCGTTTCTGCCATTACCACCGACCGCACGTCGGAACACATCATCAAGGCGATCGTCACCATGTGTGAGGGTCTTGATCTCGAGGTCGTCGCCGAGGGCATCGAAACGGTCGCTGAGGCCGATAGTCTCAGGGCGCTCGGCTGCGGCATGGGCCAAGGCTATTACTTCGGCAAGCCCGCGGACGCGGCCGCGACCCTGCGTTACCTCCACGATCATTATCACGAATTTGCTGTCGTCGATCGCGTGGGCGCAGTTGCCGCCGATTACGCGAGCTATTCCTCCAGGCGCTGAAGAACGGATTCGCTCCACAGACGCAAAAGGGCGATGCCGAAGCATCGCCCTCGAGGACCTGGATACATTTCAGGTTACTTGGTGACCGTCGACGATGTCGTGGTGTTGTCCGTCGGCATCACGTTGATCGAGCCTTCCGCGGCCTGCTGGTCATCAAGGGTCTTGAATTCCGGCGCGGCCTTCAGAGACTCCGCAGTTTCCATGGTCGTGAGCTTCAGGTCGTTCGAATCGGCCTCACGGGTAACCGTAATCTTGCTCATCGGAACAGCCACATTCTTCTCGCCGATTCCGAGGAAGCCACCGACACCGATCACGGCGGCGACAATGCCACCCTTTTCCTCGATGATCAGGTCGTTGATGTCGCCGATGCTTTCATCGGCCGAATTGTAGACAGGCTGACCGATGAAATCCTTGGCGCTGAGCTGTGTTTCGCTCTGCTCCGTCAGATAGCTGTCCGTTACAGCCATGGAGTCGGTTGCTGCCGGGGCCATGGTGTCGGTCGACGGAGCAACGCCCGTGGCTGCCGGAGATTCGATGGTCGGAGTAGCCGGGGTAGCAGGGTTGGTAGTGTCCTGTGCATAGGCCAGCGGTGCCATCGCGGTGGAACCAAGCAGCATTGCTGCGGCGGCGAAATTCAGGGTCTTTTTCATATCGAACCTACCTTTCATAATAGATTGGCTTGCGAAATGACGCGATCCTTGTCCGGGAGGTTGACCGCGTCGGTTCGATGGGAAAATGCCTGGGCAGCCCATTCGTTCCCGAAATTCTGTCTCCATAATTTTTCATCGGAACGGGAACATTCCGCGTTGTTGTGAATTGGTGGGGCCGTTCCAATCCTGTTGGCGGCGGTTAGGGCCGGAATAGAGGTTCATGCCGGCCCTGCATTGTTATGCCGAGCTCGAAAGTGGCGCCTGCCAAGGAATCCGCCGCTCGCGCGGCTTCATCGAGCCCTTCGTAGGCCGAGGTCACGATCATCCGATCCGCGTTCTTTCCGATGAAAGCCGGACATGTGGTTCTCTTCGCCGGCAGTTCGTATCGGGCGATGCGCGAGCCGTCCGCGGCATAGCGGTCGACCGCTCCCGCATTCCAGCGCACGTTCCAGATCGTGCCTTCGGCGTCGCAGACGGATCCGTCGAAAACACCCGGCTCGGCCCGGCCATCGACCAATACGCTCGCGGGTCCGAGAGGAAGGCCCGTGGCGGGGTCCAGCGGGACACGCATCAGCATGTTGGCGCGCGAATCGGCAAAGTATCCGGTCGCTCCGTCGGGCGAAAAGCAGATTGCGTTCGGAATGCTGATATTGTCGAAGAGCGTCGTGACGGTTGCGTCCGCCACGTGATAGATCGCGCCGGCGCCGGTCTGCGCGCCCTTGCCCATGGTGCCGATCCAGAGCGCACCGGAGGGATGCACCCGGCCGTCATTCGACCGGTTTCCCGGGCGGTCCGGCTCCGGTTTTGTGTAGGGAGTAAGGGCGCCGGTCGAAACGTCTCGCAGGAAAAGACCTTCGTCCGAGGCCAGCAATTGCCGCTTCCTGTCGATCAGGGCCAAGACGCTGGCCATGAATGGCAGCGGGTAGGAGCGCGTCGCACCGTTGGCAGGATCGTATTCCCACAAGGTCTTGCCCAGAATGTCGAACCACCAAGCGCGCTCTGTCAGAAAATCATAGATCGGACCCTCACCGAGCTCGAGCCGTTCTTCGGAGAGCACCTTGCCGTTGAATGAATGGATTTCAGTCACGCTATTGTCCCCGCCCTTGCCGTTCCCCGGTTCGGGGATGATTGAAAGCCGCACATGCCATACTCTGGGGTTTACGGTAAACTAGGCTCCCGCGCTGGACTGGTGGCGAATTCTGCGCTTATTGTGCCCCACTGTCTCATGTCAATCAGAGACGCTGCAAGCCGTGCCGGATGATGGTAGCCGAACATCTCAGAACGAGATTGTGGAATCTGGAGAGTGTCGAGTGCGTTTTCCGGAGGGTTGTTGCCGTCGCTCGATACTCCCCCATAGATTTGATGGGAGTCAAGATTGGGGGCATTGACCTCGGAGGGTGGAGCCGGGGTATTGCATGCGGGGATCGGATTTCGATGCCCCATGTATTTGGTACACAGAGAGCGGTGTCGCGCCGTTTCCTCTTCTTCACGCAGAGAAAAACGAAGAATGTCAATGATCGAGACCTTCACGGCAGGGGAACGCATTGCCGGTCATGTCACCGAACTGAGCGGCTTCAAGGCGCAGTTTGACATTTTCCGTTTCCTGAAGCGTTTGACGGAAAGCTATGGTGCTCGCGCGTTCATGGTGATGAACCTTCCCTCGGCAACGTCTGTCAATCTGTCCGGCAATTCGATCATCACCAACTGGCCGGCGGAACTGCTGGCCGAGTACGATCAGACAACGTTGCTTTCCGACAGTCCCGTGGTGCGGTTGCTGCGCACAAGTACCGCGCCTTTCCACTACGATCTCGACGATGTGGTCAGGCAGCGCGAACCGCGGGCGAAGGAGACGGCAAAGGCGTTGTTCGAACGCTTCAGCATGGTTCGAGGCGCGTATTTCCCGGTCCACGAAGCGTCGGGCTCCCGCGGCGCGGTCTCCTTCTCAGGTGACCGCGAACCGTTCACGAGTCAGGAGATGATGGAACTCAGCTATCTCGCGGCTCATATCTTCAACAGGCTCGCCGAAATTCGCGAACTCGACAATCGTGCTACGGGCACGCTCACCGAGCGGGAGATCGATTGCCTGAACTGGACCGCTGCCGGCAAGACCAGCATAGAGATCGCCGAAATCCTCGGCCTCTCCGAACATACGATCAACCATTATCTGAACCGCGCGACCAAGAAGCTCGATACCGTCAACAGAACCCAGGCCGTGGCCAAGGCGCTGCGACTTGGATTGATCAAGTAACGAGACCAATCCCCGGCACGCGGCCACCCGCTCGAAATATTCCGCATTGCGGAAAGCCGGCATTTCGGCAATGAATGCGGCATGCGGAGCCCTGACCTGACAGTTCTCGTCATCGATGAAAACACGTTGCGGGCCTCGATCATCGAGGCGGGGCTGCACGAGGCCGGCCATCGCAATGTGACCGTCATTCACGAAGTGCTCGGTGTGGCGCGCCGGATCGAAGGCCTGATGCCCGACGTCATCGTCATCTCGCTCGAAAACCCCAATCGCGACATGTTGGAGAGCATGTTCCAGCTTTCCCGGTCGGTGAAGCGGCCGATCGCCATGTTCGTCGACCGTTCCGAGCAGGGTATGATCGAGGCGGCGGTCGAAGCCGGCGTTTCGGCCTATGTGGTCGATGGCCTGCGCCAGGAGCGGGTGAAGCCGATCCTCGACATGGCGATCAGCCGTTTCAACGCCTATTCCCGCCTGGCGCGTGAGCTTGAAGAGGCGCGCAGCGAACTCGAGAACCGCAAGCTGGTCGAGCGGGCGAAGGGCATCCTGATGAAATCGAAGGGTATCGGCGAAGACGAGGCCTACCGCCTGCTGCGTTCGACGGCCATGAAACAGAATCGCAAGATTGCCGAGATCGCCCAGAGCCTTGTGCTGGCGGCGGGCTTGCTGGAGGACTGATGCATGCCGGACCGGCCTGAAATAACCCTCGGCTTCCTGCCGCTTCTCGACAGCGCGATCCTTATTGCCGCCGCCGAGAAGGGTTTTGCCAGCGACGAGAACATCAACCTGAAACTGGTTCGGGAAACCTCATGGGCCAATATTCGTGACCGGATCGCCGTCGGGCATTTCCAGGCGGCCCACATGCTGGCGCCGATGCCGATTGCCTCCAATCTCGGCCTGTCGCCGCTCTCCTTGCCGCTGATTGCGCCGATGGCGCTCGGTCTTGGCGGCAACGCGATCACGGTATCCGCCTCCCTCTACGAGGCAATGAGCGCCGAGGGAATGACGCCCGATCTCGATCCGAAAAGCGCTGGCACCGCTTTGAAGACCGTCATCGCCACTCGCAGGGCGTCGGGTGCGCCGCCGCTGCGCTTTGCCGTCGTACATTCCTTTTCCGGCCATAACTACGAATTGCGCTACTGGCTCGCCGCCTGCGGCATTTCACCGGACCGGGATGTGGAGATTACCATCGTTCCGCCGCCGTTGATGGCGGATGCGCTCGCCGCCGACAGGATCGACGGCTGCTGTGTCGGCGAGCCGTGGAACACGGTTGCCGTGGATCGCGGCATCGGGCGCATAGTCACCGTCAAGTCGGCGATCTGGCACAACAGTCCGGAAAAGGTGCTCGGCGTGTCGCGCGCCTGGGCGGAAGCCAACGGACTGGCCCTCGAGGCCCTTCTGCGCGCACTCTATCGGGCAGCAGAATGGTGTGGAAACACCGAAAACATTGAGGAATTGGCCGGCATCCTTGCCTCGCGGCCATATCTCGACATGGAAGGCCGATTGCTGCTGCCGGCGTTGACTGGTCAACTGTCGACGACGCCCGACCGGGTGGTCGATGTCGGCGATTTCTTCGTTCTGGGGCGCAAGGCGGCAACCTTCCCCTGGCAAAGCCACGCGCTCTGGTTCTACAGCCAGATGGTGCGCTGGGGCCACTGCAGCCATACGCTCCAGAACAGTTCGATCGCTCGCGACTCCTATCGACCCGATATCTACCGCCAGGCGCTGAAGCCGATCTTCGCGCCGATGCCGGGCGCCAGCCTGAAGGTCGAGGGTGCCTTGTCCCAGGAGCAATATGTCGGAGCCACCAACGGCCGCATCCTGCTGGGTCCGGATGGCTTTTTCGACGGCAAGACCTTCGATCCGGACCGATTGGAAGACTATCTGGCGGGGCAGCGCCAGGATTGAATTGCCGTCATTATGTGCAGGGCACAAAAAATAGGCGCTAATTTTGTGCGCTGCATTTTCCGGGTGTCAGAGTGCACACATGGGAAGTCTCTGAAAAACATGTGATTTCTCCCATCTGCTCAATCTGGCACGTCTCATGCATGTAATATCTCAAGTCCAGAGGGGACTTTCATAAAGCGCGCCCAACGAAGGGTGCCACACAGGCAAAGCCGCCGTTCAGTCTCAGCATCCGCGTAGTCGGAATGCTGAAATTGACGGCGGCTTTTTCCGTTTTCTCCCTCTGGCCGTTCGAAGCGCAACCGCCAACCGCCAGACACGGTATCGATGGAGAAAAGCAGATGAAGATGAAACTGATAGACGCCGCCAGTCTCGCCACCCGCCGCGAATTCCTGAGGAAGACGGCCTCGACCGCTGCCATCGTGCTCGCCGCGCGCACGCTTCTGCCGTCCGGCGCCTACGCGGCGGTGGCGACGCCTGAAGTCACCGGCGCCAAGCTCGGCTTCATCGCGCTGACGGATGCCGCCCCCCTCATCATCGCTGTCGAAAAGGGTCTCTTCGCCAAGCATGGCATGCCGGACGTCGAGGTATTGAAGCAGGCCTCCTGGGGGGCTACCCGCGACAATCTGGTGCTCGGCGGCGCGGCCAATGGCATCGATGGTGCCCATATCCTCACTCCGATGCCCTACCTGATGCATACCGGCAAGGTGACGCAGAACAACGTACCCGTGCCGATGGCGATTCTGGCGCGCCTCAACTACGACAGCCAGGGCATTTCGGCCGCCAAGGAATATGCCGAAACCGGTGTGGCCATCGACGCCTCGAAGCTGAAGGAAGCTTTCGCGGCGAAAAAGGCCGCCGGCAAGGAGATCAGTGCGGCGATGACATTCCCGGGCGGCACCCACGACCTGTGGCTGCGCTACTGGCTGGCCGCCGGCGGTATCGATCCGGACAAGGACGTCTCGACCATCGTCGTGCCACCGCCGCAGATGGTGGCCAACATGAAGGTCGGCAACATGGACGTTTTCTGCGTCGGCGAACCGTGGAACGAACAGCTTGTCAACCAAGGCATCGGCTTCACCGCCTGCACCACAGGCGAGATGTGGAAGGGCCACCCGGAAAAGGCGCTCGGCATGCGCGCCGATTGGGTGGAGAAGAACCCCAATGCCGCCAAGGCACTGCTGATGGCCGTCATGGAAGCGCAGATGTGGTGCGACAGCATGGACAACAAGGATGAGATGGCGGCGATCCTCGGCAAGCGCCAGTGGTTCAACGTGCCGCCGAAGGATGTCGTTGGCCGACTGAAGGGCGACATCAACTACGGCAACGGCCGTATTGAGACGGCAACGGGCCTGCAGATGAAGTTCTGGGCCGACGGTGTCTCTTATCCTTACCAGAGCCATGACAGCTGGTTCATCGCGGAAAACATCCGCTGGGGCAAGTTCGCGCCCGACACCGACATCAAGGCGCTGGTCGGCCAGGTCAATCGCGAAGACCTGTGGCGGCAGGCGGCCGCCGATCTCGGCGTTGCTGCCGCCGATATCCCGGCCTCCAAGTCGCGGGGCAAGGAGACCTTCTTCGACGGCAAGGTCTTCGACCCGGAAAACCCGTCCGCCTATCTCGACAGTCTGTCGATCAAGGCGGCGTCCTAAGGACTTCACCTCCCTCCTGAAGGGGAGGTGGAGCCCAGACCAATAACACCGCTCGAATGAGGATCAGACAATGCCCGCAACAGCACGCACGCAGACAGTCGCCGTCGCGCCGATGCCGACATCGCAAGGCCAGGTGGTGCGCATGACGGCCCGCCCGGCCGCCAAATATGACGCGGCCAAGATCGCCGCCGCCATCGCCCGCAGTGTCTTGCCGCCGCTGGTGGTCTTGATTGCACTTCTCGGCATCTGGCAGCTGACCTGTTCTCAAGCAGGCTCCAGCCTGCCGCCGCCAAGCCAGGTCTGGATCGACAGCTACGACCTGATTGCCTTCCCCTTCTTCAACTACGGCTCGCAGGATATCGGCCTTGCCTGGCGCGTGCTGGTGTCGCTGGAGCGCGTTGCCTATGGCTTCGGGCTTGCCGCCATTTGCGGCGTGCTGATGGGCGCCGTCATCGGCCAGTCCGTCTGGGCCATGCGTGGGCTCGACCCGATCTTCCAGATTCTGCGCACCGTGCCGCCGCTTGCCTGGCTTCCGCTGTCGCTGGCCGCTTTCCAGAATTCCAATCCGTCCGCGATCTTCGTGATCTTCATCACTTCGATCTGGCCGGTGATCATCAACACCGCCGTCGGCGTGCGCAACATCCCGCAGGACTACCGCAACGTCGCCCAGGTACTCCAACTGAACCAGATCGAGTTCTTCTGGAAGATCATGCTGCCGTCGGCGGCGCCCTACATCTTCACCGGCCTCCGGATCGGCATCGGCCTGTCGTGGCTCGCCATCGTCGCCGCCGAAATGCTGACCGGCGGCGTCGGAATCGGCTTCTTCATCTGGGACGCGTGGAACTCCTCGCGCCTCTCCGACATCATCGTCGCTCTCGCCTATATCGGCATCGTCGGCTTCGCCCTCGACAAGCTGGTGGCAGCCGCCGGCGGTTTCATCACCCGCGGCACAGCGGCAAATTAAGGAGGGCTCTGATATGACCGCCTATCTCAAGCTCGACCATATCGACAAGCATTTCGACCGGGCAGGCCAGCGCGCCGAAGTCCTGAAAGACATCAATCTCACCATCGACAAGGGTGAGTTCGTCTCGATCATCGGCCATTCCGGCTGCGGCAAGTCCACGCTTTTGAACCTGATCGCCGGCCTCACCAAGGTTTCCGCCGGCGTGGTCCTTCTGGAGAACCGCGAGGTCAACGCCCCGGGGCCAGAGCGCGCCGTCGTCTTCCAGAACCACTCGTTGCTGCCCTGGCTTACCGTCTATGAAAACGTCAATCTCGCCGTCTCGAAAGTGTTCGGGTCGACCAAGACCAGGGCCGAGCGCCATGACTGGGTGATGCGCAATCTCGATCTCGTGCAGATGGGGCATGCCAAGGACAAGCGTCCCTCGGAAATCTCCGGTGGCATGAAGCAGCGCGTCGGCATTGCCCGTGCTCTCGCCATGGAGCCGAAGATCCTGCTGCTCGACGAACCCTTCGGCGCGCTCGATGCGCTCACCCGCGCCCATCTGCAGGATGCGGTGATGGAAATCCACGCCCGCCTCGGCAACACCATGATCATGATCACCCATGACGTCGATGAGGCGGTGCTGCTGTCTGACCGCATCGTCATGATGACCAACGGCCCGGCAGCCAAAATCGGTGAAGTGCTCGACGTGCCGATCCCGCGCCCGCGCGACCGCATCGCGCTCGCCTCCGACCGCACTTACCTCAAATCCCGCGAAGCCGTGCTGAAGTTCCTCTACGAACGCCACCGCTTCGTGGAAGCCGCCTGAACTCAAACCGGAGCAAAGCCATGACCTCTGAAGACATCGATCTCGTGCAGTCGTCCTTCGCCAAGGTTGTCCCGATCCGCGAAGCGGCCGCGTCTCTTTTCTACGGCCGCCTGTTTGAAATTGCACCTGACGTGAAGCCGCTCTTCAAGGGCGACATTTCCGAACAGGGCCGCAAGCTGATGACGACGCTCGGCGTCGTCGTTAACGGACTGAAGAACCTTGAAGCCATCATTCCGGCTGCCGAAGGGCTGGCCGTCAAGCATGT
This sequence comes from Rhizobium sp., assembly GCA_003527225.1. The sequence goes on from DPXQ01000044.1 coordinate 58,217, forward strand.
CGCCTACGGCGTCAGGGCGGAGCACTATCCGCCGGTTGGCGAAGCCCTCATCTGGACGCTGGAGCAGGGCCTCGGTGACGACTTCACGCCGGAAACCAGGGCAGCATGGATCGCGGCCTATACCACGCTTTCCGGCGTGATGATCGCCGCGGGCTGTCCCAACCCCGAAGCCGCGGAGTAAGAACCATGGCAGAAAAACTCGTCATCATCGGCAATGGCATGGCCCCCGGCCGCATGCTGGAGGAACTGTTCGAAAAGGCCCCCGGCCTCTACGACGTGACGATCTTCAACGCCGAGCCGCGCGTCAACTACGACCGCATCATGCTCTCGCCGGTCCTCTCGGGCGAAAAGACCTATGAGCAGATCGTCATACATGGTGACGGCTGGTACATCGACCACGGCATCATGCTTTACAAGGGCCACAAGATCGTCGCGATTGACCGGGAGAAGAAGACCGTAACCTCCGATCACGGCGTGACGGAGAGCTATGACAAGCTGGTGATAGCGACGGGCTCCATGCCGTTCATCATCCCGGTGCCGGGCAACGACCTGCCGGGCGTCATCACCTATCGCGACCTCGATGACGTGCAGGCCATGCTGCTGGCCGCCCAGTCCCGGGACAAGGCCGTCATCATCGGCGGCGGTCTTCTCGGTCTTGAGGCCGCTGCGGGTCTTGCCCAGCGCGGCATGGATGTGACCGTGCTGCATGTCATGCCGACCCTGATGGAGCGCCAGCTCGATCCGGCCGCCGGCTACCTGCTGCAGAAGGCCGTCGAGGAGCGCGGCATCAAGGTGATCTGCAAGGCCAACACCAAAGCGATCATCGGCGACGGCAAGGTCGAGGGTGTCGAGCTCGACGACGGCCGGATCATCCCGGCGACGCTGGTGGTGATGGCCGTCGGCATTCGTCCGAATGTTGGGCTCGCCAAGGATGCGGGCCTTGCTGTCAACCGCGGCATTGTGGTCGATGCCGGCATGCAGACCTCAGACGGTGACATTCTGGCGCTCGGCGAATGCGCCGAGGTCGGGGGCATGGTCTACGGCCTCGTCGCCCCGCTCTACGAAATGGCGCGGATCGCCGCCTCGCATCTTGCCGGCGACCGCACGCCCGCCTTCGTCCATTCCGACACGCCGACCAAGCTCAAGGTCACCGGCATCGAGCTCTATTCCCTGGGTGATTTCGCCGACGGCGACGACCGCCAGGAAATCGTGCTGCGCGATGCGACGGCCGGCGTCTACAAGCGCCTCGTCATCAAGGACAACCGCATCATCGGCACGGTTCTTTATGGCGAAACCGCCGACGGCGCCTGGTTCAACGACCTGAAGAAGAAGGGCACCGACATCTCGGCGATGCGCGACACCCTGATCTTCGGCCAGGCCTATCAGGGGGGCAGCCCGCTGGACCCTATAGCGGCCGTTGCAGCCTTGCCGGATGATGCGGAAATCTGCGGCTGCAACGGCGTCTGCAAGGGCAAGATCACCGGGGCGATCACGACGAAGGGCCTGACCTCGCTCGACGACGTGCGCGCCCACACCAAGGCGTCTGCGTCCTGCGGCAGCTGCACCGGCCTCGTCGAACAGCTGATGGCGCTGACACTCGGCGACAAGTACAACCCCGCCGCCGTCACGCCGATGTGCGCCTGCACCGAGCTTGGCCATGACGACGTTCGCCGCCTCATCAAGGTCAAGGGCCTGAAGACCATTCCGGCCGTCATGCAGGAACTGGAGTGGAAGACCTCCTGCGGCTGCGCCAAATGCCGTCCGGCGCTCAACTATTACCTCGTCTGCGACTGGCCGGACGAATATGCCGACGACTACCAGTCGCGCTACATCAACGAACGCGTGCACGCCAATATCCAGAAGGACGGCACCTATTCGGTCGTGCCGCGCATGTGGGGCGGCGTCACCAATGCGGCCGAATTGCGCGCGATCGCCGATGTCGTCGACAAGTTCGAAATTCCGATGGTGAAAGTCACAGGCGGCCAGCGCATCGACCTGCTCGGCATCGAGAAGGAAGACCTTCCCGCCGTCTGGGCCGATCTCGGCAAGGCCGGCTTCGTCTCTGGACAGGCCTATGCCAAGGGTTTGCGCACCGTGAAGACCTGCGTCGGCTCGGATTGGTGCCGCTTCGGCACCCAGGATTCGACGGGCCTCGGCATCCGCATCGAAAAGTTCATGTGGGGCTCCTGGACCCCGGCCAAGCTGAAGCTCGCCGTCTCGGGATGTCCGCGCAACTGCGCCGAGGCCACCTGCAAGGACATCGGCGTGATCTGCGTGGACAGTGGCTTCGAGATCCACTTCGCCGGCGCCGCCGGCCTCGACATCAAGGGCACGGAAGTCCTGGGTCTGGTGAAAACCGAGGACGAGGCGCTCGAACATATCGTCGCGCTCACCCAGATGTATCGTGAGCAGGCCCGCTATCTCGAGCGCATCTACAAATGGGCCAAACGCGTCGGGCTGGACGAAATCCGCCGACAGATCATGACCGACGAGGTCAAGCGCCAGGGCTATTACGAGCGCTTCGTCTTCTCCCAGAGGTTCGCCCAGGTCGACCCCTGGTCGGAACGCGTCTCGGGCAAGGACAAGCACGAATTCAAGCCGATGGCGACGGTCGGGTTCAGCCAAGCGGCGGAGTGATTCCTTCGCCCCGCAAGCGGGGAGCGGGGAAGAAGACAACAAGGAACGAATCCCATGAACTGGATCACCATCGGCCATATCGACGAAATCCCGCCGCGCGGCGCCCGCTGTGTCAAGACGCCGGAAGGCAAGATCGCCGTGTTCCGCACGGCCGAAAACGAGGTCTACGCCATCGAGGACCACTGCCCGCACAAGGGTGGCCCGCTCAGCCAGGGCATCGTCCACGGCAAGGCCGTGACCTGCCCCCTGCACAACTGGGTGATCTCGCTGGAAACCGGCCGCGCGCTTGGCGCCGACGAGGGCGAGGTCCGCACCATCCCGGTGCGCAACGAGGGGGGCCACCTGTCGATTGCGCTCGAAAGCCTGATGATGGCGGCGGAGTAGGCGAGATGGCGCTGGCGGGGAGAGCCCATGTCCACTGAAACCCGAACCACCTGTCCCTATTGCGGCGTCGGCTGTGGCGTGATTGCAAGGGTCGACGACCAAGGCCACGTCAGCGTCAAGGGCGACCCGGATCATCCGGCCAATTTCGGCCGGCTCTGTTCCAAGGGATCGGCGCTCGCCGAAACGCTCGACCTCGACGGCCGCCTCACGACGCCCGAGATTGCCGGCCGGCCGAGGGGCTGGGACGAGGCGCTGGATCTGGTGGCGGCAAAGTTCTCGCAGGCGATTGCCGAACACGGCCCCGACGCCGTCGCCTTCTACGTCTCCGGCCAGATGCTGACCGAGGACTACTACGTCGCCAACAAGCTGATGAAGGGTTTCATCGGCTCGGCCAATATCGACACCAATTCGCGCCTCTGCATGGCATCCTCGGTCGCCGGCCATCGCCGTGCCTTCGGTTCGGACACGGTGCCGGGCTGTTACGAGGATCTGGAACTGGCCGACCTGATCGTGCTGACCGGGTCCAATCTCGCCTGGTGCCATCCGGTGCTTTACCAGCGCATCGCTGCCGCCAAGGCGGCCCGCCCGGCCATGAAGATCGTCGTCATCGATCCGCGCCGCACCATGACCTGCGATATCGCCGACCTGCATCTGGCCGTGGCTCCCGATGGCGATGTCGCCCTGTTCAACGGCTTGCTCGCCCATCTCGCCGCAAGCCCGGCGCTCGACCAGTCCTATATCGCCGCCCATACCCAGGGCTTTGCCGATGCCTTTGCGGCGGCGGCGCTCTCCATGGCCGAGCTGATCGAGGCGACCGGCTTGCCGGCCATGCAGATCCGCCAGTTCTTCCAGCTGTTCGAGCGAACCGAAAAGGTGGTGACCTGCTACAGCCAGGGCGTCAACCAGTCGGTGAGCGGCTCCGACAAGGTCAATGCCATCATCAATTGCCATCTGGCCACCGGCCGCATCGGTCGGCCCGGCATGGGTCCGTTCTCGCTGACCGGCCAGCCCAATGCCATGGGCGGGCGCGAGGTTGGCGGGCTGGCCAATATGCTGGCAGCACATATGCTCCTCGAAAACCTCGAGCATCGCGACCGCGTTCGGCGCTTCTGGAACGCGCCGACCATGGCCGAGCGGCCCGGCCTCAAGGCCGTCGAGATGTTTCAGGCCGTCGCCGATGGGCGCATCAAGGCACTATGGATCATGTCCACCAATCCCGTCGTCTCGATGCCGGATGCCGATGCGGTCAAGGCGGCGATAGCGGCCTGCCCCTTCGTCGTCGTCTCCGACATCATCCGTGACACCGACACCACGAGACTCGCCCACGTCCTCCTTCCCGCCACAGGCTGGGGCGAAAAGGACGGCACTGTGACCAATTCCGAGCGCCGCATTTCCCGCCAGCGCGCCTTTCTGCCCGCGCCCGGCGAGGCGCGTCCGGACTGGTGGCAGCTGGCTGAGGTCGGCCGCCGCATGGGCTTTACCGAGACCTTCGCCTTTGCCTCGCCGGCCGAGATTTTTGCCGAACATGCGGCCCTGTCGGCCTTCGAAAACGATGGCGCCCGCGATTTCGACATCGGTGCCTATGGCGACATCGACGAGAGTGGATTTGCCGCGCTAGAACCCTTCCAGTGGCCGCAACCCGTTGGAAGCGATCGGCAGGAGACCCGCTTCTTCGCCGATGGCCGCTTCAATCATGCCGATGGCAGGGCGCGCTTTGTGGCGGTGACTGCCGAAGCCCCGGTCCGCGTCACGGCCGCTTTCCCCATGGTGCTCAACACCGGCCGGGTGCGCGATCACTGGCACACCCTGACCCGGACGGGAAAAAGCGCCCGCCTGTCGGGCCACTTGGCCGAGCCCTTCGTCGAGATCCATCCCGAAGACGCCGGCAATCTCGGCATCGGCGATGCCGACCTGGTCGAGATCGAAAGCCCGACCGGCCGCATCATCGTGCGGGCCCTGCTCACCCCGCGCCAGGCCAGGGGTGGTCTGTTCGTGCCGATGCACTGGACCGACGAATTTGCCGCCCGCGCCCGCGTCGACACGCTGGTGCCGTCGCTGACCGATCCGGTCTCCGGCCAGCCGGCCCTGAAACATGTGGCAGTCAGCGCCAGGCGCTTTGCCGCAAAATCCTACGGCTTTGCCGTCAGCACAGTGAAGCCGCAGGGCCTCGACACGCCCTATTGGGCGCTCGCCAAGGCAAACGGTGGATGGCGGGTCGAACTGGCCTTCGAGACGCCGCTGGACGAACTCGAGACCTGGTGCCGCACGCATTTCGGCCTGCCGGCTGAGGCCGAGAGCCTCGGCTATAGTGACCGCGCCAGCGGCGAGGCCCGCATCGCTTTCTTCCACGGCGATGCCTTGCTGCTCGCCCTGTTCCTGGCGCCCGATCCGGTCTCGGTGTCGCGCAACTGGGCGATCGGCCAATTGTCCGAACCGCATGCCGACAGCCGGACTCGCTTCGCCGTCGTCGCCGGCCGTCCCGGCGCCGGCCGAAGCGATCCGGGCGCCACCGTGTGCTCGTGTTTCTCCGTCGGCGTCAACCAGATCGTCGCCGCCGTGCGCGGCGGCTGCGGCACGGTCGAGGTGATCGGCGAGACGCTCTACGCAGGCACCAATTGCGGCTCCTGCCGCGCCGAAATCAGGGGGATCATCGATGGATGCCAGGTTGCTGCCGCTGAATGACACGGGCGCAAGGCCCGCGCCCGCCCGCATGGCGCCGCTCGCCAAGCTGCCGGTATTCTGGTCTCTGGAAGGCAAACGCGTCGTCGTCGCCGGCGGCTCGGACGCCGCCGCCTGGAAGGCGGAACTGCTGGCCGCCTGCGGGGCCGAGGTGCATGTCTATTGCGTCGAGGACGAGCTTTCGGAGGTCATGCGGGGACTGATTGGGGAGGCCATCGCTTCTTTCCCCAAAGGTATCCAGCCACCACCCCCCTCTGTCCTGCCGGACATCTCCCCCACACGGGGGGAGATCGGCAAGACGCGCCGGCATCGACCGATCGCTTCCGCCGCAGGTGCCGATTCTCTTACTGGAAAAACGTCTGCTACGTCGGCCAATGGGATTTTGGAAGCGACGCCGGCACCCCAATCGATCTCCCCCCGTGTGGGGGAGATGTCCGGCAGGACAGAGGGGGGTAACCATGCATGTCGAGCCTCGATCCTCCACCACCCCGAACCCTGGCACCCCGGCATCTTCAAAGGTGCCGCGCTCGCCGTTGCCGACTGTGAGACCGAGGCCGAAGCCCGCGCTTTCTTCACCGCCGCCCGCACGGGCGGTGTGCCGGTCAATGTCATCGACAAGCCGGCCTATTGCCAGTTCCAGTTCGGCTCGATCGTCAACCGCTCGCCGGTCATCGTGTCGATCTCCACCGATGGCGCCGCCCCGATCCTCGCCCAGGCGATCCGCCGCCGCATTGAGACCCTGCTGCCACCGGCGCTGAAGCAGTGGGCGGAACTCGCCCAATCGTTACGGGACCGCGTCAGCAAGATGCTTGCCCCCGGCGCTCTGCGCCGTAATTTCTGGGAAAGTTTTGTCGACCGCGCCTTTGCCGGAAATGAGGTCCCGGAGGAGGGCGCGGCCGAGGCGCTGATTCGCAGTGCCGAACGGCTTTCCGGGGCGCCGGCCATCGGCCGCGTCACCCTGGTCGGCGCCGGCCCGGGCGATGCCGAACTGCTGACGCTGAAGGCGGTACGGGCGCTACAGGCCGCCGACGTCATCCTGTTTGACGATCTGGTTTCCGACGAGGTGCTGGAACTGGCCCGCCGTGAGGCGAAACGCATGCTGGTGGGCAAACGCGGCGGCCGCACAAGCTGCAGGCAGCAGGATATCAACGACATGATGGTCAGGCTGGCCAAGGCCGGCAAACGCGTCGTTAGGCTGAAATCCGGTGATCCGATGATCTTTGGCCGAGCAGGGGAGGAGATCGCCCGGCTGGAAAGGGAAGGCATCGCCGTCGACGTCGTTCCCGGCATTACAGCGGCGAGCGCCATGGCCTCGCGGCTCGGTCTCTCGCTCACCCATCGCGATCACGCCCAGTCGGTCCGATTCGTCACCGGCCATTCGCGCCACGGCGGTCTTCCGCGCGATCTCGACTGGAAGAGCCTTGCCGATCCCTCCGTGACGACGGTCTTCTACATGGGCGGGCGCATGGCGGCCAAAATTCAGGCCGCCCTTCTGTCCGCCGGCATGAGCGCCGGAACGCCCGTCGTCATCACGGCGTCGGTGACCCGGGAGAATGAGCGTCGCTGGGCGGGCTCCCTGGACGGCCTCGGCGCGGCGATGGACAAGATCGAGGTCGATGAACCTGTATTGATCGGTGTAGGCAATGCCTTCGGCGTCCGTCGGGTGGCGGAATCTCGCCGCCCGGCCGCCGCTTTCAGCTGATCTGACGCGACGCATGCGGCCTGTGGCGATTTTGCGGTTGGCGAAGTCCCGGCAGTCAACTATCTACGCTACAGAGACAAATGCAGCGAGGGTGGTATGACGGCAGTCACGAGGGAACAGGTTCTTGAAACGCTGAAGTCCATTCGCGGACCGGGCCTTGAGCGCAACATCGTCGAGCTCGGCATGGTCTCGGACGTATTCATCTCCGATGGCAAGGTCTATTTTTCGATCACCGTGCCGGCGGAACGCGCCAACGAACTTGAACCGATGCGTCAGGCCGCCGAGCGCGCCGTCAAGGCCATCCCGGGCGTCAAGGGCGCACTGGTCAGCCTGACGGCGGAGAAAAAGGCAGGATCGCCTGCTCCGGCCGCGGCACCCCACAGTCATTCTCACGCGCCCGGCGGCCCGGCCCGCCCGGCGAAGGCGGGTGTTCCCGGAATCGGCGCCATCATCGCGGTCGCTTCCGGCAAGGGTGGTGTCGGCAAGTCGACCACCGCCGTCAATCTGGCACTCGGCCTCAAGGCCAATGGCCTGAAGGTCGGTATCCTTGATGCCGATGTCTACGGTCCCTCGATGCCGCGGCTTCTTGGTATCACCGGTCGCCCGCAGCAGCTCGATGGCCGCATCATCATGCCGATGGAAAATTACGGCCTCAAGGTCATGTCGATGGGTTTCCTGGTCGACGAGGGGACCGCGATGATCTGGCGTGGGCCGATGGTGCAGTCCGCATTGATGCAGATGCTGCGCGAAGTTGCCTGGGGAGATCTCGACGTCCTGGTCGTGGACATGCCGCCCGGTACCGGCGACGCACAGTTGACGATGGCCCAGCAGGTGCCGCTTTCCGGCGCTGTCATCGTGTCCACCCCGCAGGACCTTGCCTTGATCGATGCCCGCAAGGGCATCAACATGTTCAACAAGGTCGAGGTGCCGGTGCTCGGCATCATTGAGAACATGAGCTACTTCATCGCCCCCGATACCGGCGCGCGTTACGACATCTTCGGTCATGGCGGGGCAAGGGCCGAGGCCGAAAGGATCGGTGTGCCGTTCCTCGGCGAAGTGCCGCTGACCATCGCCATTCGCGAAACGTCCGATGCCGGCACGCCGGTTGTCGTCTCCGACCCCGAAGGACCCCAGGCGAAGGTTTATCGCGATATCGCCGAAAGGGTCTGGCAACAGGTCGCAGCCCGCCCTGACAGGGCTGCCCCCTCCATCGTCTTCGAATAGTCGCGTGAAGGCGACAGCACGATAGTGGACCGCCGCCCGGATCGACAGGGCGGCGGGTTACGAGATTTGTATCTTATTTTCCGATCGTGATCTTGCGTTCCGCCGGCGCTGTTCCCGGTTTCTTGGGCATCGTCACCGTCAGGACGCCTTTGTCGAACTTGGCGCTGACGGCGTCCTCGTTCACACTCGGAGGCAAGCGCATTGACCTCTGGAAGCTTCCGTAGCGCCGCTCGATGGCGTGGTAGTCGTCCTTGTCGTCCTTCTTCTCGAACTTCTTCTCGCCCTTGAGCGTGAGAATGCCGTTCTGGATCGAGATATCCACGTCTTTCTCGGAAATGCCCGGGAGCTCCGCCGTCAGCGTGATCGCACCGTCATTCTCGGCGACATCGATCGACGGCGCCATGAAATCACTTGTTTTATCGGTTCCTTTCAGCAAACTACTTTTGCCAAAAAAGCTTTCGAAGGCCTGATCCATTTCCTTTCGGAAATCCGCGAACGGATTGTCAGACCAAAGACTTGGAAGAGATTTGGAAGACTTGTCTTTCATCATTCCCTCCTTGAACACTGCCCCATGCCCCACGCGCAAGATACTATGAATTGCAGTCCCGTCCACCTTGATTTGGGTCAAACCCGATGGCTCCATTCAGCCGGAGGTGGTTCCATGCGTGCCATCACACCCATTGTTCCTCTGTCTTTGCGCTTGATTTTGTGACCTCAGGTGTGATTGGTACGCCGGCGAAGATCAGATCACATCGATCCCAACTGCTTGAAGGTGCGTGACGCTTGATCAGGGCCTACAGGATTAACGGGAAGGCGGAGTCCATTTCGGTCGACGATCCGCCGACAGAGATAGCTTCGGATATCTTGTGGCTGGACCTCGTCAACCCGGACCGGGCGGAGGAGCAACTGGCCGAGAAGCTTCTCGGCATTCCGATCCCAACGCGCGAAGACCTCAAGGATATCGAACCTTCCAGCCGTCTCTATGTCGAGGGCGATGGCATCTACATGACCGCGTCTCTCGTCTACAGGGCGGAAACGGAATTTCCCGACGTGACCGACATTGCCTTCATCCTGACTGGCAATCGCTTGATCACGATCCGCTACGCCGAACCCAAGTCTTTTGCCATCTTCTGTGCCACCTTGCTGCGCAACCCCGGCAAATACCGCACGGGGTCCGAGGTGATGGGGCGGCTCCTCGAAACCGTCGTCGATCGTACCGCGGAAGTACTCGAACTGGCCGTTGCCCGCGTCGATTCCCTTTCGGTGGCGGTGTTCGTCGATCGCAAGGCGGCCAAGCGCCGGCCTCCCGGGTTTCTCGAGGACAAACTCCTCGATATCGCCAACCACCACCGTCTTGTAAGCAAGACGCGCGACAGCCTTGTTTCCCTTTCCCGTCTGGTGACCTTCCTGCGTGCGCAACCGGTGGTCCGCAAGGATCAGGAGGCCGGCGAACTCTGCCGCATCGTATCGCGCGACATCCAGTCGCTTTCAGAGCATGCGGGATTTGTGGCCGGCAACATCACCTTTCTTCTTGATGCGTCGCTCGGCCTTATCAATGTCGAGCAGAACTCCATCATCAAGATATTCTCGATCGCGTCCGTCGTGTTTCTGCCGCCGACGCTGGTCGCCTCGATTTACGGCATGAATTTCCGCTTCATGCCGGAACTGGGCTGGAGCTACGGCTACGCGCTTGCACTGGTCGCCATGCTGCTCTCCGCCGTCATTCCCTTCTTGTTTTTCCGCTGGAAAGGCTGGCTCTGACGAGCCTGTTGCCCCATGACCGAAGCAACCCACGAGACTCCGGAAGCCGCCAAAGGCTTCCGCAATCTGTTCATGCTTGCGCTCGGCTCGGTCGGCGTCGTCTATGGCGACATCGGAACCAGTCCGCTTTACGCCTTTCGCGAGGCGCTGAAGCCGATCAGCCATGACGGTGTCGAGCGAGGCGAGATCATCGGCCTGATCTCGCTTATCATCTGGGCGCTCACCATTATCGTGACATTGAAATACGTCCTCTTCCTTCTGCGTGCGGACAACGACGGAGAGGGCGGCACGTTGTCGCTGCTTGCCCTGTTGATGAAGTCCGCCGGCCGCAATGCTACCGTTCTCATGTTCATGGGTCTGATTGGGGCGGCACTCTTTCTTGGCGACGCAATGATAACGCCGGCCCTGTCGGTGCTTTCGGCCGTTGAAGGTCTGAAGCTCGTCGCTCCGCAATTGTCGGATTACATCGTCCCGATTTCGGTCGGCATACTGATCGCGTTGTTTGCCATCCAGTCGCGTGGCACGGGTGCCGTGGCCAATCTGTTCGGGCCGATCACCACGATCTGGTTCATCGTCATGGCTCTCGGCGGCATCGTGCATATCTCGGATGATTTCGGCATCCTCACCGCGTTCAACCCGTTTTACGCCGCACGTTTCCTTTGGCTCGACGGTTTCCTGGGATTCGTCGTGCTTGGCGCGGTGTTCCTGACGGTAACAGGTGCCGAGGCGCTTTACGCCGATCTCGGTCATTTCGGCCGCAGGCCGATCCAGTGGGCATGGTTCGTGCTGGTTTTCCCGGCGCTGGTGCTCAATTATCTCGGTCAGGGCGCACTCGTCCTCAAGCATCCGGAGGCTGCATCCGATCCCTTCTTCCTGATGTTCCCGAATTGGGCGCTTTTGCCGGTGGTCATCCTGGCAACCGCCGCAACCGTCATTGCCAGCCAGGCTGTGATCACCGGCGCCTTCTCGTTGGTTCGCCAGGCGATCCACCTCGGCTTCCTGCCGCGCATGCAGATCCTTTTCACGTCCGAAACGCATACCGGCCAGATCTATTTGCCTTCGGTCAATGCCCTGCTGCTTGTTGGCGTGCTGGGACTCGTTCTGCTCTTCGGCAGTTCCGAAGCGCTCGCCACCGCCTATGGCATTTCGGTCACCGGCGCGATGGTCGTTACGACCATCATGGCATTTCAGTTCGTGCGAAGCCGCTGGCACTGGTCGGTTGCCGTCTCTGTCCTGCTTCTCTTGCCGTTGTTGCTGCTTGAGACCGTTTTCCTGGGAGCCAATCTTCTTAAGGTTCATGACGGCGGCTATGTGCCGGTGCTATTCGCCGCCGGCTTCACCGTCGTCATGTGGACGTGGCGCCGTGGCACGGCAATTCTCTTCGCCAAGACGCGCCATACGGATGTACCGCTTCGACCCTTCATCGCGTCTATCGAGAAGGCGAGCGAACATGCGCCGGCCGCTGTCCCCGGCACCGCGATCTTCCTCACCAGCGACCCCGAGACAGCCCCGGCAGCGCTCCTGCACAACTTGAAGCACAATCATGTGCTGCATGAGCGCAACATCATCCTGACGATCAAGACAGCCGGCCGGCCGCGCGTCGCGGCGGAGGAACGGTTCGTGGTCGAACCCCTTTCCGATCGCTTCAGCCGCGTGGAAATCCGCTTCGGCTTCATGGAGACGCAAAATGTCTCCAAGGCGCTTGCCAACTTGCGCCGTGGTGGCCTGAAGTTCGACATCATGTCGACCTCCTTCTATCTCGGCCGGCGCAAGCTAGTTCCCGACGCTAAGTCGGGCATGCCCTATTGGCAGGATCGTCTTTTCATCGCCATGGCCAATACCGCCGCCGATCCCTCCGACTATTTCCGGCTGCCGGCCAATCGCGTCGTCGAACTGGGCTCCCACGTAATCATCTGACGCAGGTGGGGGGACCCGGTCCGCGTCGGGCTGGGACCACGTGCCCGGCGCCGGAAATGTCCACGGACTTCTGGATCCATTAACCCATCATCAAGGTTAATATGCGAGGCTTCGCTAATGTAACCGATGTCGCGTATGGAGTACCGGTTTTGCGATCCAGAAGCCAATTGCGTCAGAAATCCGCTTCCCGTTTCGAGAATTGGACCTCGCCTCTCGTGTTCGGTTTGGCATGCTGGCTTGTCTTCCCCTCGATAGCTGCCCGCGCCGATCTTGCCGGTATGATCACAGGCCTGGACACTGGTGCAAGCCAGTGGCGAATGGTGCTGACCGCGTCGCCGGCGGGTTCGGTCCACCAGGCGGAGCTGCGTTTCGGCGATGTCGAGGTGACCGGTGCGATCCCAAAGAATGCGGGCATTTTGCTGCCCGACGGCCGCAAGATCGCCTTCGATGCCGAAAAGAAGGCGAAGGATCCGCTCCCCGACGAACAGAGAGTTACACGCGGGCTGAAGAAGAGCCGTGTCGTCGCCGTCGAACCCATGTTGCCGCCGAAGGCCTTTACGGCCGGCTCCGTCTTGAAGCGCACCAGCTCGTTGCTTGATCCGCGCGAGCGGCCTGCCGAACAGACCGCTTTCGTCAAGGCGAAGCCCAAGAACGTCGAACTGGCGAGCTTCTACTTCAAGAAGCAGAAGCCGAAGGCCGATCCCGGCGTCCCGTCTTTGCTCGCCGGCCTCGTGACCAACAGCAACGCCGACATCCTTGCCACGGCCTATGCGCGCCCGGAGCCCGATTACGCCCGCGTATCGCCCTTTGATTCGATCCTCACACAGAAGCCGGAGACCGGACGCTTCGTTCCAGAGATTGGACCCAATGACCACGATTGGGCGGCAAGCGTGCTTCCGCCTTCGGTTTTTTCTGCGCGCGAACAGCAATGCCTCGCCTCCGGCATCTATTTCGAGGCGCGCGGCGAATCGGTAAAGGGCCAGGCGGCGGTTGCCCAGGTGATTCTCAACCGGGTCCGCAATCCGGCCTATCCAAATACGATCTGCGGCGTCGTCTACCAGAACGAGGATTGGCGCAACCGCTGCCAGTTCTCCTTCGCCTGCGACAATAGAAAGGATCGCGTGAACTCCGCGTATCACTGGAAAGTGGCACGCGAGATTGCTCTGGCGGTCACAGCGGGCAAGATCTGGTTCAAGGAAGTCGGGTCCGCGACCCATTATCACGCCATTTATGTTCGCCCTGCCTGGGCCCGCACGATGAAGAAGGTGGGACGGATCGGTCTTCACGTCTTCTACCGCACTTATGGCGGCGGCTGGAGCTGACGGCGCGAAAATTGCCGGCCGCCTGCGGCCAAGTGGCCCAATTCCCACGGCTTGGATGCGACGGATTCGGGTCGTTCGACTTAAGTCTATGATTTTTCAATGTTAATTTGTAGTGAAACAAGCGCAGTCAACGCCTTGACTATGCGAACACCTAAAATTATGGTGCGCCCGACTTCAAAACGGGCCAGAAGGGTTAGTATCCCACCGTTTCTACATTCGTGACGGGTTCAAATGGGGCTCGCGGAAGCGGAATCGGACGGAGAACGCCATGACGGATGACCGCGGAAAAAGTCTGGAAGAACGTCGCAGGCGACTTGCTGCCGAATTGGCGGGGAGAAAAGTCGAGGCGAGGGATGAAGAAGCTGCGGAGACGAGTGCCGAGCAGAGCCGCAAGGGCTACGCTCAGGCGATGAAGCTTTCCAGCGAATTCATTTCCGCGATCGTCGTCGGTGTCATTCTGGGCTATCTTTTCGACCGTTTTGTCGGCACGACCCCATGGGGCTTGATTGTCTTCTTGCTTCTTGGGTTCTGTGCCGGTGTTTTGAACGTGCTGAGGACAGCGGGCAAGATCGCCTCGCCGCATCCGGTGGATCGGCAGGCGGGCGATGAAAACAAGGGCGGCAAGGGCTGAAGGGCCGGCTGTCCGAGACAGGATGATTTCCGCCGAAAGGCGGGCAAACCGAGAGAGACCATCAGGTGGCAAACGATCCGACTCATCAGTTCCAGATCCAGAAGATTGTTCCGATTGAGATTGGTGGGGTCGATTTTTCTTTCACCAATGCGTCGCTCTTCATGGTCGCGACCGTCGCTTGCGCATCCGCATTTCTCTATTTCTCGACCTCCAGCCGAGGTCTGATCCCGGGGCGCATGCAGTCGGTCGCCGAGATGTCCTACGAGTTCATCGCCTCGATGCTGCGCGAAGGCGCCGGCAGCCACGGCATGAAGTTCTTCCCGATGGTGTTCTCGCTGTTCATGTTCGTGCTGACCGCGAACCTGCTCGGCATGATGCCCTACTTCTTCACCATCACCAGCCAGATCGTCGTCACTTTCGCACTGGCGATCTTCGTCATCGGTACCGTGCTCGTCTATGGTTTCATGAAGCACGGTTTCGGCTTCCTCAAGCTGTTCGTGCCGTCCGGCGTGCCGGCGGCGCTGTTGCTGCTTGTGGTGCCGATCGAAGTGATCTCGTTCCTGTCGCGTCCGATTTCGCTCTCAATTCGTCTTTTCGCCAATATGCTGGCGGGTCACATCACGCTCAAGGTGTTCGCGGGCTTCGTTGCCTCGCTTGGAACCTTGGGCGCCCTTGGCGTCGGTGGCGCNNCTGACTTGCATGTACCTCAACGACGCCATACACCCGGGCGGGCACTAAGGATAACGACATTGGCGCCTTGAGGCGTCAGTCATTCGCCGCAACAACCATTTCGAAGGAGTTCATACATGGAAGCGGAAGCAGCAAAGTACATCGGCGCAGGTTTGGCTTGCCTTGGCATGGCCGGCACGGCTCTGGGCCTCGGCAACATCTTCGGCAACTACCTGTCCGGCGCGCTGCGCAATCCGTCTGCCGCTGACAGCCAGTTCGGCCGTCTGGTATTCGGCTTCGCGGTTACGGAAGCTCTGGGCATCTTCTCGCTGCTCATCGCTCTCCTCCTCCTGTTCGCTGTCTAATAGCAGCCAAGGTTCGGGATCACGGTTCGCCGCACGGCGGCCGTGATCCTTCGCATTCGCAGTACACCTGGAGGTGAGCATGTTTGTGACCCCCGCCTATGCCGAGGAAACTCCGGCACAGGGCCAGATCCACACGGAAGAGGCCCCGGCACAGGGCCAAGTCCACACGGAGACCGGCGTCGCTCCAGCAGCGGAGCATGGCCGAGGCGTTTTTCCGCCATTCGACCAGACCACCTATCCGTCACAGCTTCTGTGGCTGGTGATCACGTTCGGCCTTTTCTACATGCTCATGCAGAAGGTCATCGTGCCCCGCGTCGGTGGTATCCTCGAAAGCCGGCACGACCGCATTGCACAGGATCTCGACGAGGCCGCCCGGCTGAAGTCGGAAGCCGATGCGGCCATTGAAACTTATGAGCGGGAACTGAGCGCTGCCAAGGCCAAGGCCGGGCAGATCGCATCGGCAGCCCGCGACAGCGCCAAGGCCAAGGCAGATGCCGAGCGGGCCGCAGTCGAAGCCGAGCTCACCGAAAAGGTAGCCAAGGCCGAGGCACGGATCGCGGACATCAAGGCCAAGGCTTTCGCCGAGGTCGATACGATCGCCAGCGATACGGTTACCGCGATCGTTGAGAAGCTGATCGGTACGAAGGTAACCAAGACCGATGTGAAGTCGGCAGTTGGTTCCGTAACCGCCAAGCAGGAGGGCTGATCATGCATTTCGATGCAACATTCTTCGCTTTCGTCGGCCTGCTGTTGTTCCTTGCCCTTGTTGTCTATCTCAAGGTTCCGGGCATGGTGGCGAAGTCGCTCGACGAGCG
Organism: Rhizobium sp.; assembly: GCA_003527225.1. The sequence continues at coordinate 74,323 of DPXQ01000044.1, forward strand.
CGCCGACAAGATCCGCGACGAGCTGGCGGAAGCCAAGCGCCTTCGCGAGGAAGCCCAGCACGTGCTCGCCGAATACCAGCGCAAGCGCAAGGAAGCGGAAGCCGAAGCTGCAAGCATCGTCGCCGCAGCCGAGCGCGAGGCAGCCATGCTGACGGCTGAAGCCAAGCAGAAGACCGAGGAATTCGTAACGCGCCGCAATGCGCTTTCCGAACAGAAGATCAAGCAGGCGGAAACGGACGCGGTCAACGCCGTTCGCTCGGCCGCTGTCGATCTCGCGATTGCCGCCGCCGAATCGATCCTCGCAAAGAAGGTTGATGCCGCCGTTCAGGAGAGCCTCGTCAAGGGTGCTGTCGGCGAGGTGAAGGCCCGCCTCAACTGAGCTGCGGTTCAGCTATAAGCAGAATGAAAGCCGGGCTCTGTCCCGGCTTTTTTCATGTCCGCATCCTGGGTGGGGACGGAGACGTCCCTCAGGGCTATACGTCGTCCTCATCCGTGCGCAAAGGGCGGAAACTCATCCTGTGCAAGGCGCAGGGGCCGTGGACGGCAATGGCCATGCGATGCTGTTCGGTACCATAGCCGGCATGTCCCTCGAAGCCGTAGGCCGGATAGACTGCGGCGGCGCGCGCCATCATGCGGTCACGCGTGACCTTGGCGACGATCGAGGCGGCGGCGATCGAAAACGACCGCGAGTCGCCTTTCACCACGGCCTTGGCATGGCAGCAAAGGCCGCTGGGCACGTCGCGTCCGTCCGTGAGCACGAAACCGGCCGGCAGCGCCAGACCAGCCACCGCGCGGCGCATGGCATCGAGACTGGCCTTGCGGATATCCCGCGCATCGATGTGACGAGAGCAGGACGAGGCGATCGAGACGGTTGCTGATGCGAGAATAAGGTCGAAGAGCGCGTGGCGCTGGACGGCTGAAAGCTTCTTCGAATCGTTGAGACCCGGCGGAATATTCTCAGGATCGAGAATGACCGCGGCCGCCACCACCGGGCCGGCAAGCGGTCCGCGCCCCGCCTCGTCGGTGCCGGCGACGGGCTGATATCCCTGTCGGCCGGCGAGCCGCTCGAGCTCGAAATCGGGACCTTCCGGAAGACTGGTGAAAAAGCCCGGAGAATCGGGTGGCGTGCGACGTTTCATGCGGCAGAAATCGCACGCCAACCCGACTTCCTGCAAGTCCCCGGATTGGAACGTCGGACAGAGCCGACATTCCAAGGCGGTTTCCGGGAACTTCTCCGGCGCGAGGCGGACAGGGGGACGCGCCGGAATGCGAATGACCGGAGGCTCACAACATCTCGGCGAGCAACCCGAGGGAACGCCAGCCGGGGCACGAGCCTCCCGGCAACAACGTCAAAGCAGGGACAGCTGCACCCCGCTTCTGTTCGGCGGCACGAACAGATCGTCACGCAGATGCATGCTGCGCCGAACGAGCCCGAGCCGCTTCGTCGACATCTCGAACCGCCGGCTGATCTGCCATGCGTAGGGCCCGGCGCCCTTCATGCGCTTGCCGAATTCGGCATCGTAATCCTTGCCTCCCCGCATGGAGCGCACAAGAGACATCACATGGCGGTAGCGGTCAGGATAGTTCTGCAGCAGCCAGTCCCGAAAGAGCGGGCTGACCTCGATCGGCAAACGCAAGATCACGTAGCCGGCCTCGTTCGCACCGGCGGCCTTGGCCGAATCCAGAACCCGTTCGATCTCATGGTCGTTGAGCGCCGGGATGACCGGTGCCATAAGAACACCCGTCGGGACGCCCGCCCCGGAAAGCGCCTTGATCGCCTCCAGCCGCCGCGTCGGAGTGGAAGCGCGCGGCTCCATCGAGCGGGCGAGCTTGCGGTCGAGCGTCGTGACCGAGATCGCGACCTTGGCCAACCCCCTTTCCGCCATCGAGGCGAGGATATCGATATCGCGCATGACCAGCGCCGATTTGGTAACGATCGCGACCGGATGATTGGCCTTGTTCAGAACCTCGAGAATCTGCCGCATGATGCGCCATTCGCGCTCGACCGGCTGATAGGGATCGGTATTGGTGCCGATGGCGATGGTGCGCGGCTTGTAGCCGGGCTTTGCGAGCTCCCGCTCCAGGAGCTTCGGCGCGTCCGGTTTGGCAAACAGCTTGCTCTCGAAATCCAGCCCCGCCGACAGCCCCATATAGGCGTGGGTCGGCCTTGCAAAACAATAGATGCAGCCGTGCTCGCAGCCGCGATAGGGATTGATCGAACGGTCGAACGGAATGTCGGGGGACTCGTTGCGGGTGATGACAGTGCGCGGCTTTTCGACCTGCACCTCGGTACGAAACGGCGGCATGTCGTCAAGCGTTGTCCAGCCATCGTCGAAGGCCACCCGCTCCACCGGCTCGAAACGGCCGCCAGGATTGAGCCCCGCCGCCCGGCCGCGCCGCCGATCGATATCCACCCTCAGTCCGGATGCGGAAACCATCGCATCGGCAATATCCGCCGTATTGGCGGACTGGAAGCCAGCCCGCGCCACAAGAGACAGCTCGTTCATCGTTAGCTCCCGAGGGGGCCAGCGCCCCGGTTCGATGATTAAATTCCTAGCCGCAAAAAGAGAACATTGCAAGAACAAAATCTTGAAAACTGTCAGTGGCAATGCTTTGTGCAATGCGATAAAGTTGAGCAATGTTGACAGTGATCATGGAATGCCGCGATCAGGAACCCGAGCTCGCGCAGACATTGGCGGTGCTCGTCGCCGGTGCGATCGACGGCCTCGTCAGCGATGTCGTGGTTCTGGACCACGGTTCGCGAGATGGGACGGCACGGCTCGCCGAAGCCACGGGCTGCCGTTTTTATGAGCAGTGGGACATGAAGGACGTTCTGCACGCCGCGCGGGGAGAATGGATCATGATCGTCGAACCCGGCGCGAAGCCGCAGAACGGCTGGATCGAGGAAGTGTCGGAATATATGGCGCTGAACCAGACGCCGGCGCGGTTTTCGGCATCGCGCAGCCACAGGCGCTCTCTGTATCAGCGAATCGCCCACAGGCCGCCGCCGCTCGAACAGGGACTGCTGCTGCCGAAGCGGGAGGCGATCTCGGCCGCGAAGTCAGGCAGCGATCTTGTCCATCTTGCTCGTGGACAGAAAGCGCGGCGGTTGGCAAGCGAGATGGTTCCCTCCTGGGTCGCTCGCGGAAGCCGGCGGTCGCTGGCTTGATCGTCCTTATACGCCGCGCTTCAGGTGCTCATCGAGCCGGGGCATGATCTCCACGAAATTACACGGCATGTGGCGATAGTCGAGCTGCCATTTCAGGATGCCGTCCCAGGCATCCTTGCAGGCGCCGGGAGAGCCGGGCAGAACGAAGATGAAGGTCGCATTGGCGACCCCGCCGGTCGCACGGGACTGGATCGTCGATGTTCCGATCTTGTCGTAGGACAGCCGGTGGAAGACCTCGGAAAAGCCGTCCATCCGCTTCTCGAAAAGCGGCTCCAGCGCCTCGGGCGTAACGTCGCGGCCGGTAAAGCCGGTCCCGCCCGTGGTAATCACGACGTCGATCTCCTGTGACAGCGTCCACGCCTCGACCTGGTTGAGGATGCGGTCGCGATCGTCCGGAACGATGGCGCGATCGACCAGCCGGTGGCCGGCGTCAGTCACTCTCTGGACGAGGGTGTCGCCCGATTTGTCATCGGCCAGCGTGCGTGTGTCAGAAACCGTAAGAACGGCGATCCCGACGGGAACGAAAGGGCGTGTCTCGTCGATCCGGGTCATGGCGCGTCTCCTGCGGCTGTTCTCGTGGCCTGAAAATACCAGTCAGGCCTCTCCCGCGAAAGAGCCCGGGCGGCGGCGCTGGCTGCCGCATAGTCGCTGAACATGCCGAAACAGGTGGCGCCGGAACCGGACATGCGCACGAGTCTGGCGCCCTTCCTGGCAAGCATCGCCGAGATTTCACCGATCTCGGGCAGAAGGTCGCGGGCGGGGCCTTCGAGATCGTTGCGCAACCGGGAAAGATAAGCGATCCACGCGCTCGCATCGGGCGATGCGGCGCTGCCGGTAATCGGCGGATTGTCCTTCTGCGCGAGCCGCCGGAAAATCTCCGGCGTCGATACGCCTTCGAGCGGATTGGTCAGCACCAGTGCGAAAGAGGGCATCTGCGGAAGAAACGCGATATTCTCGCCGATACCGCCTGCCCGAAGCGGCTTCGACTTAAGGCACATCGGCACGTCGGCCCCGAGACTGAGCGCTATCCGGGAAATGTCCATTTCGCCGAGTTGGCAGCCCCAGAGCCTCATGAGGCCGCGAAGCGTGGCCGCTGCGTCCGCCGAGCCGCCGCCAATACCCGACGCTATCGGCAGGTTCTTTTCGAGCCCGATGCCGACGGCGGGGGCCCCGTGGCCCTTGTCGCGCAGGACGCGGCGAAGGAGGTCGCGCGCTTTGAGCACCAGATTGCCGCTGACACCGTTCGGGTCCTTGAGCAACTCCTGGCCAAATCGTCCCGAAACCGCGAAACGGTCCTCGGTCGCCGGCTCGAAGAACAGCCGGTCGCCATCGCCCGCGAAGGTGACGATGCTGTCGAGAAGATGATAGCCGTCGGCGCGCTGGCCCGTCACGTGCAGGGCCAGATTGATCTTTGCCGGCGCGTTTTCGATGATGGCGGCCGCCGCGCCGCCTTCAGGAGCCACCATCGGCGTCAGGATTTCTTGTCGGCTTCCGTCTCGGCGGGCGGCGCGGGAACCGGTTCCGGCGTGGCCTTTGCCGCATCGGCCTCGATCGGTGGCAGTCCGGTGTCGATCTTCGCCTGGATCTTGGCGATCTCCGCCTCTTCCGGATCGGAGGCGAGCGCCCGCTTCCACTGATAGACGGCCTCCAGCTTGCGCCCGACGCGCCAATAGGCATCGCCCAGATGATCGTTGATCGTCGCATCGCCAGCCTTGAGCTCGGTGGCACGCTCGAGTTCCGTCACCGCTTCCGGGAAGCGGTTGAGCCGGAAATAGGCCCAGCCGAGCGAATCGACGATATAGCCGTCGTCGGGTCTGAGCTCGACCGCCTTGCGGATCATGTCGAGGCCTTCCTCGAGATTGCGGTTCATGTCGACCCAGGAATAGCCGAGATAGTTGAGGACTTGCGGCTGATCAGGATTGAGTTCCAGCGCCTTGCGGAAGCTCGGTTCCGCCTTGTCCCACTTCTTCAAGCGTTCATAGGCAATGCCGCGCTGGAAGAAGACCGACCAGTGATTCCTGTCCGGCTTGGGGCCGATCGCCTCCACTGCCCGGTCGTAGTTTTCCGCCATGGCGGCATAGTCCTTGGCATCCGAAAGGACGCTGCCATAGGCAAGATAACTGCGAATATCGGTGGGGTCGGACTCGATCAGCGATTTGAGGTGACTGCGCGCCCGGTCCACTTTGCCGGTCTCGGCAAGTGTCAGCCCGAGTTGCAGTTCGGAAATGCGCCGCATCGGCGAGGAGGCCGGCACCTTGCCGTAATAGTCGATCGCGCGTTCCGGCTGTCCGAACTTCTCGGCAAGGCCGCCGAGCAGGATCAGCGTGTCGGCGCTCTTTGGATCGAGCGCATGGGCAAGCTGCAAATAGAGCGCCACCGTTTCTTCGGCGCCATCGCGGTTGAGCGCTCCGCCGATGCTGAAGAGAACGCCCGCAGCACCTTCGGTTGCGTTTCCGACCAGGGCTTCGGGAACTTCGCCCTTCGTGATCTTCTCGCGCAAAGCTTTGAAAGGCGCGAAGTTTGTTACCAGAGCATCGCCGGCAGCAATCGCGTCGAGCGCCTTCTGCTTGTTGCCCTGGGTCGCCTCCAGCACGGCCAGCGACATGACCGCACGCGCGAATGTATCGGGTGCCGTCGCCCCGCCTTCACGGTCGGTTACCGCCTCGTTGAAATTTCGTCTGGCTGCATCGACATCGCCCATGACCGCCGCAATCGCTCCGGCATTGTAGCGCTGGAAGATGCTGTACCAGGTCGGGCCCTTCAGGCCCTCCGCCAGTGCCAGCGCTTCCTTGCCCTTGCCGGCCCCGAGTGTGGCCCAGGCGGTCAGAAGCGAATTGGTCAGCCGGTCGAGGTCGTTTGGCCCATCGTATTTGAGAGCCTTATCCGCGGCGTTGAATTCGCGGTTGCGGATGGCATCAAGTCCGCGCGCAATGGCTGTAACCCGTTCGACGGACGGATCGCTCTTCAACTCGTTGGCATATTTGACGCCTTCGTCGAAATCGCCGTTCATGAACAGCGCGATCATCAGCCGCTGGCGGATCTCGACATCGCCCGGCTCGAAGGCCAACGCTTTCTTGTAGAGCGGGATCGCGATTGCATAGTCGCGGTCGGCTTCCGCCGAGCGTGCCGCAAGGAAAGCGCCCGAGAACGTATCGACCGTATCCGGGTCGAGGGGTTCCGCCTTCTCGGCCGCCGGACCGCTTTCGGATTGTGCGTGGGCGACAATCCCCTGCGAAAGCGACAGCAGAAGCGCAATTGCGGTTCCCGCGAGAAAACGGATGGCAATTCTTTGCCGCATGAACGAGCCTTTCAACAACCGATGGCCGGTGTAGTCCGGCCGCAAATATTCATCCCGCGAGACGATTCACGCACAGAATGGCTTTTTTGAAGCAGAGCCGCAAGGCAATGTCCGGAACCGGATCAGTTGACCCGCGCGATGCAGAAGTCGATTACGTCAAGCAGCGCCGATTTCCACGCGGTATCGGGCAGTGGCGCGAGGGCGTCTCGGGCGATGGTACCGTAATGAAGCGCGCGGGTGATCGTATCGTTGAGGCCGCCATATTTGGTGATCAGGCCGAGAGCCTTTTCGAGGCTGGCGTCGTCGTTCTTTCCGCCTTCGATTGCCTGGCGCCAGAACTCTCGCTCCGACTGGGTGCCGCGGCGATAGGCCAGAATGACCGGCAGCGTGATCTTGCCTTCGCGGAAGTCGTCTCCGACATTCTTGCCGAGATCGGCGGCCTTGCCGCCATAATCGAGCGCGTCGTCAACCAGCTGGAAAGCCAGGCCCAGGTTCATGCCGTAGGACTTGAGAGCGTTCCGTCCCGCCCGGTCTGCGCCCGCAATGATCGGCCCGACTTCCGATGCCGCGGCAAACAGTGCCGCCGTCTTGGCACGGATCACCGATAGATAATCGTCTTCCGTAGTCTCCATGTTCTTGGCGACCGAGAGCTGCAGGACTTCGCCTTCCGCGATGATGGAGGCCGCTGCTGACAGGACGTCCAGCGCCTCGAGAGAACCGACCTCGACCATCATCCGGAATGCCTGGCCGAGCAGAAAATCGCCGACCAGGACGCTGGCCTGGTTGCCCCAGATCATGCGGGCGGTGGACTTGCCGCGCCTCAGATCGCTTTCGTCGACGACATCGTCGTGAAGAAGCGTCGCCGTGTGCATGAATTCCACGCTGGTCGCGAGCTTGACGTCCCCGTCGCCGCTGTAGCCGAACATGGCCGCCGAAGCGAGCGTCAGCATCGGCCTCAACCGCTTGCCGCCGGACGATATCAGGTGGTTCGCCACCTCCGGAATCATCTGCACATCGGAACCGGCCTTGGAAAGAATGAGCTGGTTGACCCGTTCCATACCTGCCTTGGTCAGGTCCACCAGAGGCTTGACGGATGCCTGTTTGTTTTTGCTTTCCTCAAGCGGTATGACTACGCCCAACGCACCGGACTCCTGTTAAATGCTGGGGCCGACAATAAAAAGCGGCGGCTTGAACGGCAAGAGGCGAATCGTCCCGGTTCATCCTAATTGGCGAGGTTTTTGGTAATATGTACGAGATCATTCGCACCAATGACGCGGTCTTGTTGTCATTTGCCGAAAGTCTGATGAAGGATGCCGGGATCCGCTGCATGATCGCGGATCAGTCCATGAGTGTGCTGGAAGGTTCGCTGGGCATGTTGCCTCGCCGGTTTCTCGTCGAGGAGGATCGGGCCGACGAAGCACGCAAGATCCTTGAGGATGCGGGCCTTGCCGACGAACTGCGCGAACGGAAAGGCTAGGCTTTGACAGGCTCCCCCGATGTCGGCGAGACGGTCGACGCCTTTCATCGTGGCCGCTTTCATCTCGTCCAGCCGAAGGGCAGGGGCCATCGCGCCGGCATGGATGCCATGCTGCTCGCATCGCTGGTCGATGAGACGGGTCCTTTCCGTCTGGCCGATCTCGGCGCCGGCGCGGGCGCGGCGGGACTTGCAGTTGCCGCGAGGCTTGAGGGAGCCGAGGTGACGCTCGTCGAGCGCTCCGCCGAAATGCTGGGCTACGCCCGCAAGAGCTTGGCCCTGCCGCAGAATGCGGCGCTTGCCCGACGCGTCTCGCTCATCGAGGCGGATGTCACTTTGACCGGCAAGGCGAGGGTGGCCGCCAGACTGTCTGACGATACCTATGACCACGTGATCATGAACCCGCCCTTCAACGATGCCGGCGACCGCAAGACACCGGACGCCCTGAAGGCCGAGGCCCATGCAATGACCGAGGGGCTGTTCGAAAGCTGGATCCGCACCGCCGGCGCGATCATGCTGCCGGGCGGCCAGTTGTCCCTGATCGCCCGGCCGGAGTCGGTCGCCGAGATCATCGATGCCTGCGGCAGGCGCTTCGGCGGCCTGCAGATCACACCGGTCTATCCGCGAACGGGAGAAAATGCCGTGCGCATCCTGGTGACGGCGATCAAGGGATCGCGGGCACGGCTCTGTATGAGGTCGCCGCTCCTGATGCATGACGATGCTGGCAGCCACAAGTTCTCGGCCTTCGTCGATGACCTCAACAATGGCCGCAGCTCCTACCCGCGCCGCTAGAACCGGTTTTTTGGCATGCGGCATTGCGTTTGCTGCGTCACGTCTTACATCACCACCCAGAATGAATTGACGAATACGAGGTTGCTGCCGATGGCGAATGTATTGGAGCGTCTGGTCCCGAAACGGTTCCGGAAGAAAGGGATTGCAATCCCGGTCGTGCGGCTTCACGGTACCATCATGAGCGGCGGCAGCAGATTCAAACCCGCCCTCAATCTCGCAAGCGTCGCACCCATGCTGGAAAAGGCCTTCTCCAGGAAGGAAAGCCCCGCCGTTGCCATTTCCATCAATTCGCCCGGCGGATCCCCCGTCCAGTCGCGCATGATCTTCGAGCGTATCCGTGCGCTGGCCGAGGAGAAGAACAAGACCGTCCTCGTCTTCGTCGAGGATGTGGCTGCCTCCGGCGGCTACATGATCGCGCTTGCGGGTGACGAGATCATCGCCGATCCGGCATCGATCGTCGGCTCGATCGGCGTCGTTTCCGGCGGCTTCGGCTTTCCCGAGCTCCTCAAGAAGATCGGCGTCGAGCGCCGCGTCTATACCGCCGGCGAAAACAAGGTCATTCTCGACCCTTTCCAGCCCGAGAAGGAAAGCGACATCGAATACCTGAAAACCTTGCAGCTGGAGATCCACAAGATCTTCATCGACATGGTCACGACGCGCCGCGCGGGAAAGCTTGCCGACGACCCGGTCATCTTTACGGGGCTGTTCTGGACCGGCCAGCGCGGGCTCGAACTCGGCCTTGTGGATCGCCTCGGCGGAATGCGTGAGGAATTGAAGCGGCGCTATGGCAAGGACACGAGACTGGAACTCGTGAGTGGCGCCAGGGATTTCTTCGGCCGGCGCATACCCGGCGTTTCCGCTTTTGCGGGGCAGGGCGCAGATCAGATTGCCGCAGCCGCAGCAGGCGGTCTTGCCCAAGCCCTCGAGGAAAGGGCATTGTGGAGCCGGTACGGGCTCTAAGAGGGAAGGCGGGAGGAAAATGCCGCAGCTGATATTCTTGCTTCTGTTGGTCGGCGGCGGTCTGTTGCTCTACCGCCGGTTCGTCGGTGACGCCGAGAAGCTTGCCAGGAAATCCAGACAGGCCGAGCGAGAGCGCCAGACGGGCGCCGACGGCACGCTGGTCAAGGATCCCGAAACCGGGGAGTACCGCGTGAAGCGCGAAGACGAGTAGGGCGGGTTTTCATCATCATGATGGTCTCCTCGCCTCAAAGGTTTAGGTCAGTAAGCGATGGATGGTCGTCCGGCCGGCGGCCGAGTGGCCAGTGGAACAAGCGGTCGCTTTCCTTGATCCGGAGATCGTTGATTGATGCATGTCGTTGCGTCATCAGGCCATCGGTATCGAATTGCCAGTTCTCGTTTCCGTATGAGCGGAACCAGTTGCCATCGCGGTCTCGCCATTCATAGGCGAAGCGCACCGCAATGCGATCCAGATGCCAGGCCCATACTTCCTTGATTAGACGGTAATCCAGTTCCCGTTGCCATTTGCGTGTGAGAAAGGTGACAATCTCTGGTCGACCTGTAAGAAACTCGTCCCGGTTCCGCCAGCGACTTTCCAGACTGTAGGCCAACGAAACCCGTTCAGGCTCCCGGCTGTTCCAGGCATCTTCGGCCGCCCGTGCTTTTTGCCGGGCGGTATCCTCGGTAAAGGGTGGCAGTGGCGGTCTCTGGTTCGACATGATGGCTCCTTGTGTAGGTAGACAGATCTGTCTATATGCTTGACCTAGACAGATCGGTCTGTCAATAAGGGGTATGAACAAAATGACGGCAAAAGCCCTGAAGGCGGCGCCCGCCCGAGAGCGCATTTTGGACACTGCCTTGCGCCTGTTTTACCGGGATGGTGTCCGCGCCACCGGTATCGACACGATCATCGCGCAAGCCGGCGTGGCCAAAATGTCCTTCTACAATAATTTTCCCTCGAAGGATGATCTGGTGCGCACCTACCTTGCCGCCCGGCATGAGAATTGGATGCGCATGTTCTCGCAGAGGGTGGAGCGCCATCTTCCTGATCAGGGATTGGGCGCGCTCGCCACTGCGCTTGCCGAATGGTTCGAGGAGCCGGATTACCGTGGTTGCGCTTTCATCAATGTCGTGTCCGAATTCGGACTAGACTTCGAAGAGGCTGTTCGGCACAAGGCGGAGCTGGAAGCTTTCGTCCGAGACATCGCCGTCCGACTCGACCTTCTGGCGCCAGAACGAGTCGCGATGGAGGTGATGATCCTGATCGAGGGGGCTATCGTTCGTCGGCAGATGGGCTTCGATGCAGGTTTGAAGGACAGCCTACTGGCCCTGCTTTCGATGGTTGAGCGGTCGGCTACCAGATGATCGTCGCTGGTCTGCGGTTTCGAAAGCCTTGACCCGATAGACGTGGCATGGCACTCACCCGGAAATCCTACCCATCAACCTTATCGGGTTTGCCATGTCTCAACTGTCTCCCCATATGGACCCCAAGCGCTCGTTCCAGGCCCTGATCCTGACGCTGCACAACTATTGGGCCGACAAGGGCTGTGCGGTTCTCCAGCCCTACGACATGGAAGTGGGTGCGGGTACCTTCCATCCGGCCACGACGTTGCGTGCTCTCGGTCCCAAGCCCTGGAAGGCGGCTTACGTGCAGCCCTCGCGCCGCCCGTCCGATGGCCGCTACGGCGAAAACCCGAACCGTCTTCAGCACTACTACCAGTACCAGGTCATCCTGAAGCCGAACCCGTCGAACCTGCAGGAACTCTATCTCGGCTCGCTTGCCGCGATCGGCCTCGACCCTCTGCTGCACGACATCCGCTTCGTCGAGGACGATTGGGAAAGCCCGACGCTCGGCGCCTGGGGCCTCGGCTGGGAATGCTGGTGCGACGGCATGGAAGTCTCGCAGTTCACCTACTTCCAGCAGGTCTGCGGCATCGAGTGCTCGCCAGTCGCCGGCGAACTGACCTACGGTCTCGAACGCCTCGCCATGTATGTGCAGGGTGTCGACAATGTCTACGACCTGAACTTCAACGGCCGCGAAGGCGACGAGAAGATCTCCTATGGCGAAGTCTTCCTGCAGGCCGAGCAGGAATACTCCCGGCACAATTTCGAGTTTGCCAATACCGAGATGCTGCACCGGCATTTCGAGGATGCCGAGCGCGAATGCCAGGCGCTTCTGGCTGCCGGCGCACCGGGCGAAAACGACAATCAGATGCTGCACAAATGCGTTTTCCCGGCCTATGACCAGTGCATCAAGGCGTCCCATGTCTTCAACTTGCTGGATGCTCGCGGCGTGATCTCGGTCACCGAACGCCAGAGCTATATCCTTCGCGTGCGCACGCTCGCCAAGGCCTGCGGCGAGGCCTTCCTGCTGACCGATGCTGGCGGGGCGAATTGGAACAAGGACGCCGCCTGAAGGCGAGCTGTCTTGCGCTGATCGCGTTTTGATTGTATCGCGATTCCTGGGTGTTCTATTGAATTTTCAGGGATGAGACGATGTATTTCAAAGGGTCCGTTTTAGCTGGATTTCTGCTGTTCGTTTTAACCGGAACGGCGAATGCCGAGTCCACGGGTTGGCTGTATGGACCAGATTTGTGGCCGCTTACGCCGAAGATTAGCAGTAAGGGTCTGATACCAAGCGGGATCGAGTGCAAGGATAGCGGCAAGCGCAGTTTGTCCCTTAGTTCAGCGATGATAAAGTTGGAGCTTGCGCGCAATAACAACGGCAAGCGTTGGCATTGGTGGATTACTTGGTCGAAAGATGGCCTCGTTGAAACCGAGAAGCAGATGCGCATTGAAGGCTATCACCTGGTTTCCAAGGACAGCTTCGTTCGTCCGAATGGTGGCATACGCATCAACTGCCTTCTCTACCAAAACTGAGCGAACTTGTTGGGGCCCGAATTTTTCTGTTTCAGGCTAGCGATATCCCGGCGGCGGACTGGCAGGTTAATCCCGCGACACAATGTGCTGTCTGCGGTCTTGCGCGTTTCTTGCCAAAGAGCGGAAATACTGCCGATGCATCATGACTTTGATGCCGCGACCGGCTAACGTGTGCTCATCAACGCTGGGAGCCCAATCGCATGTTCACGACACTTGCTATTCTTGCCGCCGTCGCCCTTTACGTCATGTTCATCTACAATGGCCTCGTAAAATCCCGGCAGATGACCGAGGAGGCGTGGTCCGGCATCGATGTTCAGTTGAAGCGCCGCGCCGACCTGATCCCGAACCTGATCGAGACCGTGAAGGGCTATGCCACTCACGAAAAGGCGACGCTCGAAGCGGTCGTGGAACTACGGAACCGCGCGCAGGCAGTACCGGCAGGCGATGTCGCGGGTCGCGCCGCCGCGGAAGGCCTGCTCGGTCAGGCGCTTGGCCGGATCATCGCGCTGGCCGAGGCCTATCCGGACCTCAAGGCCAACCAGAATTTCCTGGAATTGCAGAATTCGCTGGAAACTATCGAAGGCGAAATCCAGATGTCGCGCCGCTACTACAATGGCGCCGCCCGCGACCTGAACGTCAAGGTCGACAGTTTCCCCTCCAATCTCGTGGCGAAGAACTTCGGTTTCTCCAAGGCCGGCTATTTCGAGATCGCCAACGAGGCCGACCGCGCGGTGCCGACGGTGAAATTCTGATCGTTTCCGGAGACCGCACCATGTTTTCCCGGATCGCTGCCGCTGTTGTCTGGCTTTTCGTCGCCCTGGCGGTCTCGCCGGCAGCGGCCGAAGAAGTTATTCGCTCCTATCACGCCGATATCGAAGTCGGGTCCGATGCGACGCTCACCGTGACGGAAACGATCACGGTTCGCGCGGAGGGGCAGGACATCAGGCGTGGCATCTTCCGCGATTTCCCGCTCTATGCCGAGGATGCATCGGGCCGCCGGATCAAGGTCGATTTCGATCTCCAGTCGGTCGAGCGCGACGGCGAGCCGGAGGCCTATCATACCGAGAGCGTTTCCGGCGGCGTCCGCGTCTATGCGGGCTCGGCGGATGTCTTTCTCGATCCGGGCGACTATACCTATACCATCACCTACACGACCGCCCGGCAGATCCGCTATTTCGAGGATCATGATGAGCTCTACTGGAACGTCACAGGCAACGGCTGGCAGTTTCCGATCGAGGAGGCGAGCGCCACAGTCTCGCTTCCGGACGGTGCGAAGCCGACGAAGACGGCGGTCTATACCGGCCCGCAGGGCTCGACGGAGAGCAATGCCCGCGCCGTGCCCGGCAGCGGCGGGCTGCAGTTCGAGACGACCGGCCCGCTCGGCCCGCAGGAGGGATTGACCATCGTCCTCGCTTTGCCCAAGGGCGCTGTCGCCGCGCCGACGGCCGAACAGACGCGCTGGTGGTTCCTGCGCGACAATATCAATGCCATCCTCGGCTTTGGCGGGCTCGGACTTGTCTTCCTGTACTACCTGCGCAATTGGATCGCTGTCGGCCGCGATCCGGATGGCGGCGTGGTCGTCCCGCGCTGGGATCCGCCGGACGGGATTTCACCCGCTCTCGTTAATTATATCGACAACAAGGGATTTTCCGGTGCCGGCTGGACCGCGCTTTCGGCCTCGGCTATCGATCTCGCAGTCAAGGGTTATGTCGAACTCGATGACCTCAAGACGTCCATCGTCATCCGCCGCACCGACAAGCCGGTCGGGGGCAAGCTTCCGTCCGGGCAGGCAAGCCTGCTGGCATCCGTCGGCGACCCGGGGAGCAGCCTGACAATAGACAAGGCGAACGGCAAGCGCGTCCAGACCGTCGGAACCCAGTTCCGCAACGCCATCGAAAAAGAGCATCGCGGCAAATATTACCGCGCCAACTCAGGCCATATCTTCGGCGGCGTAGCCCTCAGCGTGGCGGCCCTCGCAGCACTTCTCTTTTTCGGCTCGCTCGACGAGGACACGATCGGGCTGACAATCATTCCGGTCTTCTTTTCGGTATTCTTCGGCGGCTTCGCCGTTGCCCTTGGCAAGGGCCTGCGTCGCGGCGCCTCGCTGATCGCCAGGATCGGCTCCATCGTCGCCCTGACGCTGGTCAGCTTTTTTGCCGTCTCGGTCCTTCTCCTGATCCTGACAACGGTTGTCTTCGAGCTGGCGGACAGCCGCCAGATGCATGTCCTCGTTGCAGTCGGCGGCATCATCCTTCTGAACGCCCTCTTCTACTTCCTGATGGGTGCGCCGACGCCGGTCGGCCGCAAGCTGATGGACGGGATAGACGGCCTGCGCATCTATATGACGCTCGCCGAAAAGGACCGGTTGAACATGCAGGGCGCGCCGCAAATGTCGCCCCAGCATTTCGAGAAGCTGCTTCCCTACGCGGTGGCGCTCGGCGTCGAAAAGCCCTGGACCCGCACATTCGAGACCTGGCTTGCCTCGGCTGCCGCGGGAGCTGCCGCAGCCTCCTACCAGCCCGCCTGGTATCATGGCGACCTTTCCGGCGGGATCGGCGACCGCATCGGCGGCTTCTCGTCTTCCATGGCCTCGACCATGGCCTCCACCATTCCGGCACCGCCGAAAAGTTCGTCTTCCGGCTTCTCCTCCGGCGGCGGTTTCTCCGGCGGCGGCGGCGGCGGCGGCGGCGGGGGCGGGTGGTAGTCGCTAGGCTGCCGATCTCTGGCCTTGATTGATTGTATCATTACGTGATACATATTCGGGGAGGTCTACGTTATCCGTTCCTACAGGAATGCCATGACGCAAGCCCTCGCAGGCGGGAAGGCTCCGAAAGGTTTTCCTGCCGATCTGGTGAGGCGAGCGATCCTCAAGCTGACGATGATCGACAGTGCCGTTGAACTTCGCGACCTTCGTTCCCCACACGGTAATCACCTCGAAGTGTTGGCCGGGGATCGCAATGGGCAGCACTCTATCCGGATCAACGATCAGTGGCGGATATGCTTTATTTGGGTGAATGGCGGAGCCGAGGAGGTTGAGATTGTTGACTATCACTGACGAAGGAAGAGACATGTTTGCCGCCTTGCCTCCGGTCCACCCGGGAGAAATCCTGCGAGAAGAATATCTCGCCCCCCTTGGCATGAGCGCGGGTTTGCTTGCCCGCCGGCTCAATGTTCCCCGCACGCGTATCGAGCGTCTGGTGGCCGAGCAGACATCGCTGACCCCCGATACCGCGCTCAGGCTTGCCCGGTTCTTCGGCACTACGCCACAATATTGGATGAACCTGCAGACCGGCTATGATCTCAAGATCGAGGCAGCTGCCAAACAGGCAGAGATTGCGGCGATACCAGTCCTGTCCGCTGCTTAGGGCCGATCGCCTCCCGATACCGAAAACTCGTGCCTCCAATTTCCCCGATTGCCGGATGACTTTTGCCGCCGGGCTTGCTAAGTCCGGCCCATCGCACCGGTATCAATGTAAAGACCATCACAATGCCCGATCTTCTGCTTGAACTTCGCTCCGAGGAAATCCCCGCCCGCATGCAGCGCAAGGCGGCCGGCGACCTGAAGAAGCTCGTCACCGACGCACTGGTCGATGCGGGTTTGACCTATGAGGGCGCACGCGAATACTGGACGCCCCGCCGTCTCACCCTCGACATTCGCGGGCTCTCGGCCCGTTCGGCCGATATCCGCGAGGAGAAGAAGGGCCCGAGCGTCAACGCGCCGCAACAGGCGATCGACGGCTTCCTGCGCGGCGCGGGCCTCACCTCCATCGATCAGGCAATTGTGAAATCCGACCCGAAGAAGGGCGATTTCTACGTCGCCTATCTCGACAAGCCCGGCCGCAAGGCCGAGGAGATCGTCGCCGACGTGATGCCGGGCATCATCCGCACTTTCCCCTGGCCGAAGTCGATGCGCTCGGGTGCGGCCTCCATGCCGAAGGGCTCGACCTTCGCCGGCATCGAGGGCAAGGGCCCGGAGGCGCTGCGCTGGGTGAGGCCGTTGCAGTCGATCGTCTGCACCTTCGGCACCGAGCACGACGAAGTCTCTATCATCCCCTTCGAGATTGATGGCATCACAGCCTCCAACGTCACCTACGGCCATCGTTTCCATGCGCCCGAGGCAATCACCGTCAAGCGGTTCAGCGATTATGCCGCGAGCCTCGAAAAGGCCCGGGTCATCCTCGACGCCGAGCGCCGCAAGCAGATCATTGCGCAGGACGCCGCCAATCTCGCCTTCGCCAACGGCCTTGATCTTGTCGAGGACGAAGGCCTGCTGGAGGAAGTCTCCGGCCTCGTCGAATACCCGCATGTGCTGCTTGGCACCTTCGAGGAGGACTACCTGGCGATCCCGGCCGAGATCATCCGGCTGACCATCAAGACCAACCAGAAGTGCTTCGTCACCCGTCCGCACGGCGAGACGGAAAAGCTCTCCAACCATTTCGTCCTCGTCTCCAACATCGAGGCGAAGGACGGCGGCCGCGAGATCATGCACGGCAACGGCAAGGTCGTGCGCGCCCGCCTCTCGGACGCCAAGCATTTCTGGACCCGCGACCAGGGCAACCTGCCGGATCTTGAGATGCTGCGGGCCTCGGCCGAAAAGTTCGGCCTGGATCTCAAGAAGCCGCTCGACCAGCGCATGGCCAAGCTGGATGCGCTGAACGTGACGTTCCACGCCAAGCTCGGCACGCAGGGCGAGCGGGTCGCCCGCATCCGGGCGCTGGCGAAGGAACTGGCGCCCATCGTCGGCGCCGACAAGGACTTGGTCGACCGCGCCGTGGTGCTGGCCAAGGCCGACCTGCGCACCGAGGCCGTCGGCGAGTTCCCCGAACTCCAGGGCCTGATGGGGCGCCGCTATGCGCTTCTGCAGGGCGAGGACGCCTCGGTCGCCGCAGCCATCGAGGATCACTGGAAGCCGAACGGCCCCTCCGACCGCCTGCCGGAAGACAAGGTCGGCCTGACCGTGGCTCTCGCCGACAAGCTGGATACGCTCGTCGGTTTCTGGGCGATCGACGAAAAGCCGACCGGCTCGAAGGATCCCTATGCGCTGCGTCGCGCAGCGCTGGGTGTGGTGCGGATGATTTTGGAGAAAGGGATTCGAGTGCCCTTGGCAAGTCATGATCTAGTCCACTTTGTCGTGGCTAGATTTGGACAAGAACTCTTGTCACAAGCCAACAAGGCAGCAACGCCAGCCTTTAAAAGGCAGGAAAATACGCGGATCGAAGAAGATGGGATTGATCCGCCGTTGGAATACCATGCTGCCGACATGGCGGAAGTTGACAGTATTGAGTCTTCTGTTCCCGGCTTTGGTCTTGATTTGGTATCGGACCTCCTCTCCTTCTTCCATGACCGCCTGAAGGTCTATCTGCGCGACCAGGGCGCTCGCCACGACATCATCGATGCTGTGCTGACGCCCGAGGCTGATGACCTGCTGATGGTCGCCCGTCGCGCCGAGGCGCTGACCGCCTTCATCACCTCGGAGGACGGCAAGAACCTGCTCGCCGGCACCAAGCGCGCCACCCAGTTGCTCGCGGCCGAGGAGAAGAAGGGCACCGTCGTGGCCGATGGCGTTTCCGAGGCGCTGCTGACGCTCGACGCCGAAAAGGCGCTGTTTGCCGCGATCAAAACCGCCAGCGCCGAAGCAGCCGACGCTGTGGCGAAGGAAGACTTCCGCTCGGCCATGCAAGCGCTGTCGAAGCTGCGTGCCCCGGTCGACAAGTTCTTCGATGACGTTCTGGTCAACGACGAGGACGCCGCGATCCGCGCCAACCGCTTGGCGCTTCTGAAGGCCATCCGCGAGGCGACCGGCACCGTCGCCGACTTCTCGAAGATCATGGGGTGAGGAGCGGTCCGGCGTAAGCCGGATCAATCGATCCAGCGAATCGATTGGAGCGACGAACGCCCTGAGCCTGAAGCGAAGGGCCGGGCAGGGCGTTCCCGTTCTGCCGGGCTCTTTAAGTGGGCCGCCTCATCCGGAATGAACATTCGGGAACGAGAAAAACCCGCCGGTAAATTGGCGGGTTTGTCAGCAGTCCGAAGGGCGGCGTTTGCGCCGCCCTCGCTCACGCGTTTTCGAGCGAATCAGTCGTCGCTGCCCCCATCGTTACCGCCATCATTGCCGCCGTCATGGCCGTCTCCGTTGCCACCGTCATGACCGCTGTCGCTGTCATTGTCGTGGCCGTTGCGGCTGTCGTTGTCGTCGTTGCCAGAGGGGCCGTTGTCATCATTGGTGTTGCCGGCAGCGAAGGTAGGCGAAGATCCGCCTCCGAGACACTGCGAGACGGTAGAGCAATTTTCGTCCGCCATCGCCGAAACGGAAAACAGAGACGCGGTGGAAACGGTGAGCATTGCTGCGAATACTGCCAGGTACTTCTTCATGGTTCTCTCTCCTTGTTGACCATGGAAGTGTTTATAGTTGACGCTAGCTGACAGATAGCTGACCGGAAATCGCAATATCTCAGAGTGACAAATTAGGCGTATTGGGCCTGATGAGGATGGGCGATCACGACGAGCCGCTGCATGGGCAATTGGCCGGATCGGGTGGCGGCGTTCTGACCCATTCCATAAAAAAAGCCGCCGGATCTCTCCGGCGGCCTTCGGACTGAATGGAGAACCGGTCAGCTCGCCATGCGCATCTGCTGCGCCATACCGTAAAGGGCTCCGGTGTTCGAAGAGCCGGAGACCTTGAAGCCGCGGATGAGGTTCAGAAGTTCCTCCGTGTCGACGGCCAGCGCTTCCGCCGAAGCGGTGGTTTCTTCCGCCATCGCCGCATTGTGCTGGGTTGCCGCGTCGAGCTGGTTCATCGATGACGAGATCGAGCGCAGCGTCGTGTCCTGCTCGACTGCCGAATGGGCGATCTTGCTGACGATGTCGCTTGCCGCCTTGATCTGGTCGGAGATCCGCTTCAGCGCCTCGCCGGCCTCGCCGACCAGCTGTACGCCGTTCTGGACCTGACCGGAAGACCGCGAGATCTGTTCCTTGATCTCCTTGGCGGCAGCGGCCGAGCGCTGGGCGAGCTCGCGNNCGATCACGCCGATGATCTTGGTGATTTCGGCCGACGACTGCTCGATGCCGCTCATGGCGCCGATCGCCTGGGCGACGACGGCGTCCGACCGCGAGGCCTCGGTGGATACGGAGTTGACCCGCTTGGCCGCTTCTTGCGCGCCGTCTGCGGTCTGCCGGACGGCGACGGTGAGTTCGTCGAGTGCGGCGGACGTTTCCTCGAGGTTCGCCGCCTGGCGCTCGGTGCGCTGGGAGAGCTCGTTGGAGGCGCGGCGGATCTCTTCCTTCGAGCCCGAGATGTCGACGCCCTTGGCATTGACCTTGGCCATGGCGGCCTCGAGATGGGAAAGGGCGTCGTTGAAGTTGTCGCGAAGGGCCGCGTATTTCGGCCCGAGTTCGCCGCAGCGGACCGTCAGGTCGCCGTGAGCGAGTTGTTCGAGGGCTGCACCGATGGTCGCGACGACGCGGGCCTGCTGGGCGGTCTCGGCCTGCTGTGTCTCGACGTTCTGCTGGCGCTCGGCGTCGATCTCGCGGTTTTGCTGCTCCTGCCGCTCGGCCAGTGCGTGACGTTCGCGCACCTTCTCCCGCAGTGCCAGGGTAGCCTTGGCCATCATGCCGACCTCGTTGCCCATGTCGGTATGGGGAATTTCGATTGTGGTGCTTTCGTCGGCGACGGCTCCAAGCGCATCGTGGATCGCCTTCAGCGGTCTCGTGATGCCGCGGATGACAAAGAAAGCGGCGCCGATGCCGAGACCGAAGACCACCAGGCCGATCGCGAGCGCGCCTTGAATGCTCTCCATGATGGTGGCGTTCAGATCGTCAAGATAGGCCCCTGTTCCGACAGTCAGCTCCCATGGGTCGAAAGCCAGAGTGTAAGCGGCCTTGGGCGAGAGCTGGTCTTCGGCCTGGCCGGGTTTGGGCCATTCATATTCCGTCCAGCCGCCGCCGTTGCGCGCCTTGGCCACCATTTCCGCCAGGAATTTGTTGCCGGACTTGTCGGCGAGGTCGGCGAAGTTTTTACCGACGCCCTTGTTGTCGGGGTATATCACCCGGTCCACGTCGTAGTCATAGGCGAAATAGTAGCCGTCCGGCACGAACCGCATGTTGGTGATGATATCGTATGCCGTGGCCTGGGCCTGCTCGCGGCTCAGTTCGCCCTTCACTTCGAGATCGTGGTAGTGCTTGAGAACGGAAACTGCGGTCTCCGTCTGTGTCCGCAGCATCTCGTAGCGCTGCTGATAGATCGCGGAAGCAGATGCCCGGATCTCGAAAAAGGTGGCCACGGAAAATGCCAGCATAAGACCGCCGATGAGTAGCATCAGCTGTATGGAAATTTTCAAATTTTTCATTTTGCCTTCCGGACTGGGACGGCCGGCTCCGCATCGCCTGAGGATTCGAAGTGCGAGCATGTAACCGGTTGTAGGTTCAGCGCTTCCTGCGCTTCGAAACATGCTGCATCGCACTTGGATGGAACCATTACGATACAAGAATAAATGAACTCCTAACCATGTCGGTCCCCATGAGAAGCGCCCGATCCGGGGCGGGACCGCGACGAAAAATGCGCCCAGGCGGGGCCGGGGCGCATTGTCCCGCATCGCTGCGGATGGCCCTTGCAACCTGGATCGTGCGGCTGGGCGGGGCAGGGAAGTCGTGGCAGGCTCAGTTGAGCCGCAATTCAAATCCGCTGAGGTCCAGGGTTTTGCCGGAGGCGCCCGCGTCGGAGGACATCGCGGCGGAAGCCGGGGCAACGCCTGCGTTCGTAACAACCGCTGCCGTGGTCGCTTCGAGGTCGATGCCGTCGCTCAAGCCCGGCGTTGCGGAGGCGGCGGAGGCGGTGACCATCGTGCCATCGGTCGCCCAGCCGTCGGCCTTGCTGACGAAGACCACCGGCGAACCGCCCATCCATGCTTCGGTCCTGAACAGCTTCTTCTCGCCGTCGAGTTCGATGATTTCGGCCTTTTGTTCGACCGGTCCGAGGGTCGGCACGATGTAGCTCGGCTTTTCCTTCTTGGCCTCAATCGGGCAGTCGCCGCAGGACATGACGACGATGCTCGGGCTATTCGAGACCGGGACCGAACCGACCACCTCGATGGAGGAGGCCATGGCCGGGCCACCGGCCAGGATGACGGCTGTTGTCAGGATAAAACGACGCATAACGAGTACTCCCCGAACTGTTGACGAGGAGGCTAGCCGTGTTTTCTTGATATCCGGTCAGGAGGATCGCTAAAATTTGAGCGAACTGCGTTTTTTTGGGTCACGGAACCCTGAAGGTCAGTGTTTCTCGCGCGCGACTGCCCGCCAGCCGATGTCGCGGCGGCAGAAGCCGTTCTGCCAGACCACGCGGTCCGCAAGATCATAGGCCCTGGCCTGGGCCTCGGCCACCGTCTTGCCGTTGGCCGTGGCGTTCAGCACTCGTCCGCCGGTTGCCACCAGCTTTCCGTCTTTGATCGCCGTGCCGGCATGAAAGACCTTGGCTCCCTCGGCCTCGTCGGGAAGGGCTTCGATCGCGGTGCCTTTCTCGTAGGAGCCGGGATAGCCTTTGGAGGCAAGGACGACGGTGAGTGCCGGATCGGCGTTCCAGTCGGCCGAAACCTGGTCGAGGGTGCCGGTGGCTGTCGCGTAAAGCAGCGGCAGGAGATCGCTTTTCAGCCGCATCATCAAGACCTGGCACTCGGGATCGCCGAAACGCACATTGTATTCGATGAGCTCCGGACCCTTTTCCGTAATCATCAGCCCGGCGAAGAACACGCCGGAAAATGGTGTGCCCATTTCTGCCATGCCGCGCATGGTCGGTTCGATGATCTCCTTCATCGTGCGTTCCACGAGGTCCGGCGTCATCACCGGGGCGGGCGAATAGGCGCCCATGCCACCGGTATTGGGGCCGGTATCGCCGTCGCCGACGCGCTTGTGATCCTGGGCGGTCGCCAGCGGCAGGAGATTGTTTCCGTCGCAGAGGCAGAAGAAGCTCGCTTCCTCGCCGTCGAGATAGGCCTCCACCACCACTTCCGCCCCGGCGGCACCAAATGCGCCCTCGAAGCAATCGTCGACGGCGGCAAGCGCTTCGTCCAGCGTCATCGCCACGGTCACGCCCTTGCCGGCGGCAAGCCCGTCCGCCTTGATGACGATCGGCGCACCCTGGGCGCGGATATAGGCCTTGGCCTTCGGCGCATTGTTGAAGCGCTGATAGGCGCCGGTCGGAATATTAAACCGGGCGCAGAGATCCTTGGTGAAGCCTTTCGACCCTTCGAGCTGGGCGGCGGCGGCCGATGGGCCGAACACGGCGATGCCCACCGCGCGTAGCCTGTCGCCAAGGCCCGCGACGAGCGGCGCCTCGGGGCCGACGACGACGAAGTCGATGCCCTTTTCCTTGCAGAAGGCGATGACGGCGTTGTGGTCGTCCACATCGAGCGGAACTGGGGTGGCGTGTTCTGCGATCCCGGGATTGCCGGGCGCGGCATAGAACGCGTCCATCAGCGGTGATTGTGCCAGCTTCCATGCGAGCGCATGTTCCCGTCCGCCCGAACCGATCAACAGAACCTTCATCGCTCACTCTCCGCTTGCCGCTAAGCTCAAGGCGGTTAAGCGGAGACTGCCGAAAGGTCAAGGGGACCGCGCTGCGCCGGGGCCGGGACATCGGCTGGCACCGGCTCTGTGTGGCGCGCGCGCCGGCCGTTCCAGGCCGCAAGCAGCCATCGCCGCGTCGGACGTTCGATCCCGTAGTGGCTGGCTGTGGCGGCGATGAGGCTCGCCGCAATCATCGCACCGGCGGCAAGCCACGGCGAAACCGGGGCGGGCAGCGCTTTTGTGACGAGGAAGGAGACCGGAACATGGAAGAGATAGAGCGAGAAGCTGATCTTGCCGGCAAACCGCAGCGGCGCGGCCGCCAGGATGGCCTTCGACGGCAGGGCCTCGCAGGCACTCAGATAGACGATAGTCGCTGCAATTAGTGCGGTCTGGGTGCCCCAGAAGGTCGTGGAGGATGAAAACAGATTGCGGCCGAGAAAGAAAACGGCAAGCAGGCCGAGGGCGGCAACTCCGGTGATTGCGTTCGAGGGCAGGAAAAGCCCGCTGCGGAACAGTCGTCCGGCAAACGCGCCAAACAGAAAATAGGGGATCTTGGAAAGGAGCAGGATGCCTGGACCTGGAAAGTCGAGAACCATCCCCAGCGTGAAGGCGGCCAGCAAGGCGACGGCGAGCGTCTGCCGCTGGCCAGGCTTTTCGAAACACAGCCAGAGCAGCAGGAAAAATAGATAGAACTGGATTTCCGGCGGGATGGACCAGAAAACCCCGCTCGAACCCAGCATCGCGACATGGCGAAGGATCTGCACTGCCCCCGTAATCGGCTGGAAATAGTCAAGCCCGGGGACCATCGACAGCAGGATTACGAAGCAGATCGCCACCAGATAGACCGGATAGATGCGTGTGAACCGGTGGACCAGATAGTCGGAGACGCGCGCGAACGTGAAAGGCTTGTCGCCATAGAGATGCGCCATCAGGAAACCGCTCAGCGCAAAAAACAGCGCGACGGATTCATCTCCGATGTTGAGCCAGGGGATATCCGTTCCAAGCAACAGTCCGATATGGGACAGAACAACGGCGAAGGCCGCGATGCCCCGAAGGCCGTCCAGACTTGGAAGATACTGATCCCTGTTCATCAGAAGGCTCCGAATATCCATGTGAGGTGTCTGAAACTCAGTACGTCAAAATCCCTGTGCAATGAAGAATGGCGGTGGCCTTTTCGTGGATGTGGTTAACCCGCTTGCCGCCGAAATGCCGCGATCGGCGCCGACACAGGGCATCTAGCGATCGGGGCGGGCTCGCTCGACAACCGCTTTCCTGTGGAACCCGTAGCGTCCGCGTTGCCTTCCCCACTGCCGCCGCTATGGTCGCGCGCTTGAACGAAAGAACCTGGGTATCAAATGGCTGACGACATCAAATCCATCGCCGCGATCATCGCCTCCGAGATCAACGCACGTCCCGATCAGGTGGCGTCGGCCGTTGGGTTGCTTGACGAGGGTGCGACGGTGCCCTTCATCGCCCGCTACCGCAAGGAAGTGACCGGCGGTCTCGATGACACGCAGCTGCGCAATCTCGCCGAACGCCTGACCTATCTGCGCGAGCTTGGCGCCCGCCGCAAGGCGATCGTGGAATCGATCACCTCGCAGGGCAAGATGACCGATGAGCTGATGGGGAAGATCTTCAAGGTCGCCACCAAGGCCGAGCTGGAAGACATCTATCTGCCCTTCAAGCCGAAGCGCCGCACCCGCGCCGAGATCGCCCGTGAGAAAGGCCTTCAACCGCTCGCCGATGCCATCTGGGCCGATCGCACTGCCGATCCGGCCAGACTCGCCGAGGCCTATATCACCGCCGATGTGCCGGACGTGAAGACGGCGCTGGAAGGCGCCCGCGACATCGTCGCCGAGGCGATCTCGGAAAACGCCGACCTGATCGGCCGGCTGCGCAACGACATGAAGGACCGCGCCATCCTCTATTCCAAGGTGGTCGACGGCAAGGAGCAGGCCGGCGAGAAATTCGCCGACTATTTTGCCCATTCCGAACGCTGGGCAACCGTTCCCGGCCACCGGGCGCTTGCCATGCTGCGCGGCTGGAACGAGGAAATGCTCACCCTGTCGATCGAGGTCGACAAGGATGACCCGTCGCCGGTCAAGCCGGCGCAGCGCACCATCGCTTTGGCTTACGAGATCGCCGGCAAGGGACCTGCCGACCAGTGGCTGATGGAGGTCGCCGGCTGGAGCTGGCGCGTAAAACTCTCCGTCTCTCTGTCGCTCGACCTGATGCGCGACCTGCGCGAACGGGCGGAAGAAGAGGCGATCCACGTCTTCGCCCGCAACCTCAAGGATTTGCTGCTGGCGGCACCCGCCGGCTCGCGTCCGACCATGGGCCTCGATCCGGGCATCCGAACCGGCGTAAAGGTTGCCATTGTCGACGGCACCGGCAAGGTGCTGGAGACGACGACCGTCTATCCCTTTCCGCCGAGGAACGACATTCGCGGCAGCCAGGTCGAACTGGCGGCCCTGATCCGCAAGCACAACATCGAGCTGATCTCCATCGGCAACGGCACCGGCAGCCGCGAGACCGAAAGGCTGGTCGCCGACATGCTGGCCCAGTTCCCGGCCACGGCGCCGAAGCCGACCAAGGTCATTGTCTCGGAGGCCGGCGCATCGGTCTATTCCGCGTCGGAGCTGGCCGCCAAGGAGTTTCCGGGCCTCGACGTGTCGCTGCGCGGCGCCGTCTCGATTGCTCGCCGTCTCCAGGATCCTCTGGCCGAACTCGTCAAGATCGAGCCGAAATCGATCGGGGTTGGCCAGTACCAGCACGATGTCGACCAGGGCAGGCTCGGCCGCTCGCTCGATGCCGTCGTCGAAGACGCGGTGAACGCCGTCGGCGTCGACCTCAACACCGCATCCGTGCCGCTGCTCGCCCGCGTTTCCGGTCTCGGCGGTTCGATTGCGGAAGCAATCGTCACCCATCGTGACCAGACGGGACCGTTCGAAAGCCGCAAGGATCTCCTGAAGGTTCCGCGCCTCGGCGCCCGAACCTTCGAACAGTGCGCCGGCTTCCTGCGCATTCCGAACGGCAAGGAGCCGCTCGACGCATCCTCGGTACACCCCGAAGCTTACGGCGTGGCGAAGAAGATCGTCGCCGCCTGCGGCCGCGACCTGCGGACCCTGATGGGCGACAGCGCCACCCTTAAGGGCCTCGATCCGAAGAAGTTCATCGACGAGCAGTTCGGCCTGCCGACCGTCAAGGACATCATTGCCGAACTGGAAAAGCCCGGCCGCGACCCGCGCCCGAGCTTCAAGACCGCGACCTTTGCCGAAGGCGTCGAGGAAATCTCCGACCTGAAGCCCGGCATGCTGCTTGAAGGCACAGTGACAAATGTCGCCGCCTTCGGCGCTTTCGTGGACATCGGCGTGCATCAGGACGGGCTGGTGCACGTCTCCCAGCTCGCCGACCGTTTCGTCAAGGATCCGCATGAGGTGGTGAAGGCCGGCGACGTGGTGAAGGTCCGCGTCGTCGAGGTCGACGTCAAGCGCAAGCGCATCGCGCTCACCATGCGCAAGGACGGCGGCGAGGCCCCGCCGCCATCAGCCCGGGACAATCGCGGCCCCGGCGCCATGCGCCATGCCAATACCAGGCCGGCCGGTAAGCCGGAAACCCCCGCGATGGGCGGCCTTGGTGCGGCACTTGCTGAAGCGATGCGAAAGAAGTAGGGCCCGCGGGGAGCTTCCGATCGGTGCCTCCCCAACGCCATGCCTCAATAAATATGAAGCTGCTATAACAATCTCGCGCTTGTGTATCCGGGCAATCGCGTTAGATTTTCCGCGTTCATATTGGCTTACGGCAAATTGGGGGCATGAATGACCTCGAGGCTTGAGGACTTACTGAATAGGATTGTCAGGACCGGAACCCTCAACGTAACGACAGCCGATGGTCGAGGGCACACGTTTGGCGACGGCAGCGGAAAGACAGTCGCGATCCGCTTCACCGACGACAAGGCCGAGCACGAACTGTTTCTCGACCCGCAGCTGAAGCTCGGCGAGCTCTACATGGACGGCCGCATGGTCGTCGACAAGGGCGACATCTACGACCTGCTCGCGCTGGTGAAATCCAACACGCTTTCCGAGGACCTGACTTTCGGCATGGTCTGGCGAGGGCTCGTTCGCTATGCGGCAGCCGAGCTGCGCAGCCTCCTGCCGGTCAACCACAATCGCCAGAATGTCGCCCATCACTACGATCTGAGCGCCAAGATCTTCGATCTCTTCCTCGATCCCGATTGGCAGTATTCCTGCGCCTACTTCGATCCGCCGGGCATTTCGCTCGACGAGGCGCAGGTAGCCAAGAAGCGCCACATCGCCGCCAAGCTGCTGCTTGAGAAAGGGCAGCGGGTCTTGGAAATCGGCTCGGGCTGGGGCGGTATGGCCATGTATCTGGCCGAATCCTCCGGCGTCGACGTGAGCGGTATCACGCTCAGCACCGAGCAGCTTCGTGTCTCGCGCGCCAGGGTGGAAAAACGGGGGCTCCCCTCCCGTGTCCGCTTCGATCTGCAGGACTACCGCACGATGAAGGCCAGACCCTTCGACCGCATCGTTTCCATCGGCATGTTCGAGCATGTCGGACGCCGCAACTTCACCGGTTTCTTCCGCAAGGTTTCGGAATTGCTGGATGACAACGGCGTCATGCTGCTGCATTCGATCGGGCAGCCGGCGCCGCCGCTCATCAACAGCCCGTTCATTGAGAAGTACATCTTTCCCGGCGGCTATATTCCCTCCCTTGCCCAGGTTCTTCCTGCAGTCGAGAAAGCCGGACTGGCTATCCGCGACATCGAGATCCTGCCGCTTCATTACGCGCAGACGCTGCGTCACTGGCGGGAGCGTTTCCTTGCCCGCAAACAGGAGGCGGTCGCTCTATACGACGAGCGCTTCTTCCGCATGTGGGAGTTTTATCTTGCTGGCTCGGAAATGGCCTTTACCCACCAGAAGTTTTTCATCTTCCAGATGCAGATCGCAAAAAATCCCTTCGTCATTCCGGACAATCGCAACTACATCGCCGAGAGGGAAAAGGCGCTCGCTCTTTTCGACAAAACCCGGTCTCCGCTCGAACAGGTGATCTTCTAGAGTATTTTCGGCGTCCGCTGCCGTTCCCGTCTAAGGATGCGACTGGTTAAATATCCGGTAACGGATTCATGCGAATTTGACGCGTCGCTCCTTCCGCGCCCGCGGAAATCTGTATCTCGTTCCCCGGAGTCTCACCATGCGAATGCCAGCGCGTGTCCTTTTTTCATTGGGCATAATCCTCTCGGCTCATCAGGCACGTGCCGGTGACTGGACCCTGACGCTTGGCGCGCAGGGGGTGAGCGCCCCCGTCTTCGAGGGCGCAAAAGCGAGGGAATTTCGGTTTTCCCCGATGATCGCAATTGGACGGCAGGGTAAGGAACAGCGCTTCTCCTCGCGCAACGACAGCCCCTCCATCGCCCTCATCGAGACGGGCGCCGTGCGCGCCGGTGTGGCTGGCAGGCTGATCAGGGGACGCGATGCCGGTACGTCCAGCGATCTTGCCGGGCTTTCGGATGTCAAGTTCGGGGGCGAACTGGGCGGCTTCGTCGATGTCTATCCTACCGAGAGCATTCGCGTCCGGGGTGAGGTGCGCCAGGGCATCCGCAGCCATGACGGACTTGTCGCCGATATTGCCGCCGATGGCTTTGCTGATCTGGCGCCGGATCTGCGCCTTTCCGGGGGCCCGCGCGCACGATATGCGACAAGCGGATATTCGCAGGCCTATTATGGTGTGAATGCGTCGGAAGCCGCCGCATCAGGCCTGAGCCAATATGATCCGGATGGCGGATGGCAGTCGGTCGGCGTCGGTACCGCGCTGACGTGGAGCGCCACGGACAAGCTCGAAACCAGCGCATTTGCCGAATACAAGCGTCTCGTCGGGCCCGCCGGGGACAGCAGTCTGGTCCGCGAGCGCGGTTCCGCCAATCAGCTCCTTCTCGGTGTTTCCGCGACCTACAAGTTCGGCGTCAGCCTCAACTAGTCGTACCGCCGGGAATGCCTGGCCGCTCGCGCCGAAAAGGCGCAGGGAAAGGCTTTTGTCCGGATCGGGGCCAGTTCCCTTTGCGGGCGCTTTGTTCTATCTGTTCCTGATGGAAACAATGGCCGATCACACCGGGCGCGTTGCCGACGCGCCCTCCGACAACTGGGTCTACCGCGTCCTGCCACGCGCCGCCTGGCCTTACGCGCAGCTTGCCCGCTGGGATCGCCCGATCGGTTGGCAACTCCTGATGTGGCCCTGCCTGTGGTCGTCGGCGCTTGCCGCCAACGCCCTTGCCGCGCAAGACCGCCTTAGCCTTGTGCTTTTTGTCTCCCAGCTTGTGCTGTTCTTCGTCGGCTCCGTCGCCATGCGCGGTGCCGGCTGCACCTATAACGATCTGGTCGATCACAAGATTGACATGGAGGTGGCCCGAACCCGCTCGCGTCCGCTGCCGTCCGGTCGGGTCACCCGCCTGCAGGCAAATCTCTTCATGGCGGCGCAGGCCCTGACCGGACTTGTGGTGCTCTTGTGTTTCAACGGCTTTACGATCGTTCTCGGCATCCTGTCCCTTGCGATCGTGGCGATCTATCCCTTCGCCAAACGGTTCACCGACTGGCCGCAGTTCTTTCTCGGGCTTGCCTTCTCCTGGGGCGGGCTCATGGGCTGGGCCGGTCTTTTCGGCTCCCTTTCGCTTGCCGCGATCCTGCTTTATGCGGCCGCCGTTGCCTGGACCATCGGTTACGACACGATCTATGCCCACCAGGACAAGGAGGATGACGCGCTGATCGGGGTACGCTCGACCGCGCGCCTTTTCGGCGACCGCACCCGCCAATGGCTGGTCGGTTTCTACGGCCTGACCCTGATTCTGCTCTTGAGCGCATTCCTGCTCGCGGGCGCAGGCGTTTTTGCCTTCATGGGGCTCTTCGTGGCGGCCGGCATGTTCGCCTACCAGATCGCCGTTCTCGACATCGACAATCCGACCCAATGCCTGGCGCTCTTCAAGTTCAATAGCCGCGTCGGCGCCATCATCTTCGCGGGCCTCGTTCTGGCGCTGCCCTTCGCCTGAAAAGTCCGCTTCTGATTGCTTGACGTGACACGCGTCCGCCGCCTGACAGCGTCTCGTTGCGGCACAAAAAAAGGGTCCGGGACATCGTCCGGACCCTTCTCTCGTTCTGTCGGAATTAACAGGTCAGTTGCGGGCGATGATTTCCTTGCCCGAAATCTTCATCGTCACGCCCAGCTTGCCGGTGGTGCGGCGAACGAGAAAGCGCGGGCGGCGCTCCGCGAAATAAGAGTGACGGCGGCGCGGCTGTGCGGCCCGGGCCCGGATGTCGCCTAGATGTTCTTCGAGCGGGCGGGCGACGCCATCGGCTTCGACCATCAGCATCGGGATGCGGAAGGCATCCGCCCATCCGCGCCAGTCGGCGGCGATGTCGCAAAGATCATGGGCAACCAGAAGCGGGATGCAGAGATCCGGATCGTCGTGATGCAGTTCCAAGGTTACAGTTACCTCTCCGTCACCGTGATCGATCGCACGGGCGGCGACGCCTTTGAAGGCGCGCGCCGGCAGGGCGAAGGACAGCGGCAGCCCGCTCGCGGCAAGGACTTTTCGCAAAACGGCGCCGCGTTCGTCAATGGTGATCGTGACATCGCCGGAAGTTTCGCGCAACGCGTAAGTGACGTGATGCGGGAACCGCGAGGGATCCAGCCTCAGAGTCGCTCCTGCCCAGACGGGCTTCATAACCGTGTTTGTCATCTTCATGCTACCCTTGTTTTACCCGAGAGCCGTTTCATGGTTCTCGCATTGGGACTTTTCGTCCTCTGTTGGGGAACATAGACCCGCCCTCTTCCGGACAGCTTAAAAATTGCGGTTAAGAAAACTTTGCATCCTCAAATGGTTAGTGAAACCCAACGCGGCACGGTTTCAAAACCGTGAACGGCCTTCGGACGGTTTGCCATGAAGCGGGCCGCCAAAAGCCCGAGGCAAGGCTCGTGTGGCACAATGCGGCCATCCGTATGTTCACCCGGGAAAAGCAGCAAACATGGTATCGACCTTTCTGAGCTATGACCTCGTCGTGCGGGACATGAAGGCCAGTCTCGATCGCACGGCTTCCGAAGCGCAAACGGCCCGGGAGGCCAGCTACTATAAAGAGAATATCGGGAAGGTTACGTCCGTGGAGGAATTTCTCGACGACTACCGACTCTATTCCTACGCCATGAAAGCTCACGGGCTCGAGGATATGATCTACGCCAAGGCCTTCATGAAGAAGGTGCTGGAAAGCGATCTGACCGACGAGAACAGCTATGCCAACAAGCTCAGCGATGACCGCTATCGCAACTTCGCGACCGCATACCAGTTCACGCCGGCGATGCCCGATGCCCAGTCGGATGCGCAGGAAGATGCGGTCATCGGTCTCTATAAGCAGGCTCAGGGAACCGAGGCGCAGTCGATACAGACTGAGACTGCATACTATCATACGGCCATAGACACGATCACGACGGCCCAGCAGCTCGTGGGCAGTTCGCGGCTCATGCAATATGTGCTCGATGCCTATGGAATCGACGGCGCGAACTATACGAAGCAGCACTTCATCGATGTCCTGACCAGCGACGTCAACGATCCGAACAGTTACGTCAACCAGCTGGTCGCGACCGATGCGGCGTCGAAAAACGACTATAATTCCGGGGCGTTTCTCGCGATGGCCAAAGCTTTCGCGTTCAATGCCGACGGTACGCTCACCAATGCGACCGCGCAGACCCCGGCGCAGAAGGATGCGACCGAGAGCCTTTATATCGACAACAGGTCGACCTATGTCTCGGAATATACCCGAGCCCGCGAACAGGCCTATTACGAATCCAAGATCGGCACGATCACCACGGTGGACGAACTGACTTCCGATCCGCGCCTGTTCGAGTATGTGAAGGCGGCTTTCCAGCTCAAGTCGACCACCTTGAAGTCGACGTTCTCAAACATCGTCACGAGCGATCTCACCGATCCCAACAACTATGCGGCGAAGTATGGCGGGTCTGCGTATACCAGCATCGTCAAGATGTTCAATTTCGATACGACTGGCAACGTCAAGAGCGGCTTCTTGGCCCAGGATGCGACGCAAATCACAAAGACGGCTGCCGCCTACACGAATCATTTCGATGATGCGAGCGTCGAAGATCTCACGACCCTGCTCGATTACTATTCGAAAGCAATGACCAAAATCACCTCGGCGGATGATCTGCTCAAGAACAGTTCGCTTCGTGCGATCCTGTTCAAGGCTTTCGGGATTGAGGAAGGCGAATATAGCGACGCGAATCTGAAGCGTGCTCTCCTGAGCGATCTCAGCGATCCGAAAAGCTATGCCAACTTGTCTCGGGACAAGCGCCTGGCGAACCTTGCCCGCGCGTTCAATTTCGACAGCAAGGGCGAAACCGTCGCGCCGCTATTGGCGCAGAACGAGATTACCGTCACGGCTCTTTCCAAGGCCTATATCATCAACAAGGTCCGGCATCTCGAGGGTGCGGAGAAGGACAAGGCCAAGACGGACGCCGGTGCCGAAGCAGAGTATTATCAGAAGGCGATTGTCGGCATCACCAGCGCCAAGGAATTCCTTTCCGACCGTCGCCTCGTGGACTTTACGCTCGTCGCCAAGGGCATCGACCCGAAGGACGTGACGGACGAGTTCATGAAGCAGATCTTCGCGTCCGATCTGGAAGACAAGAAGAGTTTCGCCAACCAGCAGAAGGATGGCCGTTTCGCCGAGATCGCCGCTTCCTTCAATTTCGACGGCGATGGATTGCTGACTTCCGATACGGTCGGGACAGTGCAGCAGCGCGGCGCCGTCCTCGAGACGCAGAACCTCTATCTCCATCAGACCATTGAACAGGAACAGGGAGACAGCAATCCCGGGGTGCGTCTTGCGCTCTATTTCGAACGCATGGCGCCGACGCTCACTGATGCCTATGACCTTCTGGGGGACACGGCCCTGTTGGAAGCCTTCCGGATTACATTTGGCTATTCGGCGGATTTCAGCAACATGGACATCGACATGCAGGCAAAGCTCGTCAAGAAGAACCTCAATCTCGAAGACATGCAGGATCCGGAAAAGCTCAAGAAGTTCCTTCATCGCTTTACGGCCATGTACGATACCCAAAACGCGGACTATTCCACCTCGGCGCTCTCCATTCTCGGCAACGGCTCGGCAGGCATCAGCGCCGATGTGCTCCTGTCCGTCGCCATGCTAAAAAGCGGCTGACTTTTTCGACGTGAAAATCGCTTCGAACAGACAGGCGGGAGGCCCTTGCCTGTCTGTTTCTTTTTGGCTATCGATGTATACCGTAAAATATATCGATATGCCGCAAAGGGGAATTTCATGGTTCTGTTTCGGTCGCTTCGGCGCATGGCATCCGCCTTCTGTCTCGCCGCAGCTTTCCTGGCTGCGCCGCTTTCCAGCGCTTTCGCCGAGGGCAAGGTTACGGTTTTCGCAGCCGCGAGCCTGAAGGACGTTCTGGACGCCGTGGCCAAGGACTGGGCGGCGGAAACCGGCAAGGAGACATCCTTGGCCTTCGCCGGCAGTTCAGCGCTCGCCAAGCAGATAGAGCAGGGAGCGCCAGCCGACATTTTCATCTCCGCCGATCTGCAATGGATGGATTATCTCGACAAGGCCGGGCTCGTCGCCGATGGCAGCCGCGTCAACCTGCTTGCAAACCGTATCGTGCTGATTGCCCCTTCCGACAGCGCCGCCTCGATCTCGATCGCCAAAAACTTTCCCCTGGCCGGTCTCCTCGGAGATGGGCGGCTTGCCATGGCCAATACCGATGCGGTGCCGGCCGGTGTCTACGGCAAGGCGGCACTCGAATCCCTGGGCGTCTGGGCCAGCGTGAAGGATCGCGTCGCTCAGGCGGAAAATGTCCGCGCGGCATTGCTGCTCGTCTCGCGTGCCGAAGCGCCGCTCGGTATCGTGTATGAGACCGACGCCAAGGCCGATCCGAAGGTGAAGAGCCTCGATCGCTTCCCCGAAGCGAGCCATCCGGCAATCGTCTATCCCGCCGCCCTGCTGAAGTCGTCGGAAAACCCCGAAGCGGCATCTTTTCTGTCTTACCTTCAATCGCCCAAGGCCTATGATCGCTTCACGGCGGCCGGCTTCACGGTCCTGAGCAAGACCAACTAGGGCTGTTGACGCGTGACGCTATCGCCGGAAGAGACAACGGCAATGCTCCTGAGCCTGAAGGTCGCGGCAACCGCCGTGGCCTTTTCCCTGCCGCTCGGCATTGCCATTGCGTATATTCTCTCGCGCCGGGACTTCTGGGGAAAGACCCTGCTGAACGGTGTGGTCCATCTGCCGTTGATCCTGCCGCCGGTCGTGACCGGTTACCTCCTGCTGCTGACCTTCGGGCGCAGGGGTGCAGTCGGTGCTCTTCTCGACCAGTGGTTCGGGATCGTCTTCTCCTTCCGCTGGACGGGGGCAGCGCTTGCCGCGGGCGTCATGGGCTTTCCGCTTCTGGTGCGCTCGATCCGCCTGTCGCTCGATGCCGTCGATCGGCGGCTGGAAACGGCCGCCTCGACCCTCGGAGCCAATCCGGCCTGGGTTTTTTCCACGGTCACGCTGCCGCTGATCCTGCCGGGCGTCGCCGCCGGCGCGGTGCTGGCTTTCGCCAAGGCCATGGGCGAGTTCGGCGCGACGATTACCTTCGTCTCCAACATTCCAGGTGAGACGCAGACGCTCGCCTCGGCAATCTACACTTATACCCAGGTTCCCGGCGGGGAGGTCGCAGCCATGCGCCTTACATTGGTTTCGGTCGGCATATCCTTTGCCGCCCTGATTGCCTCGGAAGTGCTGTCGCGCCGCATGGCGGCAAGGCTCGGTGCGGCATGACGCTGGCGATCAATGTCGAGCATAGGCAAGGTGCCTTCGACCTGGCGGTCGACCTCGCCATCGGCTCCGGACTGACGGCGCTGTTCGGCCCCTCCGGCTCCGGCAAGACGACGCTGGTCAATCTGGTGGCCGGGCTCATCCGCCCCGACAAGGGGAGGATCGCCTTCGACGGCGAGGTCTGGGTGGATGCCGCCCGGCGCTTTGTGCCGCCGCACCGTCGCCGCATCGGCTACGTCTTCCAGGAGGGGCGGCTTTTCCCGCATATGACGGTGCGCGGCAACCTGCACTACGGCGCTCGCTTTGCACCCCGCGGCGAGCCCGGCGAAACGCTTGAGAGAGTGGTCGACCTGCTGCGCATCGGCCCGCTGCTCGATCGTCGCCCGGCGCTTCTTTCCGGCGGCGAGAAGCAGCGCGTCGCCTTTGGTCGCGCGTTGATGGCAAAGCCGCGCCTGCTCCTGATGGACGAGCCGCTGTCGGCGCTCGACAACGACCTCAAGACGGCAATCCTGCCGGATATCGAGCGCATGCGCGACGAGGCCGGCATTCCCATTCTCTATGTCAGCCATTCCATCGAGGAGGTCACGCGGCTTGCGACGCGAGTGATCGTCATGGACGGCGGTAAGACCGTCGCGATCGGCAGGCCAGACGAGGTGCTCAATGTTGTGCCTGCCGCCACAGGCGCCCTGAAGGCCGGCAGCTTCCTGCACGCCGTCGTCACCGGCCACAGTCCGGAAGAAGGCCTGACCTTTGCCGAATCCAGGGCGGGCCCGCTCTTCCTGCGCGCGACGGACATTCCTGTCGGCGCCCATATCCGGGCCTTCGTGCCGACCAGCGAAGTCGTGCTCGCGACCTCATTGCCGGAGGGAATTTCGACGCTCAACCGGTTGAAGGGTACGGTGGAGGAAATCGGCGATGCCGGCAACGTGATCATGGTTTCGATCGACTGCAACGGCGACCGCGTGCTGGCCGAGATCACCCGGCGCTCCGCCGCCAATCTCGGCCTGGCCCAGGGCATGCCGATCAACCTGCTGTTCAAGACGGTCTCGATCACCGCTGAAGGGATCTATCGAACATCGTGAGGAGCGTGGCGTGATGCCATCCGTGACCTCAATCGTCGCCTGAAGCCTCTGCCGCTTTGCCCTGCGGGGTGAAATCCGGATCCATCTGCGCTTCCAGCCAGCTCAGGTCGTCGCCAAGCGCCTGCCGTGCCTCGGCCTCCATGCGCCGGCAACAGGCAAGCAGCGTCTCGCCGAACGGCGTGAGGCCGGCGCCGCCGCCACTTTTCCCGCCGTGCCGGGTGAAGATCGAAGGCTCCTTGAACATGCGGTTGATTTCATCGGCAAGCAGCCATGCGCGGCGATAGGACATGCCCAGGGCGGCGCCCGCCGCACGGATCGAGCCGTGTTCGGCGATCTGTGCCAGAAGCGCGACCTTGCCTGGTCCGAGCCGCACGCCGTTGGCGAGGTCGATGCGCAGCGTCAGCTGTGTCGCCCGTTTGGTCATGATCGCACAACCACTTTGCCGGGATTCATGATGCCGGCGGGATCGAAGGCGCCCTTGATCCGGTTCATGAGCTCTGTCTCGATGGCCGGCCGGGTAGCGATGAGTTCGTCGCGCTTCAGCTGGCCGACGCCGTGCTCGGCGGAGATAGAGCCGCCCAGCGACCTGACGACGCCGTGGACGATGGCATTCATCTCGCGCCAGCGGGCTATGAACTCTGCCTTGCCGGCACCCACCGGCTGGCTGATATTATAGTGGATATTGCCGTCGCCGAGATGGCCGAATGCGCAAATGCGCGCGCCCGGCATGGCGGCCATCACCGCCCGGTCGGCCTCCGCGAGGAATTGCGGCACTCTGGATACCGGAACCGAGACGTCATGCTTGATCGATCCGCCCTCGGGTTTCTGGGCGTCCGACATACTCTCGCGCATGTGCCAGATGGCGTTCTGCTGCGCGAGCGACGCTGCGATCACCGCGTCCTGGACGAGGCCGCGCTCGAAGGCCTGCTCCATCAGCGTATTGATCATCGCCCCGGCGGTCTCGGCCGAGTCCGAGGTCGATATGTCGATCAGCGCGTACCACGGATGAACGCTCTCCAGTGGATCGCGCACGCCCGCAATGTGCCGGGTGGTGAACTCGATCCCGATGCGCGGCATGAGCTCGAAGCCGGTGAGCGCCGTGCCGCAGAGAAGCGAGGCGTTTTCGAAGAGAGTCAATGCGTCGGCCGGCGATTTCAGCCCGGCGAAAGCCACCTGCCGGCCGCGCGGACGCGGATAGAGCTTCAGCACGGCGCCGGTGATGACGCCGAGCGTGCCTTCGGCGCCGATGAAGAGATCGCGCAGGTCGTAGCCGCTATTGTCCTTCTTCAGGCGCCGGAGCCCGTCCCAGATCTCACCCGTCGGCAGGACAACCTCGAGCCCGAGGCAGAGCTGGCGCATGTTGCCATAGGCGAGCACCGCCGTGCCGCCGGCATTGGTCGAGAGATTGCCGCCAATGCGGCAGCTTCCTTCCGAGCCGAGCGACAGGGGAAAGAGACGGTCGTTGGCCTCCGCCGCCTTCTGGATGTCGGCAAGAATGCACCCGCCGTCGGCAATGATCACGTCGGCAACGGGATCGATCTCGCGGATACGGTTCATGCGCTCCAGTGACAGGATGATGTCGCTTCCGCCCTCGCGCGGCACCTGGCCGCCGACAAGGCCCGTTCGCCCCCCGGCGGGAACCACGGGCGTGTGGGTTTCGCTGGCAAGCTTCAGGATCGCCGAGACTTCCTCGGTCGAGCCTGGCTTCAGCACCAGCGGCGAGGCGCCGTGATAGAGCCCGCGGTTTTCGGTGAGATAGGGTTCGATTTCGCCGGGCTCGGTCAGCGCATACGGCGAGCCCACGATCTTCATGAAGCGGTCAAGCAGGCTGCGGGCATCGTCCGTTGCTGTCATTTCTAGCCTATCCTCCGCTATTTGTCTCTCGGCGCGGCAGCGCGCCTCAGGCGGTCGTTGATCGCTTCGCCGAGGCCATGTTCCGGGATCGGTGAAACCGCGATATGTGCGGCGCCGCTGGCATCGGCCCTTTTCATGAAGTCGAAGAGATTGGCGGCAGCCTCGGCGAGGTCTCCCGTCGGGCTGAGATCGAGCACCAGTTTCGCCCGTTCCGTGCCTTGGACGGGCGTCCCGGCAAAGCGGATCAGCGCGTCACCCGGCTCGACACGTGTCGCGTCGAGGAGGACGGCGGCGTCGGGAGCATAGTGCGAAGCGAGCATGCCCGGCGCTTCGATTGCCGCTCCGTTCGTCTGTTGCCGCTCGACGGCAAGGCCGGTTGCCTCGGCCAGCGCCTCGGCCGCTATGCCGCCGGGCCGCAGCAGCCTGATTTTGCCGTTTTCGACCCTGACGATCGTCGATTCCACGCCGACGGGGCAGGGGCCGCCATCGAGAACCAGTTCGATCCGCTCGCCCAGATCCTCCATCACGTGTTCGGCGGCGGTCGGACTGATCTTGCCGGAAGAATTTGCGCTGGGGGCGGCGAGCGGTTTTCCGAAGGCGCGGATCAGGTCGCCCGCAAACCCCATCGGCACGCGGATGCCGACCGTATCGAGGCCTGCCGTCGCAAGCGGATGGATGCCGCTTCCCGGCTTCAGCGGCAAGACGAGGGTGAGCGGGCCGGGCCAGAAGCGTTCCGCCAATAGGCGCGAGACAGGGTCGAAGACCGCATGGCGTTCGGCCATGGCAAGATCGGCCATATGGCAGATGAGCGGATTGAAGCGCGGCCGCCCCTTTGTCTCGTAGATACGCGTGATGGCGGCCGGATCGGTGGCGTCGGCGGCAAGGCCGTAGACCGTTTCGGTCGGTACTGCGACGGGCAGGCCTCTGGAAAGCACAGCCACTGCCTCGAGGATCGCTCCCTGTGGATCGCTGTCGATTGATATCCGTCTCGCCATTTATCGCCCTGACCGTCGCCTTCCGCCGTGCATAGCGCGTCTTGGCCTGCCGGATCAAACGGTCTTTTCGCTCATCCGCGCCAACGCTCGATCTATTGCGGAGGCCGATGATTTCACGTCCTTTTCATATATCTAAAACTTTATCTATCGACGTAACCGAAAGAAAAAGGACTTCCCCCTATAGTCCCTCCCGATCGATTTCATTCGTCTCACCTGTCGGGAACGTACTCATGCAGCCACCGAAAAATCCTGCTTCCAGCATTGCCCTGCGCGTCGCCACCGCCATGCACCAGATGGGGATAGACGGGTTGCCGCGGAATTATGAGCTTGTCTACGAGGCCTATGCCGGCAGTAATCCCGAACTGGTCCGTGATTTCGTCGCGCTCGGGAAGAACAAGACCCAGGAAGCGCTCGACGCGCTCGGGCGCCGATACCTCCCGCATCATCACGAGGATGGACTCCTGAGCCGGCAGAACGGGCATGTCCGTGCGGAGATGAGCAGTTTCATCAACCTTCTCAACGAGGAAAAACTCTCCCTCACCGACTACGGGCGGCTGATCGGCGATGCCTCCAAGGTGATCCTGACCGACGGCGAGGTCGACCATGCCGAACTCGGCCAGTCGATCAAGGCGCTGAAGGTCGCGACTGAAAAACGCGCCAGCCAGAACAGTAATATCGTGCGCGCCGTCGTCAGCAAGACCGCGACCCTTGCCGATCTGCAGCGCGAGGCGGAAGACGCCGAAGTCGCGAAGTTCGTCGATCCGCTGACGGGACTGGGAAGCCGGCGCGCCTTCAACAAGGCGCTGGCCAAGGTCTATGCCAATCCTGTTATGCCCGTTCTCAGCGGGCTCGCCCTCGGCGAGATCGATGACTACACGCGGCTGGTCGAGCAGATGGGCCCGGCGATTGCCGATCGCTTCCTGAAGCAGGTGGCCAAGGTCGTGGAAGCGGTTGCAGGCGGTGAGGATCTAGCCTGCCGTTTCGATGGCGGCCGCTTCGGCATGTTGTTCTATACCTCCGAGCAGGAAGAGATCAGCCGCATCGTCGATCTCGTGCGCTCCAAGCTTCGCGCCACTGCGGTCGTCAACAGCGGCTCGGGCCGGGCGCTCGGCCAGATTCTCATGTCCTTCGGCATCTGCCTTTCCGAGCAGGCGCCCAATGCATTCGATTTCATGAACTTCGCCGAAAAGGCGCTCGCGACCTCGAAGGCCGCCGGCGGCGACACCGTGACGATCTATGGTGCGAACGACAGTGCCTATGTGCCGAAGGATTGGCTGATCTACAAGAAACAGGCGGTCGGCGGGTTCGGAGCCTAAGTCTTCCGAGCCCCCGGGCCTGAACGGCTCTACAGTGTGGCGATGATCTTGCGAAGCTCCGCGTTGCTCGCCCCGAGCATCAGCACGTTTTTCAGTGCTTCCATCGGGTCGTGGGTGCGAAACAGCAGCCCGTTTTCGCGGATCGACCGGTCGATGGCCATGGATTTCGTTTCCCGGTCGGGGTGAACGGCGACGGCGAAATACATGCGGGAATAGTTCGGCCGGATATGCTCGAAGAACTGTTCCCTGCCGCCGATTTCGGAAAAGAAGTTGGCGATGTAGAAAGCCCATTTGACATCGGCATATTTCGCAAAACTGGTCCTGGCGGCAGTCACATGGCAATAGCCGAGATGCGGACGGTTCTCCAGCGTGCGATGGAAGAGAAGCTTCGGAAACTGGATCGAGCGGTGAAAGTTGTTGATTCGCTTGTGAGTCGTCTCGCCGGCGCTTTCCAGTCTTCGCCCGGTCCGCTCCGCCACTTCCTCATAGGTCAGATAGCGGCGTTCCTCCGAAAGCCAATCCTCCCGCTGGCGGGATATCCGGCCTGTGCGCAGGAATTCGCTGTGCGCTGCCTTTGCCGGAATTCTTGCCGGCGTGGTGTCTTTGCTGGCAGCATAGTATCTGAGCTTTGGCATATCAGAGGCTCTGAAATCCGGGAAACGGTGATTGGCGATGGTGACGCGGCAAGGTTAACGACATCTTGCCGAAGCATATGCTCGCTCGGTTTCGCGAGGCTTGCCACTTGCAGGTCCTTCCACCGCTTCCATGCGGCGTGTCGCGATCGCCACGCCGAAGGTTTCGCACGGAACTTTGGCGCCGTGGCGCTGGGAATTCTATGTAAGTCCGGTCGTAAGTATTGTTGGTCGCCGGCCGGAGTTACCGCTCCAATGGTCTCCGAGGTTTTGTTAGCCTTTTATTGCTTATTTTCTCGCGTGGCTTCACCTGAACATGGTATGAGGAAATAATAAGATATACAGCGATGGAGAACTGAAATGACAATGAGCATAAAGCGTCTGGCCGCGCTTGTTCTGGCCTCCGCCGTCGTCCTCACCAGCTATGCACCTTCGCAGGCCATGCCGGTTCCGGTCCCCGTGCCGGCCATGAAGACTGCGACCGATGTCGTGACCGTCGATTACTATCGCCGGCCCCCTTACTATGACTACAATGGTTACCGTGGTTACCGTGAACCACGCCCCGGCTACCGTTACTACAACGGTTACTGGTTCCCGCTGGCCGCCTTTGCCGCCGGCGCCATCATCGGCGGCGCTATGCTTGCTCCGTCCGTGCCGCGTGCCGGCAACATCAATCCGAAGCACTACGACTGGTGTGCCGCGCGCTATCGCTCCTATGACCCCTATTCGAATACGTTCCAGCCCTATAACGGCCCGCGCCGGCAGTGCTACTCGCCTTACTATTGAGCGGCGACAGCTAGCTTAGAGATGTAAAAATGCCCGGTCATGGACCGGGCATTTGTCTATTAAGGAGAGGCGCGCCGTCTTCGGCGCGCCTTCAGCATGTCTGCGGTCAGGATCAGCCGATCCGGACGTTGTCGTCGCGCTTGATGGCGACAATGGTCGAGCGTGGCAGCTTGCCCTCGCCGTCCGGGAACGGTGCCTTCG
This sequence comes from Rhizobium sp., assembly GCA_003527225.1. The sequence continues at coordinate 116,174 of DPXQ01000044.1, forward strand.
GATGCTGGATGCCGACGAAGTGGGTGCGCTTGTCGGCCGACCAGGTCTGGCCGGTGACCTCCGCGCCGTTCGGAGCAGTAAGGAAGCGCTCGATACGACCTGTCACCGGGTCGCCGGCGAGCATCTGGTTGTTGCCCTGGCCGAGGAAGTCGCCTTCGTTCGAATCTTCGCCGTCAGTCTGGATCCACAGGAGGCCGGTCGAGTCGAACATCATGCCGTCCGGCGAGTTGAACATGTTGCCGGAATTGATGTTGGACGATCCGGCATAGGCATCCTTGTGCACGTCCGGATTGCCGGCCATGACGAACAGATCCCACTTGAACTTGCCATCGGCATGGTCGTCGTTTTCCGGATACCAGCGCACGATCTGGCCGTATTTGTTCTCCTCGCGCGGGTTCGGGCCGCCGGCCGGGGTTGCGTCCCCACCGGCATTCGGCTTGATGCCACGGTTCTTGTTGTTGGTCAGCGCGCAATAGGCTTCGATGGCGACGGGGTTGATCGCCACCCATTCCGGGCGGTCCATCGTCGTGGCGCCGACCTTGGAGGCGGCCTGGCGGGTGAAGACGCAGATCTCGTCCATCTTCATGCCGGTCGATTCCGGCGTCAGCGCGACCCATTCGCCGCTGCCGTCGTCGGAGAACTTGGCGACGTAGAGCGTGCCCTCGTCGAGCAGTTTAGATGTGTCGCCGCCCGGGACGTAGATGCCGTTCGAGACGAACTTGTAGAGGAACTCGCCGCGCTCGTCGTCGCCCATATAGACGACCACGCGGCCGTCGCGCGCCACGGTAGCGGCGGCGTTTTCGTGCTTGATGCGGCCGAGTGCCGTGCGCTTGACCGGGGTCGACGCCGGATCCGAAGGGTCAATTTCGACGATATAACCGGCACGGCGGGGCTCGTTCGGGTTCTTCGCCACGTCGAAGCGCGGGTCGAACTTCTCGTAGGCGTAGCGGGTTTCTGCGACGATGCCGTAGCGCTTGTAGTCATCCGGCAGAGCGAAGTTCGCGTCGGTCGAGCCGAAATAGCCGTTGAAGTTTTCCTCGCAGGTCAGATAGGTGCCCCACGGCGTCTTGCCGGCGCCGCAGTTGTTGAAGGTCCCGAGACAGTCGGTGCCGTTCGGATCGGCGTCGGTCTTCACGAGGTCGGAGCCAGCAGCCGGACCCGAGAGCTTCATCGGCGTATTGTGGTGGATACGGCGGTTGAACGGGCTGTCGAGCACGATCTCCCAGCCGTTCTCGCCTTCTGTCACCTCCATGACGGTAACGCCCTGCATATTCTGCAGGATCTTCACGTCGTCGGCAGATGTGGGCACGCCCTTTTCGGTGTGCGGCAGGTTGATTTTCGGGTTCACGTATTCGTGGTTCACGGCGATCAACTGACGGTCGCCGACGACGAACAGTTCCATGCCGTCGGTGTTTTCACCGAAGACCTTGTCGGAATTCTCGAGGCTGACGCCCTTGGCCGGATCGACATCCGGGACATTGGAGAACAGCGGCTGGCCCCACTTCGCGAGTGGCTTCCAGACATAGCCTTCCGGCACATGCACGGTGGCGTCAGTCGCGATCGGGACCGGCTTGAACGCGAAGCGGCTTGCCGCTTCCTGGGCCTGGGCGGACGTCGAAGACATCAGATTGCCGAGCGTGCCCATGGCCGCAGCGGCGGAGCCGATGGCAAGAACGCCGCCGAGAAAACCGCGGCGGGAAAGGGCGGTCTCGACGACACGGTCGAAATCGGTCTCCGCCGGGGGCGGGTTCTGCAGTTCGTCCCATTCGTCCCAGGATAGCTCGCTCTTGTTTACGTCGTTCATGGTTTTCTCCTGCAGTTGATGCTGTTGGAACATTTCCAGCCTGCGGGATATCGGCGCTATATTGCAGCTGTGTGACGGTGGTCGCCTTTTCCCCCGATCAACGGGAGGTGCCCATTTGCCGAGGAATTGGGAGGTGGCCCGCGTCGGTTGTTCGGGCATGACGCGGTAGGGAGGCTGTTCCGCCTCGGGCGGATGGAGTAGCCTTCCGAGCACGGCGGTCGGCGCTGGGCTCCGCAAAACGGTTTGACGTTTACGTAAAAATCAATTAGCCAAAATGACACGTTTCCGCCACCGCCGCGAAGCCGGCCGCACCGGAAATTGCCAGTCGCAAGCAGGAGGAGCAAGCCCATGTACAAGGCGCCGGTAGACGAAATCGCGTTCACCCTCAAGCACGTGGCCGGAATGGCCGAGGCGATCGACAGGGGCAGGCTCGGGGATCTGAGCGAGGACCTTGTCGATGCCATCTTGCATGAGGCGGGGCGTTTTGCGAGTGACGAGGTGACGCTGCTTGCCGATATCGGCGACCGTCAGGGTGCGCGCATGATTGACGGCAAGGTCGTTGTTCCCGACGGATGGGGCGAGCTCTACCATCACTGGATGTCGGGCGGCTGGAATGCCTTGACAGCATCGGAAGATTTCGGCGGCCAGGCGCTGCCGCACATGCTGAACGTCGCAGCACTCGAAATGTGGAACTCCGGTTCCATGGCCTTTGCGCTTGCCCCGACGCTCACCATGGGCGCGGTCGAGGCAGTGAGCGCCCATGGCAGCGATGCACTCAAGCAGAAATACCTTCACAAGATGGTCTCCGGCGAATGGACCGCCACCATGAACCTGACGGAACCGCATGCGGGGTCCGATCTCGGAGCGATGAAGACTCGCGCCGAGCGCCGCGATGATGGCAGCTACCGCATTTTCGGCCAGAAGATCTTCATCACCTGGGGTGATCACGATATGACCGAGAACATCGTCCATCTCGTGCTCGCCCGGCTGCCGGATGCCCCCGCCGGCACGCGCGGCATCTCGCTGTTCCTCGTGCCGAAATTCCTGCTTGACGAGAATGGCGCCATCGGTGAGCGCAACGATCTTCATTGCCATTCGCTGGAACACAAGCTTGGCATCCACGGCGCGCCCACCTGCACGATGATCTATGGCGACGGCAAGTATGGCGACGAGGCAGGCGCCATCGGCTGGCTGATCGGCGAGGAGAACAAGGGGCTCGCCTGCATGTTCACGATGATGAACAATGCCCGTCTTGCCGTTGGCATGCAGGGCGTGGCGATCGGCGAGGCGGCGACCCAGAAAGCCTTGCAGTATGCCAGGGAGCGTACGCAGGGCAAGGCGCCGGGCTGGACCGGATCGGGCATGAGCCCGATCATCGAGCATCCCGACATCGCCCGCACGCTGATCACCATGAAGGCGCTGACGCAGGGTTCGCGCGCGATCTGCTATTCCTGTGCCCACGCCATAGACATGGCCCACCACGTTGATGGCGCCGAAGCCGCATTTTGGCAGGACCGAGCAGCGCTTCTGACCCCGATCGCCAAGTCCTTCGCCACCGATGCCGGTGTGGATATCGCATCGCTCGGCATCCAGGTCCACGGCGGCATGGGCTTCATCGAAGAGACCGGCGCCGCCCGTTATCTGCGCGATGCCCGTATCGCCCCGATCTACGAAGGCACCAACGGCATCCAGGCAATCGATCTTGTGACCCGTAAGCTGCCGCTTTCTAACGGAGACCACGTGCGCGGCTTCATCGCAGAGCTCAGGCAGATTGCCGCCGGTGTACGCTCCTCCAACCGCGACGGCTTTGGAACCACTGCCGACCGTCTGGAGGCAAGTCTCGCCGATCTCGAAGAGGCGACAGCATGGCTGCTCGCCCAGCTTGCCGAGGGGAAGGCCGCTGCGGCGCTTGCCGGTGCCACGCCCTACCAGCGGCTCTTTGGCCTCGTGCTGACGGGGTGCTACCTTGCCAAGGGTGGTCTGGCGGACGAGGATCATGGCCGCGACAACCGGATCGCGCTTTGCCGCTTCGCCGCCGAGAACCTGATCGCCGAGACGGCGGCATTGAAGGATCGCGTCGTCAACGGCGAGGCAAGCCTGACGGCCGCGCGCGCCCTGCTGGACTGAGAAAGACCTCCCCCACAAGGGGAGGGCACCCGAACGAGGAAACAGCCATGACCGACCATATCCTGATCGAACGCCCTGACGCCTATCCGGGCGTTCTGGTGATCCGGTTCAACCGGCCGGAAAAGAAGAATGCCATCACGCAAGCCATGTATGCTCGCATGACCGAAGGCCTCAACGAGGCGGAAGGTGATGCGTCGATCCGCGCGGTGGCCTTCCTCGGGACCGAGGGCTGCTTTTCCGCCGGCAACGACATGGCCGATTTCCTGGGTTTCGCCATGGGCGGCGGCGTCGGCGAGCCTGCGGCCTTCGGATTTCTGAAGGCGCTGGCCGGTGGTTCCAAGCCGCTCGTCTCGGGTGTCGACGGCCTGGCGATCGGCATCGGCACGACGATCCACATGCATTGCGACATGACGATTGCCTCCGACCGCAGCCTGTTCAAGACGCCCTTCGTTGATCTGGCGCTGGTGCCGGAGGCAGGTTCGAGCCTGCTTGCGCCTCGGCTCATGGGCCATCAGCGCGCCTTCGCAATGCTCGCTGCCAGCGAAGGCTTCTCGGCCGAAGCTGCGCGCGAGGCGGGCCTGATCTGGAAGGTGGTGGCGCCCGATGCCGTCGAGGAGGAAACGCTGGCGCTTGCCGCGTCCCTTGCCGCCAAGCCCCCGGAAGCGATGAAGATCGCCCGCGATCTCGTGCGGTGCGATCGCGTCGAGCTATTGCGTCGGATGGATGAGGAGTTGAACTATTTCGTCGAACGGCTGAAAAGCGCCGAGGCACGGACAGCGTTCGAGGCCTTCATGCGCGGCCGCGCATCATAAAATCGCCTCTTCGTGCTTCTTTAATTTCTTCCGGGCAAAACTCGGCGGAAAGTGGAGGATGAACCGATGCGCGCGATATTGATAGGCCTGGCCCTTGTTCTCGTGACGACCGCCACGCATGCCGATCAAGGCTTCACGGGCGGTAGCCTCTATCTCGCACAGAATAACAATACGATCATCGAAAGCGATTCCGTGCGGCCCAGGTGGCAGCCGGGCGTGCGCCCGCAACGCTTCTATTGCGTCATCGACCCGCCGGATAGCGCCCAAACCGATATGAAATATTCCTGCCCGGCAAGTCCCGGCCGCGTGGGCGGTCGTTGCCGCTGCTCCGGAGTGGTCGGAACCGGCACGCTTTACACCTACTAGGAAATCCGCTCAGCCCTTGACGAGCGTTGCCACCACTTCGACATGCGGTGTCCAGAGAAACTGGTCGATCGGCGTGACGCTCGTGATGCGGTAGCCGCCCTCGACAAGGATCGAAAGGTCGCGGGCAAGCGAGAGCGGATTGCAGCTGATGGCGATGATCTTCTTCACGGTCGAGCGCGCCAACTCCCGGCACTGCGCCTCGGCGCCGGCGCGGGGCGGATCGAAGAGGACGGCGTCGAAGACCTTCAACTCCTGCGTCATCAGCGGGCGGCGGAAAAGATCCCGTCTCTCGACTGAAACCGGTTTCAGCCCTTGCGTGTTGCGGGCCGCGTGGTCGAGCGCCTTCAGCGCCTTGTCCTCGGATTCCACCGCATGCACCTGTGCAATGCGCGCAAGCCTGAGGGCGAATGTCCCGACGCCTGCGAAGAGATCGGCGACGCGTTTCGCCTTGCCGACATGTTCCAGAGCAAGCCGCGCCATGGCCTCCTCGGCACCGACGGTCGCCTGCGTGAAGGCGCCTGGCGGGGGCGAAACCGTGACGCCGGAAAATTCGAGAAGCGGCTTGTGCGGCTCGATAAGCGTTTCGCCGTTGAGCGCGACACGAGCAATCCCGCGACGCGCAAGCGTGGTCTCGGTGACCGCGCGGCGTTCCTTGTCTCCGGGGGCCTTGATACCGTCGATTGCCACGTCGAGGCCCGAAAGCGTCTCGATCACGGTGATGCGGAACGGTTCGGCGCTGGTGGCCGACGCCATGCCGATCCGGCGCACGGCTTCGAGGCCGGCGAGAATGCCCGGCGAGGTGACCGGACATTCCTCGATTGCGACGATGTGGTGGCTTTCGGCCTGGTTGAAGCCGATCAGCAATTCCTTCTCCGTGCGGCGCGCGGCGAAGACGACGCGACGGCGTTCGCCCGGATGGGCCTCGACGAGCTCGCCGACTTCCGCCGCGATGCCCTTCGATTTCAGCGCCGAGACGACCAGCGAGCGCTTGAAGTCGCGATAGGCGGGCTGTGCCAGATGCTGCAGCGAACAGCCGCCGCAGATGCCGCCCTTGCCGTCGGGGCCGAAATGCCGGCAGGCGGGCTCCACCCGGTCCTTGGACGTCTCGGCCATCGACATGATCGTGCCCTGGCTCTTCACGCGCGCAATGGCGACCTTTTCGCCCGGGAGCGCGAAAGGCACGTAGATCGGCCCCGAAGGGCCATGGACGATGCCGTCGCCCTGCGCGCCCAGGCTGTCGATGATCACTGTTTCCGTGCTCATGGCTTTCTCCCCGCCAACAGGAATTCCTGGTTGCCGTCCCCGCCGGCAATCGGCGAGGGGATCAGCCCGAGGCTCGTCCAGCCCATGTCTTCGGTTAGCCAGCGTTCGAGTTCCGCGGCAACCTCGGGCGCGGTTTCCGGATCCTTAAGGAGCCCCGCCTTGCTGATTGCGTCGCGGCCTGCCTCGAATTGAGGCTTGACCAGAAGCAGACAGTGCGCGCCGGGCTCCGCCAGTTCGAGCGCCGGAGCAAGCGCCAGCTTCAGCGAGATGAAGGAGACATCGGACACCAGAAAGGTGATCGCCCGGTTGCCGATATCCTCGGCTTCCAGATAGCGGGCGTTCAGCCCCTCGATATTGGTCGCTTTGGGATTGGCCGCCAGGCGCGGATGAAACTGCCCGTGACCGACATCGATCGCCGTTACATGGGCCGCCCCGCGCATCAGCAGCACCTCGGTGAAACCACCCGTCGAGGCGCCGACATCGAGGCATTCCTGACCGGCGGGATCGAGCCTGAAATGGTCGAGCCCCGCGACGAGCTTCAAGGCCGCGCGTGAGACATAGTCCTGCGCCGGATCGTCGATTTCGATCGTGGCGTCGGAGGCAAAGGTGAGGCTCGGCTTGGTCACGGTCTTGCCGTTGACGCGCACGGTTCCGCGCTGGATTGCATCGCGCGCGCGCGAACGGCTGGCGACGAGATTGAGAGCGACCAGCAATTGATCGAGGCGTTGGTCTTCAGATGGATTGGACATTGCCAGTCAATGGCGGTCCGCCGCCCTGGTTGCAAGCATTTTATTGGTGATCGCGTGTGCTGCCGATGGAATCCTTCGTTCCGGCGGCCATTTCGCTCTTGCGGCCACCCCCGTCAAATCTGGGCGATCGGCCTGATTGACTGCCAGCAAATTTCGTCGCTATCTGTCCCATGGTCTGGAAAAGGAATATCGCGATGACGAAACGGATCTTGGCTTTTCTTGCCTGCGCGACGGCATGCCACCCGGCGATGGCCAACGACACCATGGCCGAACTCAAGACCGGTGGCCTCGTCTACGTTCAGACGAACGACGTCTCGATACAATCCGAGGAGCTGTACATTTCGCCGAGCCTCGTCCGGGTCGATTATGTGTTCCGCAACGACGGCGACAAGGATATCGTTTCCTACGTCGCCTTCCCGATGCCGGATATCACTGCTGGACCGGATTCAAGTGTCGCGATCGACAATGTCGAATCGGATAATTTCCTCGGCTTCACCGTGAGCCAGGACGGTCAGCCGATCACACCGGAACTGCAGCAGCGGGTCTATGCGACGGGCATAGACATGACCGAGGAGATCACGGCGCGCGGTGTGCCGCTCCTGCCTTATAGCGAGGCGACCTTCGCCGCGCTCGAGAAGCTTCCCCCAGAAGTCATCGCCGACTGGACTTCGCGCGGCCTGATCTTTGACGACGCCTATGACGCCGGCAAGGGCTGGGAGCATCATCCCATGCCGCTGTGGACGCTGAGGTCCGCCTACTGGTGGAAGACCACATTTCCGGCCGGCACGGATGTCCGCGTCCATCACGAATACAAGCCGAGCGTTGGCGCCACGACGACGATGACCTTCATTCAGGACGGTGAGCCGAGCGACTACAGCTACGAAGAATATACGAAGAAGTATTGCATCGACGACGATTTCATGAAAACCGCCGCCAAGCTCGAAAAGGCGTCGAAGGACGGGACCGGCCCCTACTATTTCGAGAACTGGATTTCCTACGTCCTGACCACCGGCGCAAACTGGGGCGGGACGATCAAGCGCTTCAAGCTGACGGTCGACAAGGGAAGCCCGAAAAACTACGTCAGCTTCTGCGGCGAGGGGGTCAGGAAGGTCGGCACCACGACCTTCGAGATGACGGCGGAGGATTTCTATCCCGAAAGGGACCTGAATCTCCTGCTGCTGGCACCGAGCGAGCAGTGATCTGCGGCATCAGGTCGCTCTTATGAAATATATCCTGGCCCGCTAACGAATCTTAAGGGCTACCTCGGGCAGATTGGGGCGATTGTTAGTTTCGTCGCACCCCGGGCGAGCCATGAAGGCCTTCGCTTCGGCGAAAATCCGATCATGTTCATGTTGTGCGCGCCGGTCTCCCTGACCGCGCGGCCGTTCGCTTGACCTCTTGGAGCGTGAAAGAAACTCGCATGTCCCTCAAGAACCTGTCGCTGAGTAAGAAACTGATCCTGACCTTCGTTGCAATCATGGCGGGATGCTTCGTCGCGTCCGCAGTGGTTTTCCTGCAGGCGCGCAACGCCAAGCTCGCCTCTCTGGAGCAGGTGCGCGCGGACCAGATCCTGGCAAGTGTCGACAACGCCCTTGAAGCAATGCTCGATCAGGCCGTCAATCAGCGCGGCTATCTGCTGTTTCGCAGTGAAAGCACCTACAAGGATGTGTTCACGCAGCGCGAAAACATGCTGAACTTCATCGCTGAGGCCAAGAAGCTTGCTGCAGGCGATGCGGCGCTCATCCAGTCGCTCGACGCGATGAAGAACGCGGCCGATGTCTTCCACACACAACTGACCGAGCCGCAGCTTGCCGCCCGCAAAGACACCGAGGCGCCGATTTCCGAAATCATCGAGATCGGTCGCAACGCGTCGAAAGGCCAGCTTGACGAGTTCCGGGAGGCCGCCGCCAAGATCAAAAAGGATGTCCTAGCCCTGACCGAGAAGACCCGGGCCGTCCAGGCGAGCGCCCATTTCGACATTGAAATGGCTCTCCTCTTCGGGGGAGCCATCGCCGGCGGTGTTGCAGTGGTCCTGATCTGGCTGCTGTCGCGGTCTATCGTAACCCCGATCGTCGGAATGACATCCGCGATGACCCGCCTTGCCGGTGGTGAGCACGAGATCGACGTGCCCGCGCTCGATCGCGGCGACGAGGTCGGCCAGATGGCCAAGGCCGTGCTCGTATTCAAAGATGCGGCGGTGGAAAAGTTGCGCCTCTCCAATGAAACGGACGCCATGCGCCGCCAGGCTGAGCAGGAGCGTCAGGCCGCCGAAGCCGAGAAGGCCCGCGAGGCCGAGGAGATCGCCTTCGCCATGGATCAGTTGGCAACGGGTCTCACCGCCCTTGCCGATGGCAATGTCGCATTCCGCATCCGCACCTCGTTTGCGGCCCGCCTCGATGCCCTGCGCGAAAACTTCAACAATTCGCTCGACAAGCTTCAGGCAGCCCTGCAATCGGTCGGCCAGAATGCCGAGGCGATCAATGCCGGGGCCGCCGAGATCCGCGCCTCCGCCGACGATCTTGCCAAGCGCACCGAACAACAGGCAGCCTCCGTCGAGGAAACGGCGGCCGCCCTCGAGCAAGTGACGACGACGGTCAGGGACACAGCGAAGCGCGCCGAGGATGTCGGCGAATTGGTGGCCCGCACCCGCGACGGTGCCGAGCGCTCGGGTGTCGTGGTTCGCAACGCCGTGTCCGCCATGACCGATATCGAGAAGTCTTCCGGTGAAATCGGCAATATCATTGGCGTGATCGAGGATATCGCCTTCCAGACCAACCTTTTGGCGCTGAATGCCGGCGTCGAGGCGGCACGCGCGGGCGATGCCGGCAAGGGCTTTGCTGTCGTCGCGCAGGAAGTACGCGAACTCGCCCAGCGTTCGGCCAATGCCGCCAAGGAGATCAAGGCCCTGATCACCGCTTCCCGCGCGCAGGTCGGCAATGGTGTCTCGCTCGTTGGCGAAACCGGCACGGAGCTCGAAAAGATCGTTGTCGCCGTGCAGGAAATCAGCCAGCATGTCTCTGCCATCGTGACGACGGCGCGCGAACAGTCGACGGGCCTGCAGGAAATCAACACCGCCGTGAACACCATGGATCAGGGCACGCAGCAGAATGCCGCCATGGTCGAACAGCAGACTGCCGCCAGCCACTCGCTGGCTTCGGAAGCAGCGGCGCTGAAGGGTCTTCTTGCCCAGTTCAACTTCGGCGAGATGCAGACGGCGCGTGTAACCCGGACATCCGCTCCGGCACCCGCCGCCCCTGCGAAACGCGTGAGTGCACCTGCGCCGGCGACCCCTGCGGCAAAGCCGGCGGCGTCGCCCGCCCGGGCGCTGGCAAGCCGCCTTACGAACGCCTTCGGTGGCGGCGGCAGCAGCGTCAAGCAGGAATGGTCGGAATTCTGATCTGCAACTCTACCTCCCTCTTGAGGGAAGGGTAATCTTACACCGCCGCGCCGAGCCCGAGACCCTTCTGGCCAAGCGCGGCGAAAACCGTCGTCACGATCCCTGCGCTGTCCAGCCCGGCCTTGGCATACATGACCTCGGGCTTGGCCTGATCCATCCAGATATCCGGCAGCACCAGCGGGCGAACCTTGAGCCCGTGGTCGAGAAGCCCTTCTGTGGCAAGGAAATGCAGGACCTGGCTTCCGAAGCCGCCGATCGAGCCCTCCTCGACAGTCACGAGCACCGCGTGTTCGCGGGCAAGACGGCGAATGAGGTCGTGGTCGAGCGGCTTTGCGAAGCGCGCATCCGCGACGGTCGTCGAAAGACCGGCTGCGTCGAGGTCTTCCGCCGCCAGCAGGCAATCGGCGAGCCTCGTCCCGAAGGAGAGCAGCGCAACCTTGGTGCCTTCCTTGACGATGCGGCCCTTGCCGATCTCGAGGATTTCGCCGCGCTCCGGCAATTGCACGCCAACCCCCTCGCCGCGCGGATAGCGGAACGAGATCGGGCCTTCGTCATAGGCGGCCGCGGTGCGTACCATATGCTTCAGTTCGGCCTCGTCGGCGGCGGCCATGACGATGAAGCCCGGCAGGCATGACAGGAAGGCGGTGTCGAAGGAGCCCGCATGGGTCGGCCCGTCGGCGCCGACGAAGCCGGCGCGGTCGATGGGGAAACGGACCGGGAGACCCTGGATCGCCACGTCATGCACGACCTGGTCATAGCCGCGCTGCAGGAAGGTGGAATAGAGCGCGCAGAACGGCTTGAAGCCTTCCGCCGCGAGTCCTGCCGCGAAGGTCACGGCATGCTGCTCGGCAATGCCGACGTCGAAGGTGCGGTCCGGAAATGCCAATGCCAACTTGTCGATCCCGGTGCCCGATGGCATGGCGGCGGTGATGCCGACGATCTTCTCGTCGAGCGCCGCTTCCTGCACGAGCGTTTCTCCGAAGACCGTGGTGTAGCTCGGCGCGTTCGGCTTGGCCTTGGCCTGGGTTCCGGTGATGACGTCGAACTTGTTGACGCCGTGATACTTGTCGGCGGCGGCCTCCGCCGGCGGATAGCCCTTGCCCTTCTGGGTGACGACGTGGATCAGCACCGGACCCTTGGCATTGTCGCGCACATTGCGCAGGACCGGCAGCAGGTGGTCGAAGGAATGGCCATCGATCGGCCCGATATGATAGAAGCCGAGCTCCTCGAACATGGTGCCGCCGGTGACATAGCCGCGTGCATGCTCGACCGCCCGGGTGATCGCCCGGTCGACGCTCTTGCCCAGATAGGCGGTCAGTTTCTTGCCGAAATCGCGGAAGCCCATATAGGTACGGCCGGATGCGAGCCGCGCCAGATAGGCGCTCATGGCGCCGGTCGGCGGCGCGATCGACATGTCGTTGTCGTTGAGGATGACGATCAGCCGCGCATCGAGCGCGCCGGCATTGTTGAGCGCCTCATAGGCCATGCCCGCCGACATGGCGCCATCGCCGATGACGGCGATCACGTTGCGGTCGGTGTGGCTCAGTTCGGCGGCGACCGCCATGCCGAGGCCAGCCGAGATCGAGGTCGAGGAATGGGCCGCGCCGAACGGATCGTATTCGCTTTCCGCGCGCTTGGTAAATCCGGAAAGCCCGCCTTCCTGACGAAGTGTGCGGATGCGGTCACGCCTGCCGGTCAGGATCTTGTGCGGATAGCATTGATGCCCGACATCGAAGATCAGCCGGTCGTCCGGGGTATTGAAAACCTTGTGGATGGCGATCGTCAGTTCGACCACGCCCAGCCCGGCGCCGAGATGGCCCCCCGTGCGCGATACCGCGTCGATCATCTCGTCACGCAGTTCGCGCGCGAGCGCCGGCAGTTCGCGGTCGTCCAGGTGCCGCAGGTCGGCAGGCAGCTTGACCTTGTCCAGCAGGGGCGTTTCTGGCAGCGATGTCACGGGCTCGGGCCTCTTTGTCGTTTCGTCATTACACACGGATCCTGCGCCTTTACTGATTTATCCGCTGAGGCAAAAGCATCGGAAGGGCCAGTGTCCCGTCTATATAGAAGCTAAAAGCCCTCGGGCAAAGGGACAAACTCTTCTTCGTCCCCCGGAACGATGTCGAAGCGCCCGGTTCGCCACTCTTCCTTGGCCTTCTCGATCCTTTCCTTGGACGAGGATACGAAATTCCACCAGATGTGACGCTTGGACGGCATCGCCGCGCCGCCGAACAGCATGAGGTGGCAGCCACGTTCGCCAGTGGAAAGCGTGATTGCGTCGCCGGGCCGGAAAACGAGAAGCTGGTCGGCCGAAAACAGGTCTCCGGCGATTTCGACCTCTCCGGAGAGCACATAGACCGCGCGTTCCTCGTGGCTGGCATCGAACGGGAAGCCGGCGCCCGGCATGAGTGTCAGGTCGACATAAAGTGTATCGGAAAGGACCTTCACCGGCGAGGTGAGCCCGCCGAGGCTACCGATCACCACGCGTCCGCTTGCGCCGCCGGCATCGAACATCGGCATCCTGGTCTTCTCCGTATGGGCAAAGGCCGGGTCGATTTCTTCCTTGTCGTCGGGCAATGCCAGCCAGGTCTGCAAGCCCGAGATCGACAGCGGGCCGCCGCGCAGGTTTTCGGGCGTGCGTTCCGAGTGCACGATGCCACGGCCCGCCGTCATCAGGTTGATGTCGCCCGGCTCGATCACCAGTTCGGTGCCGAGGCTGTCGCGATGCTTGATCTCTCCGTCGAACAGGTAGGTTACGGTGGACAGGCCGATATGCGGGTGAGGGCGCACGTCGAGCGCCTCACCGGCCTTCAGGATCGCCGGTCCCATGCGGTCGAAGAAGATGAACGGGCCGACAAGCCGACGCCTCGCCGTCGGCAGCGCGCGGCGCACGGCAAAGCCGCCGATATCGCTCGAGCGCGGAATGATCAGTTGTTCGATGGCGTCGCAGCCAAAGGGGTCGCCGGCGATGGGATCGGGTCCTGGAAAAAACGACATCGGATTTCCTTTCGGGAAAGATCATAGTTCCCTGCGCGCCGCACCCGCAACTCAAATCATCCTGGTGGATTGCGAGCAAAGAAAAACCCCCGGATCTCTCCGAGGGCTGTCGTCAGTATCCTGCGCCGCGAGGTGGAGCGCCCGGTTCTCAGAACTCTTCCCAGCTTTCGTCGGCCACGGCCGCATTGCCGTGCGAGACAGCGGCCCTGCGGGTAGCAGGCTCCGGTTGGCGGTGCGAACCGGTCGCGCGTGCCGGGGCTGCCATGGCATGCGCCGTCTGACGAAGGGCGGCGGATTGGACGGAGGCCGTGCCGTCCAGTTTGAACTGGGCCACAAGGTCGCGCAGTTTCGCCGCTTCCATTGCCAGGCTCGAGCTGGCAGCGGTCGATTGCTCAACCATTGCCGCATTCTGCTGAGTCGTCTGATCCATCGAATTGACGGCCGTGTTGACTTCAGCGAGCCCCAGGGACTGTTCCTTCGCCGAGGTGGCGATCGAATCCATGTGCTGGTTGATCTGGGCAATGAAGTTGCCGATGGATTTCAGGGCGACACCGGTATCGCGCACCAACTTGACACCGCTCTCCACCTCGGAAGACGAGTTCTGGATCAGGCCTTTGATCTCCTTTGCCGCCTGTGCCGAGCGCTGGGCGAGCTCACGCACTTCCTGGGCAACCACGGCAAAACCCTTGCCGGCGTCACCGGCACGGGCGGCCTCCACGCCGGCGTTGAGGGCCAGCAGGTTGGTCTGGAAGGCGATTTCGTCGATGACGCCGATGATGTTGGAAATCTGCTGCGAGGATTCCTCGATCCGGCGCATCGCCTCTTCGGCATGCGAAACGACCTCGGCGGATTTCGCCGCCCCGTCGTTCGCCTGCGTGGCGACGGTGCGCGCTTCGTCGGTCCGTTTGGTCGAAGAGTTCACATTGGCGGTGATCTGGTCGAGCGCGGCGGCAGTCTCCTCGAGCGAGGCAGCCTGTTGCTCGGTGCGCTTGGAGAGGTCCTGCGCGCCGGAGGCGATCTCGCGGGTGCCGTTGTCCATGGTGTTTATGCTCTCATGGATCGCCGACATGGCCGAGCCCAACTGCCGGACGGACTGGTTGAAATCGTGGCGCAGTGCCTCGAAATCCGCGGCAAAGGCGTCGTCGAGCTGGAAGGCGAGATCGCCGGAGGCAAGGCGCTTCAGCCCCGCGGCGAGGCCCGACGTGGCAACCCGCATGCGTTCCGCGGCTTCTGCCTCTGCGCGCTCCTGATTGGCGATCCGGTCCTGTTCGACCTGCTTGCGGGCTTGTTCCGCTTCCTGTTCGAGGCGCTTGTTGGTGATCGCCGCCTGGCGGAACACTTCGACGGCCCCGGCCATTTCACCAATCTCGTCGGCGCGTCCGGCAAAGGGGATCTCCGATGCGGTGTCGCCATCGGCAAGTGCGCGCATGGAGCCCGTGATGCGCTGGATTGGATTGGCGATACCACCGATCGCGAAGAAGATGGCGGAACCGATGATCAGGCCTGCCAGGCCGGCGATGGAGAACACCAGGACCTTGATCGACCCGAAGCTGCCCCTGGCAGTCTCGTGGGCGTGATCTGCTTCGGCCAGATTGTAGTCAACCAGTGCGTCGATCGTCTGGTCGCCCAGGTCGGCGTATTTCAGCATTTCCCCATTGAATAGGGCCTTTGCTTCTTCGGACTTGCCATCGCGCGAAAGGGCGATCATCTGTCCGCCGAACTCGGTATATTTGTCGAGTGCCACAACAATGCCGTCGATCAACTGCCGCTCCTTGTCGGAGGAAACCATGCCGTCCGAATAAGTCTTGATCAGCCCGCGCTGGAAAGCGACGTATTCCTTGGCGTCGTTTTCCGCCGCGTCCTTCTCGGATGGCGTTGTGCCGAGGATGTGTCGTGCATAGGAGAGCTTTATGTCCACCATGCCCTTGTCCATGAGGCGGACCTGATTGACAGACGGCAACTGGCCGTCGGCAATTTCGGTCGTGTCTTTGAAGATCGCAGAGATCCCGGATATCGCGATCCAGGAGAGCCCGCCGGTAACAAGCATGATCGTTGTCAGCATCACTATCAGTGATGTCTTTATCGTCGGCCGTTTCATAAACTTTCCTTTCCAAAGGTATTGCGGCGTCTGTCGCAGCGGTAGTCTTCCCCCGATTCACAGATGAGGATCGGGGCCCGCGTTGGGAATTCGAGATCAAGCGCGGGGAAACAAGGCGCGTTACGACGCGAGAGGATGTTGATTGAAGTTTCGCAATTCGAGAATGAGAAATTCATTTGGTATCGCTGAATATCTTTCGTTCCCCGGTTCTTTCTTGTTTGCGTACAGTTTCTTACAAGAACCGCTATCCCCACAAGAAATGAGGGGCTTTATTAAAAGTAGGAGGGAATGGTTTACGGCCAATTAAGGACGCGAAAAGTCAGGAATGTTGCTGTGACAGCATTGTAGTAGCTGAACGCTTTTCTGGCGTTGCTTCGGCTGTCTGTTCCGAAATGACGTACGAAGGTAATGTCGATTTCAGTGTTTGACTTTCGGCCGTCCAAGCCCGCAGGTCCGGTAGAGACGAGAGCTTGTTTTCGCTATTTCGTTGTCGGCTCGGCGCCGTCGGCCTCGCATGGCTCGATCGTCACGTCCTCGCCCATGGCCGCGCCCAGCTCAATACAGCCGCCGGCGTGGCAGAGGGTCCAGCCACCACCGGTCGCGCCGGAAGCGGCCAGCATGAGGCGTCGAAGGGGAGGGGATTGCGGCGCCCATTCCCACCAGCCGTCCTTCAGAACCGCATCTTCCCCCGGCTCCATGCCGGCGCCAGAGCCCTTGACCCGCGCCCTGGTCAGTTCGAGGCCGGCCGGCGTCACGGCCCAGTCCTCTCGCCACTCCGTCTTCTGCACCGAATGGGTCCAGGTGAGCGAGAACAGCGAGACGGCGAAGCTCATCGCCTTGGCGCCTGCGATGATGCAGACGCCCGTGCTCATGATGCTTGGTCGGCGGCAGGCGCGGCCCTCTTCGCCGCCACTGAATGTCGCCAGACGACGATGGCGAAGAGGATGGCGAGGCCGAAGCCGATTTCGTCGGTCATTGGCAGGGCCGCAATCAGGGTGAAGGCGGCAATCATGGCCAGCGCCCGCTCCAGGATGCCGAGCCTGACGCCGAGGAAGCCAATCACAGCCGCGCCCCATAGGCCGATCGAGATGGCGGCCTTGAAGACGATATAGGCGACAGCCGCCGGAAAGCCGATCGATTGCGCAAGTGCGCCGCCGTCCTGCAGCATCAGAGCCGGCGTATAGACCGCCATGAACGGGATGACGAAGCCGGCCGCAGCGACCTTGATTGCCTCGATCGAGATTTTCAGCCCGCTCTCCTTGGCGATCGGTGCTGCCGCGAAGCAGGCGAGCGCCACTGGCGGTGTGAGATCGGCGAGGATGCCGAAATAGAAGACGAACATGTGGCTGACGATCAGCGGCACGCCGAGTTCGAGCAGGGCCGGACCGGCGATCGACGAGGTGATGATGTAGTTCGGGATCGTCGGAATGCCCATGCCGAGCACGATGCAGGTGATCATGGTCAGCACCAGCGACAGGAAGAGGCTCGTGCCGCCGACCGAAACGATGAACTGGCCGAAGGTGTTGGCAGCACCGGTCAGCGTCATCGTGCCGACGATCACGCCGACCACCGCGCAGGCAATGGCAACTGGCAGCGCGGTCTTCGCACCGTCAGCGAGCGAATCGCGGCAGACGAGCAGCGTCTCGCGTCCGCCCTTGGAAAAGGCGTTCCAGGCGATCAGCACGGCGACACCGGCAAGCACGACGCCCATGCCGAACTTGAAGAAGGAGGCGGCGAGCAGCCCGAGGCCGATCCAGAACAGGACCCGCACCACCATGGACGGCAGACCGAGCGCGATCGAGCTGCCGAGAATGAGGATGAGCGTGAAGGCAAGACCGACCGTGCCGGCGAATAGCGGCGTGTAGCCGGAGAACAGCAACCAGACCAGGGCCGCCAGCGGCAGGATCAGGTACCACTGCGTGCTCAGCGCCTTAATCGCCGAGGGCAATTCGTTCTTCGGCAGGCCGTGCAGGGAATGCTTGCCGGCCTCCAGATGCACCATCCAGAAGGCAGACCCGAAATAGAGGATCGCCGGAATGATCGCCGCCTTGACGATCTCGTGATATTCGACGCCGAGCGTTTCGGCCATGATGAAGGCGACGGCGCCCATGACCGGCGGCATGATCTGCCCGCCCATCGAGGCGGTGGCCTCGACACCGCCGGCAAAGGCGGCGCGGTAGCCGAAGCGCTTCATCAGCGGAATTGTGAATTGACCGGTCGTGACGACATTGGCGACGCCGGAGCCGGAGATCGTTCCCATCAGGCCGGAGGAGATGATCGCCACCTTGGCCGCCCCGCCCTGCTTGTGGCCGACGAGGCCGAGCGAAATGTCGGTGAAGAGGCGGATCATACCGGCCTTTTCCAGGAAGGCGCCAAACAGGATGAAGAGGAAGATATAGGTCGAGGAGACATAGATCGGGATGCCGTAGATCCCTTCGGTGCCATAGGCCATGTGCTCGATCACCTGGCCGAAGTCGTAGCCGCGGTGGTCGAACGGCGCGGGCAGGTATTCGCCGAACAGGCAATAGGCGAGAAACAGGCCGGAAATGACCGGTAGCGTCGGCCCCATGGCAAACCAGGCGGCGGCGAAAACGGTGAACAGCGCGATCACGCCCATCACCAGGTCTATCGGCAGCGGATCGCCGGCCCGTACCAGCAGCGCCTCGTATTCGACCCATTGATAGCCGGCGACCGCAACGCCGAGCAGCGCGAGCCCCCAAGTGACGGCCTTGCCGAGCGGACCATAGCCGCGCGCCAGCGCGAGCAGAGGGAAGATCAGCGCGGTGACGAAGCCGACATGGATGGCGCGCACGACCTGGCTCGGAAAGTCGATGACATGGGCAGCGGTCGCGACCTGAAACAGAGAGAAGGCGATCGCCAGGTAGAACAGGAAGCGTCCCTCGCGACCGGGCGGAAAACTCTCGGCGAGGGGATCGTGCAGACCGAGTTCGCGGCTATCGGCCGGCATGTCGTGCTTGACCGTGTCATGCAGCATGAAACGCTCCTGATACCGGTGCCGGGCACCGGGCATGTCGATTGGAATGAATGGTCAGAGAATGATGCGGCCCGGACAAGGCCGGGCCGCAATAGGCATCAAAGCAGGCCCTTTTCCTTGTAGTAACGTTCGGCGCCCGGATGCAGTGGCACCGGCATGCCCTTCAGGGCATTCTCGAGCTTGATCTGCGCGGCGGCCTTATGGGCGGCCTCCATCTCCGGCAGGTTTTCGAACAGCTGCTTCGTCATCTGGTAGGCGGTTTCGTCCGAGACGTCCGAATGGGTAATCAGGAAGTTGACCACGGCGACCGTCGGCACGTCCGCCTCCTGGCCCTGATAGGTGCCGGCCGGAATGGTCGCAGCGATATAGGGCGCGCCGAGTTTGGTCACCACGTCTTCCGGTACGGCCACCATCTGGATCGCGACCGAGGTTGCGAGGTCCTTGATGGACGAAACGCCAAGGCCGGCCGATTGCAGCGTCGCGTCGAGCTGGCGGTTCTTCATCAGTTCGACGGATTCGGCGAACGGCAGATATTCGGTCTTGGCCAGATCCTCGTAGCTCATTCCGGCGGCGGCGAAGATCGCCCGGGCATTCAGTTCGGTGCCCGACTTGGCGGCGCCGACCGAGAGGCTCTTGCCCTTCATGTCGGCAAGGCTGGCAATGCCGGACTCCTTGGCGGCGACGATCTGGATGTAGTTCGGATAAATGGCGGCGATGCCGCGCAGCTTGTCGAGCGGAGCCTTGAAGCCGGCATCGGCATTGCCTTCCCAAGCGAGCTTGACGCTGTCGCCGAGCGCAAAGCCGATCTCACCCTTGCCCTGCTGCAGGAGGTTGAGGTTCTCAACCGAGGCCTTGGTGGCCTGGACCTGGGTGCGGGCACCCTCGATCTTCTCGCCGTAGATCTTCGACAGCGCCGCACCGAGCGGATAGTAGACGCCCGATGTGCCGCCAGTGAGCACGTTGATGAATTCGGATGCATTGGCCGATACCGCGCCGAACGCGGTCGAAAGCGCGAGCGCGCCGGCAAGAACGGTTGCGAATTTCGTGGTCTTCATGAGGGTCCTCCCAAACCAGTAGGTTGATGGGGGACATCATGGGCGAGGCGACACGTGCGCGTCAATCATGAGCATGCTTTTTTGCCGGGATAACGATAAGCATACTTTGCGACTGCCGCCCTGTTCCGGCGTGTGGTGTGCTCTGACCGCTGGCTTATTGCGGGTCGAGCGGCTCGGTGCCGGTGGGCTTTCCCGCGCGATCGAGGCGGATCTTCTCGATCCGGTTTTCGGCGGCCGCCAGCAGCGTCTCGCAATGCTTCTTCAACAGTTCGCCGCGCTCGTAGATGGCGATCGATTCGTCGAGCGCCACGTCGCCGCGCTCGAGACGCGCCACGATGCTCTCGAGTTCGGCAACTGCCTTTTCGAACGAGTAGCCGGAAAGATCGGCCTGGTTGGCGCTTTCGGTCATGGTCAGCCCTTCATCAGTCTCAGGATATGCATGCCCGCCGATTCGGCGAGGCCTTCCAGATCATAACCGCCTTCGAGAATGCTGACGACCCGGTTATGGGCGAATTTGTCCGCAACCTCCATCACGCGACCGGTTGCCCAGTCGAAATCCTCGCCGACGAGATTGATCTGCGCCAGCGGATCGCGGTGATGGGCGTCGAAGCCGGCCGATATCAAAATGAGATCCGGCGAAAAATCGTTGAGCGCGGTCAGCACGCGCGACTTGAACGCCTCGCGGAAGTGGTCCGAGCCGGTATTGGGCGACAGCGGGGCATTGACGATATTGCCGTTTGCACCTGTCTCGTTCTTGGCGCCGGTGCCCGGGTAGAGCGGCATCTGATGGGTGGAGCAGAAGAGCACCGACGGATCGTCCCAGAAGATGTTCTGTGTGCCGTTGCCGTGATGCACGTCCCAGTCGACGATGGCGACGCGCTCCACGCCGTATTTCTTCTGTGCGTGGCGCGCAGCAATGGCGATCGTGTTGAAGAAGCAGAACCCCATCGCCTTCGACTTCTCGGCGTGGTGCCCGGGCGGGCGCGCCGCGACGAAGGCGTTGGCGACCTCGCCGGTCATGACGTCGTCGACGGCGGCCAGTGCGCCACCGATCGCCGTCAGCGCCGCCTGCAGGCTTTTCGGCGAGGCGTAGGTGTCGGTTTCGATCTGGGCAATTTCGCCTTCTTCTTCCGGAATCTGCCGCATCACCGCGAAGAGGTGCTCCTCCGGATGGGCGAGCAACACCGCATCCTCGTTGGCCTGCGGGGCTTCCTTTCGGTCGAGCGCGGCGAAATTCGGATGTTCCAGTGCGATGTTGAGCGAGCGCAGCCGGTCGGCGCGCTCCGGATGGCCGGGCGGCGTGTGATGTTCCAGGAAGATGGAATTCTCGTAGAGGCGTGTCGTCATGGTCGGATCCTTCGCGCGCACCTTAGTTTGTGCCTTTGTCATGTTCCACCGCCGAAGAGCTCTGGTTGACGACTGTCAACAGCCATCCTGGCCGACCAAATCTGGCTTGACCTTGTTATGGATGAGCGAATGAACTTAGATAGGGCGGATGCTGAAAAAGATCAGGGGCCTCAGCCATGGATGACATCGAACGCGTGGAAGTGCTGGAGCTTCGTGTTCCCTTCCGCGACATCGACATGTACGGCAAGATGCACAATGCCGCCTACATCACCCATGCCGAGACGGCCCTTGGCCATTTCTGGCGCTACCGGCCGCCGCTCGAAGGAGAGCCGCAGTTCGTCGCCACCAAGATCGAATGCCGGTTTCACGAGCCTCTGCGTTTCGACGATATTGCCCGCCTTACCGTGCGCATCGACAAGATCGGCGGCAAGTCGATCGGCTTCAACATTCTGATCGAACGGGGCGAGGTGCAGTCCGCCGAGGTCGAGATCATCTGGACGGCCACCGACCCGGCAACCGGCAATACGGTGGCGCTGCCGGAAGATATCAGGGACTGGCTCTATACTTATCTGCCGTGACCGGCAGGCCGATCCCGTTGCTGAAATGCGTATGGCAAAGTGCCTTCGCCAAACGCTGCGCGCTTCTCCCCCTTGGCCGGTGCTACTGAACAAACCAATTGACTAAAGAAGAAATCGATTCCTAAACTGTTCATGTAGCGCGTGTTGGGAGGCATTTGCGCTACGGCTATCCTGATTAAACGACAAGAAGCGAATGCATTTCGGCATGCCCCGCAACGCGTGGCGTGCGCATGACGACTGTGATTAATCTGGGAGGAAAATCATGAAATATCTGCTGTCATCCGCCGCAGCGCTTGCCCTTACGGCCGGCCTTGCGTCCGCACAAACGCCTGCTGTGCCCGACAATCTGGAGAAGCTTTCGAATTTCCAGACCACCGGCGCCACCGAATTCACCTTCATCGAACAGAAAGGTGAGTATGCCGACGGGATCAAGAAAAACCTTGAGCGGATCAAGATGCCGCCGGGCTTCAAGATCGGGCTCTATGCCGTCGTTCCCGATGCTCGCCACATGGCGGTCGGCCCGCAAGGCATCGTGGTTTTTGTCGGTACCCGCAAGGACAAGGTCTGGTCGGTCACCGATCGCAACAAGGACCGCGTGGCGGACGAAGTGAAGGATTTCGCGCCGTCGCTGCAATTCTCGATCCCGAACGGGCCCTGCTTCTCCAAGGACGGCTTCCTCTATATCGCCGAACAGAACCGCGTCCTCCTGTTCCCCGCTGCCGAGTTCTTCTATGAAAGCCCCGATGTCGCGGCCTTCAACCTGGTGAAGAAGGGCGAACTGATCCCGGCCGAACAGGAAAGCTTCAACCACACGGCCCGCGTCTGCAAGATCGGGCCGGACGGCAAGATCTACATTTCGCTGGGTCAGCCGTTCAACGTGGCTCCGCCGGAAAATCTCGAGACCAACACGAAATGGGGCCTCGGCGGCATCATCCGCATGAATACCGACGGCACCGGGCGCGAGGTTTATACCTACGGTATTCGCAATTCGGTCGGGCATGATTTCCACCCGGTCACCGGCGAACTCTGGTTCACCGACAACCAGGTGGACGGCATGGGCGACGACATTCCGCCCGGCGAGATCAACCGCCAGACCGCGATGGGCCAGCACTTCGGCCACCCGTGGTATGGTGGCGGCACGGTCCGCACGAAGGAATACGAGGGGCAGGACGTGCCCGCAGAGGTGACCATGCCGGCGGTCGAGATGCCGGCCCATGCCGCCGACCTTGGCATGACTTTCTACACCGGCAGCATGTTCCCCGAGAAGTACAAGAATGCCATCTTCTCGGCGCAGCACGGATCATGGAACCGCACCGTGCCGGTGGGCGCCCGGGTGATGGTGACGACCATTGACGGGGACGGCAAGGCTACCGCGGAGCCCTTCGCGGAGGGCTGGATCGACGAGAACGGCGAATATCTCGGCCGTCCGGTTGACATCGCGCAATTGCGCGACGGATCGATCCTGGTGTCTGACGATCTGGCCGGCGCCATCTACCGCATCTGGTACGAAGGCAATTGATGCGCGGTTTCATCATACTTGGTCTGGGCGGGGTTCTCCTCGCCCAGACACTCGCGCCGGTTGCCCTGGCTGAAGGCCTGACGGGCGATCCCGCAGCGGGGCGCAAGAAGGCGGGATTGTGCCGCACCTGCCACGGGATCGAGGGGCTGGCCAAGATACCGATCGCGCCGCACATCGGCGGCGAGAATCCGAACTACATCATGCACCAGCTCACCGCCTTCCGCGAAGGGACGCGCGTGCATGAGATGATGTCGGTCGTCGCCCGGGGCCTGGATGACCAGAGCATCGCTGATCTGGCGGCTTGGTATTCCTCGCAGGATGTCAGTGCTTCGCTCGCACCCGGAAAGACCGAGAATATGGCGCCCGAGGCTTGCGTCGCCTGCCACGGCGCGGATGGTCTCGCCAGGATTGAGGACGCACCGAACCTGGCGGGGGAAAACGCGATCTATATCGACACGCAGCTCAAGGCCTTCCGCACCGGCAAGCGCACGCATCCGGTGATGTCGGAAATCGCAGCCGGGCTGAGCGATACCGATATCCGTGCCGTGGCGGAATGGTATGCGGCGACCAAAATCGAGATCGCACCGGTGAAATAGGCGCCCGTGTACGGGAACGTGCCCGCGAGAATTTGCCGAGGTCTCAGAAGACTTCGGTCAAATGGGACTCAAGCCCTTTGCGGCAGCAGCGGATAGCCGACCCCGCCGATGACGGCATCCGGCAATACGGTGGCGCCGCGGGAAGATATCGGGGACTGGCTCTACCGGTATTTGCCGTGAAGCGCGGACTTAGGCGCTCGCCGCCGCGAGGTGGTCTTCCGTCACGGCCGCGATGACCCGTCCGGCCTTGTCCGCCTCGGCGGGATTGACGCCAGGAGCCTGGGCAAGAGTGATCACCGCCTTCCACAGCGTCCAGCCCCGTGCCCGTTGCCAGGTAGCGGGATCGAGCGGCAAGGCGTCGCGGAAGGCCTTGCGGCTCTCCCCGTCGAAAAATGTCCAGGCGATCGCCAGATCGCAGGCCGGGTCGCCCGTGCCCATGGAGCCGAAATCGATGACTGCGGAGAGCCGGCCGTCGCGGATCAGCAGATTGCCGGCGGTGACGTCACCATGTACCCAGACCGGGGCATTCTCCCATCGCGATGCAAGGGCCGTTTCCCAGATCTCGGTCAGCAGCGCATGGTCGATCATGTCGGCCAGCAGGTCGAGTGACCGGCGTGTCTCAGTGTCATAGACACCGAGCGAACCGCCGCGATGGAAATTGTGCGTTCCGGTGGGCGGACCGGCGGTCGCATCGATCGCCTGGAGCGCGGTCAGGAACGCCGCCAGATCCGATGCGAAGCGGGGGAGGTCGGCGATTCCGTTATGGTTGGCCGTCTCGCCCTCGATCCAGCCATAGATGCCGAAGGGCCAGGGATAGCTGTTACCTGGCTTGCCGAGCGCAACGGCTTTCGGGATAGGCAGTGGCAGGTGGGGCGCAAGAAAAGGCAGGAATGTCTGCTCCTTTTCCACCTGAGCCACATAGCGCTGCGCGCTCGGCAGGCGCACCGACATGGTCTCGCCGAGGCGAAAGGTCCGGTTGTCCCAACCGCCCGGTATGACCGGGGTGACGGGCAGATCGCCCCATTGCGGGAACTGGTCCGTGATCAGGTCGCGGACCAGTGGCGTCGGGATTTCCAGCCTGTCATCAGCCATTGTGTCGATCTCTGTTTGACGCGAGGCAGACTAGATCGAGTATGTGACAAGCGTTCAAGTCACTCCGAACCTTACGCCCTTTGCGGCAACAGCGGATAGCCGACCATCACGGCGCGGCCGGCGAGCGCCGCGATTGCGGCTTTCAGGAGATCGCCCGGAATGAAGGCGAGCGAGCCCATGAAGGCCTTGGAGAGGCCGAGCCCCGCGCCGAAGGCGAGATAGCCGATGCCGAAGAGATAGATCATGCCGACCCCGCCGATGACGGCGGCGGCGAGGAAGCCGGCGGTCTGGGTCATGGCCGAGAGGCCCGGTTTGGCAAAGCGCTCGGCAATCAGACCGGTGACATAGGCGCCCGGCACCCAGCCGATCAGGAAGCCGACCGTCGGGCCGGCGAAGACGGCAAGCCCGCCGCGACCGCCCGACAGCACCGGCAGACCTATGGCGACGAGCAGGATGACAAGGACTGCCGCGCTTGCGCCGCGCCGCGCGCCGAGGATGACGCCCGCCAGCATGACACCCAGCGTCTGCGCCGTGATCGGAACAGGAATGAAGCCGAGCGTGATCGGCGGCACGAGGCCGAGGGCGACGATGATGGCGGCGAAAAGCGAAACGAGAACGAGGTCACGGGTGTTCATGGCGGTCTCCGGTTTCATGCCCCCGCACAGAGCAATGGCACAGGGCATTTTCGAGCGAAGTGGCTGCCGGTTCGCATGAAGAAAATGCGAGAAAGGAACCGGTCGGCAAATTCATTGACCCCTGATGCCGCGCGCGTCAATGGCGGCGGCGATGTTATCCGCATCCTTCAGTGTGTGGATGATCAGCGGTCCGATGATCGTCGTGGGCCTCATTTTCAGGCCGCGCGCCTTGTGCGCCTCGCGGATCGCTTCGTAGCGGGTGAGGATCTCCGGCACGAAACGGATGACCAGCCCGACGGCAAGGCCGATATCGGAGGCCTTCACGAGCCCCGCTTTTTCGAGCGGCCATGCGGCCGTCGTCACCGTGTCGATGAACTCGGAAACACGCGTCGTCGCCGTGACGGATGCGGCGAGGAGCACGAGCGCGCAAAGGCGCAGCACCGTGACTATGGCCTCGTCCGCTGAGTTGAAAACGAGATTGAACAGCGCCACCACGGCGATTGTGGCGAGCACCGGTATCAGCGGGCGAAGGGCCGAACGGAGCGGTTGGCCGAGGCCGAAATAGACGAGCCCAGAAGCGGCGAGCGCAAGCCCGAGGAGCGGATAGGCGCGGGTCAGGAACAGCAGCACCGCGAAAAGCGCCAGTACCGCGAGCTTGATCCTCGGCGAAAGCCGATGCAGCCAGCCGTCTCCCTCGACATAGAAGCTCTTCATGGCAGCGCGATCTCCCGGTAGCGCCGGGTCGCCTCGTCTGCCGGACCATCGAAGACGAGTCTGCCGGCGTGGAAGACCAGAACGCGCCCGAAATCCGCGACGAGGTCGAGGTCGTGGCTAATGACGATGGCGTTTTCGTCGAGATCGCGGATAGCGCGTTCCACGACGACGCGGTTTTTCAGGTCCAGCTGGTTGGTCGGCTCGTCGAAGATGATGATCTCCGGCCGCGTGACCATCACGGCGGCAAGCGCTGCAAGCTGTAATTCGCCGCCCGAAAGCTCGTGCGGGCGCCGGTCGGCGAGATGCGCGATATTGAGGTGGGAAAGCACGTCCTCGACCACGCGCGTGAGTTCCGCGCCCTTCAGGCCCCGGCTCTTTGGCCCGAAGGCAATGTCGTCGCGGATGATCGGCAGGATGATCTGGTTCGCCGGGTTCTGGAAGATGAAGCCGACGAGCGAGAGCACAGCCTTCGCGTCGGCAACGGTGTCATGGCCGTTGACGGTGATCTTGCCGGTCGAAGGTTTCACGAGCCCGTTGATCATCCGCGCGAAGGTCGTCTTGCCCGAGCCGTTGAGGCCGATCACGCCGATCCGCTTTTCGGTCAGCGCGAGAGACAGCGGCTCCAGCGCCATCTGGGTGCCGAAACGCACCTCTGCCCGGTCGAAAATGATCTGCAAGCGGCTTCCCCCGAGGATGACAAGGACGTCTCTATAGACCGGAGAGGAGATAAGGGGAATGGGCGAGCGACCAAGTGGCTGGCAGTATCCTAGATCCGCTTCCTTTGGGTGTTGTGGGGTCTGGCCCTGAAGAACAAGGCCGCATGGCCCCGGGCATCCTCGATCGGCAGGTGGCTGTGGGGAACGCCGTCGAGCAGTTCGGGAGGATATTCGGGGCGCTCGCGGAAATAGTCGAGCCCCATCGCCGCCTGCACAAAGGAGGGAATGTCGATCCCCGTGCCGACGAACAGCGATTTTCCGCCATAAGGCCCCTTGAACAGGCGCTGGCCGGCAAAATGGCGGAGATACCAGTCGATCCATAGGGCGTCGAAGATGAGCGGATCTGCTGCGAACACGGGATCGCCCGGCAGTCCCTCGAGCCATCGGGTGAAATCGGGAATGGCCGAAGCCGGCTCCGTCCGGTCTGTGGTGATCTGATCCCATGTCGCCGGTTGTGCCTGCCACCAGGCGGCCGTCTCGGGATCGGCCTCGGCGCCCTCGAGCGGGTGAAGGTTTCGACTGAAGCTGTCGATCTCATGTCCGCTTTCGGTGAGCGCGATGCAGGCAAAACTCAGCATCGAGTGCTCGCCCGGGACAGGACCATCGGTCTCTATGTCGACAAAGCAATAGATCAGTCTATCTGTCATCGGGCTTTCCTTCCGGTTCCGGTCTTCCAGATGTCGGCGCGCGTTTCCGCCACGACATGGTAGAACTGTTTCCGTGACTTCGCCATGACAATCAGGCCCGCCATATCGGAATCGGGAGCGGATAGGAGCCTTGTTGAACATATCGGGAACATTCGCTAGGCTGCCTCCATGGCGATTCCTCTGTCGAACACCCAGGCGCGAAAAATCTTCCTCGAGCGGCAGGGGCTGTCCCGTCCGCCGCATCGGACGCTCGGCAAGGCCGGACTCTACGAGCTGATCCACGACCTCGGCTTCGTCCAGGTCGACAGCATCGCGACCGTCGAGCGCGCCCATCACCAGATCCTCTTCTCGCGCAACCAGACCTACCGGCCGGAACACCTGACGGCGCTTCTGGAGAAGGACCGCTCGCTCTTCGAGCACTGGACGCACGACGCCTCCATCATCCCGTCGGCCTTCTTTCCCTACTGGAAGCACCGCTTCGTCCGGCGCGAGGCCCGCATCCTGGAAAACTGGGCGAAATGGCAGGGCGAGGGGTTCGACCAGGCTTTTGACGAGACCTACGAGAAGATCCGCGAACGCGGCCCGATCATGGCGCGCGAGGTCAAGGCCGAGGACCACAAGTCGGGCGGCTGGTGGAACTGGCATCCGTCGAAGACCGCGCTCGAATTCCTCTGGCACACCGGCAAGCTGGCGATCGCCGGGCGCGACAATTTCCAGAAGGTCTACGACCTTTCCGAGCGCGTCATCCCGCCCGAACATTTCTTGGCCGAGGTCGATCCCGACGCCTTCATCGACTGGGCCTGCCGGCAGGCGCTGACGCGGCTCGGCTTCGCCACCCATGGCGAAATCGCCGCCTTCTTCGATCTGGTCACCCCGCAGGAGGCGAAAGCCTGGGTGGAGGACCACCGCGACGAACTGGAGGAAGTCTCGCTCGAAACCATCGACGGCAAGCCGCGCGCCTCCTTCGCCTTTGCCGAAGGCCTGCCCACGCTGCTCGACCCGCCCGAGCCGCCGGCCCGCATCCGCACTTTAAGCCCCTTCGACCCGCTGATCCGCGACCGCAACCGCACCGAACGCCTTTTCGGCTTCTTCTACCGCATCGAGATCTTTGTGCCCGAGCCGAAGCGCGAATACGGCTACTACGTCTTCCCGCTCTTGGAATCCGACCGCCTGATCGGCCGCATCGACATGAAGGCCGACCGCAAGGCCGGCATGCTCGACGTGAAACGGCTCTGGCTGGAAAAGGGCGTCAAACCGTCGGCCGGGCGGCTGGAGAGGCTGGAGGCGGAGCTGGTGCGGCTGGCGAGGTTCGCGGGCGTGGAGCGGGTGGAATATCGCGACGGGTGGCTGGGGTGAGGGGGGTGGAGATGGGCTTGGCCGCTTAGCGCCAAGTGCTGGTTTCCCGCCAAGTTTTCATGAAGGTCCGCGCTCTCGACCTGTCGAACTCGCGCAGTCGATTGACGCGTTATCTTGAAACCGCCATTCGGGTACACTCGCCGTAACTCTGTGTCGCCGTCTCCAGTGCAGCTATCGTACGCGTGCAAGGCTAACTCTGCTTGAAACGGCATCGTGCAATCGCTACCCTCCTGCCAAACTGGGGGATTCTCATGGACGCTAATGCCGTTTCACTACTCGCGATATTCGAACGGAAAATGCGGTTGGAAATTCCGTTATTTCAGCGTCAATACGTGTGGAGCCGGGAACAGCAATGGGAGCCTCTTTGGGAGGACATCTCCCGTAAATTCGTGGAAGGTATTGAAGGCCGACAGGACGCGCCTGTTCACTTCCTCGGAGCTATGGTACTCGACCAGAAGCAGACCCCGGTCACGCATGTGGAAAAGCGCCAGGTCATCGACGGGCAGCAGCGACTGACTACTTTCCAGATCTTCCTGGCTGCATTTCGAGATTTCTGCCGGGAAAACGATTGTATAGACCTCGCGAAAGAATGTGAGGGGTTCACTGAAAACAAAGGAATGCTAGCCGATCCTTCCGTGGATCGCTTCAAGGTTTGGCCAACATTAGTTGATCGAACTCAATTCGCCGACGTGCTCATGTCGGGATCGAAGGCGGAACTGGAACGGCGACATCCGGTCGTCTGGCGGAAGTACGCGCGGAAGCCTGAGCCCAGACCCCGTATGGTTCAAGCCTACCTTTTCTTCTACGAGCAACTTAGCGATTTTTTTCTTGGAACTGCAGAGGAGCCGCCTATTGGTGCGGACTTTCCTTTGTCCGCTCGTCTGTTGGAGTGCTTCCAGGCGTTGAAGAACTCGCTTCGGGTTGTTACAATCGATCTGCAAGAGGGAGACGACGCGCAGGTTATCTTCGAGACTCTAAACGCTCGTGGCGAGCCATTGCTTCCAGCGGATCTTCTACGCAACTACATCTTCCTTCGAGCTTCTCGGGCAGGGCATGACCAGGAAACGCTCTACGGAACGTACTGGAAGCAGTTCGACGACGAATTCTGGAGGGTTGAGGTCAAGCAAGGGCGACTAATTCGCCCACGTAGCGACCTTTTCATGCAGCACTTTCTCGCGAGCCAGATCGAGGAAGACATTCCGGTCAAACACTTATTTGTCGAGTACCGGAACTGGATCGAGCGCCGTCGACCGTTCAATAACATCGAAGAGGAGCTGCAGACACTTGCCAGGCACGGTGAGAACTTCCGCCGGATATTGGAGCCCAAGGTGGGTGACCCTGTCTGCCGCCTCGCGATGTTTTTGGAAGCCTTTGATATCAGGACGGCATATCCGCTTCTGCTCCTCCTGCTTGACAGTTCCCTACTGATGACGGAATGGGATCAAATTACCGATGTTCTCGAGTCCTATCTCCTGCGACGTGCGATCTGCGGCAATAACACCAAAAATTATAACCGTATCTTCCTGCAACTAACGAAAAACCTTCGGCGCAATGGCGTCTCAGCGGCGAGCCTTATTCAGCAATTGGCTCAACAGACCGGTGACTCGGCCGCGTGGCCGAACGATGCGGTATTCCGCGAAGCTTGGATGGGAAATCCGGCTTACGATATGGGCAATGCGAAGCTCGTCCACATTCTAGGTCGTTTGAATTCGTCCTACTCGAACGGTTGGCAGGAGCCGCTCGTGTTCCAGCAGCAGCCGTCGATCGAACACATCATGCCGCAGAAATGGATCGAAAACTGGCCCCTCGCCGATGGAACCAAGGGAATGGAGTTCCTCGAAGCTCACAACGCGCCAGATGGAGATCCGCGGGCGGCGTCGACTGAATACCGGGACAGGATGGTGCAGACCTTTGGGAACCTGACGCTGTTGATGCAGGGGCTCAACTCGTCGCAGTCGAACCTGGGATGGGACGAGAAACGCCCGGCGATGATGGCACATTCTCTGCTACCGATGAATCAAGACCTGAATAGCGTCCATCATTGGGATGAAGATGCCATAAGGGCGCGTGGAGCGGATCTTTTCTCCCGGGCGACCGCTATCTGGCCCGATCCTCTGACCTACTCCTCACGTATCAGAGATGCTCAAGTCGCAGAGTAGAAGCGGTTCAAGCCTCGCGGCAACTGTGAACGGAGTGTTACCAGGCATTTCCAGATCAGTTCGTAATAGCCGCTTCGGGCCAACCTACGCAGCCACCGCGTGCCACCCGCGCCCCGATCAAACCGGAAGCGCCCAACCGCCTCGCCCCTCTAAAACAATCTCCGTCCCGCTGATCCGGATGCCAAACCCTTCGAGCCCGACATAATGCCGTTCGCGTGAGGCGAAGAGGCGGATCGAGGTGACGCCGAGTTCTTTCAGGATCTGTGCGCCGAGGCCGATTTCCAGCCATTCGCTCTCGCGGGCCTGTGCCTGTTCGTGCGCCTCGCGCTCGTGGGGGCCGGCGCGCGCGGTGGGATCATCGAAGCGCACCAAGTAATAGTCCGCTTCGGGCCAAACACATCCTCCACCACCCTTCACCCCCGCATCGCCCGCTCCACCGCCGCAAACACCCTTGGATCGCGCGACTGCGCCACATTGAACCGCAAAAACCGCGTCGCCGTCTGCGAGACGCTGAAGACGTTGCCGGGGGCGAGCACGATGTTGTCGGCAAGCGCGCGTCGCGCAACGTCGGCGGCGTCGAGGCCGTCCGGCAGCTGGCACCAGAGGAACATGCCGCCGCGCGGTTCGAGGAAGGGTTTCAGCCCGAGCGCCCGAAGCCGCTTGTTGGCCTCGCCGGTGGCGCGCGACAGGCGGTCGCGCAAGGTCGCGATGTGCTTGCGATAGGTCCCGTCCTTGAGGATGCCGAGCACCAGCTCGGCGGAGACGGGATTGCCGCCAAAACTCGTGGCGATCTTCAAGTCGATCAGCCCCTCGATCCAGTCGGGTCGGGCGGCGATGAAGCCGCAGCGCGCCGCCGCCGACAGCGTCTTGGAAAAGCTGCCGATATAGATCACCCGGTCCAGCCCGTCGAAGGCCGAAAGGCGCGGCGCGGGCTCGGGCTCGAAATCGGCAAAGATATCGTCCTCGATGATGGTGAGGCCCGACTGCTCGGCGAGTTTGAGCAGCCGGTGGGCGGTCGCGGGTGAAAGCGTCGCACCGGTCGGGTTGTGCAGCGCCGAATTGGTGATGTAGAGCCGCGGCCGGTGTTCGGTCAGTGCCGCGGCAAACAGCGCGATGTCCGGGCCGGTCGCGGTATAGGGCACGCTCACGACCTTGACCCGGTGGGCGCGGAGCAGTGCCAGGAAGTTGAAATAGCACGGGTCGTCGACCAGCACGGTGTCGCCCGGCTCGATCAGGAAGCGGCAGAGCAGGTCGATCGCCTGCGTGCCCGATTCCGTCAGCATGATCTGGTCCGGCGCCGCCTGGATGCCGCGCTCGGCCATGCGCCGCGACAGAAGTTGGCGGAGCGGCGGCAGGCCGAGCGGCGTGCCATAGTCGGCAAGCACCGTGTCGGCGGCCCGGGTCAGCTGGCGCAGCGACCGGCGCAGTTCCTCCTGCGGCATCCATGCCGCCGGCAGCCAGCCGCAGCCGGGCGTCAGCGTGTCCTCGCCGGCTTCGAGCGATTGCCGCGACACCCAGAAGGGGTCGACGGCGCGATCGAGCCTGGGGCCGATCTCGGCCAGCACCAGCGGCGGCAGGTGGCCGGCGACATAGAAGCCGGAGCCCGGCCGCGACTGGATCAGCCCTTCGGCCGCCAGCCGGTCATAGGCCTCGACCACGGTCGAGGTGGAGACCGCCATGACCTTGGCAAAGCCGCGGATCGACGGCAGCTTCGCCCCCGGCGCCAGCGTCCGCCGGCCGATCCTCTGGCGGATGGCGCCCATGACGCGGCCGACGCGCGTGCCGTCTTCGCCGTCGCCTGTGATCTTGTCCAGCATGTGTACTGCTCTCGTGATCATTACAGTTCGGCAAAACTGTAATGCACTGTCTCTGAGAAATCCATCCACGATCGCCTATCCTCGCACCAATCGATGAGGATGGATCTGATGGACAAGACGACAAGCGGCTGGATCAACGGTTTTCTGGGTGTGCTGATCTTCAGCGGCTCGCTCCCCGCCACCCGGGTGGCGGTGGCCGATTTCGATCCCGTGTTCCTGACCGTGGCGCGGGCCGCCATTGCCGGCGCGCTGGCGCTCGGTCTGTTGCTGCTGTTCCGGCAGAAATGGCCGAAGCCGGGCGAGATGGTGTCCCTGGTCGTCGTCGCGCTCGGCGTCGTCGTCGGCTTTCCGCTGCTGACCGCGCTGGCACTGAAGCACGTCACCTCGGCGCATTCCATCGTCTTCGTCGGGCTGTTGCCGCTGGCGACCGCCAGTTTCGCCGTGCTGCGCGGCGGCGAGCGGCCAAGGCCGGCCTTCTGGCTGTTTTCCGGGCTCGGCAGCCTGCTGGTCGCGGGCTTCGCCCTGCTGCAGGGCGTGAAGGCCGCGCCGCTCGGCGACCTGCTGATGCTCGGCGCCATCACCGTCTGCGGGCTGGGTTATGCCGAGGGGGCCAAGCTCTCCCGCACGCTCGGCGGCTGGCAGGTCATTTCCTGGGCGCTCGTGCTCTCCCTGCCGGTCATGGTCGTGCTGGCGCTGGCCACCATGCCGCCATCCTTTGCCGGAACGGGCCAGCCGGCCTGGCTCGGCCTTGCCTATGTCTCGGTGTTCAGCATGCTGGTGGGCTTCGTCTTCTGGTATCGCGGCCTTGCCCAGGGCGGCATCGCCGCCGTCGGCCAGCTGCAGCTCCTCCAGCCCTTCTTCGGCCTCGTCCTGGCGGCCGGCCTGCTCGGCGAGGCGGTGAGCGCCTCCATGGTCGTGGTGACCGCCGCCGTGGTGGCCTGCGTCGCTGGGGCAAAACGCTTCGCCAAATGAGCACGTCTGTACGGCAGTCGAGCGATAGGGAAGGCGAGACCTGCCCCGGTCAACCGGGGGCGTTTCAGTGGCTCAATACTGGCGGATCAGATGATCTCGGTGGCGCTGATGCGGATGGTAAAACCTTCAGGCCCGACGAAGGCGGTGAGCCGTGGCCAACGCCGGTGGCATGATCGACGCTGATTGTGGGCACACCGAGGCTTGCATTGCCGTCAACGATCGGGCTCAATGGCCGCAGACGATCTTTCGGGCAGGGGCGAATGCAACAGACGGGAAGGGGCGCCATAGCGGCGCGAGGTGCAAAGGGTCCGCCCGGCACCCGGATGCATGCGGCCCCGATATTGCCCCGCCTTTCGCGGGTGCTAAAGGTCTTGCTCTTCGCCGCCCTCGTCATTGCGCCGCTTGCGGGCTGTCAGGGAACGACAAGGGGCGAAGGCGAGGACGCCCGGCCGAAGGCCGCCGGTCTCTTGCCGCCCGGCATGCGCTCCGCCGGCCTGGCGCTCCACCATCTCAATATCGCGACCGGCCTTTATCTGCGCCGCGCCGAAGCCGCTGACGGCCTGGTGCTCTCCCGCGAGGAGGCGCTCGCCGGTCTTGCAATGCGCGGCGACAGCCTCACCTGGTTTGGCCATTCCACCGTGCTGATCCGGCTCGGCGGCCTTGCCATCCTGACCGACCCGGTCTTTCCGGTCGGTTTCTCGCTCGAAAGCCCGCTGCCGCACCGCCACGCCACGCCGCCGATCGGCCTTGAGGACCTGCCGCGGATCGATATCGTCGTGATCTCGCACGGCGATTACGACCATCTCCACAGCCCGACCCTCAAAGCCCTGGCCGAGCGTTTTCCCAAGGCCCGGATCGTCCTGCCGGATAGCCTCGAGCGCTTCGGACAGGCGGCGGGTTTCGCCGCGGTCGAGCATCCGTCGATCGGCCATACGGTCAGCGTCGCCTCCGCCCGCATCACAGCACTTCCCGCCATGCACGGCACGCGCCGCAATCTCCTCGCCATGCCCGATGGCCCTGCCAATTCCTGGGACATACGCCTCGCCGGCCGCTCCCTGCTCTTCGTCGGCGACAGCGCCTATGGCCCGGTCTTCGGCGAGATCGGCCGGACGCGCGGTCCCTATGATCTGGCGTTGGTGCCGATCGGCGCCTTCGAGCCCTCGCCGCTGGTGGCCGGCGCGCACTCGACGCCGGAAGATGCCGCAGAAATCCTCCGCGACGTGCGCGCTTCACTCGGCATCGGCATCCATTGGGGCACCTTTGCGCTGTCGCCCGAGCCGCTGCGCGCACCTGCCGAGCGCTTCCTCGCCGCAAGCGACGGCCGTCGCCAGTCCCGTGTGCTACGCATCGGCGAGACGATACGCCTGCAACGCTAGGGCCGATCGGCCCCAGGGAACCGGCAGCACGACGAGATCGTTAGGGATCAAGGCCCCAATGAAACAGAGGAAAGCCGATGTCGCCCTATTTCCGCTTCGCGCTGATGATCGCCGTATCGACCGCAATCATGTACGCCCTCATGTATCTAAACGTCTTCTCCGTCGATCACGTGTTCTTCTCGCAGACCCGTCTCTTCATGGCGCTGATCATGGGATCGGCCATGGCCTTGGTCATGCTCGCCTTCATGCGCCACATGTATCGCAGCCGCACCGTGAACATTGCGATCGTGGCTCTGTCCCTCGTGACGTTCGCCAGCTCGCTCTATCTTGTCCGTAGCCAGGCAACGGTTGGCGATATCGCATGGATGAAGGCAATGATTCCGCACCATTCCATCGCCATCTTGACCAGTGAGCGGGCCACCTTGACCGATCCGCGCGTGCGCGACTTGGCGGCGTCGATCATTGAGACCCAGCGAGACGAGATTTCCCAGATGAAGCAGCTTATCGCCGATCTTCAGAAGTGACCGGAGCCTCACGGGCAATGGACAGCAATGCGACGGCCGGAGCCGAAACCCTGCGTGTCGCAGCCGCCGTCGTGGCTCGCGTCGCCGGGGCAAAACGCTTCGCCCGATAAGTGCTCCCGCGCGGCATTTGAGCGATCGGGAAGGGTAGTCCTGCCCCCGGCGAACCGGGGGCATTTTCAGAGGCCCAGCACCGGCGGATCAGACGATCTCGGTGGCGCTGATGCGGATGCCGAAGCCTTCCAGCCCGACATAATGGCGTTCGCGCGAGGCGAAGAGCCGGATGGAGCTGACGCCGAGATCCTTGAGGATCTGCGCGCCGAGGCCGATTTCCAGCCACTCGCTCTCGCGGGCCTGGGCCTGTTCGTGCGCCTCGCGCTCGTGCAGGCCGGCGCGGGCCGTGGTCGACACCCCGACGCCGACCGAGCCTTCGCGCAGGTAGACGATAACGCCGCGGCCCTTTTCGGCGATCTTCTTCATGATGTCGTCGATCTGGCGGTCCTTGCCGAACACATCCTTGCCGACATGCTCCAGATGCAGGCGCACCGGAATGTCGACGCCGTCGCGGATATCGCCGAAGACGACGGCCAGGTGCTGCATCGGATCCCAGGGCAGCGAATAGGCATGCGCCTTGGCCGGCCCGTAGGGCGTTTCGATGCTGAAGCTTGAAGCGAGCTGGATCAGCGTTTCCTTACGCTGGCGATAAGCGATGAGATCGGCGACGGAAACGCGCTTCAACCCGTGTTCCTCGGCAAAGGCAAAGACTTCCGGCCCGTGCTTGACGGTCCCGTTGTCGTTGACCAGTTCGCCGATCACGCCGACCGGCGGCAGGCCGGCAAGCTTGCAGAGATCGACGGCGGCCTCGGTATGGCCGGAGCGCATCAGCACGCCGCCTTCGCGCGCGACCAGCGGGAAGATGTGGCCGGGGCGGACGAAATCGGCCGGGCCGACATTCGGGTTGGCGAGGTTGCGCACGGTCAGCGTCCTGTCCTCGGCGGAAATGCCGGTCGTCGTTCCGTGCTTGAAGTCGACTGTCACGGTGAAGGCCGTCGTGTGCGCGCTGTCGTTTTCCGCGACCATGGCGTTGAGGTTGAGGCGCTTGGCCTCTTCCTTCGGCATGGGCGCGCAGACGATGCCCGAGGTGTGGCGCACGATGAAGGCCATCTTCTCGGCGGTGCAGTGGACGGCGGCGACGATCAGGTCGCCTTCGTTCTCGCGGTCGTCGTCATCGGTAACGACGACGATTTCGCCGGCCTCGAAGGCGCGGATGGCGTCAACGACGCGGCTCTGGTCATAGCTCATGGATGTGCCTCATTTCAGCCGGCCTGTCTGGCCGCGATCTCGTAAGTAGTGATCGGCAATCGTGCAGGCAAGCATCGCCTCGCCGACGGGAACTGCCCGGATGCCGACGCAGGGGTCGTGACGGCCCTTGGTGCGCACGTCGACCTCGTTGCCATCGGCATCGATCGAGCGGCGCTCGGCCAGGATCGATGAGGTCGGCTTGATGGC
This sequence comes from Rhizobium sp., assembly GCA_003527225.1. The sequence continues at coordinate 153,388 of DPXQ01000044.1, forward strand.
AAAGCGCGCGATCACGGGCTCGCCGGTCGAAATGCCGCCGAGAATGCCGCCGGCATGGTTGGAGAGGAACATCGGCTTACCGTCCGGGCCGATGCGCATTTCGTCGGCATTTTCCTCGCCGGTGATCTCGGCGGCCGTAAAGCCGTTGCCGATCTCGACGCCCTTGACCGCGTTGATCGACATCAGCAGGCTGGCAATGTCCTGGTCGAGCTTGCCGTAAACCGGCGCGCCGATGCCGGCGGGAACGCCCTCGGCCACGACCTCGACGACCGCGCCGACCGAGGAGCCGGCCTTGCGGATCTCGTCGAGATAGGCCTCCCAGACCGGAACGATCTCAGGATCGGGGGCGAAGAACGGGTTCTCGCCGACCTGGGCCCAGTCCCAGTTGGCGCGATTGATCTTGTGCTTGCCGATCTGCACCAGCGCGCCGCGAATGGCGACGCCGGGGATGACGAGACGCGCGAGCGCGCCGGCGGCGACGCGGGCCGCCGTTTCGCGGGCAGACGAGCGGCCGCCGCCGCGATAGTCGCGGATGCCGTATTTGACGTCATAGGTATAGTCGGCGTGTCCGGGCCGGTAGCGCTTGGCGATGTCGCCGTAGTCCTTGGATCGCTGGTCGGTGTTTTCGATCATCAGCGAGATCGGCGTGCCGGTGGTGATCATCGAGCCGTCGTCCTGCGGCATCACGCCGGACAGTACCCTGACGAGGTCGTCCTCGCGGCGCTGCGTCACGAAGCGCGACTGGCCGGGCTTGCGCTTGTCGAGAAAGGATTGCAGGTCGTCGAGGGTGAAGCGGATGCCGGGTGGGCAGCCGTCGACGACCGCGCCGAGCGCCGGCCCGTGGCTCTCGCCCCAGGTGGTGACGCGGAACAGGTGACCGAAGGTATTGTGCGACATATCGTAAGTACCGGATCGTTCGGGCGGGCTCGCCGCGCCTTGGCGTGTTGCGGCACACTCATAGTGGAAAACCTGAAAAAGGGAAAAGCCTTTCTTGTGAAAAGGCCCTTGTCCGTTGGCTCGCGATCAGGAGGCTTTCTGCTTCGGCGTGCGGGACGCGAAGCGGGTGAACTCCTCGAATGACAGCGGCTTGGCGAAGGCAAAACCTTGCAACTGGTCGCAGCCGAGTATTTTGAGCAGGGCCGCATGCTCATGCGTTTCCACACCCTCGGCGATTGTCTCGACGCCGAGCGAGCGGGCGATTTCGACGATCGAGCGCACGAGTGCGCGCTCCTGCGGCGAATTGAGGATCGGCATGACCAGTTGCCGGTCGATCTTCAGTCGCTTGGGCTTGAGACGCAACAGGCTCACGATCGAGGTGTGGCCGGTGCCGAAGTCGTCAATTTCGATGTCGATGCCGAATGACTTGATGCGGTCGAGATTGCTGGTTGCCGCATCCTCAATGTCGTCGAGGAAGATCGATTCGACCAGTTCGAAGGCGACCTCGCCCGGCCTGATGCTGAGGCCCTCGAGTTGATCGGCCAGTGTAGTGTCGTGCAGGCGTTTCGAGGAGACATTGACCGATATTCTCGGCAGATCGATGCCGAGCGCGGTCCAGCGCATCTTGTCGCGCAGCGCCTTTTCGAGCACCAACTGGTCGATCCGGGCCATGACATTCAGTTCTTCGGCGATTTTCAGGAAACGGCCCGAGGCGAGAACCCCCTGGTCGGGATGCTTCCAGCGCACCAGTGCCTCCGCGCCGGTGAGCTCCATCGTCGTCGCGTCGAATTGCGGCTGGTACCAGACTGTGAATTCGTCCCGTTCGAGTCCGGCCAGGATATCGTCGGCCAGTCGCTTCTTGGTGACGATATTGGCTTGCAGGTCCTGGGTGAAGAATTCGTAGCCGTTGCGCCCTTTTTCCTTGGCCTGGTAAAGCGCGATGTCCGCGTTGATGAGCACCTTTCGTGCATCGGCGTTGGCGCCGAAGGACTGGGCAACCCCGATCGAAACGCCGCAGCGGCACGAAAAGCCCTCGAAATCGATCGGCTTGTTCATTTCCTCGATGATCCGCTCGCTGAGGCTGGAGAGTTCCAGCGTTGTTACCGCGCGCGTGATGAGAATGACGAACTCGTCACCGCCGATGCGCGCGACGAGATCCCCGCGCGTGACATTGCGGGAGAGTATCCGGGACGTATGCACCAGTATGGCATCGCCCGCCGCGTGACCGAGTGTGTCGTTGATTTCCTTGAAGCGGTCGAGATCGAGATGCAGGATGGAAAACCGGGAGCGGGTCCCTTGGGCATTTTTCGATAGCTGGTCCAGTTCTAGGTCCAGTTTTCGGCGGTTGGCCAGTGCTGTGAGCGGGTCGTGCAGGGCGTTGAACTCGATCCGGTTCTTGGCAAGCTCAAGCTCGATGTTGCGGGCATCGGCTTCTTCCTTCGCGACCTTCAGCTCTTCGGTCAGCAGGATATCCGCCGTTACATCGAAAGCGATGCCGATGATCTTCTGTTCGCCGTCACGGCCGGTATGGATCTGGCCGACGGAACGGACGAACCGGAAACTGCCGTCGGGCAGCAAAATGCGCTGGACCGACTGCAGGGGTGTGCCCAGGGCAATGGCCTTGTTTGTCGCTTCCAGAACGGACTTCCGGTCGTCCGGATAGATACAGTTCAGCCATTCTTCCTCGGTCGTCGCGGCCTGCTTGTAAGGAAGGCCGTAGAGCTGGTGCATCCGCTCGTCCCAGACCGCGCCGCCACCGACCGGATCTGCTTCCCAGATGCCGCAATTATAGGAGCCGAGCGCCAGGTCGAGCTTGTGCGACAGTTCCGACAGTTCCTGCTCACGGCTGGACAGTTCGTCGAGAGCCAGTTCCAGCTCCGCGTTCTTGATGTCGCTCGTATCCTTCGCATCGCGCAGCGTCTGGGTGAAAAGCGTATCGGCCGTCACATCCCAAGCGATGCCAGCCAGCTGGTTCTCGCCTTCTTCACCGCAAGAACGCGTACCGACTGATCTCAGGTAGCGGATGGAGCCGTCGGCAAGAACGACACGATAGTTCATGTCGCAAGTCTGTGTGGATTCGGTGCAGGCGCACTGGAAGAAATGCGCCTCCGCGCGGTCGCGGTCGTCCGGGTGCACGGCGGCATACCAGTCAGCAATCCTGTCCTCGTTTTCGCTGGCGCTTGGCACGCAGCCGTGCAGCGCCGCCGTACGGTCGTCCCAGTAAAGCAACGGTTCGGTCGTCCTGACCGCCCAGATGCCCATGTCGGAGGATTCCATCGCCAGGCTGAACCGCTGCGAAAGCTCGACAAGCTTCTTCTCTCGCTGTTTCAGTTTTTCGATGTTGCGATTGCGATCGCGAAACAGAAATGCGGTGACGATCGCGGGTATGACTATCGCGGCGCCGGCGAGAATGATCGCAAGCCGGACTGCAAACTGATTTTGGGGCGCTGCGTCCCAGCCGTCGCGAGGTGCCGCAAGAATTTCGAAGGCGCCGCCCGGGACATCGAGCCGCTCGCTGACGGGATCGTCTTGCGCAAGCGGTACCTCACCGAAGGACGAAGCTTCGGAACGCCTGGGCTGGATGTACCGGACCGTCCATTGCAGGTGATCGAGGTCGGGCAGTCGATTGGGCGTTATGCTATCGCCTGACTGCGTCAACCCGGCGACTTCGTAGAATTTCTCCGCGTCGATCGTCAGCGCCACCATGGATTTCGAGAGATCGGCGGTGTCTGCGCCGGCCGGCACGGGAAAGGTAAGAAAAAAGGCCTGCGCACTGGCTTGCGTCAGGCGCGCTCCGCCTTCGGCAATTGCAGACGACAACCCTGGAGCGCCGCTGGAGGCAACGCTGTCCGCCCGGAAGAGCGTTACCGGGGGCAGGGTGCTATCGGGCGCATAGTCGACGCGGGCAATGTGGCTGTTGGAGGCGGCGATGATCCCGGCCAAACCAGCCAATTCGGCCATCGAGGCGCTTGGGTCGACGGCGATCTCGGCGGCTAGGTGACGCGCTCCGGCAAAATCGGCGTCGATACGGGCCTGGAGGGCGGAGCGGATCAGCTTGACATCACCTTCGACATGCTGCTCCAGCGCTGCCCGGTTGGCTCGCGTGTAGCGCTGGTCGACAAGGATGCCGACGGCAATGATCGTCAATGATATGACGGATGCGCCAAGCAGGAATGTACCGGCGCCTCGTCGTTTTTCGTTGCGCCGTCCGTTGGCTTGATCCGAAAATTCCAAATCCCTTATGCCCCACTTTTCCCTGCAACGACACTAGGAGGGGCCGGTTAATTTAGAATTGAGTACCCAAAAATGGTCTGCGAATCCGCGGCGGCAGAATCGGCGGCCATTGTGGCCTTGCCCACCCGGCTGCGGCAGAAAGGCCGGCAAAACGGTTGCGAATTACCTCTGCATGGCTTGATTGGCGCCGCAATTCCGGTCATCAATCACACTCAAATGTCATCATTGCGGGCGACTTTTGCCACATTCTGGAGGCTTACTTTGTTCAATGTTTTGAAAGTTCTGAAAGCAGTCAGGGTGTCCGGCATGCGCGTCATAATCGCAGTTCTTCTCGCAACGGCGAGCTTCTTCTCCCCGCTCAGCGTGCTTGCGGGAAGCGACGATGTCGAGGCTACGATCAAGGCCGTGGACGTTGAGGATCTCTCCATGACGCTTGATGACGGCAAGACCTATTCGCTGCCCGAGGAATTCAATTTCGACGGTCTGGAATCCGGCGTGAAGGTGATCGTTTTTTACACCGAAGTCGATGGCAAGCGAGTCGTCGACGATCTCGAGATCGTTCAATAACGACCGCGCAATATCCTCGCTCAGAGATCCTTTGCCGCCGTGGCGTCAGAGCCAGCCGACCGAACCCCCGTCGCGATCGATCTTGAGTATCCGGTCCTGCGGGACATTCATCTCGCAGGCATCTTCCTTCGACCAGTTGCCGATAAGGCGGAACACGCTGCGCACGACGCCGCCATGGCTGACGCAGACCGTTGGGCGATCGACGGAGGTCAGCCAAGAACCGACCCGCCACGACAGGATCTCATAGCTTTCGGCCGCCTCGCCGGGTGGAATGAAGTCCCATTTTTCCGTGGCTCTTGCCTCGACGCGTTCGGGAGTCTCGCGCTGCAGTTCAGCAAGGGTGGACCCCTGCCAGTCGCCGAAGGAAAGCTCCATCAGGCGGGGTTCGATGCGGTAGGCCGCCGGATCGAGGCCCATGGCCGCGCGCAGCAGTTCCATTGTTTCGCGCGTCCGCCCGAGCGGCGAGGCGACATAGTCGAAATCCGCCGCCTGATCGCGGAGCTCTGAGGCAAGACGTTCGCCGTTCCGCCTTGCCTGGCTGCGACCGAGGTCATTGAGCGGAATATCCTGCTGTCCCTGCAACCGTCCTTCGGCATTCCAGTCGGTCTGGCCGTGACGGATCAAATAGATGAGCACGGCTTGCCACTCCGGGTGGGAGACTATTCCTTGGAAACGGAAATGTCGGGTGCGTCCACGGCCTTCATCCCCACGGTATGGTAACCGGAATCGACATGATGGACTTCGCCGGTGACGCCGGTGGACAGATCCGACAGAAGATACATGCCGGATTTGCCGACTTCATCGGTCGAGACGTTGCGCTTCAGGGGGGAGTTGTACTCGTTCCATTTCAGGATGTAACGGAAGTCGCCGATCCCGGACGCGGCCAGCGTCTTGATCGGTCCGGCGGAAATGGCGTTCACGCGGATGCCGCGGCCGCCCATGTCGACGGCCAAATAGCGCACGCTTGCCTCGAGTGCCGCCTTGGCGACGCCCATGACGTTGTAATGCGGCATGACCTTCTCGGCGCCGTAATAAGTGAGGGTCAGGATCGAGCCGCCGTCCTTCATGATCTTCTCGGCGCGCGCAGCGACAGCGGTGAACGAATAGACGGAAATGTCCATCGTGCGGGCGAAGTTGTCGCGGGTCGTTTCGATGTAGCGGCCGGTCAGTTCATCCTTGTCGGAGAATGCGATGGCGTGAACGACGAAGTCGATCTTGCCCCACTTGTCTTCGAGGTTCTTGAAGACCGCATCGATGCTATCGAGGTCGGTGACGTCGCAATCGCCCGCCATGAAGGCGTCGAGCTCCTGGGCAAGCGGTTCGACGCGCTTGCGAAGGGCGTCGCCCTGCCATGTCAGTGCTACTTCCGCACCTGCGTCGTGACAGGCCTTGGCGATGCCCCATGCGATGGACCGGTTGTTTGCAACGCCCATGATGACGCCGCGCTTGCCTGCCATGAGGCCGAAACCTTGAACCATTTTTTGTTTCCCTGAGACTTTTAATTGAACCTGCCTATGGCATAGCGCGAACCACGGTTCAAGATTGCCCCGGATCATCTACTGTTAGGCAGCGTAATAAAGGGTGTGATTGTAATAAATGCTTTATAAAAACAGGCCCTCGCGCATGACGCGCATCAGGTCGGTCACCTTGTCGTCCGGCTTTTCCCAGAGCAAAACCCTGAGTTCGACGGCGAGAGCACCACGTCCGCCCTCGGCGTCGGGCAGTCCGAGATTGTCGAGTCGGATGACCTGATCCGAGCCTGACCATGGCGGGATGGTGATCTCCACCTCGCCTGTCGGCGTCTCGACCGTGGTTTCGCAACCGAGCACGGCGTTCTCGAGCGTGATCGGCAGAACCGTATGGATGTCGAAACCCTCGACCCTGAACTTTTCCGTTTTCTGGACACGCAGGGTTACGGTGACATCACCGCGCTGCATTCCCTGTATCTTCAGCCCCTGACCCTTGAGCCTCACGACATCGCCGTCACGAAGCCCGCCCTCGAGGTTGACGCGCAATTCCCGTCCGTCCGACAGCGTGACCGGGATAGCGGTCTGGTTGAGGAGATCGAGGATGGCGACGGGCGCCTCGACCGAGAGGTCGGGCGCCTTTTCGGGCGGCGGCTGGACGCCGCGAATGCGGCGCACCAGCGAGGTCAGGAGATCTATTGCGGCGAGCGGCCGCGTTGAGGCGGCATTCCTGGCTCCCGCCGTCTGATGCTCGCCGCCTTCCGGATGGTCGCTTTTCTCGCCCGCGTCATCGCGACGAAGGCTTTCGGCTACGGCTGCGGCTTCCGGGCTTTCCCCGAAAATGCGCGAAACCATGTCTTCCGGGTCTTCGGCGGTCGTCGGCTTTGGCCCGATGGGCTTTTCCGCCGTGGCTGTTTGCGCGCCGGGTTGCGCTGCCTTCTCGGCCTTTGATTGGGTCGAGGCCTGCGCTGCCGATTTTTCGGCGGTTTGCGGGTAGGCTTGGGCGGCCTTGTCGGCCCTTGCCTTTTCGGCTTCCGCCCTGGCAAGTTCGGCGAGCACGCGCTCGGCATTTTCCTTGGCGACCCTGGCGCGCTCGGCCGCCTCGCGCGCCGCCTGGCGCTGCTGCATGATCGTCTGTTCGCGCACCCTTGCCTCCGCCTTGCTGCGTTGCTGGTCGTAATGGTTGCGTTTCTCGGGGTCCTTCAGCATGTCATAGGCTTGGCCGACCTCGGCGAAACGCTGCGTGGCGTTGGGATCATCGCGATTTTGATCCGGGTGAATGGATTTTGCCTTGGAACGCCATGCAGCTTTAATCTCATCGGCTCCCGCATTCCGCTTAACGCCGAGCACTGAATAAGGATCGCGCATCAAAAGCCACCGAATACTGAGAGCGGCGCATCCCGGTTGTCAGGGAGGCCGCCAATTGAAATACCCCGTGCCGCTCATTCCGTTGCGGTCACGCCTACCAATCGAGCAATAATGGCAAGAAGTTGCTAATCAGTGGTTACGCGCCACGTGCCTTTCGGCGGGGATTGGGGCCAATCGCCGCCGATCCTGTCTTCAGGGCGCCCGGTCGAAGCTCATCAGCCGCCATGAACCGGCGCCGACGATACAGGTCTTGCCAGTGAAATAGGCGATCCCTTCATAGGAATGGCGCGTGGTCGAGAAGTCGCGGCAGACGACTCCATCGGTCTTCTGTTCCTGGATGGCTGTTACGACACCCGCGCTGCCCGTCGTCGTATTGGCCCAGGGCAGGGGGTTCGAACCGAGTTTGGCGAGATCGGCGGAGGAAACAGCGTTCTGCACTGTCATTTCGTCGGAATGTCCATCGGCCTTCCGCCCGGTTGCGATGGTGTTTGTAGAAAGCGAACGGTCCACTTTCTCATCTCCGAAGAGATCGAGGCCGCCGGCGACGCATCCAGAAAGAGGAAATACCAGGGCAGCGACAGCGGCAATCTTGCCGAAGCCGGGCAGGCTCCCCTTTTTGCGTTCGTCTGACTTTGCTATGTCTCTCAACGGGCGTCCTGTCCAGCGCTTTGAACCTGGGCAATGAGTAAGTTCAGGAGCATTTGATTCAATATGTCAGATACCGGGTTAACAACCAGTGACTTCACCGAGGAAAGCGAACCATACACACTTTTCGGCGCGTGGCTGAAGGATGCCGAGGCATCCGAAATCAACGATCCGAACGCCGTGGCGGTCGCGACTGTCGACGAAAACGGCCTTCCGAATGTGCGCATGGTGCTGCTCAAGGATTTCGACACCCGAGGTTTCGTCTTCTACACCAATTTCGAAAGCCAGAAGGGGCAGGAAATTCTCGGCCAGAAGAAGGCGGCCATGTGCTTCCACTGGAAGTCGCTGCGCCGCCAGGTGCGTTTGCGCGGCGAAGTCGAGGTCGTTTCCGACGAGGAGGCCGATACCTATTTTCGTTCGCGCCCGCTCGGCAGCCGCGTAGGCGCCTGGGCCTCCAAGCAGTCGCGGCCGCTCGAAGGCCGGTTTGCGCTGGAAAAGGCGGTGGCCGAATACACGGCGCGCTGCGCGCTTGGAGATATTCCGCGCCCGCCATACTGGTCGGGCTTCCGCATCAAGCCGGTGTCGATCGAGTTCTGGCACGACCGCAAGTTCCGCCTGCACGATCGCATCGAGTTCCGTCGCGAGACGGTCGACGCAGCCTGGACCAAGGTGCGCATGTATCCGTGAAACTCGGGAACCGGAATGCGGGCAGGCAGGTTTCTATCCCTGTCCCCGCAGCCGGAAGGGAATGCCGGAGGCAAGCGCCGAGACGTAGCGCTTCTTCTGGTAATAGCCATTGAGCGAAATGCGCGGCAGAAGCGTCACGTCCTGCGCGGAAGAACCGGTCACGGTGCCGGGTGAGGTCGTGACACCGACCGTGAAGCCCGTCTGCGAAACGATACGCGCGATTTCCGGCGTTACACTGCGTTGATCTCCGTAGGGATAGGCAAAGGTGGCCGGTCGCCGGCCGGTGATTGCCTCGACATAGTCGGCCGAAGCCGAAAGCTCTTCTCTGACTTCGGACTCCGTGAGGTAGGCGAGCGCGCGGTGGCTCACAGTATGAGCACCGAGAGAGACCAGCGGATGCGCGCTGAATTTCTTCAATTCCGCGCCCGACATCACCAGTTTCTCGACGATTGCCTTCGGATCGATACCGTTGTCCATCGCTGCCCGATCGAGCTTCTCGATGGTTTCAGCTTCGCCTTTGGCGGTGATGGCTTTTGCCATGTGGTCGAAGGCCGCGTATTTCGTCCTGCGTGTCCGCACGTCGTAATGGATAGGTCCATCGCCGTTCTTGAGGTCGACGGCTTGGGAAGAGTTCAAGAGCGCCGCCGCTGTCTCCCACCAGATCGTGTGGGTTCGCTCGGAGAAGCCGCGGCACACGAAGACCGTGAACGGCACACCGTGTCTTTCGAATATGGGCAGCGCATATTCCGCATTGTCGCGGTAGCCATCGTCGAGGGTGAACATGGCGAAAGGCCGTGAGTCCGTCCGGGAGGCGATCGCGGAAGGGATGTCTTCGAGACGGATGAAGCGGTAGCCCTCGGATTTCAATTGCACGATGGCCGCATCGAGAAATTCCGGCGTGACTTCCAGATGGTCGTTGGTGTTCGCGACGGTCGGCACATAGGGGCGCACGTGATGCAGCGTGAAGATCACGCCGAGACCTCGCGCGGACGCCATCGCGCCGGCCCGGTGAAGCACATTGGAAGCTTCGAGACCGGCGGTGATGGTGACGTATCTGACCAGGTCCTTGAGCACAGGGTCGGTTGCCTTCCAGAAATCGTGTATCGGCGGGATCCGGTACACAGATATCGCCTATCTGACCGCAAAGGCTAGAGAAGAGGCGTTAAGCCTTGCTGAATGATATACCGGAAGTGCCCAACGCCTCTATCGGCTCAACGCAGCAACGGGTCGAGTAGCGGCAGGCCGATGATCGCCGCCGCGCCGATCAGCCCGTAGCATATGTGCCGGAATGTCCTGTCGTCGGCGTGCCCGAACAGCCGGGAACCGGTCATGAGGCCGAGCCCGAAGGCCGGTCCGACGACAAGTGCAAGGGCCATGGCTGGGATGGCGATCAGTCCCGCCAGGCTGTAATTGACGCCGGTGATCACCGATCCGAGCCCGAAATAGAGGACCAGATTGGCGCGCACTACGGCTGCCGCGATTCTGCCTCCGAGCCAGTAGGCGACGACGGGCGGGCCGCCGACCTGTGCTGCGCCGGCGAATAGCCCGGAAAGGGCTCCGACGCCTGTGGTCATCGGCAGCGATGGCCTGCCGTGATACCGCCATCCAGAGACGAGAAGTGCAAGCAGCAGGCTGACAAGAATAACGATCGACCAGCGGACGGTGAGCGCGTCGGCATAGGCGAGGACCGCCGTTCCGAGCGGCACGCCGATCAGCGCGCCTGCGAGCATGACCCCGACCTCGCGCCTGTCGGCACGGCGATAGGCGTCGGGGATCATCGGCAGTGCCATCACTGCGTCGATCAGGAAAAGCACGGCGGCCGCGAGCTTCGGATCAATGACCGAGCTTGCGAGCGGCATGAAGATCAGCGCGCCGCCGAAACCGGAAAAGCCGCGCGCCAGGCCGGCAACCAGTGCCGAAACCATCAGGAACAGGATTTCGTGCGAGGAATGGGCGTCGAGCAGCGCCGACAGAGTGGCAAGATTGAGTTCGTAAGCAGCCATGCCGGTCTTGTGTTCCTTGCGCGGATTCCGTCTCGAGCGAAACCTCTAGCAAAGCCGGGGGCGACAAAATAGTGGGTGGGCGCCGTCAGTCGCCTTTGCCGAGCGGACTGGCGTGAAGCCGCACCGCGCGCCACGAAACGAAGAAGGCGGGGATCGACCAGAGGACGGCGAAGAAGAACGCAACCGCCAACGGGCCGCGCAGGGCTTCGCCAGAGGAGGCAGAGGCAAGGCCGGCGGCATTGGCGGCGAGGCCCGCGAGCGCGCCGCCAAGGGCAAAGCCGGCCGATTGCAGCGTCGGCAGCAGCGCCGATGTCTTGTCGCGTTCGGCACGCGGTGTCGCGTCCATCAGCATCTGGCTCAGATATCCCCAGCTCACACCGAAGGCGCTGCCGCTCATCATTTGCGCGATGACGAGCAGGCCGATCTCGCCCGACAGGATGGCCGAAAACAGCAGGCCGATACCGAGGACCAGCAGGAGCGGGCCGATCCAGATCATGCCGCGCTTCGACCGTTCGGAGCGCAGATTGGCGACGACGATCGCCGTCAGGCTCCAGCAAATCGCCATGAGCGCGCCGAGGGCACCGGCGGCCGTCGGCGTCAATCCCCAGACATGCTGAAGGCTGAAGACCAGATAGACGCTGCTCGTCGCCTGTGCCAGCGACATCAGGAAAACGGCCCAGAGCCCGAGGCCGAGGGTGGAGGCGAGCGAGAAGGCGCCCTCGGGCAGGATGGAGGCCCGCGAGACGCGGTCGAGCCTGACCGCGCCCACAATGGCGCCGGCCGAGAAAAGGACCGCTGCTGTTGCCATCCAAGCCGAATGGGAGAGCCCGGCGACGAGGACCGCCACGAGGCCGGCGGAAAGCAAGGTGAGCCGGAGGCCGGGAAAGACCAGTGCGCTGTCGGCTCTCTCTTGCCGGGGCACGATCGTCACCGCCATGAGGACGAAGATGGCTATGATCGGCACGTTGATGAGAAAGGCCGCACGCCAGGAGATCGTCTGCGTCAGATAGCCGGCCAGCACCGGTCCGCCGAAGGCCGCAATCGCCCATACCACCGCCTCGGCTCCGAAAACCTTCGGTACGAGCTGCGGGGGAAACATTTCCGGAATCAGCGCATAGCAGATCGCGGCGATCACGCCCTCGCCGATCCCCTGGCATATACGGCCTGCCAGAACGGAGGTCATGTCGGATGCCGTCGCGGCAAGGAGTGTGCCGGCCAGAAACACCAGGGCCGCGCCGGAAAGCACCGTTTTCGCGCCATATCGCTGCTTGAGCAGCGCCGCGCTGGCGCCGGCGATGATGGAGGCGGTGAGATAGAGTGTCAAGGACCATGAGATCACGGAGGCCCCGCCGAGTTCCTCGACCGTGGTCGGCAGGACCGTGCTGACGAGGAAGCCGTTGAAGGCATAGAGCGCGACCCCGATGCATAGCATCACGGTGGAGACGAGAAAGCGCGGCGCAAGGAGCTCCATCCAGCGTCCCTCGACGATTGGCGCGGCGGCCGCAAGCCTGCTCTGCAATGCGCTCTCCTGTGAATCCATAGGCCTTCTGTCTCCCGTTCGACGATGATTTCCGCCGATGCTACGACCTCAACCGTGGTTCAGGTAAAGAGCCTTCCAATGAATTTCCGAAGGATTCTCAAAGCCGTGATTGTTCGCTTATGCTGCATTGCGTTAAGCTGCATCGAAACAATAGTCGAATTTCGGAGAGATGCCGATGGCCGACAAACGCATGACGGACAAGGTCTGCCTCGTGACGGGCGGCGGCACCGGGATCGGCCGGGCCACCGCGTTGCAGATGGCAAGGGAAGGGGCAGCCGCCGTCGTGGTCGCCGGTCGGCGCGTGGCCGAGTGCGAGGAAACGGCAAGCGCCTGCCGCGCCGCCGGTGCCGATAGCTTCACCGTGCCGACCGACGTGACATCCGAAGAGGCGGTGGCTCATCTCGTCGAGGAGACCGTCCGGCGTTGCGGGCGGCTCGATGTCGCCTTCAACAATGCCGGCTTCCAGGAGCGCCGTGCGCCCCTCGAAGAGCAGACGGAGGAGGTTTATTCGAGGGTTTTCGACACCAATGTCAGGGCCGTCTTCTTCTGCTTGCGCCATCAGATCCCGGCCATGGCAAGGAACGGCGGCGGCTCCATCGTCATCAACGCTTCGGTCAGCGGCATCCGCAATCCCAATCCGGGATTCACCCTCTACAACGCTTCCAAGGCGGCGGCGATTTCGCTGACGCGCTCGGCCGCGCTCGAAAACGCTGCGCGCGGAATTCGCATCAACGCGGTCGCTCCCGGCCGCGTGGTCACGGACATGATGCTCTCTGCCGGGGTCGGCGACATCGCGGCCGTTGCCGCGGGCCTGCCGCTGAAACGGATGGGCAGTCCGGAGGAAGTGGCCGAGGCGGTCGTCTGGCTCGCATCCGACGCCGCGTCCTATATCGTCGGGCATGTGCTGGCGGCCGACGGCGGCTTTCTCACCACATGAGAAAACCGTTAACAGCCGGAGGGGATCGATGGCGTGCTTTGCCCGTTGTTAATCAAGGTCGGAAACTTCTCTGGGGATGCGGCGATAAGGCGCTCTCGCTGCTCGATTGTCGCCTCATTCTTGGTCTAGGCAACGGCCGGCTATCGAATTGGCTTGCCGATTCCCGTCTTCCGGATACTGTTGCCACCGAATTTACGTGTTGGAGGAATGATGAACAGAATAGTGATCGCGCTATCGTTTTTCGTAGCGATCGGACTTTTTTCCACATCCGCCAATGCCGGCAGCGCCCAGCTTCTCCTTGATGCCCGCACCGGAAAGGTGCTCGCTTCTGAAAATGCCGACACCCTCAATCATCCGGCGTCTCTGACCAAGATGATGACGCTCTACATGACCTTCGAAGCAATCCGCCGGGGCAAATTGTCCTGGGATAGCCGCGTGCCTTTCTCGCAATATGCCGCAAGCCGTCCGCCAACCAAACTGCGCGTGAAGGCCGGGGATTCGATAACGGTACGCGAAGCGGTCATGGGCATGATCGTGAAATCCGCCAACGACGCCGCTGCGGCCATGGCTGAAAAACTCGGCGGCACCGAAAGCCAGTTCGCTGCGATGATGACGGCCAAGGCCAGATCGCTGGGCATGTCGAAGACGGTATTCGTCAATGCGTCCGGCCTGCCCGACGGACGCCAGCTTACCACCGCGCGCGACATGTCGACCCTTGGCGTCGCGCTGCTTCGCGATTTTCCGAAGGAATACAAGCTGTTCAATACGCAGAGCTTCACCTTTCGGGGAAAGAGCATCCGTGGCCACAACAATCTCATGTACCGCTACGAGGGCATGGACGGCATCAAGACCGGCTATACCAACGCTTCGGGCTTCAACCTGGTGAGCGCGGTCAAGGATGGCCGCCGGCGCGTGGTCGGCGTCGTCATGGGCGGGCGCTCCGCCTCCGGCCGCGACAAGATCATGGCTTCATTGATCAAGAGCAATATTGCCAAGGCATCCGCTGGCTCCGCGCTGGTCGCGAGCACTCAGACCTCGGGCATCAGGCTTGCGTCCCTTGACGATGATGTGCCGCTCCCCGTGCCTGCGCCTCGGCAGGATGCGGTCGCCGCCGTCATCGGCATGGCCAATGCCGCCCCGCTTCCCGCAACCCGCTACGGCACGGCCTATGCCGGACCGGCTACGGCATCGAGCGCCGCAGCGGCGGTAGAATCCATGGCAACGGCTGCTCCGCCGGCGCCGGTGCCGGCGGCAAGCCGCGGAACATGGCAGATCCAGATCGCCGCGGCCACCAGTGCCAAGGCCGCCCAGGACATTCTCGCCGAAGCAAAGGCCAAGATCGGCGCACCGCTTGCTGATCGTGGCACCTACACCGAGCCGGTCTCCAGCCGAGGCGCCACGCTTTACCGCGCCCGCTTCACCGGCTTCGGCAGCAAGAATGAGGCCCGGTCGGTCTGTGACCGGCTGGTCAAGAATTCCTACGACTGCGTGCTGATGCCCGTACAGGGCTGAGCCGCTCGCTCTCACTGCCGCGCGGAATTCCTCCTCGACATGCGTTGCAGAATCGCCCATGTTCGTCATGAACGAAAAGGGAACAATTCGTGCGGCGACTGAGCGACCAATTCGAAGCGGCTTCGGAGGCCTATGCCGAGACCTACGGCGTCAAACGCGACGGCGACTGGTTCCTGCTGAAACTCGTCGAGGAACTCGGAGAACTGGTACAGGTGGCGAACCGTCTCAGCGGACGCAGCCGCCGCAAGGGTATGAGCGACCAGGAAATCAGGCAGGCCCTTGCCGACGAAAATGCCGATCTGCTCGGCCATGTTCTGCTCTTTGCGCGCCATCACGACATTGATCTTGAGGCCGCGATCGAGCGCAAGTGGCGGTTCAGGCCGACTGAGGGGTGAAGGGTCGCGCGCCGAGATCCTCGAACAATCGGAGCAGATATCCGTCCGGATCGGCGACGACGAACTGGCGATTGCCGACTTGATGGTGGCCGCGGCGATACCATTTCTCTTCCGGTTCGAGATAGAGCGGCACGTCCGCCGCCTGAAGCCGTGCGAGGATCGCAGAGACCGAGGGCACGCGGATCTGCAGGTTAAGCCCGCGCCCGAAGGGATGTTCCCGCGGCGCATCGGCAATGTCGAAATCGCGCCCGATGCCGATCTGGTCGATCATTAGCTGAGCCTTTCCGAGCGAAAGGAAGGCAAACCCTTCCTCCGGTCGCTCGTAAGAGACATCGAAACCGATCAGGTCGCGATAGAAGTCGCGGCTCCTCCGCCAGTCGCTGACGGAAAGTTCGGGGACGAGATCGACCTCGCCGCTCACGCCCGCGTCCCGCCCACCGTCACCTGGTCCATCCGCAGATGGGGCTGGCCGACGCCGACCGGTACCCATTGCCCGCCTTTGCCGCAATTGCCGACGCCGGTGTCGAGTTTCATGTCATTGCCGACCATGGTGATCCGCTTCATCGCCTCCGGGCCGTTGCCGATCAGCATCGCGCCCTTGACCGGCGCGCCGATCTTGCCGTCCTCGATCATATAGGCCTCGGTGCAGCCGAAGACGAATTTGCCGGACGTGATATCGACCTGGCCGCCGCCGAAGGAGACGGCGTAAATGCCCTTCTTCACCGAGGCTATGATCTCTTCGGGCGTCTTGTCGCCTCCCAGCATATAGGTGTTGGTCATGCGCGGCATCGGCTGGTGCGAATAGCCCTGGCGGCGGCCGTTGCCGGTCGCCTTCATGCCCATGAGCCGGGCATTTTGCCGGTCCTGCATGTAGCCGACCAGTCGGCCCTTTTCGATCAGTACGTTGTAGCCCGAGGGCGTTCCCTCGTCGTCGACGGTGATCGAGCCGCGCCGGTTGTCGATGGTGCCGTCGTCCACGATGGTAACGCCCGGCGCGGCGACCATTTCGCCCATCAGCCCGGCGAAGGCGGAGGTCTTCTTGCGGTTGAAGTCTCCTTCAAGCCCGTGACCGACCGCCTCATGCAGCATCACGCCGGGCCAGCCATTGCCCAGCACCACGTCCATGGTACCGGCCGGCGCATCGATTGCTTCGAGGTTGATGAGAGCCTGACGCAACGCCTCGTCGGCTCCGTGTTGCCAGCTTTCCTGGGTGAGGAAATCGCCAAAGCCGATTCGTCCGCCGACACCGAAGGAGCCGGATTCCTGGCGATCGCCTTCGCCGGCGACGACGGAAATGCTCAGTCGCGTCATCGGCCGGACGTCGCGCACCCTGTGGCCGTCGGCCCGCAGGATCTCGACGACCTGCCAGCTTGCGGAAATGGTCGCCGTCACTTGCCGGACCTTGTCGTTCTTGCCGCGCAGATAGGCATCGATGTCCGTCAGGAGCTTGACCTTCTCCTCGAAGGTCGGGGAGCCGATCGGGTTTTCCTCGCCGTAGAGCCTCTTGTTGGTGCGCTGCGGTGCTGCGGCGTAAGTCCCGGCATGGCCGCGGGTGACTGCCCCGACCGCGTCGGCTGCACGCGAAAGTGCGGCAGGCGAGAGGTCGCCCGCATGGGCGTAGCCGACAGCCTCTCCTGCGACGGAGCGAAGCCCGAAGCCCTGATCGGTGTTGAAACTGCCGCCCTTCAGGCGCCCGTTGTCGAAGGTCAGCGACTCGGCCTGGGCATGCTCCACGAAGAGCTCGCCGTCATCGGCGCCGGAAAGCGCTTCGGCCACGCGCCGGCGCAAGGTCGCCTCGTCGCAATCGAAAAGGGTGAGAAGGTCGCTGTTCATGGGTCGTCTCCTTTGGCCGCAGTTGCCGATGTAGGCGCGATGCCGCCGCCCGGCAAGGCTTCAGCCTCAGGGAAGTACGTCGTAGCCCTCGCCAAAGCCCGTGAGCTCGATGGGAATTCCGACCCGGTCTTGATCCGCGGATTCGCGCAGCGCGAAGACGGCGCTCTTTCCGGCCCGCAGGATCTTCATCAGTTCGTCGTCGATTTCCACCTCGACATAGCAGCCTTCCGAGAAGCAGCGGGTGAAATAGGCGCGGCCGATATTCTTGCCGTCGACGAAAAGCTCCATGCCGTCTTTCAGCAGGACGCCGAGCGGCGAAAGGATCCTCAGGATTTTCGCCTTGCGATCGGCTGTCTTCAGCACCACCACGGACAAGCCCACTTCAGGCCGGTCCTCGGCGATCACATTCTGCATCAGCGCGCATTGTTCCACAGATGTGCCCGCCGGCGTATCGCAGATGACGGACCATGCGCCATGGTTGGAACGCACGGTGCCTGGCTGCTGCTGTGCAAGGGCAGCGCCCCCGCTTACCGCGGCCGCGATGGCGACTGCGAGCAGGCCCGGCCTTAGAAGTCTTGGAAGACCCATGGATACCTCTGGAATTCGAATCATCCCCGGCATTCTTGTGCCCAGGCAGGGAATTGAAAAGCCCCGGAATGTCTTTTCCAGTCGAGTGCGGCATATTTGGGACCGGGAAATCGCTCGGCGGAGAGAAAATGCGGGAATTACGTTTGCCTTCGGGGCATTGAGCGGATAGCCCTGCAGCGACGAATTGACGTTGCGCAAAAATGCCGCAGGGGCATTTTGAAGCGCATATTGCGGTCAACGATAAACTGTGATTTTAAACAGAACGCATAGCATGCATTCCGCGTTTTGGTTTGATTTGGATCAAACGCTTGAGGGAGAGACACCGTGATTAAGAGAGCTTTCGCAGGATTGGCCGCCATGGCCTGTCTGCTTTTTGCTTCCGGCAGTTTTGCCGACCAGCCGACCCCGTGGCAAATGGACCTTCAGCCGGCGGCGACGCCGATCATGGAGCAGATTCGCTGGTTTGAGAATTATACCCTCTGGTTCATCGTTCCGATCACGGTCTTTGTTCTCCTGTTGCTGATCGTCGTGATGGTCCGCTTCCGCTCCGGGGCCAATCCGGTGCCGTCGAAAACCAGCCACAACACCATGATCGAGATCGTGTGGACGCTCGGTCCGGTTCTGATCCTGCTGTTCTTCGCGATCCCCTCCTTCAATCTTCTCACCGCCCAGCTGACGCAGCCGGAAAATCCGGACGTTACGGTAAAGGCGACCGCCACCCAGTGGCAGTGGAACTACGAATATCAGGGCGACAAGGAAGTCTCCTTCGATTCCTACATGTTGAAGGAAGACGAGCGCGCCGCTATCGGCAAGGTAGACACGACGCTTTATCCGCGCCTATTGGCTGTTGACAACGAGATGGTCGTGCCGGTCGGCAAGTCGGTTCGCCTGCTCGTCACGGCGGCCCCCACGGATGTTATTCACGCCTTCGCCATGCCTGCCTTCGGCATCAAGATCGATGCAGTCCCCGGACGCCTGAACGAAACCTGGTTCAAGGCCGATCGCGAGGGGCTTTTCTACGGTCAGTGTTCGGAGCTTTGCGGCAAGGATCACGGCTTCATGCCGATCGCGATCCGTGTGGTCGCGCAGGACAAGTATGCCGCTTGGCTCGAGGCCGCAACCTCGAGCGTTGAGGACGCCAACAAGGCGTTGATGGCGGCGGTGGACGGCGCGGACAAGTCCGTGCAACTCGCCGATAACGTTTCGAAATAAGGAAGGGGAGTGCGGACAATGGCTGGACCTGTTGCCCACGACGATCACGCTCACGGTCAGGGCGCGCATCACGACGACCATCATGACCACAAGCCTAGCTTCTCCGCCCGTTGGTTCTTTTCGACCAACCACAAGGACATCGGTACGCTCTATCTGATCTTCGCGATCATGGCCGGCATCGTCGGCGGCGTGTTGTCCGTGTTCATGCGCATGGAGCTGCAGGAGCCCGGCATCCAGATCTTCCACGGTCTGGCCGCGATGGTCTATGGCTTCGAGGGTGATGCCGCAATCGACGGCGGCAAGCACATGTTCAATGTGTTCACCACCGCCCACGCGCTCATCATGATCTTCTTCATGGTCATGCCGGCCCTGATCGGCGGCTTTGCCAACTGGATGGTCCCGATCATGATCGGCGCGCCGGACATGGCATTCCCGCGCCTGAACAACATTTCCTTCTGGCTGCTCGTTCCAGCCTTCCTGCTTCTGGTGCTTTCGATGTTCGTGGAAGGCCCTGCGGGTGCCTATGGTGTCGGCGGCGGCTGGACGATGTATCCGCCATTGGCGACATCAGGTCAGCCGGGACCCGCCGTGGATCTGGCGATCTTTGCGCTCCATGTCTCCGGTGCGTCCTCGATCCTCGGCGCGATCAATTTCATCACCACGATCCTGAACATGCGCGCTCCGGGCATGACGCTGCACAAGATGCCGCTCTTCGCCTGGTCCGTTCTGGTCACGGCGTTCTTGCTGCTGCTCTCGCTGCCGGTTCTGGCAGGCGGCATCACGATGCTTCTGACCGACCGCAACTTCGGCACGACCTTCTTCGCGCCGGAAGGCGGCGGTGACCCGATCCTCTATCAGCATCTGTTCTGGTTCTTCGGTCACCCGGAAGTGTACATCCTGATCTTGCCCGGCTTCGGCGTCATCAGCCATATCGTGTCGACCTTCTCGAGAAAGCCGGTCTTCGGTTACCTCGGCATGGCCTACGCAATGGTCGCGATTGGCGCCGTCGGCTTCATCGTCTGGGCCCACCACATGTACACGGTCGGCCTGTCGCTCTCCGCCCAGCGTTACTTCGTGTTTGCCACCATGGTTATCGCGGTGCCGACGGGTATCAAGATCTTCTCCTGGATCGCAACGATGTGGGGCGGCTCGCTCTCCTTCCGTACACCGTTGATCTGGGCGATCGGCTTCATCTTCCTGTTCACCGTCGGCGGTGTGACCGGGGTGCAGCTGGCCAATGCCGGTCTCGACCGCTCGCTGCACGACACCTATTACGTCGTGGCGCACTTCCACTACGTGCTCTCGCTCGGCGCTGTCTTCGCGATCTTTGCCGCCTGGTACTACTGGTTCCCGAAGATGACCGGGTACATGTACTCGGAAACGATCGGCAACCTGCACTTCTGGGTTATGTTCGTCGGCGTCAACATGGTGTTCTTCCCGCAGCATTTCCTCGGTCTCGCAGGCATGCCGCGCCGTTACATCGACTATCCGGACGCCTTCGCCGGCTGGAACTACGTCTCTTCGATCGGTTCCTACATCTCGGCCGTCGGTGTTCTGATCTTCCTCTACGGCGTCTTCGACGCCTTCGCCAAGAAGCGCGTTGCCGGCGACAATCCGTGGGGCGAGGGTGCGACCACGCTCGAATGGCAGCTCTCTTCGCCGCCGCCCTACCACCAGTGGGAACAGTTGCCGCGCATCAAGTGACGCGAACTGACTGAAATATCGGGCGCCGCGGCCCCACGCGGATAGCGGCGCCCGACAAGAACAAAAGAACGGGACGGAAACGATGGCTGTAATCGACAATTGCGACGTGCTGGACCTGGAGGGCGATCTGCGCCTTTCCGAAGCCAGTGCACGCGATTATTTCGCGCTGCTGAAGCCGCGCGTGATGTCGCTGGTCGTTTTCACCGCCTTTGCCGGACTGGTCCTTGCGCCCGGCCATATCCATCCGGTGCTCGGCACCATTGCCATCTTGTGCATTGCCGTCGGGGCGGGAGCCTCGGGCGCGCTGAACATGTGGTATGACGCCGATATCGATGCCGTCATGACACGCACCGCCAAGCGGCCGATCCCGGCAGGGCGCATCCAGCCTGCCGAAGCGCTCGCCTTCGGCCTGACGCTCGCAGTCTTCTCGGTCTCCATCCTCGGCCTTGTCGTGAACTGGTTCTCCGCCTCGCTCCTGGCGTTCACGATTTTCTTCTATGCCGTCGTCTATACGATGTGGCTGAAGCGTTCGACGCCGCAGAACATCGTCATCGGCGGTGCTGCCGGCGCGTTCCCGCCGATGGTCGGCTGGGCCTGCGTCACCGGCGGCGTATCGCTCGACAGCATCGTTCTGTTCCTCATCATCTTTTTCTGGACCCCGGCACACTTCTGGGCGCTCGCGCTCTTCAAGATGCGCGACTACGCCGCTGTCGGTGTGCCCATGCTGCCCAATGTCGCCGGCGAGGCGACAACCAAGTGGCAGATCACCCTCTACGCGGTACTGACCGCTGTGACTGGTGTCGTTCCGGCGCTGACCGGTCTTGCTTCACCGGCCTATGGCCTGTTTGCCGCAGCTCTCGGCGCCGGTTTCATCTACTATTCCATCGGCGTGTTGCGGATGCCGGAAGGCGACGAGAAAATGGTTCCCGCCAAGAAGCTCTTCGGCTTCTCGCTCCTTTATCTCTTCGCTGTCTTCTCGGCGCTTCTTGTCGATCATTATGTCGTGACACTCGCGACCCTTCTTGGAGGGGCAATCTAATGGAAACCATCAAGCTCAACGATACGCAGAAGAAGTCGCGCCGTGGACGCAACGTCGCGCTGGGCCTGGTTCTCGGCGGCCTCGTTATCCTGTTTTACGTCGTGACGCTGGTGAAAATCACCGGCGCACCGAACTAGGCGGACGGAGGACGGGTCTTGACCTCAACGACGCAAAAGACATCCAGCGGGACACGCGGCAACGCTGCGATCCTGGTCGCCTGTGTGGCCTTTGTCGCCGGCATGGTCGGCATGAGCTTTGCGGCCGTGCCGCTCTATCAGATGTTCTGCCAGGTGACGGGGTATAACGGCACGACCCAGCGCGTCGAGCAGGTTTCCGACGTGATCCTCGACCGCACAATGAATGTCACGTTCGATGCGAACGTCGATCCCCATCTCATGTGGAAGTTCGAGCCGGTCGACCGGCAGGTGAAGTTGCGCATCGGCGAAACGGTAGAGGTGCACTATACGGCGACGAACCACTCGTCGAAGCCAGCCACAGGGCAGGCGGTCTTCAATGTGACGCCGATGGAAGCTGCCGCCTACTTCAACAAGATCGAGTGCTTCTGCTTCACCGATGTCCAGCTCAAACCGGGTGAAACCCGGGACATGCCGGTCGTGTTCTTCATCGATCCCGAGATCGTGAACACGGTGGAAACGAAGGATATCGGTACGATTACCCTGTCCTACACCTTCTATCCGCATGAGGAGGAGAAGCCGGTGGCGGCGCTGCCGGGCACTGGTGCGGACGGGAACCCAAAATTGTGAGAGGAGGGCCCGGTTTCGCCGGGCCTCAACAGAGATTGAAATTCGGGGATTGCTGACATGGCTCAAGCGCATCAGAAGAATCACGACTACCACATCATTGATCCGAGCCCGTGGCCAGTTCTGGCCGCGCTCGGCGCCTTCCTGCTGACCTTCGGCGGCGTTGCCTACATGCGCTATCTGTCCGGCGGCTCCTTCGAGCTGTTCGGTCTCGAACTGGCCAATCCCTGGCTCTTCTTCATCGGCCTGGCGATTGTCCTCTACACGATGGTCGGCTGGTGGTCGGACACGATCAAGGAAGCCCATGAAGGGCATCATACCCGCGTGGTGTCGCTCCACCTGCGCTACGGCATGATCATGTTCATCGCATCTGAAGTGATGTTCTTCGTTGCCTGGTTCTGGGCCTTCTTCGATGCCAGCATTTTCGCCAATGAAGCGATCCAGGCAAGCCGGGTCGAGTTTACCGGCGGTCAGTGGCCGCCGAAGGGCATTGAAGTCCTCGATCCCTGGCATCTGCCGCTCTACAACACCATTATCCTGCTTCTCTCCGGCACCGCCGTCACCTGGGCTCACCACGCCCTGCTGCATGGCGACCGCAAGGGATTGATCTCCGGCCTGACGATCACCGTCCTGCTGGGCATGCTGTTCTCCTTCGTGCAGGGTTATGAATATGCCCACGCACCCTTCGCCTTCAAGGAAAGCATCTACGGCTCGACCTTCTTCATGGCGACCGGTTTCCACGGCTTCCACGTCCTCGTCGGAACGATCTTCCTGATCGTCTGCCTCCTGCGGGCGCTCAAGGGCGACTTCACTCCGAAGCAGCATTTTGGCTTCGAAGCCGCCGCCTGGTACTGGCACTTCGTCGACGTGGTCTGGCTCTTCCTGTTCTTCTCGATCTACATCTGGGGCGGCTGGGGCGCACCGCTCGCCCACGGGTAATCACAGGGTGAATAAGCGAAGAAGGCGGCGCCCCTGGGGGTGCCGTCTTTTTTGTGCTCAATCGAGAGCGGCGGCCCGCTCGAGGGCCGTCGGCCGGGGAATGCCGCGATCGAGCCGTTCGAGGATCGCGTCGGCGCATTCAAGCGAGGTGAGTACGTCGGTATTGACGGTCATGTCGAAAAGCCTCGGTCTCTGGACCTCCCGGTCGGATCTTCCGCTCTGTGAAGACGCTGCATGTTCGTCATCGGTCCGGAGATGGAGCCCCTTGCGACCGGGCTCGCCTCGCCCGCGCCGTCTGGCCGTCTCCAGGGAGCACAAGACCCTGACAAAGAGGACCGGAAAACCGGCCATTCGTCGTGCGCAATCGGAAATCAGGCCAGGTGCGCGCGGATAGCCGCCGTCGAGGCCGAGATCGGCGACGACGTTGAGGCCAAGGCGGCTGTAGAGGGCGATGGATTCCCAACGTGCTGCAAGGAAAAGCGGCAGCGTGTTTTGCAGATCGGGGCGCTTGCCTCCCTGATGAAGCCCGATCCCGGGAAGAAACCGGTCGGCGGTATCGAGGTCGAGATTCACCCAGAGCCCGGGAAACCGGTTCTGGATCGCTTTGGCGATAGAGGCTTTCCCCGATCGCGGAACACCGTTCAGAATGACGATCTGCCCGCGGTTTAGCGCATCACTCATGATCTGGCATGTCTCCCGACTGGAACGAAAGCATGGGCCTAAATGTTTGCCTCGGCAATCCGTATAATTTATGCAAAGAACGAACCTGACGCAAAGGATGGGCTATGAACGAGGACAATGCAATCTATCCGCCGGTCGATCCGGTGAAGGCCGCGCTCGGAGCCTGCTGCCCCCGTTGCGGACAAGGCAAGCTTTTTGGGGGCCTGACGAAGATCAGGCCGCGCTGCCAGAACTGCGGCCTCGATTTTTCCTTCGCCGATTCCGGTGACGGCCCCGCGGTATTCGTCATCATGATTGCCGATTTCATTGTCGTCGGGCTTGCCGTCTGGACGGAGATCAACTTTTCACCGCCGGTATGGGTTCATTTCCTGCTTTGGGGGCCGCTGGCGGTCGGGTTGTCGTTGTGGCTGCTGAGAACGATCAAGGCGCTGCTGATCGTCCTGCAATACAAGAACAAGGCCTCTCAGGGAACGATCGACCGTGGCTAACACCGCCCCTCCCGGCCGGGCAAAACTGGGCATCAGTCTCGTCCTCCTCATCGCCGCCTTGTCGATTCTCGTCTCGCTCGGGACCTGGCAGGTCCGCCGCCTTCATTGGAAGGAGGCGTTGATCGCCGATATCGCGGCGCGCCAGCAAATGCCGCCCGCTTCGCTTTCGGAAATCGAAGCCGCGGTCGCAAAGGGCGAGGCGGTGGAATACCGCCCTGTCCGTGCTGAGGGCCGCTA
This sequence comes from Rhizobium sp., assembly GCA_003527225.1. The sequence goes on from DPXQ01000044.1 coordinate 178,160, forward strand.
TCTGAACGACAAGGAGCGTCACTTCTTTGCGACATTCCAGGGCCGCACCGGTTACTACGTCTATACGCCGCTGGAACTCGCCGATGGGCGCTATCTTTTCGTCAATCGCGGATTTGTTCCCTACGAGAACAAGGAACCCGCGACCCGCGCGGATGGGCTGCTCCAGGGACCTCAGACGGTCATCGGGCTTGCGCGTTCGAGGCTCTCCGAGAAACCCTCCTCCATGGTCCCGGAAAACGACATCGCCAAGAACATCTTCTACTGGAAGGATTTGGACCGGATGGCGGCGAGCACCGGGCTCGAAGCCGATCGTGTACTGCCCTTCTTCCTCGATGCGGACGCGGCCCCTGTTCCGGGCGGCATGCCTCACGGCGGCGTGACGCAGATCGATCTGCCGAACAATCATCTGCAATATGCGGTCACCTGGTATGGTCTCGCCGCTGTCCTCCTGGTGATTTCGGCTATCGCCTTTTTCCGCCGCAAGGCCTGAATTCTCCGGAAGGGGCTTGCTGCGGCAGCGTTCTGCCTCGGGCAAAATTCGTGCTAGGAAGACCCGAGCGAACGGAGGACGGGAAATGAAGATGGTCGCGGACACACTGGTTGCACTCGTGGCGCTGGAGCATGTCTACATCCTCGTGCTGGAGATGTTCCTGTGGACCAGGCCGGCGGGGCTCAAGGCCTTCGGCATGAAGCCGCCACAGGCCGAGGCGACCAAGGTGCTCGCCGCCAATCAGGGTCTCTACAACGGCTTCCTGGCGCTTGGCCTGTTCTGGGCGCTCAGCCAGCCGAACCCCGATTTCGCGTTTCAGCTGAAGCTGTTTTTCCTTGGCTGCGTCTTCGTCGCCGGCCTATATGGAAGCGTGACGGCATCGCGGAAGATCCTCTACATCCAGGCGCTTCCCGCCGTCCTCGCTTTGATCCTTGTCCTGCTGGCTGGCTGATGATGAATGAGACTGTGTCCCGACCGCCCCTGACGATCCGCCTCTGCGGCCCGCGCGGCTTCTGCGCCGGCGTCGACCGCGCCATCCAGATCGTCGTCCTGGCGCTCAAAGGTTACGGCGCCCCGGTCTATGTCCGCCACGAGATCGTCCACAACCGCTATGTGGTCGAGGGGCTGGAGGCCAAGGGCGCGGTCTTTGTCGAGGAACTGGACGAGATCCCAGAGGAGCATCGTGAGAAGCCGGTCGTCTTCTCCGCCCATGGCGTCCCGAAATCCGTGCCGGCCGATGCCCAGGCCCGCAATCTCTTCTATCTCGATGCGACGTGCCCGCTCGTTTCCAAGGTGCACAAGCAGGCCATGCGCCACCAGCGCCTCGGCCGCCATGTCGTGCTGATCGGCCATGCCGGCCATCCGGAAGTCATCGGCACCATGGGGCAATTGCCGGAAGGCTCGGTCTCGCTGATCGAGACGATCGAGGATGCCGACCGCTATGAGCCCGCCGATGCCGACAATCTCGGCTATGTCACCCAGACGACGCTCTCGGTCGACGACACCGCCGGCGTGATCGCGCGGCTGCAGGAGCGCTTCCCCAACCTGACGGCGCCGTCCGCCGACAGCATCTGCTATGCGACCACCAACCGCCAGGAGGCGGTCAAGCAGGCCGCGCCCGGCTGCGATCTCTTCATCATCGTCGGCGCCCCCAATTCGTCTAATTCCAAGCGCCTGGTGGAAGTGGCGCTGAAGGCCGGTGCAAAACGGTCGCTATTGGTGCAGCGCGCCTCCGAGATCGACTGGGACGATATAGGCCCGATCGGCACGCTTGGCCTGTCCGCGGGCGCGTCCGCCCCGGAAGTGATCGTCAACGAGATCATCGATGCCTTCAAGTCCCGCTACGATGCGACGATCGAACTTGCCGAATTCTCCATCGAGAACGAGCATTTTTTGGTCAATCGCGAACTCCGGGACATCGAGCTGACCCACGCCGACATGGCCTGGGTGAATGGGTGAGTTGCGACGGCGTAGCCGGAAAAACGATCCGGCGAATCGTTTTTAGCAACGAACGCCCGGAGCCTAAAGCGACGGGCCGGGATACGCCGCCGCATATCCAAGCCAGTGGCGCAGCCGGCAAAACGCTCCGGTGATCGTTTCTGGCATCGAACGCGCTGAGCCTTAGCGTGGTGCCGGCAAGAACGGCCGGGCGTCGGGGTGAGGGCTCAAATCGAGGTGAAGCATGCGCAATTACATCGGCTTGATCCACAAAGACGCGGATAGTGATTTTGGCGTCTCCTTTCCCGATTTTTCGGGCGTCGTGACCGCCGGGACCGATCTCGACGATGCGCGACGTATGGCCGAGGAGGCGCTCGGCCTGCATGTCGAAGGCATGGTCGAGGACGGCGAGGCTATACCCGAACCGTCCTCGCTTGAGGCGATCATGAACGATCCGACCAACAAAGATGTGAGAACCGTGATCGTTGCATTACGCCCGAGATAAGGGCCGGCCTTTCGGCCCAACATCCGCTTCCACACACCCTCACGGCAAATCGCTTCAATTCCTGTGCTCCGTGCCATCCCGGCACTGGCACTCCGTTTTCCCCCGCTGTATGGCTTGCGCTATCATCGGCGGCACAACGAACGCAGCGCGGGAATTTTTGACGTGGCAGTCTATACCGACATCAACGAGGTCGATCTCAAGGCCTTTCTTCAGCAGTATGACGCGGGCGAACTGCTCTCCTACAAGGGCATTGCCGAGGGCGTCGAAAACTCGAACTTCCTGCTGCATACCGATCGCGGCGCGCTGATCCTGACGCTCTATGAAAAGCGGGTGGAAAAGAACGACCTGCCGTTCTTCCTCGGGCTCATGCACCATCTCGCCGATCGGGGCTTGTCCTGCCCGTTGCCGCTGCCGCGCAAGGACGGCGCCCTCCTGGGCGAGCTCTCCGGCCGGCCGGCGGCGCTGATCTCCTTCCTGGAGGGCATGTGGCTGAGAAAGCCGGAGGCAAAGCATTGCCGCGAAGTCGGCAAGGCGCTGGCCGCCATGCATGTCGCCGGCGAAGGCTTCGCGCTGAAGCGCCCCAATGCGCTGTCGCTTGCCGGCTGGCAGGAGCTCTGGGCGAAGTCGCAAGCCCGCGCCGACGAGGTCGAGACGGGGCTTGAGGCCGAGATTGGCGGCGAGCTTGCCTTCCTGGCCGCGCATTGGCCGGCGGGCCTGCCGGAAGGCGTCATCCATGCCGATCTCTTTCCCGACAACGTCTTCTTCCTCGGTGACGAGCTGTCGGGCCTGATCGATTTCTATTTCGCCTGCAACGACTTCCTCGTCTACGACCTGTCGATCTGCCTCAACGCCTGGTGCTTCGAGAAGGACGGCGCCTACAACATCACCAAGGGCATGGCGATGATCGAGGGTTACCAGTCGGTGCGTCCATTGTCCGCGGCGGAGATCGAAGCTCTGCCGATCCTGTCGCGCGGCTCGGCGCTGCGCTTCTTCCTCACCCGGCTCTACGACTGGCTAACGACGCCGGCCGGCGCGCTCGTGGTCAAGAAGGACCCGCTGGAATACCTGAAGAAATTGCGCTTCCACCGCCAGGTGGCGTCGAGCGCCGAATACGGGCTCGAGATCTGATGAAGCATGTCGATATCTATACGGACGGGGCTTGCTCGGGCAATCCCGGTCCCGGCGGCTGGGGCGCGGTATTGCGCTACAACGGCGTCGAGAAGGAACTGTTCGGCGGAGAGGCGGAGACCACCAACAACCGCATGGAGTTGCTGGCGGCCATTTCGTCGCTCAACGCGCTGAAGCACCCTTGCGAGATCGATCTCCATACGGACAGCAAATACGTCATGGACGGCATTTCGAAGTGGATATTCGGCTGGAAGAAGAACGGCTGGAAGACTGCCGACAAGAAGCCGGTGAAGAATGCCGAGCTATGGCAGGCACTGGACGAAGCGAGAAGCCACCACAAGGTGACGTGGCATTGGGTCAAGGGCCATGCCGGCCATCCGGAAAACGAGCGCGCCGACGAACTCGCGCGCCTCGGCATGGAGCCGTTCAAGAAGGGCCGCTGACAGGCGGCGGGGTGTGAGAATCGGCAGGCGGGACAATTGGCCGCTTGCCAAAGCCGGCTGCGACTCTATTGTCTGGCCAAAAGCCACGAGGGGAGGTGTCGATGATCCGCCATTGCGTATTCCTGCGCTTCAAGACGGCCACACAGACTGCCGAGAAACAGGCGATCTATGACGGCATCACCGCGCTCAAGGAGATCATCCCCGGCATCGTGGATGTCAAATGCGGACCGAACGTCTCGCCCGAAGGACTGAACGGCGGTTTCCTCGACGGCTTTATCGTCACTTTCGAGGATGCCATGGTGCGCGACTACTACCTCAAGCATCCCGATCACATCGCTGTGGGCGACCGGATCGTTCAGGCGACCGATGGCGGCCTGTCGGGTGTGCTGGTTTTCGACATGGAAGTATAAGAAGGCGGCGGATCGCTCTGCCGCTCCTGACCCACATGTGGAAACCCACGGTGTTAGGACGCGCTATCCGCTAGCGGCATGGACGTCGCGGACGGTTTCGCTTGCCGAGAATATCTCGGTGAAGCATTCCGAATGTCCAACCGTCGTAGAACATCCGATTTTGCGCCGTCGCAAAATTCAGTCGCAAGATTGATTCAAAGCTCGGGAATTTCGCGACAGGCTACAGGCTGGCCGTGTCTTCCCGAACCTTTAGAATACGGTCGATAAGACCCCATTCCAATGCTTCTTCCGCCGTCATGAAGCGGTCGCGATCCATCCCGCGCTCAAAGTCTTCATAGGAGCGTCCGCAATGCTCCGCGTAGAGCCGCGTCATGCGCTGCTTGGTCTTCAGAATTTCTTCGGCATGAATCAGCATGTCGGAAGCCTGCCCTTGGAAGCCACCGGATGGCTGGTGAATGAGGATACTGGCATTGGGCAATGCAGCTCTTTCGCCGGCCTCGCCTGCCATCAGCAGGAACGATCCCATTGAACGGGCCGTCCCCATGCACAGTGTATGAACCGGCGCCCGGATGAAGCGCATGGTGTCGTACATGGCGAGGCCACTGGTCACGACGCCGCCCGGAGAATTGATGTAAAGATTGATCGGCTTCTTTGGATTCTCGGCCTCGAGGAATAGTAACTGCGCGCAGACCAGAGCGGAAACGGCATCGTTGACCTCGCCGTTGACGAAGATGATGCGTTCGCGCAGAAGGCGGGAGTAAATGTCAAAAGACCGCTCCCCTCTGCTGGATTGTTCTATGACCATAGGGACGAGTTGCATAGCTTCGCGCATCGGCGAACTCCAATCTTCCAGAAATTAAAGGGGAGAGCTTGCCGCGTCAGGCGGCGAGCATGAGGGGCGGGGTGTTGCTGTTCGCGGCCGTTTTCGCCATCCGGTCAAGCCTCGCGTCGGTTAGCTCGTGGATAATGCGCAGGCGGGTGCCGCCAGTCGCGTTCGGGACGATCGTGAACGTCACCGTGCTTTCAAGGAAAGGTGGAGCGTCGTCGCGCAGGCTATAACGGACTTCCTCGCCAGGTGTGATAGTGGTCGGGGCGGGATCGGCCAAAGCGTCTTTCGGCAACCAGTTTTCCCGAAATTCCGGAATGCTGATTGCACGCCAGACCTTTTGCGGCGGTTCATCCAGATCGAATTCCAGTTCGATGCCGTCTTTCTGCTCCTTGGCCTTTCTATCGTTCATTGGTCCATATCCTTCAGCAAGACCTTGAGAGCTTCGATGCGGGCAGGCCAGTAGGCGCGATATTTCGCCAACCATTGTGCGATGAGAGCCAGCCCCTCCGGATCGACTTCGTAATTCACGAAACGCCCCTGTCGCTCTTCCCTCACGAGCTTTGCGCTCCGCAGAACTGCGAGGTGTTGCGACATTGCCGGCTGGCTGATCTCCATGCCCTCGCGCAAGGCGCTGGCGTTCATGCTCCCTGCCGCCAGCTTCTCAAAGATCGCGCGGCGGGTCGGGTCGGCCAAAGCTCGGAAAAAGTCATTCTCGATCATGTCGACACATAAGCACGTACTTATGCGATTCGCAAGCCTATTTCGAGGCAGCTTTCTGTTGTCGCAAAATTTTTAACATTCGCGACGAATTCGCCATCATTGAAAGGCGGGGGCATTTCTGCCGCAAAAGCCAGACGCAAAAGTACGAGTCTTGCGACTGATATTTGCGACAGAGAGAATTCCACATTCAGGTTAGGGGCGGCGTATCGCTCCGCCGCACACTCTGATCCGACCGTGCAATATCAGAGCTGTTCGATCATCGCTGCAGCTGCCGAAACGGTCGCCTGGCCGGGGTTCTCCTCGACGTTCAGCGACTTCATCACACCGTCCTCGACCAGCATCGAGTAGCGCTTGGAGCGCACACCGAGACCGCCGGCGGAAAGGTCGGCATCGAGGCCGAGCGCCTTGGTGAAGGCGGCGTCCCAGTCGGCCAGGAAGTGGATCTTGCCCATCCCGCCGCTCTGCTGCGCCCAGGCGCCCATCACATGCCAGTCGTTGACCGAGATGACCGCAATGTCATCCACACCGCGTGCCAGGATCGCGTCGCGGTTTTCCAGGTAACCCGGCAGGTGATTGAGGGTGCAGGTCGGGGTAAACGCGCCCGGCACCGCGAACAGCACGACCTTCTTGCCCTTGAAGAGTTCGTCGGTCGTGATTTCGACAGCGCCGTCGGCCGTCTTTTCCTTGAATGTCGCCGAAGGCAGGCGGTCGCCGATTGCGATGGTCATGGAATTCTCCTCGCTGGTTTCTGGCGTGCCGGGTTCGGCGCGCCGCTCGCCGCGAAATATAGATTGACGCTAGTCAAAGGCAAGCGTGGTTTCCATGGCCCGTTCGCCGGAAATGACCAGCACGCCCCACTTCTTTCCTGCTGCCTTGTAGTTATTCGGAAGCTTGCCGATCGGCATGTCGACGACGAGGTCGCCGTTGGCGGCTTCCGTGGCGCTATGATCCATGAAAGCGTATCCGCTCGGACCGGTGATGATGATCTGCGGGGCCTTGGCCGATTTCTCCGGCAAGGCCAGAACGAGGCGAAGCTGTTTCATGTCGGGGCTGAGCGCGTGTTCCTTGACCGCGAACGAGGCGGAAGGCTGTTCGGGAAGGAGCGCGCGCGCGGTGGAAACGATTTCTGCACCGTCGTCTGCCTTTTCGTCCCCTGCCGGAAGCGCGAGCGAAAACTCAGCCTGGAACGGGATGCAGATATTGTTGCAGAGGCCGATAAAGGCCGAGGCGGTGAGTTTCGCATCCTTGCCCGGGGGCGGGCCGGCAAGCGTCAGCGGCAGGGTGACTGGAGCGTCGTAACCGATGTCGTGGACCGGGCCGTCATCGATCCTCTTCGGCACCGGAAAGGCCATCGCCTCGAGCTGGAAAGGGCTGCCGGGCGAGATGGTGACTGCTGGCGGAATGCCGCTGTCGCCGGGCTCGCGCCAATAGGTGATCCAGCCGGGCGCGGGCTCGATCTGCAGCGCGGCCTGTCTCGTGCCGTCCGGCTCGGCCGGAAGGACGACGAGGCGCATCCTGCCACCCTCATTGGTGGCCCAGGTGCTCGTCTCGGCGTGTGCCAGCGAGGCGACCCCGAGGGTGCTCATACAGATGGCTGCTGCAAGTCCGGCACCGCGGTATATCGACAAAAATCCTGTCATCATGCCCTGGCATTTAGTGCAACTGGCCGGGTTCTGCCAGTAACGCTTTATCGATTGTGATCATTTTCAGTTGAATGATCGACCGCTATGCCCCATCTTCTTCGATATGAGACGTTCGGAGACAGCGCGCGGCGCCCGATAGCCTCCGGGGAGGCAGCTGGAGGTAGTATGGCTCTCTCGACACTGACGAAGGATCGCGAACGGGGCTTCCTCGACGGCCAGTTGCTGATCGCGATGCCCGCCATGGCCGACGGCAATTTCTCCCGCTCGGTCGTCTATATCTGCGCCCATTCTCCCGCCGGCGCCATGGGCTTCATCATCAACCGTCCGCAACCGATGACCTTTGTCGACGTGCTTCTCCATCTCGACCTGATCGATCGCAAGGATGCGATCATGTTGCCGGAATATGCCCGCGAGTTCCCTATCCAGTCCGGCGGACCGGTCGAAAACGGCCGCGGCTTCGTGCTCCATAGCGACGACTACCTGAGCGATTCCAGCATTCCCGTCAGCGACGATATTTCCCTGACCGGAACCCTCGACATTATCCGCGCCATCTCCGACGGACGCGGTCCCCGCCGCGCGACCATGCTGCTCGGCTATGCAGGTTGGGGACCGGGGCAGCTTGAGTTCGAGATCGCCAACAATGGCTGGCTGAACTGCCCGGCGACCGAGGACATCATTTTCGACCGCGCCCTGGAGGGCAAGTACGAGCGTGCGCTGGCGCTGATGGGCGTGAACGCAGCCATGCTCTCGACCGATGCCGGGCACGCCTGACGCGCCGTTCTCCTTTTACGCCCTCTTCGTCAGCGGAAAGCGCTCGCGGAGCATCCGCTGGACGGAGTCCGCGCCGATTGGCGGGCCGAACAGGAAGCTCTGGCCGTACTGGCAGCCGAGCTTGGCAAGCTCGGCGGAATCTTCTTCCGTTTCGATCCCCTCGGCCACGACGCTCATGCCGAGTTCGCGGGCCATGGAAATGACCGATCGCAGCATCACTTCCCGCTTTTCGCTCTCGTCGCACACAAGTGCCTTGTCGAGCTTGATGGTATCGAACGGGAACCGCGTCAGATAGGCGAGTGACGAATAGCCGGTGCCGAAATCGTCGAGCGCGAGGCTGATGCCGGTATCCTTGAGCTTGCCGAGCACGAGCCGCGCCTGTTCCGGATTTTCCATCATCACCGTTTCGGTGAGTTCCAGCTTGATCCGGTTCGGCTCGCATTGGGTCTTGGCAAGCATCGCCCGGACGTCGTTGTAGAGTTCGCTGCTGAGCAGTTGCGCACTCGACAGATTGACCGAGACGAAGACCGGGATCTCGCCCGTCTGCTTTTCCCAGTCCATGAGGTCTGCGGTCGCGCGCTCGAGCGCGAACATGCCGAGCGGCTCTATGAGGTCGGACATTTCGGCAATCGGGATGAAATCCGAAGGCGGAATATTGCCCTTCTTCGGGTGGTCCCAACGCATCAGCGCCTCGAAGCCGGCAATCTCGCCATCCTCCAGCCGCACGATCGGCTGATAGACGACCGACAGTTCCTTGCGCTCGATGGCGCGCCGGAGATCGGTTTCGAGTTGGAGCCGATCCGTTCCCGATGTGCGGAAGGCGGGGCGGAACGGCTCGACGCGGTTGCCTCCGGCTCGCTTCGCCCTGAACATCGCAAGCTCGGCATCGCTGAGCAGGCCGCTTGCATTCTCCTGCTGGTCGACCCACGAAACGAGCCCGATAGAGGCCGTCAGAATGATCTCGCGATTGGAGAAATTGATCGGCACCATGATCGCCTTGCTGACCGCATCCGCGAAATCGGCGACCTTTGCCGGGTCACGCTCGGAAACCAGGATGAGGCCGAACTGGTCGCCGGCAAGCCGCGCCAGCGTGTCCTGGGGTTTCAGCAGGCGGCGCAGTCGCCGCGTCAGCGCGATGAGGATGTTGTCGCCGGCGGCGATGCCGAGACTGTCGTTCACCAGCTTGTAGCGGTCGATATCGATCGCCATGACGGTCGGGCGGATATTGTCGCCGTCTGGTGTCAGCGTCAGCACCGATTGCAGGCGGTCGAGAAACACCTCCCGGTTCGGAAGGCCGGTCAGGTTGTCGTGCATCGCATCCTGCATCAGCCGGTCGATCGAGTTCTTCTGCTCGGTCACGTCGACAATGGTTCCGACGCAGCGGATGACCTCACCGTTCGAGCCGAGCACGGGCCGCGCACGGATCTGAAGCCAGTGAAAGTGGCCATCCTCTGCACGGATGCGGAATTCGTGATTGAGGCGGCCCTTGCGGTGTTCCAGCAGCACGTCGAGCGTGGCGCGGAAGCGGTCGCGGTCGTCCGGATGCAGCCGCGGAAGCCAGTTGCGCGCAGGGCCATGCATGGTTCCGGGCGAAAGACCGAGGCGCAGCGATATGTCGGGGCTCGTCACGACCCGGTCGCGCGCCACGTCCCAGTCCCAGACCGTGTCGCCGGAGCCGGTCAGTGCCAGCGACTGGCGTTCGAGATCGGAAAAGAGGCCCTGCTGGTAGGCGCCGCCGGCAAAGGCGTGCTGCATGACGGTGAAGCCGATCAAGAGCACGATCAGGACCAGGCCGCCTCCGAGCGCCGGCTGGATGATGTCGTTGTCGAGCTGCCCGGTGACCGTCATCCAGCCGCCGAAGAGCCAGACGAGGAGCAGCGCCCAGGTCGGCACGAGCAGAATGGCGCGGTCGTAGCGGTTGAAGCCGAGATAGACGATCAGGGCAATGCCGGCCGTCGCGGTCAGCGCGAAAGAGAGGCGGGCGATGCCCGAGGCGATCGAGGGATCGTAGATGGCGACCCCGAAAAGCAGGCCGAGGCAGAGAATCCAGGCAAAGGTCGCATAGCCGAGATGCACATGCCAGCGATTGAGGTTGAGATAGGTGAAGAGGAAGATGACAAGGCTCGATGCGAGCGCCACTTCCGCACCCGCCCGCCACATTCGCTGGTCGCCGGCGGTGATGCTGATCAGTTTCTCGAGAAAGCCGAAATCGACGCAGATATAGGCGAGCACCGCCCAGGCCAGCGCCGCCGCGGCCGGCAGCATCGACGTGCCCTTGACCACGAAGAGGATAGTGAGAAACACCGCGAGCAGACCGGCGATGCCGAGCACGATCCCGCGATAGAGCGTGAAGGCGTTGACGGTGTCCTTGTAGGCGTTTGGCTCCCAGAGATAGATCTGCGGCAGGTTCGGCGTCGCAAGCTCGGCGACGAAGGTGATGACGGCGCCCGGATTGAGGGTGATGCGGAAGACATCGGCCTCCTCGCTAGGCTGCCGGTCGAGAGCAAAGCCCTCCGACGGGGTAATTGCGATGATGCGTTGGGAACCGAGATCGGGCCAGAACATTTTCGAATTCGCGAGCCGGAAATGCGGCGCGACGATCACGCGTTCGAGCTGTTCTTCGGACACATTGGCGAGAGCAAAGACCGCCCAGTCGCCCTGATGGTTCTCCGAACTCGATCTTACCTCGATGCGCCGGCGGATGCCGTCGGCACCGGCGGCGGTCGAAACCTGGAAGGCCTCTCCCTGGTTGGTATAGATTTCCGTTGTCGCGGTGAGATCAAGAGCTGTGTCGTCGCGGGAGATCTTGACCGGCTCGGCGGCGAGGGCGGCCGATGCGAGAAGGCTGATCAGCGCACACAGCGCGGCAGCGATCAGGCCCGTCAGCCGCCAGCCGGGCGTCGGGTACTCTTTCCGGTTCGGCGTCATGAAGACTCTTTTTTCCCGTTCCCGCCGGCTCTGTCGGCCAGTCTGGAGAAGAGCACATGGTCGCGCCACTGCCCGTTGATTTTCAGATACTCGCGCAAAAGACCTTCCCGCTGAAAACCGGCTTTCTCAAGCAGCCGAATGCTCTTCTCGTTGTCTGGAATACAGGCTGCTTCGATCCGGTGCAACTCAAGTACCCTGAAGATGTAGGGAATAGCCAGCTGAAGTGCGGCAAACATATGGCCTTTGCCTGCATATCTCTCGCCCATCCAGTAGCCGATCATGCAGGTCTGCGCCGCTCCGCGCCGGATAAGACCGATCGTCAGCCCGCCAAGCAGAGTGTCGTCCGACCCCGCAAAAATGAAAAAGGGAACGGCAAGGCCCGCGAAAAATTCCTGTTCGTTTCGCACGACGCGGGCGCGGTAGGCGCGTTCGGTCAGCTCGTCGGGTCGCCAAGCTGGTTCCCAGGGCTCGAGAAAACTGCGGCTTTCCCTGCGCAGCTTGTGCCATTGCTCGAAATCGGAATAACGCGGCAGCCGCAGCAAGTGCATCGCGCTCGACAGTTCCGGCTTCTCCGGCTGCCGCGACAGAAACCGAAAAACCGACCGTGTCATCGAGTCCCCCCGGCAAATTGCGGCAGAACCCCTCCTGCCGGATCTTTTGTAATCGGCCTTATCCTGCGGCCTTGCGCACCTTCGCCGGTCCCATCGACAGCGCTCCGGAAATCTCGTCCATGGGCGCCAGGTGCTCGAGCGGGCCGATGGCCGAAAGCGTCGGGATCGTGTCGAAGAACAATCGTCCGGCAAGATCAGTCAGTCTTTCCACGGTGATGCCTTCGAGCCGCTCCATCATCTCCTGATTGGAGATGGGGCGGCCGTAGAGCATCATCTGCCTTGCGATCTGACCGGCCCGCGCCGCCGGGCTTTCCTGGCCCATCAGCAGCTGTGCTCGGATCTGCGCCCGCGAACGCTCGATTTCCTGTCGGTCGATGGTTTGCGAAGCCTTACGCAACTCTTCGATGATGACCGGCACCAGTTCGGGCAGATTCTCGCCGCCGGTCGCGGCGTGGATGCCGAAAATGCCGGTGTCGGAAAAGCCCCAATGGAAGGCATAGACCGAATAGCAGAGCCCACGGAATTCACGCACCTCCTGGAAGAGGCGCGAGGACATGCCGCCGCCGAGGATATTGGCAAGGATCTGCGAGGCGTAGAAGTCGCGCACGTGATAGGCGCGTCCCTCGAAGCCGATGAGCAATTGCGCATCCATGAGGTCGCGGGTCTCGCGCGCTTCCCCGCCGGTATAGCGTGCCGGTTCGATGAGGGGCGCCACATCCGGCTTGGTCCGCAGCGTTGAGAAGCGCTCTTCCACCTGTTTCACGAACGCGTCGTGATCGACCGCGCCGGCAGCCACCACGAACATCCGGTCGGTCGTGTAGTTGCGGGCGAGATAGCTGCGGATTTCGTCGCTGGTGAAGGCCTTCACCGTTTCGGGCGTGCCGAGGATAGGGCGGCCCAGAGTCTGATCGCGATAGGCCAGTTCGGAAAACCTGTCGAACACCACGTCGTCGGGCGTGTCGTTGGCAGCGCCGATTTCCTGCAGGATGACGTGCTTCTCGCGGCTCAGTTCTTCCTCGTCGAAGACGGAATCGGTCAGAATGTCGGACAGGATATCGACAGCGAGCGGAACGTGATCCTTGAGAACGCGGGCATAATAGGAGGTCGTCTCGGTCGAGGTCGCGGCATTCAACTCGCCACCGACATTCTCGATCTGCTCGGCGATCTGGCGTGCGCTGCGCTGGCTGGTGCCCTTGAAGGCCATATGCTCGAGAAGATGGGCGATGCCATGTTCGTATGCAGTCTCATTTCGCGCCCCGGACTTGATCCAGGTGCCAAGCGCCACGCTTTCGAGATGCGGCATTCGTTCCGTAACGACGGTCAACCCGGAGGGCAGCCGGGTGCACTCAACATTCATATCCGTCTCTCTACGCTTCATTTTTTCTCCGCACGCGCATGCTGGCCGACAAAGGTTTCGACGGCTTTAAGCTCGGCATCGAGAACTTCGAAACGTTCCTCCCGGTCCATCAGATCAGCAAGCCACGTCGGAAGCGCCGGGTCAATACCGCTCGCGGATTTTACCGCTGCGGGGAATTTCGCCGGATGGGCGGTGGCGAGCGTCACCATGGGACTCTTCGCTCTCTCAAACTTCTTGGCGACAAATACGCCGACCGCCGTGTGCGGATCGAGTAGGTAGCCGGTCGCGGCCAGTGTATCGCGAATGGTCGCCGCCACCTGGCGCTCGCTTGCCTTTGCTGCACGGAACTCCTTGCGGATCGCCTTCAGGGCATGCGGCTGGATCTCGAAGGAACCAGACTGCCTGAGGCTTTCCATTGACGAACGGATCGCAGCATCGTCGCGTTCATAGGCTTCGAAAAGCAGCCGCTCGAAGTTCGAGGAAATCTGTATATCCATCGAGGGCGAGGTGGTGGCCGAGACACCGCGCATCTCGTAGCGGCCGGTCTTCAGCGTGCGCGCCAGGATGTCGTTTTCATTGGTGGCGACGACCAGCCGGTCGATCGGCAAGCCCATCTTCTTGGCAACATAGCCGGCGAAAATATCACCGAAATTGCCAGTGGGCACGGTGAAGGAAACCTTGCGGTCGGGGCTTCCGAGGGATAGCGCGGCGGTGAAGTAATAGACCACCTGCGCCATGATCCGCGCCCAGTTGATCGAGTTTACGCCCGAAATTTGCAGGCGGTCACGGAAAACGATGTCGTTGAACATCGCCTTGACCAGATTCTGGCAGTCGTCGAAATTGCCCTTGATGGCAAGGGCATGAACGTTCCCGGCCTTGGAGGTCGTCATCTGCCGCTGCTGGACGGGCGAAACCTTTTCATGCGGGAACAGGATGAAGATATCCGTGCGGTCGCGGCCGGCGAAGGCATCGATTGCTGCTCCGCCAGTATCTCCGGACGTCGCGCCGACGATCGTGGCCCGCTCGCCGCGCTCGGTGAGAACATGATCCATCAGCCGCGCCAGAAGCTGCATGGCGACGTCCTTGAAGGCGAGCGTCGTGCCGTGGAACAGTTCCAGCACGAAGGCGTTGGGGCCGGTCTGAACAAGGGGCGCGACGGCGGGATGGCGGAAGGTCGCATAGGCTTCGTCGATCATCGCCCGGAAGGTCTCTTCCTCGATTTCGCCCCCGGTGAAGGGATAGAGAACCGCGAAGGCGACGTCCTGATAGGATTTTCCACGGAGCGCCCGGATCTCTTTCTTCTTCATGTGCGGCCACTTGCGTGGAACGTAGAGACCGCCGTCGCGGGCAAGGCCCGCCAGAAGGGCGTCGCAGAAGCCGAGGCTCGGGGCCTCGCCCCGGGTAGAGATGTAGTCCACGATGGTCATCCTTGCTGTCAAGAATAGAGGCGCGCGTTCACGAGGTTGTCCGCAAATCTGAAAATTGAACCAAAACGCCGGCTACCCAATCGATTTTTCGCTGCGCCGCTGATATAGACCATCGGCAAGGGTCGTGGAAAGGCCTCAATTGGAATGGTTTTCGGCTCGTGACAGCCTGAAATGAGGAAGGTGCAGTATCGTGTTTGTAAACGTGTCGCGCGGGATAGTGGCCGCATCCTTGTTGATTGCTCTGGCGGGCTGCAACGCCGGAAATCCGGGTGGGGCTCTCGGTTCCGCGGCGAACAAGCCTGAGGCAGCCCCCGCTGCGGTGGTTCAGGGCACATGTCCGATGATCGCGCTGCGGGACGGCACCGCCTATTTCCGCACCTATGCCAAGGGCGCCAAGGACGATCCGGCGAAGGTCATCTATCAGGCGTCGCTCGCCGATACGACCCGCTCATGTACCCGGACGGATACGAGCCTTACGATCACAGTCATGATCCAGGGCCGTCTCGTCGCGGGGCCTGAAGGCAAGGCCGGGACGCTGACCATGCCGATCAGGGTGGCTGTGACAGATGGCGACAAGGTCGTCTATTCGGAACTCACCCAGTTCCAGTCCACGCTTGCCGACGTCAACCAGGCGTCGCAATTCATCTTCACCAAGGAAGTGACTGTTCCGGGTGACGTCAGCGGCCTTGCGAAAGTCCAGGTCGGATTTGACGAGGGACCCTACAAGACGAAATAGGTGTTAGACTTCGGCCGCCGGCCCCAGTGCCGGCAGCTGTGATCCGGTTGCTTGCCTTGGGGGGCGGGGCGGTCATTTCGGACAATGGGGCATGGGGTGTGAAGGTCGGGATCATCAGGAACCCCGTCTCGGGTGGGCGCTCGGCGCGAAAATCGTGGCTTCGTGCAAGGGCCGAACTCGAGAACTGTTTCGGGGCCATCGAAGAGCATGAAACCATCGCCGGGCAGACCGCGCGCATCGCCTCTGGGCTCTGCGATCGAGGCTTCGACCTGATCATTGCGGTCGGGGGTGACGGCACCATCGGAGATGTCGTCGACGGAATTCTCTCCTCGCGCCGGCCACAGACTTCTTTTTCCTTCATTCCGAGCGGAACGGGCTGCGATTTCGCCCGCAATTTCAACCTGCCGGAAGATCCTCGCGAACTCGTCCGCACGATTGCCTCGGCACCCGTGCGGCAGATCGATTCCGGATGGCTGAGATGCGAGGCGGACAATGGCGACATCGTCGAGCGTCATTTCGCCAATATCGCCAGCCTCGGGGTATCGGGAAACATCGTCCGGTCGGTGAACCGCGCGCGGCGCGGCGGCGTCCTGCCGGGGCCTTTGCGTTTCCTGATCCATTCCGTACGCGAGATCCTCCGGTACCGGCCGCCGTCCGTGCGTCTGATCATCGATGGCGAGGAGGTCTTTTCCGGTCCTGTCACCGTGATCGCCGTCGCCAATGGCGGCTGGTTCGGGGGCGGCATGCATGTTGCGCCCTCGGCCGATCTTGCCGACGGTCTCTTCGATGTCGCCGTCTTGGGTGGCGCGCCGACACTCGGGGTTCTAGGTCTTCTGCGGAAGATCTATTCCGCCGGTCATGTCAGCGATCCGCTGGTCAGCTTCCATCAAGCGCGCACTGTCGAGGTTCTGCCGGTGGGCGAGGGCAGCGCGCTCATCGATGCCGATGGCGAGGCGCCCGGACGGATCGCGGCGCGGTTTGAGATCCGCCCCTCCGCGCTGCACCTCAAGATCTAGACCTGAGTCAAAGTACGCCGGCCCAGTTTTCCATCGCCGCGATGACGGCGGGCAGGTCCGTCATGCGCGCGATCACGGTCTCGGCTCCGGCATCCGTCAGGCGGTCGGCATGGGAGGGATAGGTGTGCGAGGCGCCGGTAAAGCCGATAACCCGCATGCCGGCGGCGCGCGCCGCATGCACGCCGTGAACCGAATCCTCGATCACAATCACCTTGTCCGGATCGACGCCGAATTGCGCTGCGGCGTGAAGGAAGATATCCGGCTTCGGCTTCACCCGGTCGGGGCCGAGCGCCTTGGCCGAATAGACATGTGGCCCGAAATAGTCGCGGATACCGACCTTGGTCAGCATCATTTCCAGCCGCTCGGCCGAGGAGTTCGAGCAGATGCAGCGCGGACCGTTGATTCGGGCGAGCGCGAAGGACACGCCCTCGATGATCTTGAGGTCGCGAGCCAGGCGGGCGTCGACCAAGGCTTCCGACTTGTCTAGGAGACTGGCGGACAGGGGAATGTCGATTTCCTTCTCGACCGTCAGCAGGATGTTTTTCCAGGTCATCCCGGCGAAACGCTCGCCCATTTCCTCGACCGAGATCGGATAGCCTGCCTCGTTGAGAAGCTTGGATTCCACCTTCGCCGCGATAATTTCGGAATCGACGAGCACGCCGTCGCAATCGAAAATGGTAAGCTCGAAACCGCTCATGTGTGGCAAATCCGTCTAGTCGTCTTGGGGAAGGGCCTGCCTACACGAAGAGCCGAAAGAGAACAATCCGCAATTCAACGTTACACGGCGGGGACCGGCGCGGCGGAGGCAAGGGCCAGCAAGTGTGGTTCAAGGGCGGTGCGGTCGCGCGTTGGGCCGCAATCCTGCTGCAAGAGATCGGCGAGCCACACGCCATCGGCAGCAAGCCGGACGATTTCAAGCATCGGCGTGTCGTCGGTAGCATGGTGTTCCCCAACCCGGGCTTCGAGCCAGTCGGACCAGAGTTGCCTGAGAGCCGGTTCGGCGACGAGGGAGACGGAGAGCGCCGCCCATGGACTGCGCGTCCCAAGCTCGTGGTCGGCGAAGGCGGCGCGCACATAGGCGCGGGTGAAACGGCCGTAGGCCACGGCGTCCTCGGCCATGTATCGGTCGATCTCCCGGCCCAATTGGGCGAGCAGGTCGGCGAAGACAGCCTCGATCAGAATCTGCTTGCTGGCGAAATGATGCAGCAGCCCGCCCTTGGTAACGCCGGCGGCTTCCGCGACTGCCTGGATGGTGACGGCGGTCGGGCCGTGCTCGACGGCCAGCCTTGCGGCGCAGTCGAGAAGGGCGCGCCGGACAAGTTCGGGTTGTTTCTTTCGGGTATAGGCGTTCGCCGTCATCCGTGCGAGACCGAACTGGAAAAGGTGTTCATGACGATGACGCCTGCGACGATCATGCCGATGCCGATCAGCGCGGCGAGATCGAGCGTCTGCTTGAACACCGTGACGCTTATGATGGCGGTGAGGATGATGCCGAGCCCGCCCCACATGGCATAGGCCACACCGAGCGGCACGCCCTTGAGGGCCTGGGATAACAGATAGAACGAGACGATGTAGAGCCCGACCATGGCGGCGGTCGGTCCGGCCTTCGTGAACTGGGCCGAATGCTGCAGGAGGGCGGTGCCGGCAACTTCGCAGACGATGGCGCCGGCAAGCGAGCCATAGGCGAGGACAACGGGATTCATGAGCTTACTCTCGGAAACGCGTGACTGGAGTGAAAGATACCGTCTGGACGGTATCTTTGCAAGAGGACGCGTGAAATTGCCGGTTTGGGGTGTGGAACTGCGCTTGCGGCTTTGCCCGCTACGAGGCGGCAGGAAACATCGCCGCGAAGCGCCGCTCGCCTTCGGGCGAAAAGACAATCGCCCGGCTGCCGGGCGTGCGCCGCGCATAGCCGTGGTCGAGGAAATGGTTGAGCAGGGCCTTGCCGAGCGAGCCGGAAAGATGGATCCGTCGCTCGCTCCAGTCGAGGCAGGCGCGGCAGAGCGGGCGGCGCTGCGCCTTCAGTTCGGCAAGGTCGATGCCGTGATCGCACACCAGCGCTTCGCCGGCGGGCGTCAGCTGAGGATGTTCCTCCTCGCCGATGACGGCGCCCCTGGCGCGCAGGCTGTCGAGCATCCTGACACCATAGTCGCCGGCCAGATGGTCGTAGCAGATCCGCGCCTTGCGCAGCGCCGGCTCCTTGGGCCCTGCCTTGTGGCGCACATGGCCGCGGCTTGCGGCAAAGCCCATCAGGCTTTCGATCATGCGGCCGACCGACGGATCGGCCAGCGTGAAATAGCGGTGACGCCCCTGCTTGCGCTGGGCGAGAAGCCCGCCGTCCTCGAGCTTGGCGAGGTGCGAGCTGGCCGTGGGCAGGCCGATCCCCGCCGCGCCTGCAAGTTCGGTGGCGGTGAGCGCACGCCCGTCCATCAGCGCCAGCAGCATGTTGGCGCGGGCGGGATCGCCGATCAGGGCGGCGAGGCGGGCAATATCGGGTCCTTCACTCATGCTTCGATCGTAATCGAAGCATTGCCGTCGGGCAATATGCAAGGAAGGGACATCGACATGATTACAGCATGAGAGGAAAGCCCATGATCACCTGCGTCATCCGCTACGAAATCGATCCCTTCGCCAAGGACGCCTTTGCGGCCTACGCCCGCAACTGGGGCGAGGCAATCCCGCGCTGCGGCGCCGATCTGGTCGGCTATTTCGCCCCGCATGAAGGCTCCGCGACCACCGCCTATGGCATCTATCACGTCAAGGATCTTGCGGCCTACGAGGCCTATCGCGCCCGGCTCGCCGCAGACCCGCTCGGCAAGGCCAATTACGAATTTGCCCGCAACGAACGTTTCATTCTCAAGGAGGACCGGCTCTTCCTCAAATGCGTATCCGGAATCCCCGCGCTCGAGGCGCAACCATGATCGCGGTGATTTTCGAGGTCACGCCCTATCTCGGAGAGCGGCATCGCTATCTCGATCTGGCTGGAGACTTGCTCTGCAAGCTGGAGAAGATCGACGGCTTCATTTCCGTCGAGCGCTTCGAGAGCCTGACCATACGTGGCAAGCTTCTATCCCTGTCCTTCTGGCGTGACGAGGAGGCGGTGCGCCGCTGGCGCGAGACGGAGGAGCATCGCGCGGCACAACGGGCCGGAAGGGGCGGGGTCTTTGCCGATTACCGCCTTCGGGTTGCTCATGTTCTGCGCGACTACGGCATGAAGGAAAGGGACGAGGCTCCGGACGACAGCCGGGCAGTCCACGGTTAGGCCGATCTATGTCCGGCGGGCGCCTCAATCCACCGTGACCTCGGTCCGTTCCCCGGCCACGACCGTTGCCGGCTTCTCCTGTGGCGCCTTGTCGTCTTCGTAACTGACCCTGACGATGTAGTCGCCCGGTGGCACGGTGTCCTGATATTCCTCGCCATAGTTACCTGAAATCTCTTTCTGGTTACCCTGGATGTCTTTCTTCGCCCCGATTATGTCGATGCGGTAGGCTCCGGGTGCGGCGATGGCCAGCACGCCGGCATTGATGTTCACCGACACCTCGATGCTTTCGCCGGCCTTCATGGAGAAAGGCGTCTCGCCGCTCGCCGAGCCCAGTTGGGCCCGCAGGATGAGATCGCCTGTCGGTACTTCCAGCTTGTCATCGACACCGTAGCCGCCGTTGATATCGTCGCGGCTGCCGTCGATCTTGGGTTTGGCGCCAATCACGTCGAAGCGGATGTCTCCGTCCTCGACCGCAGGACCTCCCTCCGCATAGATCGCTTTGGTAACGACGATCCCGCCACCGATGACGATCTCGTGCGTCTTCTCCTCGCCCGCTGCGATGGTGATCGTTTGCTCCACGGTCGATGGACCGATCCTGCCCGTGAGCTTCACCTCGCCAGCCGTCACATACGTCTTGGTCAGCCCGTATCCACCATCGGCATTGCCGGCGAATTCGAGGTCGACGTGCACATTGTCGTCGGGTTCGCCATCGGGGGTGCGTTTCGGTATCACCGTCAGCAGTCCGGCGTTGAAATCGGCGACCGGCCTCGCGACGTCGTTCCCGGCGACCTCGAACGGCACTGTCACCGATAAGGCACCAAGTCTGGCGACCCCGACATATTTGCCTGGCGGCAGGTTGAAGTTCGACGCCGCGCCATAGCCGCCCTCGACACCGTCCTCAGAGGGCGCGCCGTTGGCATCCGGCGGATAGAAATCCCATCGCACCCGTTCATTGTCGCCAAGCGAGGGGCCGTCGGCGAAGAGTTTCGCATCCGTCGAGACGTTGAAGTCGGGCTTTGCCGGTTCAGGCTCGGGTGCAGGTTCGGCCTCTGCGACCACCGTCTCGGTCAGCGCCTCGGAGAGTTCCGCCGCGTCATTGGCCTGGAGATATTTGCCGCCAGTGTTTTCCGCCAGACATGCGACCTGCTTGCCTTCCTCGTCCGTCAGTCCGAAACCGACGACATGGGCGGTGAAGTCGACGCCGACGCTTTCAAGCTCGCTGCCGAGTGCACAAGGGTCGGCCTCGCAGGTTTCGAGCCCGTCCGTCACCAGGATGACGGTCGCCTTTTCTTCGGTGTACTTGAGCGCTTCCGCCGCTTGCTTCACGGATTCCGAAAGCGGCGTCTTGCCCTTCGGATTGATGCTCTTCACGAATTTTGAGATCGCCTCGGCTGTGCCGGGGGCAGGCGGCACGGCGAGTTCGATGTCGGTGCATGAACCCTTCTCACGATGCCCGTAGACCATAAGGCCGAGTGCGTTTTCCGCTGGCACGCTTGACAGCACCGTGTCGAGCGTCTCCCGAGCAATGTCCATTTTTGCCGTGCCTTCGATCTGGCCCCACATGGAGCCGGAAGCATCAAGAACGATGATGGTCTGGTCGGCGGCCTGCGCGCTTGTGGCCGCCATGAAGGCGAACGCGAGGCAGAATGGCTTCAGAAAGCGCATGTCGGTGGTCTCCCCCTTTTTTGGCGCGGGAAATCTGGCATGCGTTCCGCCGGGCGGCAAGCCTTGTCAGGGTCAGAAAATCGAATCGATGAAGACTATTACAAGAGAAATTTTTAGATTGTGCCCGAGGACTTCAGTCTTTGGTAACCAAGTTCGGTAACCATAAGCATCGTGTTCCCGTGCTGCGTCAGCGTAAGAGTGAGTAACCTATGGCTTCCGTATTCCCGCTCGCCGATCTCCGCCGTTCCAGTGACCCGTTCTCCTGGGTCGATACGATCATCAAGGGCGACTGCGTCGCGGCTCTCGAGGCCCTGCCCGACAAATCCGTCGACGCGATCTTCGCCGATCCCCCGTATAACCTCCAGCTTGGCGGCAGTCTGCATCGCCCCGACCAGTCGCTGGTCGACGCTGTCGATGACGAGTGGGATCAGTTCGCCTCCTTCGAGGTCTACGATGCCTTTACCCGCGCCTGGCTGCTTGCCTGCCGCCGCGTGCTTAAACCCACCGGCACCATCTGGGTGATCGGCTCCTACCACAATATCTTCCGCGTCGGCGCCACGCTTCAGGACCTGAATTTCTGGATCCTGAACGACATTGTCTGGCGCAAGACCAACCCGATGCCGAACTTCAAGGGCCGCCGATTCCAGAACGCCCATGAAACCATGATCTGGGCTTCGCCCGATGCGAAGGCCAAGGGCTACACCTTCAACTACGATGCGCTCAAGGCCTCGAACGACGATGTGCAGATGCGCTCGGACTGGCTCTTCCCGATATGCGGTGGTGGCGAGCGGCTGAAGGGCGAGGACGGCAAGAAGGTTCATCCGACCCAGAAGCCGGAAGCGCTGCTTGCCCGCGTCATCATGGCCTCGACCAAGCCGGGCGATATCGTGCTCGATCCCTTCTTCGGCTCCGGTACGACTGGAGCCGTCGCAAAGCGCCTCGGCCGCCATTTCGTCGGCATCGAGCGCGAGCAGGACTATATCGATGCGGCTTCCGCTCGCATTGCCGCGGTCGAGCCCCTCGGCAAGGCCGAGTTGACGGTGATGACCGGGAAAAAGGCCGAGCCGCGCGTCGCCTTCAACTCGCTGGTCGAAAGCGGCATGATCAAGCCCGGCCAGGTGCTGACCTGTGCGAGACGCCGCCACTCGGCGATCGTGCGCGCCGACGGCACGCTTTCATCCGGCGGAGACGCCGGTTCCATCCACCGCCTCGGCGCCAAGGTCCAGGGCCTCGATGCCTGCAACGGATGGACCTTCTGGCATATCGACGATGGGCAGACCCTGCGGCCCATCGATGAATTGCGGACAGTTGTCCGCAGTGGACTGGCAAGGCTGGATTAACGGTCCGCCAGCTTTGTCAGTCCAGAAATCCTCCTTCCGGTCATAGTACCTTCAGTCCCGGCGGGAGAAGTCTGACGCCCGGAGTCGAAAGATTCCGGGCGTCATCCTTTTGCGGACGATTATCACGACCGCACGTCCGGGAAGCCAGCTTCGGACAAGTCACCGTTCATAAGTCTCTCGGTAATCGGGAGACAATCTGCAAGTGATGGCATTGCTGGAACAGGCCAAGCAGGAGTTCAATCGCGGCGAGCTGAAGCAAGCTCTGGCGACGCTCTACAAGTTGATGGAAACGGAGCGCCGCGATCCGCAGGCGTTCATCCTGGCTGCGACCATTTGCGAGCGTCTGGGCGACCGGGCGATGGCGGCAACCTTTTATGCCGGGGCCATCGACCTGACGCCGAACCTCAAGCGCGAGGTTGCCTTCCGCGCCGCGACCCACTATCTCGCGGTCAACGACAGAGAGTCCGCACTGTCGGCGCTCCTGATGCTGGCGCGCTATTTTCCCGACGACCGCGATGTCAATCATTCCATTTGCAGCCTCTATCGCGAGGCCGGGCGCTATCATGAGGCGCGTCCCTATGCCGAGGCGCTTCTGCGCGCGGAATGCGATTTCGGCAATCACCTCAATGCCGGTATCGTGCTTTCCGGGCTCGGGCTCTATGAGGAAGCCTTTCCCGCACTCCTGAAGGCCTATCAGGAAAAGCCCGATGAGCGTCTGGCGCTGAGCGAGCTTTTCTGGTGCGCCGGCAATCTCTGCGACTTCGATCTTGCCGACCGCCTCCAGGGCGAGCTGCTTGCGGGCTATGAACGGGACGGCGATACTGTCGATATCCGCGAGAATGCATTCCGTGCGCTGGTCTGGTCCGGCGACGAGCTCTATCACGCGCGCTGCGCCAGGCGTACCGCCGAGGCGATCTTCCCGCCGGTGGCCGACAAATGGGCCGCTCCGCGCTATGAGGAAAGCCGTATTCGCGTCGGCTATGTCTCCGCCGATTTCTGCGACCATGCCACGATGGCGCTCTTTGCCGGTGTGCTGGAGGCCCATGATCGCGAGCGCTTCGAAATCTTCGGCATCTGCCACACGCCCGAGCACCTTCGCGAAGGTTCGATGCGCGACCGGTTCCTCGATGCCGTCGACTATTATCTCGACATCCTCGATCTGGATGACGACAAGGCGGCCGACCTCATCCGCTCGCTCGAGCTTGATATTCTGGTCGATTTGAAGGGTTTCACCCAGGGCAACCGCCTCGGCATATTCTGCCGCCGCCCCGCGCCAAGACAGGTGACCTATCTCGGCTTCCCGGGCTCGGTCGCCGGTGTCGGCATGGACTACGCCATCACCGATCATATCGTCACGCCCGACCGCAGCATTCCCTTCTATCAGGAAAAACTCCTGCGCCTCGAAGGCAGCTACCAAAGCAACGACCGCCTCCGCGAACCCGTGACCCGGACAGGCGCGCGCGGGCAACATGGCCTGCCGGAAGACGGGATCGTCTTCTGCTCCTTCAATCAGGCGCAGAAGATAAGGGGGGCGGTCTTCGCTGCCTGGATGGACGTGTTGCGCCAGGTCGAAGGCTCTGTTCTGTGGCTGATGGACCTGGCCCCGGCGGTCAAGGTCAATCTGAAAAGGGCGGCGGAAAAGGCGGGCGTCGATCCCGCGCGCATCGTCTTCGCAGCCAGACTGCCGATGAACGAACATCTCAAGCGTCTCGCCGAAGCCGATATCGCGCTCGATACCGCGCCATATAACGGCCATACCACCACCTCGGATGCGCTCTGGTGCGGCGTCCCGGTGGTAACGTTCAAGGGCACGAGTTTCGCAAGCCGGGTCAGCGAGAGCCTTCTCTCGGCGATCGGCATGCCGGAACTGGTCGCCGAGGATTTGCAAGCATTCGTCCGCCTGGCGGTCGAACTGGCGCAGGACGGGGCCCGCCAGTCCCGCCTGCGCCAGCATCTCTCAGATGCGCGCGACATCGCGCCGCTTTTCGACACGGTGCTATTCACGCGCCGGCTCGAGGAAAAGTTCGATGCGATCTGCCATTAGCGCATCTCCGCACCCACCCGGATCGCATAATCCCGCTGGATGCCAGCGGTGATCCCGAACCACGCGGACGCCTTGGTGCGTTGCTGATGGGCGTCGAAGGCGGCCTGGTCCACGAACACTTCCGACGCCACCAAGCGCCCGGCAACGCTGTCGCTTTCCGTCACCTGGAACGACAGGCAACCGGGTTCCGCAAGCGTCAGCCGGATATGCTCGGGCAGGGCGGCCCGCACCGAATCCAGCCGCTCCGGCGGCACGTCGATATGGCCGTCGAGAAAGATGCGGATGTCGTCGGTGTCGGTCATGCTCTTCCTCTGTCTTTCGATCTTGCCGGATCATTTGAATATGTCGATGATAAACTGACAGACTTGCCGACATTGTCAAACCGAAGCCAGTGCTCCTGAAAAACCTTACATCTCGGGTTATTCTATGATTGCGTTGCTGTGCGAATGTGGAATGCGCTTTGTCATCTACACGGTCGATCATGAACCGCCCCATGATCATGTTGTCGGAGACGGTGAGGCACGGATCGATGATGACAGCGGTGGTTTGAAACCTGCTGGAGCAGCCGGACGCCGCCACCTCGCAGGTCGTTGCGTCCGGCAATAGAGTGGCCCTCCTGGCAGCGAGAGAGGCCCGCGTTCGCAATTCTAAACCCTCACGCCCCGGGCAGCTAGGTCTTCCCGCAGCTTGTCCGCGCCGGTGAATTGCACCGCCTGCCATCCTGCTGCCTTGGCGCCTTCAACGTTTGCCAGCGAATCGTCGATGAACAGCGTTCGTGCCGGATCGAGGCCATGGTTTTGCGCATGCGTCTCGTAGATCGCCACGTCCGGCTTGATCAGGCCCACCTCGCCGGAAACGGTGACCCCGCGGCTCGACGTCAGGAACGGATACATCGCCTGCGCCTCGCGAAAGGTGTCGGCGGCGAAATTGGTGAGCATGGTGACGTCCCGTCCCGCTGCGATCAGGTCCTGCAGTATGTCGACGCTGTCGTCATAGGCGTAGGGCACCATCTCATGCCAGTTTTCCCGGAAAGCGCGGATCTGCGCTTCGCGATCGGGAAAGCGCGCGATCAGTTCCTTTTCCGCATCCTGCCATGTGCGGCCACGGTCCTGCTCCACGTTCCAGTCATGGGTGCAGACGTTATCAAAAAACCAGCGACGCTCCTCGGCGTCGGGAATGATGCGGGAAAAGGGCAGGTCGGGATCGTAGTGAACGAGCACCTTGCCGATATCGAAAACGATGTGGTGGATAGGTTCGGCCATGTGTCATCCTCTGCTGGTCTTGAAGGCCTCTGGAATAGCCTGGGAGATTGCTTTTTTCATCACGGTTGGCAAGGCTTGGACGTCAAGATTTGTGATCGGCTCCCACCATCCGTGAACGTCCATCCGGTCGCCGCCTTCCGTCTCGGCGCGATAGACGGAAAGCCTCAGCTCGAAATGGGTGAAGACGTGGGTGACGGTGCCGCAAGCCCGCCATTCAGCCGGAAAGGGACCGTCTGCAGTCCCTGTCGCGCCATCGGTCCGTGCAGTCCAGCCCGTCGTCGGCACCTCGGTCATGCCGCCGAGAAGGCCGCGCTCCGGCCGCCGCCGAAGCAGGATGCGCCCATCATCGCTGAGCGCCACGAAGACGGCACCGACCCTTACCGGCTTTTCCTTCCTGGCCGCCTTGACTGGAAAACGTTCGGGATCGTCGCCATCGAGCGCTCGGCATTCGCCCCGGAGGGGACAGAGCGCGCAGGCCGGCCGCTTCGGTGTGCAGATCGTCGCGCCCAGATCCATCATCGCCTGCGCGAAATCGCCCGGCCGGTCCTGCGGTGTGAGATCCGCAACGCGGGCCTTCATCAGCGGTTTCGAACCGGGCAATGGGGCGTCGACTGCAAAAAACCGCGAGATCACCCGCTCGACATTGCCGTCCATCACCGCCGCCGGCCGATTGAAGGCAATCGCCGCGATCGCCGCCGATGTATAGTCGCCGATGCCGGGCAGGCCCTTCAAGCCTTCTTCGGTGTCGGGAAAACGTCCCCCATGTTGCGAAGCGACAGCCTCGGCGCATTTCTTCAGGTTCCGCGCCCGGGCGTAATAGCCGAGCCCCGCCCAGGCGGCCATCACATCCTCGACGGGCGCGGCCGCCAGGTCACCGACCGTCGGCCAACGGCTGACGAATTTCGCGAAATAGGCCTTCACCGCCTGCACAGTGGTCTGTTGCAGCATGACCTCCGAAAGCCAGATATGATAGGGATCGGGCCGGACGCCACGCTTGGCCATAGGCGGCGATATGCGCCACGGCAGATCGCGGTGATGCCGGTCGTACCAGGCGAGAAGCGCCTCGGCCTGTCGATTTCTGGGATTGTCCGAGGTCATCATTTGCCGCTGTCGGGGTAAGTGGCCTATATCTGGACAAATCATTCCATTCGTTCAAGCCCTATCGAAGGATCGCTGCGACTTCATGAAATCTCCGAGAAAAGGTGTCATTCAGATTTCCGAGGTGGCGAACGGGATCATCGACCCCGTCCTGGCGCGCCGCGCCGGCATCACCACGGCGCTGCTGGGCTCCTGGGACGAGATCGCCGGCGACAACTTCGCCGACTGCACCCGGCCAGAAAAGATCGCCTGGCCGCGCCGCGGCGACCATGCCGACGAGGGCGGGCATCGCCCAGGTGTATTGACCATTGCCTGCGAGGGTGCGCGCGCCCTTTTCCTGAGCCATGCCCAGGGCGAACTGATCTCGCGCATCAACGGCTTTTTCGGCTACCCTGCCATCGGCCAGATCCGCATCGTCCAGAAGCCGGTGTCGCAGGCGCAGGCGCGATCCACGAAGCCGCGCAAGCTGGAGGGCGAGCGCGCCAGGAAATTGGCCGAGATGATGGAAGGCATTACCGACGAAAAGCTCAGGCTGGCGATCGAACGGCTCGGCACAGGGGTTTTCTCGCCGCAGCGGCGCAAATGATCGGCTCCGGGGCCTGAAACATTGCGAAAAATTAATCTGCTTGGCTCCTCACGGTCACACTTCTTTGATGAAACAGCAGGTTGCACGCCTTGTTTGCCGGGCAACGGCAATATAACGATTGTGCCGAAGTCAAAACAGCCAATACAGGTGCTCCGATGCAGATATCCGAACTGAACCTCACCAAGCGCCGCTTGCTCGGCGGAATTGCCGTGGCCACGCTCGGTGTGGTCCTTGCTTCCTGCTCGGACAGTTCTGAAAACAAGGCCGCGACCGAAGGCGAGGCGCCGAAGACCGCCGACGTCAAGCCCGCCGAGCCGGCAACGACTGCGACGACCCCCGCCAAGGTCGAAATGCCGAAATCCGACCGCGATGTCGATATGGCGGAAGTCATGAAGGCGGGCACACTGCCGGAGATGGCGCTCGGCGATCCGAACGCGCCTGTGAAGATCGTCGAGTACATGTCGATGACCTGCCCGCATTGCGCCAATTTCCACGTCAACACCTTCGATGCGATCAAGAAAAAATACATTGATACCGGGAAGGCTTATTTCGTCCTGCGGGAGTTTCCCTTCGACCCGGCGGCGACGGCCGCCTTCATGCTGGCGCGCTGCGCGCCGCAGGATCGCTACTTCCCCTTCGTGGACACATTCCTGAAGCAGCAGCGGGCCTGGGCGGCTCCTAGCGACGGCGATGTGCGCGGCGCGATGCTCCAGATATCGAAACTGGCCGGTTTTACACAGGAGAGCTTCGAAGCCTGCTTGACGAACGCGAAACTTGCCGCTGATGTGACAGCTGTGAGAGACCGCGCGGCGAAGGATTTCGGCATCCAGTCGACGCCGACCTTCCTGGTCAACGGGAAAAGCTACTCTGGAGACATGTCGGTTGATACCATGTCGGCGCTCATCGACAGCTTCCTCTGACCCGCGCCACGCAATCCGGGCAGGCGGCGGACGGTTCCGTGCGTCTGCTTCTTGCTGCTTCCCTCCTAAGGGCAGGGTGAGCCCATGAAGTTCAACAAGCTTCGTCTGCTGGGCTTCAAATCCTTCGTCGAGCCGACCGAATTCATCATCGAACGGGGCCTGACCGGCGTGGTCGGCCCCAATGGTTGCGGCAAGTCCAACCTCGTCGAAGCGCTCCGCTGGGTGATGGGCGAGAATTCCTACAAGAACATGCGCGCGTCCGGCATGGACGATGTGATCTTTTCCGGCTCGGGCAACCGGCCGGCGCGAAACACCGCCGAAGTCGGCCTCTATCTCGACAATTCCGACCGCACGGCACCCGCCGCCTTCAACGACAGCGATGAGATCCAGGTGACCCGCCGGATCGAGCGCGAGCAGGGGTCGATCTACCGGATCAACGGCAAGGAAGCGCGCGCCAAGGACGTACAACTTCTCTTTGCCGATGCCTCGACCGGCGCCCGCTCGCCCTCGATGGTCGGACAGGGCCGCATCGGCGAACTCATTCAGGCGAAGCCCCAGGCGCGCCGCCAGCTGCTCGAAGAGGCGGCCGGCATTTCGGGCCTTCATTCCCGCCGCCACGAGGCGGAACTCAGGCTGCGCGCCGCCGAGACCAATCTCGAACGCCTGGAAGACATCACCGCCCAACTCGAGACGCAGATCGAGAGTCTGAAGCGCCAGGCCCGCCAGGCCAACCGCTTCAAGATGCTGTCGGCCGACATCCGGGCGCATGAGGCGATGCTTCTGCATATTCGCTGGGTGCAGGCCAAGGAGGCCGAAGGCGAAGCCGAAAGCGCGCTCAATCAGGCGACCTCGATCGTGGCCGAGAAGGCGCAGGCACAGATGGAGGCTGCCAAGGCGCAAGGCATCGCAAGCCTGAAAATGCCAGAGTTGCGCGAGGAGGAGGCGCGCGCCGCGGCCGCCTTGCAGCGCCTGCAGATCGCCCGCACCCAGCTCGACGAGGAAGCTGGCCGGCTGCTGCGCCGCCGCGACGAGCTCACTCGCCGTCTCGCTCAACTGGGCGAGGACATCCGCCGTGAGGAACGCCTCGTCGCAGACAATGCCGAGGTTCTGGAGCGTTTGGCGTCGGAAGAGGCGGAACTCGAGGATATCCTCGCCGATTCCGGCCGCTATGGGGAAGAGGCGCGCGTCGCCTTCGAGGCAGCCGCAGCAACCCTTGCCGATAGCGAGAAACGCTTTGCAGCACTGACCGCCGAACGTGCCGAGGCCGCCGCCGGCCGCAACCAGCTGGAACGCCTGATCCGCGACCTCGCCGATCGCCGCCAGCGGCTGGAGCGTCAGGTCGAGGAGGCGAGTGGCGAGCTGACGCAGATTTCAGCGCGCATAACGGCACTTCCCGATCCGGACGAAAAGCGCGAGATGGTCGATGCCGCCGAGCAGGCGCTCGCTGATAGCGAGGCCGCAACCGCCGATATCGAAGGCGCGCTCACCGAAGCGCGCCGGGCCGAAAGCCTCATGCGCGCGCCGCTCGAAGCCGCCCGCTCGAAGCTGAATGCGCTGGAAACCGAAGCGCGCACCATTTCCCGTATGCTGGCCTCCGCCGTCTCCGGCGATTTCTCGCCGGTGGCCGAGGAACTGACCGTCGCGCGCGGCTATGAGACGGCGCTGGGTGCTGCTCTTGGCGATGATCTCGACAGCGCGCTCGATGCGTCGGCGCCCGCCCATTGGATGGCGAACGGCGACGGAGCCGGCGATCCGCCGCTGCCGGCGGGTGTTGTCGCGCTCATCGACCATGTAAAGGCCCCGCCGGCACTGACCCGGCGGCTCCGCCAGATCGGTATCGTCGATGGAGCGACCGCGCTCGGTCTGATGCCGAAGCTGCTGCCCGGCCAGCGCCTCGTTACCAGGGAAGGCGCCGTCTACCGCTGGGATGGCCATGTCGCCGGTTCCGAAGCGCCGAGCGCGGCGGCACTCCGGCTGGCCCAGAAGAACCGGCTTGCCGAGATCGAGGCCGAGGTCGAGGAGGCGCAATATGCGCTGAACGATGCCGGGGAGCGGCAGGCCGAAGCGCTCGATGCGATCCGTATGGAAGAGACGCGGCTTGCCGAGGCCCGCGACATGCAGCGGCTCTCCGTCCGTCGTCTTGCGGAATCACGCGAAGCACTGGCCCAGGCCGAGCGGGCCTCCGGTGATCTGGTGCGCCGCCGCGTCGTCATCGAAGAGGCGGTGAACGGCCTGAAGACGCAGATCGAGGAAACGCTCGAGCAGGAGGAAAACGCCCGCATCGAGATCGAGGAAACGCCGGATCTCTCTGCGCTGGACTTCAGGCTGCGCGAGGCGGAAGCCGAGGTCGCGACCGATCGCGGTCGTCTCGCCGAGGCCCGTGCCCGCTTCGAAGGTCTTGCCCGCGAGGACGAAAGCCGCCGCCGCCGTATTCTGGCGATCCGCCAGGAGTGCTCCACCTGGCGGGCGAGGGCGCTGAGCGCCGAGGAACATATCGCTACCCTCCGCGACCGCGAGGCAGAGGCGCAGGACGAGATGGTGGGGCTCGAAATGGCGCCCGACGAGGTCGAGGAAAAGCGCCGCGCCCTGATGAATGAGCTGGAAAAGGCGGAGGCGTCGAGACGTGCCGCCGCCGACCGTCTGGTGGAGGCCGAAAGCCGCCAGCGCGAGGCCGACCAGAAGGCCGCCGCCGCACTCGCGGAACTGGCAGAAAGCCGCGAAAAGCGCGGCCGCGCCGAAGAACGCCTGATGTCCGCCCGCGACTGGCGCAAGGAGGCCGAAACCCGCACCCACGAGGCGCTGGCCGTGCCGCCGCACGAGGCTTTCCGTCTGACTGGCCTGAAAGACCCGTCCGAAATTCCGGACCTGCGCGAAGTCGAGCGGGATCTCGACCGCCTGCGGATCGAGCGCGAGCGCCTGGGCGCCGTCAACCTGCGCGCCGACGAGGAGCAGAAGGAGCTTTCCGAAAAGCTCGCCGAACTCATTCGCGAGCGGGACGACATCATCGATGCAATCCGCAAGCTGCGCGGCGCGATCCAGAGCCTCAACCGCGAAGGCCGCGAGCGCCTGATCGCCGCCTTCGATGTCGTCAACGCCCAGTTCCAGCGCCTGTTCACCCACCTCTTCAACGGCGGCACGGCCGAGCTGCAGTTGATCGAGAGCGAGGACCCGCTGGAAGCCGGCCTCGAAATCCTCGCCCGGCCGCCGGGCAAGAAGCCGCAGACCATGACACTTCTGTCGGGTGGCGAGCAGGCGCTGACCGCCATGGCGCTGATCTTCGCGGTGTTCCTGACCAACCCGGCGCCAATTTGCGTACTCGACGAGGTCGATGCGCCGCTCGACGACCACAATGTCGAGCGCTATTGCAACCTGATGGACGAAATGGCCGCCTCGACCGAGACCCGCTTCGTTATCATCACCCACAACCCGATCACCATGGCCCGTATGGACCGCCTCTTCGGCGTCACCATGGCCGAGCAAGGCGTCAGCCAGCTCGTTTCCGTCGATCTCCAGACCGCCGAGCAATTGCGAGAGGTCGTGTGAGGCGGGCTGTAAGCCACCGCAGCAGGCGCTGGTCGCGGAAGCCGGTGCTGCTGCTTGCCGTGCTCTACTTGTTATCCGCCCCGGCCTGGGCCGATGAAAGCAAGCTCTCCGGCAATTTTCTCTTCAACGTCATCAGTTCGTCCGAGCCGCATCGCGAAGCGATCAAGGGGCTTCTGAGAGGACGCCCCGGCTTGCCCTCATGGGTCCGGAACATGGTGACGCGCGGCGACTATGTCGCCATCGCCTCGATCGAGGTCAGCGTCGACGGCAAGCCGATGCAGCTCTTTTCCGCCTGCGAGGCCGGGAGATGTGCGGATAGCTCCATCAAGGTGCTGTTTTCCGCCGACGGCAAGCGCGCCGTCCTCCAGTTGCGCGACAAGAAGCTCGGAGGGGCTACATTCGGCGATCCGACGCCTGCCGAAGCTTCCGTGCTTCTCGAGGGCATGTGACAGGTCCAGAAGCCGGACGCGACAACGCCCGTCCAGTGCCCGACCGTGGTCGAATCCCGCGACATTTTACCCCTTTGCCGCATTTATGATGCAATGCAGCATAAACTGGCGGCCGTGGCGCTTCCAATCCGTCACAATTGCTGTAAACATTTGAAAAAAGCCTGTTTGGGTGGAGAAAAGGCATGAGGAAGTGGGTTTACACCTTCGGCGATGGAAAAGCCGAGGGTCGTGCGGGCGATCGCGAGCATCTCGGCGGCAAGGGGGCGAACCTCGCGGAGATGGCTAGCCTGGGCTTGCCCGTTCCTCCCGGCCTCACGATCGTTACCGATGTCTGTTCCTATTACTACGACAACGGTCGCACGCTCCCCGAGGATATGAAGAAGCAGGTTCTGGCGGGTCTCAAGGGCATGGAGGCGGCGACCGGCCGCGGCTTTGGCGATACGGAAAACCCGCTTCTGCTTTCCGTCCGCTCCGGCGCCCGCACCTCGATGCCGGGTATGATGGACACCGTCCTCAATCTCGGTCTCAACGACCACACCGTCGAAGCGCTCGGCCACAATGCCGGCGATGCGCGCTTCGCCTGGGACAGCTACCGTCGCTTCATCCAGATGTATGGCGATGTCGTCATGGGCCTCGGACACGAAGGGTTCGAGGAGATCCTGGAAGACGAGAAGGCCCGATTCGGCCACGAACTCGATACCGACCTGTCGGCCGTCGAATGGCAGCATGTCACCGGCCTCTACAAGGACATGATCGAGGAGGCGCTCGGCGAGCCCTTCCCGCAGGATCCCCATGTCCAGCTCTGGGGCGCGATCGGCGCTGTTTTTTCCAGCTGGATGAACCCGCGCGCGATTACCTATCGCCACCTGCACGCTATCCCCGCCGAATGGGGAACCGCCGTCACCGTGCAGGCCATGGTTTTCGGCAATCTCGGCTCCTCTTCGGCAACCGGCGTTGCCTTCACCCGCAATCCTTCGACCGGCGAGAAGGCGCTTTACGGCGAGTTCCTGGTCAATGCACAAGGCGAGGACGTCGTCGCCGGCATCCGCACGCCGCAGTCGATCACCGAGGCTGCGCGCATCGATTCGGGCTCGGACAAGCCTTCGCTCGAAAAGGTGATGCCGGAGGCCTTCGCCGAGTTCCAGACCATCTGCGACAAGCTTGAAGCCCACTACCGCGACATGCAGGATCTCGAGTTCACGATCGAGCGCGGCAAGCTCTGGATGCTGCAGGCCCGATCGGGCAAGCGCACCACCAAGGCGGCGATGAAGATCGCCGTCGACATGGTGGCGGAGGGTCTGATCACGGAAGAGGAAGCGGTCATGCGCATCGAGCCGTCCTCGCTCGACCAGTTGCTGCATCCGACTATCGATCCGCGGGTCACGCGCGACGTCATCGGCTCCGGACTGCCGGCCTCGCCAGGGGCCGCCACGGGGGAAATCGTCTTCACGGCGGAAGAGGCCGTCGAGGCCGAGGAAGAGGGCCGCAAGGTCATCCTGGTCCGTGTCGAGACAAGCCCCGAGGACATTCACGGCATGCATGCCGCCGAAGGCATCCTGACGACGCGCGGCGGCATGACCAGCCATGCGGCGGTCGTCGCGCGCGGTATGGGCATTCCCTGCGTGGCCGGTGCCGGCACCATGCGCGTCGACCTGAGGAACGAACTGCTGATCGGGATGGGCGTCACCTTGAAGAAGGGCGACGTCATCACGATCGACGGCTCCACCGGACAGGTGCTGCGGGGCACGGTGCCGATGCTGCAGCC
Organism: Rhizobium sp.; assembly: GCA_003527225.1. The sequence continues at coordinate 212,545 of DPXQ01000044.1, forward strand.
TGAGCTTTCCGGCGATTTCGCAAGTCTGATGGAATGGGCGGACAGGGCGCGCCGCATGACGGTGCGCACCAACGCCGATACGCCGGTTGACGCCCGCGCGGCGCGTTCCTTCGGCGCCGAGGGCATCGGCCTTTGCCGCACCGAGCATATGTTCTTCGAAGGCGAGCGCATCCAGGTCATGCGTGAGATGATCCTTGCCGAGGATGAGGAGGGACGCCGCAAGGCGCTTGCCAAGCTCCTGCCGATGCAGCGCTCGGATTTCACCGAGCTTTTCGTCATCATGCACGGCCTGCCGGTGACGATCCGCTTGCTCGACCCGCCGCTGCATGAATTCCTGCCGAAGACCGACGAGGAAATCGCCGAAGTGGCGCATGCCATGGGCATGGACGCGCAGTTCCTTCGCCAGCGGGTCGATGCATTGCACGAGTTCAATCCGATGCTCGGTCATCGCGGCTGCCGGTTGGCCATCTCCTATCCCGAGATTGCCGAGATGCAGGCCCGAGCCATTTTCGAGGCGGCCGTCGAGGCCGCGCGCGAGACCGGTGCGCCTGTGGTGCCGGAAATCATGGTGCCGCTCGTCGGCCTGAAGGCCGAACTCGACTACGTCAAGGCCTGCATCGACCGCGTTGCCCGCGAGGTGATGACGGAAGAGGGGCTCGAGATCGGCTATCTCGTCGGCACCATGATCGAGCTGCCGCGCGCGGCACTGCGCGCCCATGTCATTGCCGAGGCTGCCGAATTCTTCTCCTTCGGCACGAACGACCTGACGCAGACGACTTTCGGGATCTCCCGCGACGATGCCTCGTCCTTCATCACCACCTACCAGCGCAAGGGCATCATCGAGCACGATCCCTTCATCTCGCTCGATTTCGACGGCGTCGGCGAACTGATCCGCATCGCTGCCGAACGGGGCCGAAAGACGCGGCCCGACATGAAGCTCGGCATCTGCGGCGAACACGGCGGCGATCCGGCCTCGATTCATTTCTGCGAGAGCGCCGGCCTCGATTACGTCTCCTGCTCGCCCTTCCGCGTGCCGATCGCCCGGCTGTCGGCGGCGCAGGCCGCGATCGGCAGCGCCGCGCGCATCGATCAGTAACCGGGAACCGCCGGGATTTCTCGCTTGAGATCCGGTTCGTCGTGGATGAAGGTGATCTGCAAGGTCGCCATGCGCTCGGCTGACGCATTTGCGCCATTCGCGCCTGTCTCTGGCTCGTCCACGGCGATGCCGCCTTCGCGCAACGCGGCAATGAGGGCAGGGTAGGCGCCCGCCGCAAGCGTCAGACGGATCGTGTTCATGATGTTGGAATACATCTGCACGTCGTCGATCCAGCCGCCCAGGCGGTTGACCGTATCGAAGACGAAACTCGTCGCGTCCTTGCGTTCGCGCCGGGTGACGGCGCTCAGCATCAGGATCCCGCTCATCCTGGTCTTTCCGGTTGTCCCTGTCGGTCGCGATTTGAGATGGCAACGGATGACAAATCAAGCGGTTTATGGAATAGCGCCTTGCAGCAACAAACCCGCGCTAGCAGAGAGGCGGTCGGACGATGACCAAGCAGCGCCAGCAGACGCGAGCGAAGAAACGCAAGGATGCCGATGCATCGCTGAAGCCGCCGGTTCAGGGCGCAAAGGCTGTTTTGCCGGAAAAGGGCATGCAGACGCCGCCCGAAACCGCGGGCGCACCCGCGCGCGCCATGCCGGATTTTCGCCGGATCGTCAAAACCGGCTCGTTCCGTTTCGCGGCGGGTTTTCTCCTCTCCGGCTTCATCGTCATCGCTCTTTCCCAGTCGATCCCGCACGATTACGGATTCATGGAGCTCGGCTGGCTCTTCACCTTGTCCATCTACGATCTTGTGCTTGCCATGCTCGGGCTCGCGGTTGCCTGCGCGATGACGCAGACGGCGCGCGGTTTTCGCGCCATCACCGGGACGTTTCTCGCGGTTCTCCTGGTGATGCTGTTTTTCTTCGATCCGATTTTCGCGCTGATCCTGAAGACGCCTCTCGGCGACACGCTCTACCTTGTCGCTCCTGCCGCCGTGATCCTGACCGGCGCCTCTCTCTGGCTCAACGGTGTCTGGCGCGAGCGTGCCGCCATGGTTGCCGCAGGCGTCGTTGCCTTCTCCTTCTCGCTCTTCATCGGGCTTGACGATCTCGGTATCGGCATCGTCGATTTCGCTTCCGGCGCGGTTTTCTGCGCGATCTGGCTGGTCCTCGCCCCCGCGCTTCTCTTGCGCCAGTTTCGGGGGCCGTGGCTCAATATTCCCGCCCGTATCGTCGGAAGCTGGCTAGTCGTGATCGGGATCATCGTGCTCGGCTCGCTCTATGTGCCGATGCCGGTCGAGGCGCCGGCCCTGCCGGATTCCTCGGTCATGGAACTGGTGGTTCCGGAAGATGGCTCCGCCCCGACATTGAACGGCGATGAACTGCCGCTGGACGGAACCGGGCAGTGATGGAGCAGATCGCGATCAGCCGTCGCCGCGCTTGTCGGCTGCATGGCCAGACGGTAAACAGGGTGCGCCGATCCCAATTCCCGCCAGCCCCGGTGCCTGTCCGATGACCATCCGCTACGACCGACCCGTCTCCCGCCTGGCCCTTCTGTCCAGGAGGCTCGGTTTCTTCGGAGCGGCACTTCTTGTCGTCGTCATCCTGGCCCATCGCTTCGGGCCGCTGACCACGCCCGATTTCGTCGCCCTTGTCCTTATCTCGGCGGTTCCGGCTGCGCTTGCCGTGCCGCTGGCGCTGTTCGGCCTCTGGCGTCTCTGGCAGGTTGGCGCCCTTGGCGGCGTAGCGGCCGGATGGGCTCTCTTCTATGCCGCCTTGCCGCTTGGGCTCGTCGGCTTTGCGACGCTGCAATATTTCACCCGGCCGATGATCTACGACGTCTCGACCGATATCGCCGACCCGCCGAAATGGCTTGGCGAACCCGTGGCCCGGCAGCAATGGCTGGAGCGTCCGGCCATTACGACCGGGCAGCGCGAAGCCCAGGCGCTGGCCTATCCGGGCTTGACCGGCCGGCGCTACGAGGGCGCGCTCGACCGGGTCTACGAGGCGGTGATCAAAGTGGCGGACCTGCGTGGATTCGATATCGTCGCCTCGCGTGGCCAGGAGTTCGCGCTTCCCGAGTTCCAGTCGCAGGCGCAAGGCGGAGAAAGCGACGTGCTGGAGGGCGGAGCGCCAAGCGTCGGGCCGGTCCCGCAACAGCGTCCGGCGCCGGACAATCTCCGGCCGGAAACAGGCGAGGGCGAGGCAGTCGGCACCGTACGCATCCAGGCCGAGACCCGTACGCTCCTGCTCGGCCTGCGTTTCGACATCATGATCCGGCTGCGCGAGGAGGCGGAGACGACGCTCGTCGATCTTCGCGTCGCCAGCCGCTACGGCCCGCACGATCTCGGCTTTGGCGACGATATCGCCGAACGGTATCTGCGTGCGCTCGATGCGGAACTGCTGGGTATCGCCGGGGACTGACGCTCCGTCAGGCGACGGTATAGACGCCGGAAAGCCGCGGCGGACCGTCGGTCGCGACCATGCCCTTTTCGACCAGATCCTCGATATGGGCGAGCACCGAGAGCGCGGCCGCGCCATGGAGCCTCGGGTCGGTGTCGCGATAGATCGCCTTGACCATCTCGGCGATCAGCCGGTCGCCGCCGCGGATACGCTCCATGACGGCGCGCTCGCGCATCCGCCGATGCGTGCGAAGCCCCCGCAGAAAGGCCGGCGGATCCTTGACCGGCCCGCCATGGCCGGGAAAATAGACCCGGTCGTCGCGCGTGAGCAACCGTTCGAGCGAGGCCATGTAGTCGCCCATGGCGCCGTCGGGCGGGGCGACGATCGAGGTCGCCCAGGCCATGACGTGATCGGCGGAAAAGACGATCCCCGTGCCTTCGAGCCCGAAGGCGAGGTGGTTTGCGGTGTGGCCGGGCGTGGCGATGGCCGAGAGCGTCCAGCCGTCGCCCTCGATCCTGCCGCCGTCGCCAAGCGCGATATCGGGCGCGAAGTCCATGTCGGAACTTTCCGCGAAGGGATTGCTCTCACCCTCGTGCAGCGGCCGCGAGGCGCGGTGCGGCCCCTCGGCAACGATCAGAGCGCCGGTTGCCGCCTTCAGCCGGCGGGCGAGCGGCGAATGATCCTTGTGGGTGTGGCTGACGGCGATATGGCTGACGGGCCGGCCGCCGATCGCCGTCATCAGCGCCTGGAAATGCGCCTCGTCCTCCGGCCCCGGATCGATGACGCAGACGGTGTCCTTGCCGACGATATAGCTGTTGGTGCCATGAAACGTGAAGGGGCCGGGATTGTTGACCGTGATCCGCTCGACGCCGTCGGCCACCGGCACCGCCTCGCCATGGGCAGGTTGGAACGAGAGGTCGAATTCGGGCCGTTCGACCGCCTCTTCCGGCCCGTTCATTTGTATTCGATCTCGATGAAAGACATGGGCCGGTCACCGCCGTTGACGACATTGTGCTCGACACCGGCCTCGCGGCGATAGACCTCGCCGGCCTTGCTGGAGACCCGCCGCTCGCCATTGGCATCCTCGATGAGGAAGTCGCAATCGGTCATCGGCACGACGACATAGCCAAGGCCATGCACATGATGGCCGGTCGCGGCCCCCGGCTCGAAATCCCAGCGCGTGACGCGCACGACCGCGTCGTCGATCAAGAGCGTAGGCAGGGCAGGGGGGCGGGCGGAATATCCGGGCATGACGAACTCCTGTTTCTCGGGCGCCAACTTATGCGGCAGCGCGCGCACGTCCAATCAATAATTGAAATTGGTCGGATATGGGGAATGTATGGGCAAGCGATTTTTTCTTTTTGACGTTGCCCGCCCATCCGGCTTTTGCTAGATGCTCAACGCGCGAGAAAGACAAGGCCGAATACGGCTCTTGCACGTGATGGGGCGTCGCCAAGCGGTAAGGCACCGGTTTTTGGTACCGGCATTCCCAGGTTCGAATCCTGGCGCCCCAGCCATGTTTATTTTTATGAATAAAATCAGCAATTTAGAAGGTGGCGCAGATTTCGGCGCGCCTCATTCGCACTTGCCCGGAATGTCCAGCTTGTACGTTGTCTTGCCGAGGCCGGCCGGGGGGATTGGGACCAGATACACCGTCAGATCGCATTCCTGGGTACGGACCTGCCATTCGTCGGCACCATCCTTGCGCGTGCCGGTGTTGGAGACGGAGCCGATAGGAGCCTGCCGAACGGCGTCCGCCACCTGGCTGCTCTGCAGAATCGTGGTGATCTTTTCCACACTGTCGTAGTAGCCCGAAAGAGCAGCCAAGGCGGGCGTGGCAAGAAAGGTGCAGACGATAGCCCAAACGATTTTCTTCATGGTTGTCTTGTCCTTCGAGATCGTCCCAGCGTCACATGCCCTGCCTGATCTCGCAAGGGGCATGGCCGCGATCGGGCCAGCCAAGCCCGTTCTTGACTTCTTATAATTGCTTTACTACACAGCAAATGTCGAAAAAATTTGAGACCGGTCTGGTTATTCCGGTCCCCGCAATGCGGGATAAAGTCGCTCTTCGCGAACCCACGGCGCCAACCCCAATTCCTGGGTGGTGCCGTGGCTGGGTATGGTCTCCTGTCACGCACCATCCGCTTACAGTGAGACCGATATGCCCGATAAAAAGACCCTACTCCTCGCCCAGCTATTCATCACCTTCATGATGGCCTCGTCCATGTCCGGCATCATGTCCCTTATTGCGTTGGGACCGACGCAAGAGTGGCTCCACGCGTGGCCCGGACAATTTGCCATCGCCTGGCCCATCGCCTTTTGCCTCACCATCTTCACCAGCAAAATGGGGATCGGCCTCGCCGTCAAGCTCAGGGGGGAAAGACCCGTCTGAGGGAAGCCCGTCTTTGGACCAGTGGCCCGCCGAACCTCACCGGCGGGCCTGAGCGGTCAGGCAGATGCCGTCCGCTTGCTTGTTGAATACCGGGAGACGTCTTTCCGGCTAAATCGGCGGAATATCCACCGGCCTTCAGAGATCTATCCGCCGCCCTTCATCGGTCGCCAGATGATCGTGTCCGGCCTGCGCTCGAAGGGGAATTCCATCAGCGTCACCTGGCAATCCCTGGTGTCGCAACTTGTGCACCTGAAGGGCAGGGAACGCGGGTCGCGCCCCTGTCCGTAAAAGTGGCCGAGATCGTTGGCCATGAACTTCGCCTGACGCCCACAAAGCCGGCAGGTCGCGACAACCAGCATGTTGTGGCGGGCGGCTTTTCCAAGGGTGTCGAGAGTGATCGCCATTGCTTGCGAGCAATGGAACATAACGGGAACATAGTCAAGGCGAATCTAATGTTCCAAGGGTGGGATGCTGCGACTCCCCGACCGAGGCCGGGCGGACCGCTGTTTTGCATTCCAGGGGACTTGAAAACTTAAACTGAATATTAACCATAATTATCATGACTAATAAGGCAAAAATTAACCTTGATGCGTGTATAAACCCCTCGCTTCGCCAATGTATTGCGTAGCGAAGCTCTTAATATCAATGCAGTTTTTGTCAGTCCGGCTGGTATCGACGGGCGATCATTCGCCCGTCAGGAATTCTTCGCAATAGCTCTTTGCGCCGCTGACGCCCGGCTTGTCGATGACAGTGCGTATACTGCGAATGACATAGTCCGACGAAACCGTGAGCTGCATTTCGCAGCGCAGGTATTCGGTGCGCGCCGATTTCAGAAGCCTGCCCTTCTTGCCGCCGCCGAGATCTTCATATTCCGCCGGCACGACGCGCGTCTTGTAGCCGCCGCGCCAGGTATAGATGGTGCTGCCGCCAGCGGAACTATCATTGGCAGGGGGGCCGAACTTGGCGAAGAAGGCGCCGGCCGGCTGGCCGTTCCAGCGCGCTTCGATAGCGTTTCTGGAAACGCCCGTGGTTGTGCATCCGGCAAGGGCCAGCGCCAGGCTGGCCATGGTGATCACGCGGAAATTCATCTGTCCCGTCCCTAATGTCCCGATCGAAGAACTGCCGTCGCGGCTCGTATCCCCACAACCTGCGACGGTCCTTCGTCCTTGGGCTTTAGCGCCAATTCGGCGCCGTGGAAATCGGCAAGCGTAGAAAGCAACTTTATTTTTCCGCCTGTATCCGCCTTGCCACGTTTGCGGGAAACACAAGCGGCCCCGGCGCGGACGGCGAGGTTTAGGGAAGGCGAGCGGACGGCGGGCCGACATGATTTTTTCACATTGGCCTCCGCTTTTTTCAAAACACCGCTTGTGCAACAAAAACTGCTGGTCTATAGAGGCGCCGCTGGACACGGAGTGTAGCGCAGTCTGGTAGCGCACCACGTTCGGGACGTGGGGGTCGAGTGTTCGAATCACTCCACTCCGACCAGCTTGAAAAGCCCGCTTTTGCGGGCTTTTTTCATTTTTGCCGCGGATAATGGGCGGGCGCGCAGATTGCGCTCCGCCGCCGGTCCGGGATACCCTCCGGGCCGCCTTGGCGTCAATTGGCCATGGTCGAGCGATGCGCCCAGCCGGTCATGCGCTTTTCGAGCCAGGCCATCAGCGCATACATGGCGATCCCTTCCACCGCGAGCATGAGCAGGCCGGCAAAGACCAGCGGCACGTTGAACTGGCTCTGGGCCGAGCTCATCATATTGCCGAGGCCGTAGTTCGAGGCGACCGTTTCGGAAACGACGGAGCCGACGAAGGCCAGCGTGATGGCGATCTTCAGGGAACCGAAGAAATAGGGCATGGAGCGTGGAATACCGACCTTCAGCATGATGTCCATCTTTTTCGCGCCGAGTGCCCTCAAGACGTCCTCGGTCTCCGGCTCGATGGTGGCAAGCCCCGTCGCGACATTGACGACGATCGGGAAGAACGAAATCAGGAAGGCGGTGAGCACCGCCGGCACCGTGCCGATGCCGAACCAGATGACGAGGATCGGCACCAGCGCCACCTTCGGAATGGCGTTGAAGCCGATCATCAGAGGGTAGAGGCCGGCATAGATCGTCTTCGACCAGCCGATGAAGAGCCCGATGCCGAGGCCGGCGACGACGGCGATGATGAAGCCGAGGGTCGTGGTGTAGAGCGTTTGCAGCGAGTTCTTCCAGATCGGCGACCAGTATTGCACGATCGCCTGGAAGACGCGCGTCGGCGAGGGGAGAATGGTCGCCGGCATGTCGAGCCAGCGGACCAGCAGTTCCCAGAAGACGAAAAGGACAAGCGTATAGAGCCAGGGGGCGGCGCGCACCCAGTTCATCCGGGCCAGAAGCGGCTTGCGGGCAGATGCTGCCATGGCTGGTTTCTCGACGATCGCGCTCATGCCGCGATCCTCGCGCTTGCGATCTCGCCGTGAAGCGTATGGACCATGTCGTTGAACGGTGTCTCATACATCAGTTCGAGATCGCGCGGGCGGGCAAAGGGCACGCGGTGCTCGGCGAGCACGCGGCCGGGCCGGCTGCTCATGACGAAGATCTTGTCGGCGAGGAAGGTGGCTTCGCGCAAGTCATGGGTGACGAGGATGATCGTCACGCCCTGGGCCGCATGCAGGTCGCGGATGACGCACCACAGCTCTTCGCGGGTGAAGGCGTCGAGCGCGCCGAACGGCTCGTCGAGCATCAGCAGTTCCGGTTCGTGGATCAGCGCGCGGCAGAGATTGGCGCGCTGCTGCATGCCGCCGGACAATTGCCAGGGGAATTTCGATCCGAAGCCCTTCAGGCCTACGATCTCGAGCAGGTTTTCGGCCTTTTCGACATATTCCTTTTTATGGGCGCGCAGCCGGTGGCGGTGTTTCTCGACGATCTCCAGCGGAAGGAGAATGTTTTCGAGCGTCGTGCGCCAGGGCAGCATGGTCGGGTTCTGGAAGGCCATGCCGACGATCGAGACGGGTTCCGTCACCTGCCGTCCGGCGACGATGACGTCGCCCGCCTGGGGGATATGCAGCCCGGTGACGAGCTTCATCAGCGTCGACTTTCCGCAGCCGGACGGTCCGACCACGGCGGCGAATTCTCCCTTGTCGACCTTGAGACTGAGATTGGAGACTGCGAGTGTGCCTTCAGCGCCGCCGTAGCGCATGTCGACGTTCTCGATGGAGACAAGATGTGCCATCGGGCTTCCTTTGACTATAAAATTGGATGGAAGCCCGGCGAGAGATGCCAGGCTTCGCTTTCGGTATTGCCCTTGGCGTCAGGGCAGCATGCGCTCTGCCTTGGCCGGCAGATAGCTCGGATCGAACACGCGCTCGGCTGCAACATTGCCCTTCAGGCCCATGGAGAGCTTGAGCGTTTCGATCGAGGCCGAGAGGCGGGTCATGTCGACGCCGCCCATGCCGTTCTCGATGACATAAGGGGTCTTGATGTTCATGGCATTGGCCATGCCGAGACGTTCCAGTTCGATGTCCGGGTTGAGCGTCTCGTTGCGCTTCAATACGGCGGCAACGCCTTCTTCCGGATTGGCGACGGCGTCGGCAAAACCCTTGGCGAGCGCCTTGAGGAAGCCCTTGACCGCATCCGGATTAGCTTCGGCGAAGTCGGTGTTGACGAGGACCGAGTTGCCGTAGAGGTTGAGCCCGTGCTCGGCCATCAGGATGGTGGCGATGTCATCGGCCGGGACCCCTTGAGCCTTCAGGTTCAGGATGACCGAGAAGGCGAAGCCGAAAACCGCGTCGACGTCGCCCTTGGCGAGCATGGGCTCACGAACGGGAAAGCCGATCGATTCGATGGTGATCTTGCTGTCGTCGATGCCGGCGACCTGCTTGAAGGCCTTCCACTGGGCAAAGGCGCCGTCCGGCGGCGGAGCGCCGAGCTTCTTGCCTTCCAGCGATTTCGGATCTTCGGTGATGCCGAGCGCCTTGCGGCCGACCACGGCGAAGGTCGGGCGTTCATAGACCATGAACACCGCCTTGACCTTCTGGGCCGGGTCTTCGTCAAGGAACTTGATCAGCGAGTTGATGTCGCCGAAGCCCATCTGGTAGGCGCCGGTCGCCACACGTGGAATGGCCTCGACCGAGCCGTTGCCGGTGTCGATCGTGACGTCGAGTCCTTCCGCCTTGAAGTAGCCCTTGTCGAGCGCCAGCAGGAAGCCGGCGGCAGGCCCCTCGAATTTCCAGTCGAGCGTGAACTTGATCGGCGTTTCGGCAAGCGCGGGGGCGGCCGGGGCGGAAAATCCCGTGACGAACGCGAGTGCCGCCGTCGCTGCCAGCCTGGAAAACAGTCTTCTTGAAAGCATCGTTGTGAGTCCCCTCTTTTGGTTCTGATTGCGATAAAAAACGATTGCCGCCCGCTTGCGCAAGTGAAATCTGCACAGAAAGAAAGCAGCACCAAAAAATGACGGTAATTTGTGCAGGTGGGCATAACGCGGACCCCGCCGCTTTACATCGCCGCATGCCATCCGTTATTCGCAATGGTCAGCAATTCCGCACGGCCAACTTTCGAGGCGATGCCATGACCGACCGCTCACTCATCACTCTCGTCGGTGTCGTGCATCCGTGGATGTGCGACACGATGGGGCATGTGAACGTGCGCCATTATGCGGCGATGTTCGATGACGCCAGCTTCCAGCTGCTCGGCCATATCGCCGGCGCCGAGGCCGCGGGCGACACGAGCAAGGGCTGGGCGGATGTTCGCACCGAGATCGACTACAAGCACGAGACGAAGCCGGGCGAACTCATCACCATCCGTTCGCATGTCGTGAAGATCGGCCGATCTTCCGTTACCTTCGAGCAGGTGATGCGCGGCAGCCTCGATGGCGTCGTGCATGCGAAGTGCAGGACGGTCAGCGTCAGGTTCGACCTCGTTGCCCGAGCAGCCACGGCGCTCGATCCGGACATGCGCACGCGCGCCGAAGCCTTGCTTGTCGTGGAAGCGGATTGATCCCTGGCGCCTGCTCAGCGGTCGTAGATGCGCGCTTCGAGAGGTGTTTCGGCAATCAGCGCCTGCAAGCCGGAGAGCAGTGCCTTTTCCGCCCGGTTCATCACCTTTTCCGGATTGACGAGAAGATAGATGTCGATTGCCGGCGGCGTGTCATAGGGCGGCAGGCGCCAAAGCAACCCGTCGGCGATATCGCGGCGGGCGACGTGCAGCGGCAGCGGCCCGATGCCGATGCCGGCCATGATCATGCGCCGCACCTCCTCCAGGCTGGACGAGATGCCGACCACATTGCTGCTGAGCTTGGCCTCGCTGCGCAGCAGGGCCACGGGACGAAGCGCATCGGCTATGTTGTCCGTCTGGAAGGAAACCGACGGTTCGTCCTTGAGGTCGGAAAGTTCGAGCCCCTCGCGCCCGTAGAGCCGGTGTTCCGGCCCGCAGAAGAAGCCGAAGTGCTCGCGATAGACCATGGTGTAGTCGAGCGCCGGGTCGCGCTCGCGCACGAGGCATATGCCAAAGGAGGCGCGCCTCTCGCGCACCTGCCGTACGACGTCGATGCTCTCGGCGACGGAAATCGTCATGCTGGCGCGCGGATAGTTCCTGTGAAATTCGCAGAGCGATCGGTCGAAGATCGGTGAAACGACGTGGCTGGCCACCGCGATCGAGACGTGGCCCGTCACCTCGTCGGTGACGCCGCGTACCAGCTGCGGCAGCTGCGATATGGTGCCGAACACCTCGATGCTCTGTTCGTAGAGCAATTGTCCGACCTCGGTCAGTTCGAACCGCGTCGCGTCACGCTGCACCAGCCGGATCCCGACCCGGTCCTCCAGCCGTCTGAGCGCGTTGCTGACGCTCGGCTGCTTGAGGTTGAGGCGTTCGGCGGCGCGCGTGATGCTCTTTTCCTCCGCGATCACGACGAAGGTGCGCAACAGGTTCCAGTCGAGTTCCCAGACCAGTTTTTCGGCGCGTGGCATCATTCGCGAAATCTATGTCCTCTATTTCCATTATCTATTTGCGCAATACTGCCGCAAAGGCAATCATGATTTCCGGACAGCGCCGCAGAGCGTCTCCCCAACAAGAAAATGCGCAGTCATCCAGAGGACAAAGGAGCAGAAGGTCTCATGAAGAAGCTTATTTCCGGTCTCGTCGCTGCGACTATCGCCGTCGCCGCAACATTTTCCGCCATCGCTGCCCATGCCGACGATCTCGAAGCCATCAAGTCGGCAGGAGAGATGAAGATCGCCATGTCCGGTCAGTATCCGCCGTTCAACTTCGTCAACGACAAGAACGAAGTCGTCGGCTTCGACGCCTCCATCGGTCTTGAAATCGCCAAGCGTATCGGCGTTGAGGGCAAGATCGTCACCACCGCCTGGGACGGCATCATCGCCGGCCTGCTCGCCAACAAATACGACACCATCGTCGGCTCGATGACGATCACGCCCGAACGTGAGAAGGTCGTCGATTTCGTCGGTCCTTATTACCACGCCGGTCGCGCCGTGTTCGTCGGTGAAGGCTCGACGGTTCAGAAGCTCGACGACCTCAAGGGCAAGACGCTTGGCGTCACACTCGGAGAGACCCACGAGAAGTGGGCGCGCGAGCAGGGCGGCTGGGAAATCCGTACCTATAAGGGCCTGCCAGAGCTGATGCTGGAACTGAAGTCGGGCCGCGTCGACGCCATCGTCGTCGACAACATCCCGGTCATGGTCGCTGTCAAGGAAACCGGAGACAAGATCCGCAAGCTCGACACGCCTGACATCGAAGGCGGCGCAGTCGCCATCGGCATCGCCATCCGCAAGGACAATCCGGAGCTCAAGGCGGTCATGCAGAAGGCCCTGGACGATATGATGGCCGATGGCACCTACGAAAAGATTTCCATGGAGTGGATCGGTAGCGACATCCGCTAAGACCAACGGAACAGGTGTCCGACCGGCAAATCTGACCGGCCGGGCACCATTCACCCATAGCCTTGCGGAGCCGTATCCATGGATTTTTCGTTGATGCAGCGTGTCTTCCCGTTTTTCGTGGAAGCAGCCTGGACCACGATCCAAATCTCGGCGCTTTCGCTGATCCTGGGACTGGCGGTTGCAGTTGTCGTGACGGCTGCGAAGATGTCGCGCTCACGTCTGCTGCGCACAATCGGCTCGCTCTATGTCAGCCTCTTTCGCGGCACGCCCTGCCTGATCCAGCTATTCATTCTCTATTTCGGCGGACCACAGATCGGCATCAACCTCGAGCCCTTTGCCGCCGGCGTGATTGGTCTTGGCCTCAACATCGGCGCCTACATGGCCGAATCGATCCGCGGCGCGCTGCTTGCTGTCGACCGGGGGCAGGCTGAAGCCGCCCGCACGATCGGCTTCAGCCGCTTCCAGACATTGCGCAAGGTGATCCTGCCGCAGGCGGCACGGCTGATGATCCGCCCGCTCGGCGTCAACACCGTCGCCCTCGTCAAGGGATCGGCGCTGGTTTCGACCATCTCGGTCGTCGAACTTACCTACACGGCGCAACGCTTCATCGGCTCGACCTACAAGCCATTCGAGATCTTCGGCGTTTCGGCGCTCCTCTACATGATCATCATCTATGCGGTTGCCCGCACCGTGGATGCGCTCGACAAGCGCTATGCGATCAACTGAGTGGAGGACTGACAGATGCAAGGTCTCGATTTCAGCGTCGTCCCACCTTATGCCGAACTCCTGTGGACGGGGGTCTGGTGGACCGTGGTACTGACCATATCGGCAGCGGTGCTGAGTTTCTTCAGCGGTATCTTTTTCGCGCTGATTGTTCTCTATGCCCCGGCGATCATCGCCTATCCGGTGCGGTTTTTCATGTGGCTGTTCATGGGCACGCCGCTCCTGTTGCAGCTCTTCCTGATCTATTTCGGTCTCGTCCAGATCGGCATCGACATTCCCGCCCTCGGCGCGGGCATCATCGGCCTTGGCCTGCACTTCGCGGTCTATAATGCCGACGTGCTCAGGGCCGGCATCGTGGCCGTGGATCCGGGCCAGTCGGAGGGTGCGCGCAGCCTCGGCTTCGGACGGTTCCAGACCCTGCGCTACGTCGTCGTGCCCCAGGCGGTGCGCAACACCGCACCGCCGATCGGCAACAACATGATCGCACTCTTGAAGGAATCCTCGCTGGTCTCGGTCATCGGTATCGCCGAACTGGTGCATTCGGCGCAGCTGGCGATCAGCGAGACCTTCCGCCCGTTCGAATTCTACATCACGGTGGCGGTGCTCTATTACATACTCAATCTCGTCCTCGAAGCCGGTCTGCGGCGGGTCGAAAAGAACGTGGAGGTATCGCGATGACCGTTCAGCGGCCAATGGTCGAAGTGAAGGGCGCCCGCAAGGCCTACGGCCCACTCGAAGTGCTGAAAGGCATCGACCTTTCGGTCGATCGCGGGCAGATCGTGGCCATCATCGGCCCGAGCGGATCGGGCAAAAGCACGCTGCTGCGCTCGATCAACCATCTGGAAACGCTGAATGGCGGCGAGGTCTGGCTCGATGGCGTGCAGGTCAACCAGCCCTTGAGCGGCCGGGCCTTCGAGCGTCACATCAATGCGGTGCGCCAGCAGATGGGCATGGTGTTCCAGCATTTCAATCTGTTCCCGCATCTGACTGTGCTGGAGAACATCACCATGGGCCCGGTGATCCTGAAGGGCACGCCGAAGGCGAAAGCGCGTGAACTGGCGCACGAACTCCTGTCGAAGGTCGGCCTTGCCGAAAAGATCGACGCCTATCCGTCGCGCCTTTCGGGCGGCCAGAAGCAGCGCGTGGCGATCGCCCGCGCACTTGCCATGCAGCCGAAGGTGATGCTGTTCGACGAGGCGACCTCCGCGCTCGACCCGGAATTGGTCGATGAGGTCAACGCCGTCATGAAGCAGCTTGCCGCCGAGCACATGACCATGCTGATCGTCACCCATGAGATGCGCTTTGCCGGCGAAGTCGCCGACCGCGTGCTGTTCATGGATGGCGGCGTGGTTGTCGAGGAAGGCCCGCCGGATGAGATCTTCCGCGCCCCGCAGCAGGAGCGCACCCGGACATTCCTGAGAAAATACCTCGCAGCGTGATGGATGCCACGATCATGACCAGAAAAGACTTTCCCGATTTTGGACTGACGCCGGAACAGCGCCGTTTTGCCGTGCGCGGCCATTACTACGAATACCCGGGCATGGACGGCGGACGCGGCGAGATCTGGTGCTATTCAGACCGCTTCTCCTATGGGCCGGGCGAAAAGGTCACCCTGTTCGTCAGCTCCACGGCTCCGCGCTTCGACCTCGAGATCCTGCGCGACGGCGCCAGCGAAACTTCCGTACTGACGGAACGCAACATCGCGGCCCGCTGGCAGGATACGCCCGACCAGTGCTCGGTTCTCGGATGCGGCTGGCAGGAAACCTTCGAATTTCGCATTCCCGTGGAGTGGGCGTCCGGCGCCTATCGCCTGACGCTGAGGGCGCAAGGCCGGGACGGTGCGCCGATCCACTGCTACCATCTTTTCATCCTTCATCCGGCTCCGGCCAGGAAGACCGGCCGCATCCTGCAGGTGGCCGCGACCGGAACCTGGACCGCCTATAACACCTGGGGTGGCTCCAACCACTACCAGGGCATCACCGGTCCGAACCGCGACCAGTATGCCACGAGCGTGAGCACCCAGCGGCCGTGGTGCCGCGGTTTCGTGGTCCTGCCGAAAGAGGCGCCGCGCGTGCCGCTGGAAGTCTCGCTGCAGGTGGGCACCACGCCGCGTTATCCGCATATGGAATGGGCCTATGCGACCGGCTATTCGAAGAAATACGCGTCCGCGGGCTGGGCAAGCTACGACAGCCACTTCTTCCGCTGGGCGGAGCGCGCCGGCTACGAGGTCGATCTCGCCAGCCAGCACGAACTGCATTTCAAACCGGAAATCCTCGACGCCTACGATTGCGCCGTCTTCGTTGGCCATGACGAATACTGGACCTGGGAGATGCGCGATGCGGTCGACAATTTCGTCGGGCGTGGCGGGCATGCGGCGCGCTTCGCCGGGAATTTCATGTGGCAGACGCGTCTGGAAGACGAGGGCCGCCGCCAGGTCTGCTACAAGTACCGCGCGCGCGCCGAAGACCCTGTCTACACGAACGGCGACGTCACCCGCGCCACCAATAGCTGGGAAGCGCCGGAAATCGGGCGTCCTGGTTCGGCGACCTTTGGCCTCAATTCCACCAACGGCGTCTATGCCGGCTGGGGTGGCTGCGCGCCGCGCGGCGTGCGCGGCTTTCCGGTCTGCCGGCCGCGCCATTGGGCCTTTGCCGGCACCGGCCTCTTCTATGGCGATCTGCTCGGCGCCGACAGCCACATCTATGGCTATGAGGTCGACGGCCTGGAATATGAGATCCGCCACGGCCTGCCATACCCGACAAAGACAAGCGGCGCGCCCGAGGGCCTGGAAATCCTCGCCCTCGGCATGGCGAGCCAGGTCGAGGAAAGCGATGTGCTCGCCCCCGAAGACGTGTTCTTCGGCGACGAGGATGGCCGCTTCATTGCCGAGACCCTCTATGGCGAGGCGAGCGACGAGAACCTCGAAAAGGTGCGCTATTCCAACGGCATGATTGTCAATTTCCCGAAGGGCAAGGGCGAGGTATTCCATGCCGGCACCTGCGAATGGGTGGCCGGACTGCTGCGCAACGACACCATGGTTGAGCGCGTCACGAAGAACGTGCTCGACCGCTACCTCAAACGCTGACAGAGACCCAAGATGAACAAGCCAGTGAAGACCGACGAACGTCCTGCTTCGCACCTATTCTACCAGTCGCGGCTGCGCCGGCCGCTCGCGACCCACGCCGAGGGCATCTACATCTGGGATGAAAACGGCCGCCGGGTGATCGACGGCTCGAGCGGCGCCATGGTCGTCAATATCGGCCACGGCAATCCCCATGTCATCGAGGCGATGAAACAGCAGCTGGACCGCGTTACCTTCGCCTATCGCCTGCATTTCGAAAACCAGCCGGCCGAGGAACTGGCGCGGCGTCTCGCCGGCCTCATGCCCGAGGGCATGGACAAGGTGTTCTTCGTCTCCGGCGGGTCAGAGGCGGTGGAATCCTGCCTGAAGCTCGCGCGCCAATGGGCCGTCGCGGTGGGGCAGGCAAGCCGCTACAAGGTCGTCTCGCGCTTTCCCTCCTATCACGGCTCCACGCTCGGCGCGCTCGCCGTCACCGGCTATGACGCGCTGACCGCACCCTTCCTGCCGATGATGCAGGAAATGCCGAAGATCAAGGCGCCGACCGCCTATCTCGACCGCGACAATCTCTCCATGGAAGAGCGCGGGCTGAAATATGCCGACATGCTGGAGGAGAAGATCCTGGCCGAGGGCCCTGAAAGCGTTCTCGCCTTCATCATGGAGCCGATCGGCGGCGCCTCGACCGGGGCTCTCGTCGCGCCCGACAGCTACTATCCGCGCATCCGCGAGATCTGCGATCGCTACGGCATCCTGCTGATCCACGACGAGGTCATGAGCGGCGCGGGCCGCACCGGAAAATATCTCGGCGGCGACCACTGGAACTGCAAGCCGGACCTGATCGCCCTCTCCAAGGGCCTTGGCGCCGGCTATTGCCCGCTTGGCGCCATGATCGCGCCGTCGCGGCTGGTGCAGCCGGTACTCGATGCCGGCGGTTTCGCCCACGGCTATACCTATGCCGGAAATCCGCTCGCCTGCGCGGCGGGGCTTGCGGTTCTCGATGAGATCGAAAGCAAGGATCTGCTCGGCAATGCCGAGCGGGCCGGGGCGCTGTTGCGCAGTGAGCTTGAAGGTCTTGCCGAACGCTTCCCCTTCATCGGCGACGTGCGCGGCAAGGGCCTGCTTCTGGCCGCGGAATTCGTTTCCGACCGCGAGACGATGAAGCCGCTGCCGAAGGAGCTCAATGCGTACCAGCGTGTCGTCGATATCGCCTATGAGCGTGGGCTCATCATCTATTCGCGCCGCACGCGCGGCGGTGTGGAGGGCGATCATTTCCTCGTCTGCCCGCCGATGATCATCACGCCCGAGGAGATCCGCGACATCATCGCCATCCTCGCCGATACGCTCGAGCAGCTTGCAGCCGAGCTCAATCTTCCCGTCAACCGTTGAGAGCCCGACCATGACTTCAACCCGAAAGATGCGCAACAAGGTCGTCATCACCTGCGCCGTCACCGGTTCGGTTCACACGCCGAGCATGTCGCCCTATCTGCCGATCACGCCGGACGAGATCGCCTCCGAGGCGATCGCGGCGGCCGAAGCCGGCGCCTCGATCCTGCACCTGCATGCCCGCGATCCGAAGGATGGCCGGCCCTCGGCCGATCCCGAGGTGTTCATGCAGTTCCTGCCGCGCATCAAGCAGTCGACGGATGCGGTGATCAATATCTCCACTGGCGGTTCCTCGCTGATGACGCTGGAAGACCGTCTCGCGGCATCGATGCGCGCCGAGCCGGAAATGTGTTCGCTCAACATGGGCACGATGAACTTTGCGCTCTTTCCCGCCCTCGACAAGCCGATGGAATGGAAGCATGAGTGGGAGCCGAAGCTTCTGGAGGCGACGCGCGGCTCGATCTTCAAGAACACCTTCGAGGACATGGAATTCATCCTGACACGGCTCGGCAAGGGCTGCGGCACCCGCTTCGAGTTCGAGTGCTATGACGTGGGCCATCTCTATTCGCTGGCGCATTTCCGCGACCGGGGTCTGGTGTCCGGCCACCTCTTCATCCAGTTCGTCTTCGGCGTTCTGGGCGGTATCGGCGCCGACCCGGACAACCTCACGCACATGAAGCGCATCGCCGACAAGCTGTTCGGCGATAGCTACAGCTTCTCGGTGCTTGCCGCCGGCCGTCACCAGATGCCGATGATCACCATGGCCGCCGCCATGGGCGGCAATGTCCGTGTCGGGCTGGAGGACAGTCTCTACAACGGCCGCGGCCATCTCGCCCGCAGCAATGCCGAACAGGTCACCCGCATCCGCACCGTGCTGGAGGCGCTTTCGCTGGAGGTGGCCACACCTGCCGAGGCGCGCGAACTGCTCGGCCTCAAGGGCGGCGACAAGGTGGCGTTCTAGCGGGATGTCATTATCATCGCGGGTGTTGCGCGTGGAAACGAGGGGCAGGAAAGACAGGCAATGACCATGCAGGAGAAGGGCGCGCATCCGGGTTTCCGCATTCGGCCGGCAGAGCCGCAGGACGCTGAAGCCATGCATAAGGCGGTCATGGCCCTTGGGCGCTTCCTCGGGCAGGAAGGCAAGATCGCCAGCACGGCGGAGGATTTCCGCCACTACGGTTTCGGGCCGAATGCCGCCTTTTCCGGCTACATCGCGGAAGTGGACGGCGTGTTTGCCGGGCTTTGCCTCTACTTCCCGATCTTTTCCACCTGGCTCGGCAAGCCCGGAGTCTATGTCCAGGACCTCTATGTCGACGACCGCTTCCGGGGGCGCAGGATCGGCGAAAGACTGCTGAAGACCGTGGCGGCCTGGTCGCGCAAACGCGGAGGTGTCTACCTGCGGCTGGCGGTTGACACTGCCAATGTCACCGCCCACGACTTCTACGAGCGGGTCGGCCTCGGTTGGCTCGACACCGACCGCGAGCATGGCGCCTATGGCGAGGCCTTCCAGGCGCTGGCCGCCAGGGACGAAATCTGAACGAAACCTTTCGAGGAACGAGAATGAAAGCCTTCTACGCCGACGAGCAGAAGCGTCACGATCCCAAGACCTTTCTTTCCAGCGGCGCGCCGCAGCCCAATCCCGAACAGCCGGAACGGGTGGAACGCCTGCTTTCCGGAGCGCGTGCGGCGGGCTGTGAGATCGTGCGCCCGCGCGATCACGGGCTCGGGCCGATTGCCGCCGTGCATACGCCCGAATACCTCGAATTCCTCGAGAATATCTATGTCCGCTGGCAGCGCATCGCCGAGGCATCGGACGAGGTCATCCCCAACATCCACCCGCTTGCGCGCACCGGCCGCTATCCGGCTTCCGCCGTCGGACAGGCGGGCTATCACATGGCCGATACCGCATGCCCTATCTCGGCGGAGACATGGGAAAGCGTGTGCTGGAGCGCCTGGAGCGCGGTCGGGGCCGCAGAGGCCGTTCTGTCTGGCGAGCCTGCCGCCTATGCGCTCTGCCGTCCGCCGGGCCACCACGCCTTCGCCGACGTCGCCGGCGGCTTCTGCTTCGTCAACAATTCTGCGGTCGCCGCGCAGCATTTGCGCAAGAATGCCGCGCGGGTGGCGATCCTCGACGTGGACCTCCATCACGGAAACGGCACGCAGGGCATCTTCTATGCCCGCCCTGATGTGCTGACGATCTCGCTCCATGCCGATCCGGTGCGTTTCTATCCGTTCTTCTGGGGCCATGCCGATGAGCGCGGGGAGGGGCCGGGCCTTGGCTACAACCTCAACCTGCCGCTGCCGCGCAAATCCGGCGACGAGGAGTTCCTCGCAGCCCTCGACGCCGCCTTCAAGCGCATCCATGCCTTTGCGCCGGAGGCGCTGGTGGTGGCGCTCGGCCTCGATCCCTTCGAGGGCGATCCCTTCGGCGGCCTGTCGGTGACGACGCCCGGCTTCTCTCGGATTGGCGAGGCGATTGCCAAGCTCGGCCTGCCGACGGTTATCGTGCAGGAAGGCGGCTATCTCTGCGATGCGCTCTCCGACAATCTGACGGCCTTCCTCACCGGTTTCGAAGGCAATAACGGGTTGTAGATTTCCCGCATGTCCGACACTTTGGGCGTGCGGCGGCAAGCCGTCCGCCAATGCGCAGAGGCGCCATCGCGAAGCGGCGGCCGGCGTTTTTCCGTCGGGCGACTTGAAACCGCCGCATTCAATACGCATTTACTGGACTAGAACCAACGTACGAGCTGGCAATGCGCTCCGGGTGGAGTGCGCCAATATAGCGGCCGTTAGATCTGGCCCCTTGTTTATCGCCGCTCGCCATACCAGGTGATTTCACAAATCCCCCAAACAGATGCCGCCGGGTCTTTCCTGGCCGCTTACGGACAACATGCAGAACATTCTTGAACTGAACCGGTCAACGGCGCTCATGCGCCAACCGATTATCCCGATGAATTTGGACACGTCTGAACGCAAGCTCTCCTGGAAACCCGCCGTCGTGCGGTTCAGTCGCGAAGAGCTGCGCGATATCGTCGCGGACCAGATCGATTGATGACACACCCTTTAGCGGCCAAATTGCCGCCTCAAAACCCTATTTCCAAGGAGCAAGCCAGATTATTGGCTTGAAAACACCACATGAACCAACCAAAGTCCCGTAGCCCAAATCCGAAAAGATCGGCCAGAACCCGCTCCGACGCATCGGCCGGTATGTCTCGAAGCGCAAAAGATCGCTACGAACACTATATCGCTCTTGCCCGCGAGAAGGCGGCGGCCGGCGACCGGATCGAGGCCGAAAACTACTACCAGCATGCGGAGCATTATTTCCGCAGCGCCGCGGCGCTTGCCGCGTCAACACAGAAAGCAAGCCAACGATAATGAGTGCGACGACCACAATTGAGCATGCAAGCGGCTCCGGCGAAAAGGCCTGGCTCAAGATCCTTTCCAAATACCGCCAGCCCAATGTCGGACGCAGTACGTTCGAACTTGTGGTCACCGCCATTCCCTTTGCCCTGTTCTGGGCCGCGTCATGGGCCGCGGTTCATTATGGCTACTGGTTGGGGTTGATCCTCATCATTCCCGCCGCCGGCTTTCTGCTCCGCCTCTTCATGATCCAGCACGATTGCGGCCATGGAGCCTTCTTCGGCCGCCGCCGCATGGATGACTGGACGGGCCGGGTGCTCGGCGTCCTGACCCTCACGCCCTACGACTATTGGCGCCGCGCGCATGCGGAACACCACGCCTCGGCGGGAAATCTCGACGAGCGCGGCGTTGGCGACATCACCACGCTGACCGTCGCCGAATACAACGCGCTGTCGCCCCGGGGAAAGCTCGGCTATCGGCTCTACCGGCATCCCCTCGTGATGTTCGGTATCGGCCCGGCATGGCTCTTTCTCTTCAAGCAGCGCCTGCCCTTCGGAATGATGCGCTCAGGCCCGCTTCCGTGGATTTCGACCATGGCGACCAATCTCGCCGTGGCTGTGATTGCGGCCCTGCTGATCTGGGCGATCGGCCTCGTTCCGTTCCTGACGGTACACCTCCCGATCGTCCTCCTGGCGGGCGCCATCGGCATCTGGCTCTTCTATGTCCAGCATCAGTTCGAGGAAACCCATTGGTCGAAGCCGCCGGAATGGCAGTTCCAGGAGGCGGCCCTCCACGGTGCCTCCCACTACGATCTGCCGCCGGTTCTGCGCTGGATGACCGGCAATATCGGCATCCATCATGTGCACCATCTCGCGAGCCGGGTACCGTACTACCGGCTTCCGGAAGTGATCAAGGATTACCCGGAACTTGGCGACCTGGGCCGCATAACGCTCATGGACAGTCTGCGCCTCGTAAGGCTCGTCCTCTGGGATGAGAAGAGCCGCCGGATGATATCCTTCCGGGATGCAGCCCGCGCCTGAAGCACCTGAATTCCAATTGAGATCGGCCGTCTGCGGAAAACGTGGGCGGCCGTCTGCGTTGATAGCCGTCGCCTCTCGCGGGGCCGACGGGCCCTACCGGCATTGCCGTGGGCTATTTCCTCGGACAATATATCGAAAGAATAATCTTTTTGCCAAATAGTAAAACCAAAAGTTGACATTGGTGATCATATGGCCTATATAAATCATATCGAGACCTGTTAGATCGATATTTGTTTTATCTCTGGTGCTCGGCGCCACGTTGACGAACTAATCCCTTCTATCATCGTGTTGAAATACGCTCCGTGCGTCGTGCGGAGTGTGGATAATTATTGCTATAGAAAGGGTTCGTCATGAACACTGGCACAGTTAAATGGTTCAATTCCACAAAGGGCTTCGGCTTCATTCAGCCTGA
>DPXQ01000078.1 GCA_003527225.1 Rhizobium sp.
CGAAATCGACGTCGATGTCGGGCGGCTCGCGTCGTTCCTCGCTCACGAACCTCTCGAACAGGAGGTCGTTGCGACCGGGATCGATTGAGGTGATGCCGAGCACGTAGCAGACGGCAGAGTTGGCGGCCGAGCCGCGCCCCTGGCAGAGGATGTCCTTCGAGCGGGCGAAGCGGACGATGCTGTTCACCGTCAGGAAGTATGGCGCATATTGCAGCTTCTCGATCAGGCGGAGCTCGTGCTGCAACGACGCCCGCACGCTGTCCGGGACGCCCTCGGGGTAGCGCGCTTCAGCGCCTTCCCAGGTGAGCTTCTCCAGTGTCTCCTGTGGGGTGAGCGTCGGGTCGTCGCGCTCCTCCGGATATTGGTAGGCGAGCTCCTTGAGGTCGAAGCGGCAGCGCGCCGCGATCTCGACCGTGCGGGCGACCGCCTCGGGATTGCGGGGAAACAGCCGATGCATTTCCTGCGGCGGCTTCAAATAGCGGTCGCCGTACTCGCGCCGGTCGCCCAGCTCGTCGATCGTGATGCCATGGCGGATGCAGGTCACCACGTCCTGCAGGATGCGGCGGTCGGGCGCGTGGTAGAGCACGTCGTTGGTGACGACGGTCGGCACGCGGATCTGCGCGGCCATGTTCGACAGCTCGTGGATGCGGAGCTGATCGTTGGGCCGGCGGCGCAGCGTCAGCGCAAGGTAGGCCCGGTCGCCGAACGCATCGCGCAGCCGACGCAGGCGCAGGCCACAGGTTTCATCGGCCTCATCGGGAACGAGAACGCCGATCAGGCCGTCGCTGTACGCGACGACATCTGCCCATTCGAGGATGCACTTCCCCTTGCCGCCGCGCTTCTTGCCGAGGGAGAGCAACCGGCAAAGCCGGCCATAGGCGGCGCGATCGGTCGGATAGACCAGGATCGAGGCGCCATCGGCGAGATCGAGACGACAGCCGACGATAAGCCGCACGCCGGTCGTCTTCGCGGCCTCGAAGGCGCGTACGATACCGGCGAGCGAGTTGCGATCGACGACGGCGACCGCCTCGATGCCCTGGATCGCGGCCTGGGCGAACAATTCCTCGCAAGACGATGCACCGCGCAGAAACGAGAAATGCGAGGTGACCTGAAGCTCGGCGTAGCGGGATGGGCTGGTCATCCGAACACCCCGTGCAGGAACCAGCGCTGGGAGCCGCTATTGGGGTCCTCTCCATCGCCCGAGCGGAAGATCCAGTAGCGCTCGCCGGCATCGTCCTCGACGCGGAAATAGTCGCGCACGGCGGTCAGCTCGGCATCGCGCCGCCACCATTCACCCCTGATGCGTTCGGGCCCATCCGCGTGACGGACGCGTCGCCGGATGCCGCGCCAGGTGAAGGCGACCGGCGGATGATCCGGCAGCAGCGCCATCGTCTCGATCGGCTCCGGCGATGCGAGCAGCCGCGAAGGCCGCGGCCAATGGCCCGGCCAGGTCGCGCCTGTGTCCGGCGCCATCGGCGCGATCCGGCGTACCGAGCGCTCCGGCACCTCGGTCGCGATCGGCGCGGCACGGTAGAGGCTGCGCTCGCCGACCCGGTTGATGAGCGTGTCGACTAGGTCGGACACGTCCGGCACTCGGTCGTCGACCATCGCCGTCAGGGTTTGCTTTTCGGAGAGCGGTTCGGCCAGCGTCGCGGTCAGGCTGAGAATCTCGATGCCGAAGCCGGGCTCGATCGTCTCGATCTTGTCGGTCAGAAGCCGCGTGAGGCGCCTCACGTCGCGCACGGGCATAGCTGTGCCGACGCGGACGGCCTGCTGCCGATTGTCGACGCGGTGACAGATCAGATCGAGGCGCTTGGCGCCGAGGCCCTTCGCCTCCAGCTCGGCGCAGAGCTGCACGACCAGCTTGCCGATGTAGCGGGCGATGGTCTCGGCCGCGCCGATGGGTTCGGCGAAATTGCGTTTCACCTCGATCAGCTCGTCGGGCCGGATCGGGTCGATCGGCTCGCTGAGCGCCCCCAGCGCCTGATCGATGCGCCGGCCGAGCTGCGGCCCGAAGCGTAGGGTGAGCGGCGCGCGCGGCTGCGCAAGGAGATCGCCGATGCGCTCGAAGCCGAGGACATGGAGCGCCGCGACCATGTCGGCGGGCAAACGAAGGGCCGCGAGCGGCAGGCCTGCCAGGACCGCGCTGCTATGGCCTGCCGGTGCAACCAGCGCAGGCTTGGCGGCGTAGCGAGCCAAAGCGTGCGCCGCGCCCCAGGTGTCGGCGATCGCGGCTCGCGCGTGTACGCCGGATGCGGCAAGCCGGTCGATCAGCCCGGCGAGCATGGCGTCCTCGCCACCGTGGAGATGATCGGCGCCGGTAGAATCGATCACCAAGCCGTCCGGAGGGTCGGCGGTGACGATCGGCGCGTAGCGTTGGAGCATCCACAGCGCGAGGCGGTCGAGCGCCTGGGCGTCGGCGATCGCGTCATGATCGTGAACGATCAGGCCCTGGACGAGGACGCGCGCCTTCGTCGCCGGCATTCCAACGCACACACCGGCAGCCTGGGCCGCAGCGTCCGCCGCCAGCACCACCTGCTTTCTTCCGTCACGGCCTATCAGAGCGAGCGGTGCCTCAGCCGGAGGCGCCGCGTCGCCAGCCTTCCGCCGAAGCCGGTCGGTGGACCAGCTCGGCAGGAAGAGCGAGACGACCCGAGTCATCACACGCCTCCACTTCAAAATCTGCACTTTCGCCCGCCCGGGCGCGGATCAGCTCCAGAAGCCAGCGGTGGCGGCCGACGCCGGGAACGGGCAATGCGGCCGAGGGCATGACGGAGACGCGCCATCGCGTAGCGGCGGCCGTAGGCTGACCGAAATCGGAGGCCTCGGTCTGGCGGCGCCAACGGCGCAATGCGATGCCGATCGTGCCGCTTCCCTCCGCGCAAAGCTGAAGCCTCCGCGATGCGGTCATGTCGAGCCGCGCCACTTCGCCGACGACCGCGCCGAGTCCGCCGTGACGGAGACCTTCCTCGACACAGGCGAGCACGGTCTTGTCGTTGCCGGCCTCGACGTAGATCACGCGGTCGGGCGCGAGGCCTGCCTGGGCCAGCGCTGGTGCGAAGAGATCGGGCCGCGTGATGACCCAAAGCACCTTGCCCCTGGTTCGCGCGGCGACCCCGGCAGCAAAGAGTGCCGCCGCCGCGCCATCGACCGCGCCGTTACCGCCGCCGGCGATCTCGTGGAGCGCGCCGAGCGTCAGGCCTCCGCCTGGAAGGCGCGAGTCGATGTCGGCGATCCCGAACGGAAGCACCGATTTCACGCGCCGGCCTCTGCCTTCGATCTTCTCGATCTGTGCGCGCAATGACTCTATGGCGGGCTCTGGCCGCAAATTCCTCGTTGACCTCCGGGCATGGGTTCCGCATCATGTTCTCTATTTGTTCTCGTTTTTAGTCGAGAGAGTCAAGGCCCGTCGCGATGTCGCCCATCGAATCTGCCAGGACCGGAAATGCTCGTCGTGGGACCGCCCGGCTGGGCGACCGCTGGAGCTCTGCGTCCCACGGGTCGAAAGAATGGTTAGGAAACTCTGTGGTAGAGAGGAAACGGTGGCACTTTTGGGCGGATTCCGATAGCGTCGGCGAAGCAAGCGGCTGTCAAAAGCATCTGAGCAGGCAACAGTATAGCGGGGCCCAACCACAGAAAGGAGGCGAGCATGTCGACTAAGCAAATTCTCGCACTCCTGAACTCGCACATCGACGGGGATGAGAACCAGCTCCTGTCGATCGCCTTGCAGATCGCCGCTCAGGAAGCTCGTCAGGGCCGTCCGGAAGACGCTGAGAAGCTGAAACGGCTTGTCCAGAAAGCGCGTGATCAGCGAGGGACCGGCAAACCGGCCGGTGGGCAGACCCCGATCCCGCTCGCCCGGCCGCGCGGCGAATTGCAGGGCCTCGTCGAGAGCGCCTATCCCAAGGTTGCGCTCTCGAGCATGGTGCTCTCCGATGAAATTGCCAAGCGGCTGGGCCGTGTCGTCCGCCAGCAGCAGGAGCGTGCGACCCTGCGTGAGCACGGACAGACCCCCGCCACGCACATGCTCCTTGTTGGCCCGCCCGGAACGGGCAAGACGATGACGGCCTCGGCCTTGGCCGGCGAACTGCGGCTACCGCTGTTCACGGTCCGGCTCGAATCGCTGTTCAGCCGGTTTTTCGGCGAGACCGCCGGCAAGCTGCGCCTGCTCTTCGACCAGATTGCGCAGACCCGCGGCGTCTATCTACTTGATGAGTTCGACGCGATCGGCTCTCGCCGAGGCGACCCGAACGATGTCGGCGAAATACGACGGGTTTTGAATTCGGTGCTGGCCTTCATGGAGGAGCCGAACTCAACCGACAGTCTCGTGCTGGCCGCGACCAATCATGTCGAGATCCTGGACGAAGCTCTGGCGCGTCGTTTCGACGAAGTGGTCGAATATACATTGCCAGACGCGACGTCAGCGCGGGCCATCGTTGAACGTCGGCTTGGCAAGTTCAAGTTCGCGTCGAAGGTATGGCCCCGCATTGAAAGCGTGCTCGAAGGCCTGAGCCAGGGCGAGTTGGTCCGCGCGGCCGATGCCGTCGTCAAGGACGCCATCCTGGAAGGCGCCTCGAAGGTATCGCCCGATGCCTTGCGTGACGCGCTCCAAAATCGACAGACTTTGAAGGGCAAGTTCCGTCGTCAACCCGGCCGTTAGGCAGGCTCCGCCGAACGGATCGAACGGAACGCGAATGAAGAAGTAGGAGCCTATGGCGGAGCCCGATAATTTCGACACGAGAGACCGTGCACATATCTCGATCGACGTCTTTCGTGAGACCGCAGCCTATACCTTTCCCTCACGCAATCAGGATCGCAAACCCCTGCGTGGAGACTATGCCGCGCATGCGACGCAGCTCCTCGACCAGCTCTCAGCAGCGCTGGGGACGGTTCCGGCTGCCGCTGCCGACCCGCGCCTGTCCCTACAAGGGCTGAAATCCGGTACTGTCGTGGAGGTCACGACGCTGCCGCCAGCGGAAGGCTCGCGGACCAAGGCCGTGAAGGTGCCCGCGGCGCTGGAATTTCCCACACAGGACGTTGTGATCCTGCGATCGGAGCGTAACGAGGATCGCACCGAAAGCGCCTTGGTGTTCGTGCCGGACGATGCCCGCGCCTTCCTGCGCAATCGCATCACTGACTACGGACGCGATCCCGGCAATCAGCGACGCCCCGATGTCGAGCGGTTCGAGGTGATCGAGGAAGTTAGAGCCGTCGAAGCCGTTTCGCTGTTCACAGGCGAGTTGGACCTGACTGCACCGAACATCCTCTGGTGGGAGCTGTGGGTTCGCCAGCCGGTCGCGCTGGCGGATCGCCTGGTCGTGGCGGCCCGCAACGCGAACATCGATGTGCACGGCGATCGCCTGATCTTTCCCGATACGACGGTGGTCTTCCTTCATGCGGCCGCTGCGGCAGTGGCAGCGTTCGCCGCGCGCGTGCCAGGCGCCATCACCGAAATTCGCCGCGCGACAGGAACCATCGAGCCTTTCCTGGACCGTGGGGAGACCGGTCTTGGACAGCATGACTGGGTGGATGAGCTGGCGCAGCGTGTGAGCCCGCCGTCTCCTGACGCTCCCGTGGTCTGTACGCTCGACACGGGTGTCATGGCGGCTCATCCGTTGATTGCGCCTGGCCTGCGCGGCGCTTGGGCTTACGATCCTGCCTGGGGTGCGGACGATCATCAGCCGCACGGCGGTCACGGCACACCGCTCGCGGGGCTCGTCCTTTACGGCGACCTCGAGCCGCTGATGAACGATGCGCGCCCTGTCGAGCTCACCCATGGCGCCGAGTCCATGAAGCTGCTGCCGCCTGGCGGGTTTCCGCCAACAAAGCCGCCCAGCTACGGTGTGGTGACCCAAGGCGCTGTCAGTTCGGTCGAGATCGAGCGCCCAAATGTGGTGCGGAGCTTTTGCATCGCGACGTCTGCCACCGATTTTCCGCCAAGCCGGCCATCGACTTGGAGCGGTGCGATCGACCAGATCGCGGCGGGCGCCATGCCAGGCGAGGCTGACGACGCCGTCCCGGCGGCCGAGCGACCCAAGAGGCTGATCGTCGTCGCCACCGGGAACGTCTCTGGCGGCATGGCGGTGGACGTCCTGCCATCGCAGCCTCTGGAAGACCCATCACAGAGCTGGAACGCCCTGACGATTGGCGGCTTCACGCGCAAGGAGCAGCCGCCGACACCGCCGCCGGTGTTGCAGGCCGCCGTTCCGGCCAATCACCGCAGCCCCTTCAGTCGTGGCTCACAGTCGCTGCCCGACGACCTGACGCCGATCAAGCCGGAAGTGTTGTTCGAGGCTGGCAACATGATGTCGGACGCGACCGGCTTCTGCGGCTGGGACCCGGCCGTCTCCCTCCTGTCGGCCGGCTCCGATGTTGCGACTGAACCGCTCGTCCCGTTCTGGGCAACGAGCGCGGCCGCCGGCATGGCCGGAAACTTCATCGGCCGCCTGCAAGCGGCTCGGCCGGACCTGTGGGCGGAGACGCATCGCGCACTAACCGTGGATTCTGCCCAATGGCCCGAACCGATCCGGAAAAAGTTCATCGGCACCGGAGCCCACTGGAAGACCGGGAAAGCGGCCACCAAGGGCAAGAAGCAGGAGATGCTTCGCGAGTTCGGATACGGCGTGCCGGACATCGAGCGAGCAATCCTGTCGGCGCGTAACGATACCACGCTCGTCGCCCAGGCCGAGATTCAGCCCTTTGCGATCGGTGCGGACGGCCGGACCGGCGTGTTCAACGAGATGCATTTCTACGATCTGCCTTGGCCGAAAGCAGCGTTGGAGATGCTCGAAAACGAGATTGTCACGATGAAGGTGACTTTGTCGTACTTCGTCGAGCCGAACTTGGCGGGCAAGGCGGCTACCCGGCCGGACACCTATCGTTCCTTCGGGCTGCGGTTTGACATGAAGAAGCGCACCGAGACGGCTGCCCGGTTTCGCAGTCGAATTTCCGCGAGTCAGGCCAAGGACGGCACCGAGGCCGATGGTGAGGCGAGTTGCTGGCTGCTGGGGCCAAAGGCGATCCAGGCGGGTTCGTTGCATTGCGATGTCTGGCGTGGACGTGCGATCGAGCTCGCGGGACACGATGCGATCGCGGTCTATCCGGTTGGCGGCTGGTGGAAGTCGCACGTCGGGCAGAGGCGGGTGGCGGACAAAGCCCGCTATGCGCTAGTGATCTCGCTCTCCGCGCGGGGGCAGAATGTGGACCTCTACACGGAGATCAGCGCGTTGGTGGAAGCGAAGGAGGTCGAGGTGCTTCTCGGCTGAGTGAGCCGCGGGCGCGAGGTGGTGGCGTCGGTCGGTGGCCGAGCCGAAAACGCTGGGCGTTGGGGTCCCGATGGCTGCGGAGAATGATGCACTCTAATGGTGTTGCCTGGTGTCCGACGGTATAGCGCGGGTGGCAGTCTAACGACCCTCTCGTGCCACAGCGTACAAACGGCAGAAGGGTATGGGTCAGTGCTTTACAGCGTTTCTCGCGGTGCTGAATGGTAGGCCGCAGAGTATTTATTTCCGGAAAACGTCGAAAAAGCTGAGTAATTCAATAGCAACCGTTTTGACGGTATGCCTGATAGCATAAAGGAATCTCGATCTTCTATGGAGAAAGATTAAAGTTTTATGAAGCGCGGGAATCATCTTCAAATGGCTCACCAATTGCGGAACCAGTCTGACGAGCAATATGTGTATCGACCTCAGATTCTATTCGGGGTCGATGATGAGCTCAAATGATGCGAGATGGCCTCATAACGGCTTCGAGCCCTTGTTCGGCTATGTTTCCGATTTTATCCATCTGAACATCAATCTCGGTACACCAGCAGCGTGCAAAGCCTACCATGACATATGGATGAAGCGATATTCGTCCGCCATGGCGACATGGTCAGAGCTGGATACGGCCGTTTGGGGAATGCGCTGTCGGCAATCCCTGAAGCTGTCGTTTAGCGCCACCTTCTTCGCCCTCAGCGCTGACGCGGTCGGTCAAAGCAAGATCAAGGCTGGTGAGTTCTACTTGGCCTATTACGCGATGCTGCATGCGATGTGGGCCGTCCTGTATCTTCACCCTGATCAGACATTGGCGAACGTGACGTCGGTCACCCATTCAAAAATGGCCAACCTCTATCATTCGGAATTTGCGAGCGGCCGAAGCCGAATAATCGTGGAGGACGTCAAGGCGCTTGCGGAGGACCTCAGATTCCTCAGAGAGTATTACTCTTATCGCATGCCTTTGAACTCGCCGTTCGAAGCTATCCCTGAACTTTCTGTGTCCTATAGTCGCCTGGGCGGCTTCGTAAAGCAGAGCATCCAACTTGCGAACCTCCAATCGCATATCGTCCGGAAAGTCGGTGAGAGGGCTGGTAAGGCCGGTGCGGTCATAACATCGGCTGACCGTGAGGCATTCCGTGAGGCCTTTTTCGCAATCAACGGCAAGCGGCACGAGCTTCGTGATCTCGATTTGCTCGATGATGCCGACAAGGAAGCGAGAACAGAAGCCCTTACACATGGAGTAGACCTTCTGCCGCTCTCGTTGGGGTATGAACATATGTTCGATAATTTCATGACATGGGAAGGTGATCCTCCGGATCAAGAAATACTGCAGAGAGTGCGCTCGCTCGTGGGCAATGCGCTGCTCTAAACCGCTCAACCGAAGTCCCGTGTTTTCGTCTTGATGGTGTCGAGGTGAAGATAGGGAATGTTGGCGTCGCGGGGCTCGCGTCCATCCTTCGCGGACGAAGGTTTGTACGGAGGGCCGGAGAATCGTAGATCAGGCTTTCAGAGGCGCCGTCTTGGTCAAGTGACCTTTTCCCGCAGCCACGATGATAGGCCGGCGTCGAGCACCATGCGAGAAAGCTTTTGCGGACCAAGAAGTATGACGCCCGCCCGACTGCTTTCCTCGGCGATGTTGCCGGTATGCCAGACGAAGAACATGCGGTCATAGGCATCGGCCTCCGCCAGGCGGGCCACATAGTCGTTCAAGGCCGCAGATGTAGCCTGCGATTTGACCTGAACGAAAGCGCGCTCGGCCGTGCTGGGCAAGATGAGTTCCAAATCCACGGTCTTTTGCGTGCGCCCGACCTGGCTCACCCGGCGCCAACCGCTGGTCGAGAAAACGAGATCGACAAGGAGCTCGAAGTCTTGCCAGGTAAGAAGCCGCATCAGATCCACGATCGCCGTCATCAACGCACGTTCGGCCTCTTCGGCTGCGGCGACCTCGGGGGATAGCTGGTCGCTGAGTTTTCGCAGGAGATAGTCTCCCGCCCGAACATCGCAGATCGTCCCCCGGAACATCTGCACCTTCAGTAAACGTCCCGATAGCCGGTCGGTAGAGAGCAGGGTGCCGTTGACGCTTGTGTTGCGCCATCCTTCCGCAGTTTGACGACGGTGGCTGCGATCATCGAGCAATTCGACAGGGCCGCTGGGGCGGCACCAATAAAGAAGTCCGCCGACGAACGTGATGAAGATCGAATGCTCGTCGGCCTCGTAGTAGGCTCGGATCTGATTGACATCGCGGGTCGCGGCGCCGGCATCACCACGGATGGTTTTCATTGCCTCCCAGACACCTTGCCAGTCGCCGCGCACACACAGGTCGTGTGGCGCTTCTCGATAGCCGAACCGCAGGACGCCATCGCGCAGGCTTTCGGCTTCCCAGTCTCCGCCGCGACCGAGTTTGATGTAGTAGAGGTGGGAGGCCGTGACAGCGGTCATTCAGAGATCAAGCCTCGCCTTCGCATACTCTATCGATCTCGGATCGGACGTGTTCGGCGATCCGATCGAGTTGCACGAGTAGAGCGACGTCACCTGCCTCGGCCAATCGGTCCGGAAGGTGCCGCAGGTCGTCGCCTGCAAAGAGAATGAAGTCGTAATACGGCGGCCAAGCCATCAGTGTCGTGCCTGCGGCCCTTGGGTCTCGCGCAAACACCTTTCGAACATCGTCACGTGAAGCGATGCCATTTGCCTGTTCGAATGAAAGGCCAAGGTCAATCAGTTGCTTCGCCAGACGCATCAGGCAGAGGTCGATTAAGCCAAAGCGTTTCCACTTGGCGCGGACCCGGCTCAAGTCGGGGGCCGGTGAATCGCGATGAACGAACGGCGGCATCAATCCGCTCGAACCGAGCAAGCCACGTTTCAGGTATGAGCGTAGCCCCTCATATCCGATGGCGACGATTTCCGCTGCCTTCGCCGTCGTGACGGTCTGTTCCATTGCGCACCTAATTCGGTTCTGTCAGAACCAATATGCGCCAATAATGAAATTGGTGTCAATAGGACCAATCTTCTCCGGAAAGGAGAGGTTGCGATGCCCACGGGGATAATTTGAGCGTCATGCGGACGATATCGGGAGATGAAGCGAGAACCCTGATCGAGAGCCAGTTGGCTGCGCACGGCCACGGCGTGTTCTCCGTCCTCGCCCAGTATCGGCGAGATGACGCGGTGGCGGCATGGCATGAGACGATCCGGGCCGTCGAGGAATTCATCAATCTGCCGAGATTCGGGATCGCCGACGTTCGGCTTCGAGCTTGGTTGTGCGCGATCCGATTGGACGGCGCGTTTGTTTCAAATCCGGGTCCCACATGGCTGGCCGTGCGTAAGGCGCTCGCGCCCTATCTCGAACCATCGGTCGTTGCCCGATTCACGCGGATCATGCTGTACGCCGGGGCAATGGGTGTGGCCTTTGCCGCGCATGGCCAGGACGCTCGTAGCGCCGGCATCACGCTCGACACGATCGGCGGGGCAGTCGATTATTTTCAATCGCGGCGACGGCACTTCGTATCGCTGCTCTACACCATGCCTCATGCGTGTTCCGGCTCGCTGGTTCTTCAGCCCTATGACGCGCTGACCGTCCTACTGCCGCAGGTCGAGCATAGCTGCATCGCCATCACCGGCTTTCACCATAAACTTGCGCTGCTCGAGGCGCTGCCGGATTTCAGCCTGGAGGTCGACGGCATTGGCGCGATGGCCAGCCACGACTTTGAGACCTTGGACGACTATTTTCTTGAGCCGGAACGTGCGTCGATCCACGTCATGGCCGAGCTGCGCGGTGATCAGCTCACAATGCCTGCCATGGAAGCGGTGGATGGCCGGAAGATTTTCTCGATCGCCGAACTGCGCAACGGCGCCAAGCTGATCGGCGCGACCTATGAGGCGTTCGGCCTCAAGGATTCCGACTTTTCCGCCATGTGCGTGCTGGTGGTCGCCTTCGCCCGATATTCCCGAGATGACTACTACGTCCAGATCGACAAGGATAAGTTTCGCTCGATGCTGCGCGCGCAGGACGAGTTGGATCCCGTCGAACTCGAGACGCTGTTGGTGAACGTACCTTCGGACTACGCAACCAACACCAACGCCTATCAACCCTTTCTGGACTTGGGCGATCGAGTTGTCTCGAACGTTAATCTGCTGTCGCGCTTCCTATACGCGTTCAAGAATGTCCACCTCGGCAGCCGCCGACGCTTTCAGATTCACGCGGGCTTCATTTTTGAGGACATGGTGAAGCGCGACTTGGAGCGCATGGGCTTCACCGTCACGAACATCAAGCGCATCAATCGGAAGGAATTCGACGTCGTCGCTACGCATGATGGTGTCATCTTCAACATCCAATGCAAGAACAACTGGATCGATCTTTCGAAGATCGAGGCTGAACGTAAACTGTTCGTCCGGTATAATCGGTCTCTGACAAATTACTATTCGCGAGCGCTGAAAAAGGAGCGTGGCCGCGAGCATCTGCTCAAGCAGGAACTGGGTATGGACAAGGTCGTGCATTACGTCGTCAGCCGGTTTCCGGTCATCGGCGCCGACGCAGCGGTGATCAACTACAATCAGATCGAACGGCTTCGTCCTTCCGGTCGGGTGGGCGCGTGACGACCGGCCTTGCAGACATCGGCGACCTGCTCGCGCGGTTCACGGGTCCGGACCTGACGCAAACCCTCGCTCGGATCGAGAGCGGGGTTCGCGGCGTAACGGCGGAGGGCTGTGCGAGCTTTCTCGAAAGCGCGGGGGCGGGTCGAGAGGCACTGGCCGCGGCGGCGGAAATGAAACGCCTGGCCGGCCAAATCAACGTTACGATCCATGCGCTCGGCATCCTGTTGTGCCTTCCACACATCCTCGAACCGGATGAGCGGGTGGAATATGTGTCGCTGGGCGCTGGAAACACCGGACGGGATTTTGATCTGGAGACCAATCTGCGGGTCGCCGAATTTAAATTCATCCGATGGCGGGGCGGCGCGGAATCGATCCGCCAGAATTCGGTGTTCAAGGATTATCTGCTGCTCGCGGAGCATCCTACGGGGAAACGGAAGCACCTCTACCTGCTCGGAACCGAGCACGCGCTGAAGTTTTTGCGCGGCGGCCGGGCGCTATCGAGCGTGCTGAGCCGGAATGACAAGCTGCAGAAGATGTTTTCTGACCGCTTCGGCGAGACATTTCGGACCGTCGGAGACTACTACGCGGCCCACGCCAACGCGGTGTGGATCGAAGACGTCTCGCCATGGCTTTCGGAACTGGCCGAAGAGCTGATCGCGGAGCCGGATGCTGAGTCTAACGATTAAAGCGCTGGTCGGGTGACCCTGGGACGGCGCGCGCCGCGTTCGGCCGGTGGACGTGTCGCGGTGAGGAGGGCTTCCTCGGCATTTTTCTGCGGCCCCATGAAGTCCATGCGATCGGCGATATAGGCTCCGAAGGCCTTTGGATCGTCAGCTGATGGCATGGGTGCTGCGTAGGTGAGCGGCAGAAATGCAGTCAGCGCGATGCGATAGAGCGGTGCGGCATATTCGAAGATCGTCCGCTGCGGCGTCGGAAGGACGAGATTGCTGCGCTCCACGGGGTTACCGTGGAGGAAGTCGTTTCGGCATTCGTAGAGCACTTGGTAGAGCCACGATGCCAGCGTCCGCTTCACCTTAGCTTTTCCGCCCGTGTCGTGCGCGAGCTGGCCGCTCGCGGGGATTGCCCAGGGCGTGCGCTCGATCAATTCGAACACCTTATCCCGATTAGCTTGGCCGCTTCCGCCGGGATGCACGAGGATCTCGAACGCGCTAACCCAGAGGGAGACGACGCGCCCGACGTCGTAGAACGTAGTGTCCGTCCCCGCCGGCAAGAGTGAGGCGTGATACGCCATGTTGAGCGAGCGCATCAGCGCAATATCCTTCCAGGCGGGCTCTGCGGCTTCATAGCGTTGACGCCACCGCGCCATGAGTGCCGTGAGCAACGGCTGGTCGATATCACCTTCTCCGAGAGAGGTGCGGAATAGTGCCGGTGATGACTGACCCTTGAAGCTGGAAACTTCGTGCGTGCCGAGGATGGCCGGTGTGCTCCCGATCACATCCTCATAATGTCGGTCGAGCATCCAAGGGTAGATCGAGAAGGCCTCACCGAAGAGGACCCGATGCCCGCGCTGATGTCGAAGCGCCAGCGCGCGGCCGTGGGTGACCGCACAAATCGCGATGAGATCGCGAAAGCTCGCCAGCGCCGAGATGTCGCGAAATACCGGTGGCGCTGCTGTGTTCAGGATCAGGACGGCGGGTTCGAACTTCTGCCCGAAGTTGTCAGCGAAACGGTTGAGGAAACGCCTGAGCATGGGGTGGGTGCGCTTCAGGGGCGCAACGCGGCGATCGTGTCCGGGGGCAAGCGCTGCGATATCGCAGCCGATTGCAGCTTCCAGCGGAATATTGGGAAGCACGAACACGGGCGTCCACTCGGCGGTCATGATCTCGAGCCACTCATATTGCGATTTCCGGCACGCCCGCATCAGTCAGAAGCTGATAGAGCTCAGCCACATTGTTTCGGTTTCCGCGTTGTTGGCAGAAGGCGAAGATGGCGCGCTGTTTCGCCCGCGAGAGGGCGACGAAAAACGCAGCGACGCCTTCGGGGTCGCCGGGCGTGTGGGCCCACCAAGCCTGGTCATCGAGGCCGACGAAGATGATGGTGTCGTATTCGAGCCCCTTGCTCTTATGGACAGTCATCATCGGAACCTGACCGACGCCCTCGAATGCGTCGAGGCAGGCCGTCCAGGTCGGCGCGCCGTTGGCGCAAGCGAAGAAGTGGATGCAAAATGCTTCAAGGATGATCTGAAGCTGCTCGCCAACGCCGTATTCGGCATAGCTGCGGGCGATTGCATTGAGATCCAGATAGTCGAAAACCCGCGTGGCGAAGTCGAGGGCGCTCTGCTGCGACGGGGCGGTGGCTGCCATGTCGGTGCGTAGGGCCGCGAGGAATGCGGTGAGCTCCGCCTCGACCGTCGCCGCGCGCGCGTCATCCTCTTGCCCGATAGCGCGCAGCGCTTGGACGGAAGAGGAGACCAACTGCCAGGCTGCCGGTGCGCGGCGGGTAGCGCCAAGGCGGAAGATTGCAATCGCGAGCCGGCTCAGATCATCAGATAGCAAATCCTGAAGCGAGGTTTTGCCAAGAGTATGGCTCTCATTGCGAATTCGCAGGCCATGAACGGCGAAGGCTCCAGCGAGTTCGTGCTCATAATCATCGGACTTCTGTTTCACGAGGAGCGCGTAATCGCGCGGCGCCCGGCCGCGGGTGGCAATGTCATTGGCGATCCATTGCGCCAAGTGGGCGGCTTCCGCCGCAATGGTCTGGCTGGACCAAACCTGAGCCACGTCGCCATCGACCTGACGGGCGGTCTGAGCGACCGTGGGGACGGTGTTCGGATCGAGGGCGCGCGCGACGATGTGCTGGATCGCGACCAGGTCCGGCGAGGAACGGAAGTTGAAAAGGAGGGGGAACCTTGCTCCGCCGAAGTCGGCCTGCAGCTGCTGAAAGGCGTCCTGACGCGCGCCGGCGAAGACCATGATCCGCTGCTTGTCGTCGCCGACGCCGGTTATGATGGTTTGCCCGCCAGAGAATGCCGAATGCAGGAAGTCGTATTGCGCATAGGTCGTGTCCTGGAATTCGTCGACGAATACGAAGGGATAGGTGGCGACGAGCGCCCGGCGGATGTGGGGATTGGCCCGGAGTAGCAGTTCCGCGAGCCGGTTGATGCCAACGAAGGTGAGTAAAGAAGGCTGTCCTGGAGGTAATTGCGTCGCCCACCAGCGAGCGATGGTGAACTCGGCGGCGTTCTGGGGCGCGATAGGCCCCACCGGCAGGCGGTAGCTGCCGACAATCTTGGCTTCAAAGTCGCCCGCACCGTAGCCGGCGATTTCAGCCTGCCATTCCGGCGGCGCGCTGAGGCGGGCGAGCGTGAGGAAGCCTTCTACTGCCTTGCGCTTTGGGAAGGCGATTTCGTAGGGCCGGGTCGGGCGCCAGTCGGCGGAGATGGCGTTGAGAAAGCGATCGACCAGGCTCTTGGTGAAGGCGTCGAAAGTGACCGACACGAACCGGTTGGCGAACTCTGGCGGGCACCGCTGGCGGACGCGCGACGCGAGATTGTTGGCTGCATCTGTTTTGAACGAAATCGCCAGCACGCGGTGCGGCGCTCGGCAAAGGCCCGTCTCAAGCAAATAGCCGGCGCGTTGGGCCAGAAACTCGGTCTTACCGGCGCCGGGGCCTGCGACCACACACGCCGAGCCGGCGTGGCGCAGGGCATTCCACGCCGCCGGTTCGAGATCGTTAATGCCGCTCGGGCGCCAGTCCTCTGGCCGAATAAGGCGCATGGTCAGGCACCCGCTGGAGGCGGCGGGGTGAGACGAGCGACAATTGAAGTCAGGAGTGCGCGCAGTTCTTCGGGAGCAGCGGCTGCGAGGGCAGCCGGGTCTTGTGCACTCAACACCCGAACGTGGGTGCTAGGCTTGCCGCGCCCCAGGAACAGATACCGATACCAGCGCATCAAACCGTCCTGGTCGGCTGCGTACAGGTGAGGCAGACCGTCCTCGCCGAGAACCGCCGTGCGCGGCTCCCCCGCAGGCGAGGGCCCCTGGCGGCCGGGTTCGACGATCTGATAGGCGAGCGGCAGAGCCTTCAGCATCGAGTAGTCGAGGTCGAGGGGCGTGGAGAAGAAGACATTGAACTGGCGCAGCCAATTGATCCAGTTTGTGATATTCGCCGCGTCCTCGATCGGCAGAGCATCGAAAGCCGCCAGATTGGCGGCTGGCCCTTGGGGGTTAAGATGCTGTCCGAAGATGGCCTGTGGCGTGACGTTGTTTGCGAGCAGTTGCGTGCAGGCCGTTTTGATACGTCCCCACCCACCCCCGGAACGGCCCCAGTCGAGATCCAGCAAGGTGGCGTAGGGGATGTCGAGATCGGTCAGCAGTCGCCAGAGGTGGTTCACATGCCGACCGCCGAGCGGAACGACCGCGACAAAGGATCGATCGATGTCGAGCCCCATCGCCTCGGCGAGACGGGGGAGAACGACCTCCTCGGACGCACCTTCTCCCAGCACGACGAAGCGCGCGAAATAGAGCTCGGGATAGGTCCGCACGGCCTCGCGAATGAATTTCGATGCCTCTTCCTCGCCGGCGGGGAGGTTGATCGGGCGGATGCGGGCCGTTCGATCGTGCGGATCAAGCCGGAAGTGCCGGACCTGCGTGGGATCCACCCGGGCAAGGATGCTTGGGGAGTGGCTGGAGACAACGGCCTGCGCCTGCGGCGACTTCGTCAGGTCCTGTATCTGCCGGACGATGCGGGAGAGATAGAAGGGGGCGAGATTGTTCTCGGGCTCTTCGATCGCGATGAGCGTGAGCGCCGGTAACGGTACGCCGCCAGCCTGGAAACCGGCCCCAGCAGGATCGGCGACGATCCCGGCTTCAACGTCCAGTGTCGCCGCGGTCATCGCCAAATGGAAGAGCGACCTCTGGCCGTCGCTCAGGTCATCGAGGGCTCGCTCACGGCCGGCCTCGTCGGGGCGGAAAACCACCTCTACCTTCCGGATGAAATGCTCAAAACGCAAATCGAGCGGGCGGAAGACCGGCGTCGTGTCGGTCCCGGCTGTGTAAACTTCCTGCCACCGCCGCGTCACTGCTGCGGCAATCACATCGACGGCCGGCTCCCCAGCGAAAGCGCCGTTCAAGGCGGCGCCGGCGTTTGTGAACGTGTCGCGGACTCCCTGCGACCAGTTGATGGCGCGCCACAGCCTGCCGCGCAGAAAGGCCGTCACCTGGGAGGCACCGTCCCGCGTCGCCGGCACGTAGATCATTTGGATCCGCGCCCGGTCGGCGGCCTTCAACTCGGTGCAATCAGCGTCAGTGAACGCCCCGAAAGTCCGGACCGCCCAGTATTTCTGTTCAATCGCACCGTCGAGCGAACCGTCATCGGTCCAGGTCGCTTCGAGACGCAAGCGGCATTTCAGCTTGCCCGCCTCCTCAGCGGCCATCTGATGGAAGAATTCCGGAATTGCCGCGCCACCGGCGCCGTCGGCGTCTAGTTCCGGAAAGGCAATGATTGCCTCTAGGACGAAGTTTCGCTGGGGTGGCGCAACAAGCTCGGTGGAAGGGACGTGAAAATCCTGGCACCGCAGTCGTCGCTGATCGCCCGTCACGCCGAAGAGGCGCTGCAGGGCCTGCATCAGGGCGGTCTTGCCCGCGCCGTTGACGCCGACAAAGGTGGTGAGGCCGGAGGTTAGATCGACGCTTGTCGCAGCTGGTCCGAAGCAACGGAAATTTGTCAGACTGAGCCGCTCAATAAACATTTTAGCCGACCTCCCCTTATTGGTGGCCGATCGCGCCAAGTTTCCCTTGATTGGCAGTCACGGCCTTCCATGATTTCGTCACTTATACTTCATCGATCAGTGCAAGGCACGCTGAAGCTTCAAGAACCGAGAAGCCCTAAGCACGTCTTCCTCAAGCGTTTGTCGCGACCGCTGACGGCTTCGAAAATAGCGCGTGGCGAAGTTCGATCTGTGATCCGGTTTGGCGGGTGTGCCTTGTTCGGAAGCGCTCAATCGTTTCGATCGCGGAAAGGGGTGTAGGCCCCTCAGCGAGCGCGAGAGGGACATGGCTGCCGATGGCGTCCGCAATCCGCGAATTGGCAAAGGGCACGTCGCCGTCGAGAACGTAACCGAGCATGCACCCCACAGGCAGCTGCTCGGCATACTGCTCGGTGAGAAAACGC
This sequence comes from Rhizobium sp., assembly GCA_003527225.1. The sequence continues at coordinate 17,976 of DPXQ01000078.1, forward strand.
ATCATTCCCTGGGTGACGTACACGGTAGCCAGGGAACTGCGGCTTCCGCCGTTGATCACGTTGAGCCGCTTGCACTCATAGGCCAGGTATCGCTCCCGATCCCAGTCGAAGAGTACAGCGATGTCGATGATGCCCTTACTGTATTTCGACCCGTCAACCGCTAGGCCGAACGGCTCGAACTGATACTCGACCCAATGGCATAACCGACGCACCACAACGTCCTTGGCGAGGCGATCGACGAGGTTGATAGTGATGTCATCTTCCCCTGGCTGTTCGGGAAGAACCGCCATGCACTCTGGCCACGCCGCCGCGATCCTCTCGAGGAAGCGATCGTCGAATGAGACAAAGTTGTCGACCCATCCCTGCACATCGCCGATCAGCATCAAGCCGCGCCCCGCTGCTGGGGCGCGGTGGCGGCTTGTTGGAGGTCGAGCGCTATTCCATCGGCGTCGGCGAGCGCCGTGGAGCGCAGCCAGAAACGCGTTTGCATGGGCTTGATGAGGTAGAGGCAATTACCGACGAAAACGCGCAGGTCCGGCATGAGCTGGAAATTGCCGTCGAGGGGTCTGTGGATGTGGGCAGCAAGCTGCTCGAGAACGTCGCTGAGCTCGCCGGCCGGATCTTCGGCATAGTCTTCATGACCGCCTAATTGGAGGCGCAGGATCGCCAGGTCGGCGCCGCGCGCGACAAGGCGCGCATCGATCTTCTTGCCTTTGAACCAGTCCGCGAGGCTCGCCGACAACGTGTGAGCGTATTGCGCGCGTTGCGGTTCGTCAGGCGCCCCCCAGAGTTTCGGGAAGTGGCCTTCATGGGGCTGAAGCGCAGGAAGGATCGCCTCGACGGTATCGTCGATTAGCGCGATCTCATCGGGCGACAGGCAAAAATATTGGTACGCGAGCCGGTCGATCGTCCGAAGGATCTCGCTGTCATCGACCTGCATCGAGAACGGCTCGTTGGAGCGTTTGCGTGCGTCGTCCACAATCGCGATCAGCTCAAGGGCCGCTTGGGCTGCTGCGGCTTGATCCGGGACATCGTCGGGCGATGGGAACGGCAAGCGGAGCAGGTCGGCCTGCTGGACTTCGGGTCGATCCGACCCGAACGAAGCGGTGCCGTGAAAAGCGTACCACACCGCGATGCGACTATTAAGTATCGCGGTCAGGAGCTTGGCCCGGTCGCTCTCGCCCTCAGGCACCACGATCGCCTGGAAGATATGCTGGAAAGTTAGAGGCTGATCGCAATAGGCGGCGCGAAGACGGTTCTGCGACGTCTCGACCCCACGCGGGATAAGGATTCGCGAGCCATCGAACCCGGCCTCGAACCCGCGACGACGAACCGTCGACGATGCGGCCGGCATTAAGCCTTCAACCGTCTGGGCTAAACGTGAGTAGGCCGCAATGGGTAGGTCCGGCAGTCGGCCGACATACGCGCTTTCGAGTGGTGGCGCATCGCTATCGCTGTCTTCATTGAAGGGCTGATAGCCTTGCCCGATTACCCAGCGATCGCCCGGCTCTTCGCGGCGACGGCTTAGGCCGCCAAAATCATTGACGAAGGCCTCTAGCTTGGGAAGTCGTGCGAGGTAGCCGAAAAGTTTGGCGTCCGGTTCGCGCATCCAAAGGCGCTGCTTGAAGATGAGCGGGTTATCGAGAACCGCGCCGACTCCGAGCGAGGCCTTGTCCGCGCTGCTCAGCGTGATGACACGCTTGATGCGCAGGTTAAGGTCGGCCTTCGGCGCCCAGTAGTCGAAGCGATACGGGAAATTACCCGCATTTGCGCTGCCGTAGATGATCAGAGCTGTGGGGCGATGGGCTTTCTCAAAAAGCTGAAAGCGAAGGTCGGCGAAGTTGATGACGCGACGGACTTGGGATTTCCGGAAGAACGCATCACGCGCTTCGACCGTCTTTTGGGCATGGTTATGCAAAAATCCCATCGCCGGCAGCAGGAACGCGATCAGTCCGCCGTCGGCGAGATGCGACAGCGCTTTCCAGCTGAATGCCCAGGCGTCCTCGCCGCCGGGCATGGGATGGCCGGCTTTTTTGCTCCACTGCACAGACGAACGGGCCGGACCACGGCGGCTGGTCCATGGCGGATTGCCAATGATGACCTCGTATCGGGCGCCGTCAGGTGACACTTCGAAGAAGTCGCGGCAGACGAGGTTCTTGCCCCAAAGTTCGGGGAGGAGTTTCCCCCGAGTGATGAGCTTGCGGATGTCGCGTGGCGACACCTCTTCGAGCAAAGCGACGTAGAGCGAAAACACGGCGACCCGAACGGCGCCACCATTCAAATCCCAGCCATGGATTTGGCTCAGCAGGGACAGCAGCGTTTTCCAGGAAATCGTCTGCGTCTTGTGCTTGGCGCGCCAGTGTTCGCAGAGCCGCTGGAACGATCGGACGAGGAAAACGCCTGAACCGCAGGCAGGGTCGAGGAAGTTTCCTGTCGTCCTCGTCGCATCCGGCAACATTTCCCACGCTTGGGAAACGACCGTGTCGGCGAGGAACATGGGCGTGTAGTAGGCGCCATTGGCGCGGCGTTCGGCCTCACGCTCACCCAGGAACCGATCGTAGACGGCGCTGACGAGCTCGATCGGGATATAGCGGAAGTCATAGCCCCAGAACCGTTGCTGCCCGGAGCGCGCCATTTCTTCACGGCCTGACCGGAACCGCGCCAGGATCGTCAAATGCGCAGGCGTGACTTCTGGCGCCTCGCCCGTGGCCTCAAAGGAGCACGGCGCGACGAACAGATCGCCGTTGAAATCCGCGTGGAGGGTCCGGAAGAAGGACCGGAAGAGATTGACGTCGCCGGTTTCCAGCAGCGCCGAAAAACTCTCCGCGCTCTTCTCGGAGACGGCGGCAAAGTAGGTGGGGGTTACGATCTCCCGGTCCTCAAGGTAGGCGATAAACATCGCCTGTATGAGCAGGGCCTGAGCCGCATCGGGAGCGAGCGCAGCCTTCTGCAGGAGGTCATGGGACGCATTCAGATTGTCGAGGAGTACCTGATCGATGCGTTCTTTCGGGGGGAAATACTCGCCGTAGTCCTTCCAGAGACGTCCGGATTCTGCGCCGTAGATAAGGTTCTGAAACCGCAGCGCTTCGGTCGTTAGGCTGAGGCTATCGATGAGGCAGCGGCGCTCGAACGCGTCGCCTGGATCGCTCAAGGGCGTACGGGCGAGCGAAAACGCTCTGAGCGTATCGTCGGCGATAACCAGCAACAGGCTGGCCAGGCCCTGATTCCAGAGTGCGCCGTGAAGATCGATAACAGCGGCGCGGTCATAGTGATCGGCTTCCAGAATCGCGACGGTCGGGACGCCTTGGACGCAGAAGATCGCCGATACACCCATCTCGGTGAGGGCGGCTCGGATAGCCGGCGCGTGCGGCACGTCGCTGACGGCCTCGGCTGACTCGTAAAGTTCAGGCGAGCGCCGATGTGTGAGCCCTAAGCGGTCTTTCCACTCCGGCGCCAATGCGGATGCCAGGGTGGTGGTCATGCTCGTCTTCCACGTCGTTCGGTTTGCGGGCCGATCGCTGTGGGGGGAAACTGCAGATAGCCTTGAGCGAGATCCGCCTCGGTAGCCGTAAGAGCCGACTGCAAGCGCGACACGATGGGTCCACAAGGAACGCAAAGGGTTGAGGCGTCGGGCGACGGACGCGTAGACGTGCCAGCCTCAACGAGACGGATGCTATCGGCTTCGATTAGGGCAACGCAGGTTTCCAGCGAGAGCCAAGATTTACCGTGACACTCCCTGAACAGTTCATCGAAACGGTCGCCAACCGTGCCAACGCGGACGCCGAAATCTCTGACCAGTTCGGCCACGATCGCCATCGCGACGACGTCCCCAGGTGTGAAGCTTGGAGCGTGACCCTTATGCGCAGCCAAAGCCGGGATGGCATCCCGCCACGTCCGCAGGGCATCCACGGAAATGGAAAGCAGCTCGCGAATCTGGCTTTGAGTGTAACGCATTCAGCTAGATTAGCTGGGAATGATGCCCAGATCAATGCGGGGTTGACCCCGTGTCCGTACCCTCCTTGTTCTATCTAGCAGCGGAGGATCTAGGAGCGAAGAGAGTGGAGCCTGATGGAGTGAGCGCTATGACAAGCGCTGCTGGCTGTGCAACGTGTCCGGAAGGTGGCGTCGGGAAGACCCTGACGGTATAGCCACTGGGGGACGGCTCGAAGGGCGGCGTACACTGGCGTGGAAACGGCGGCGCTGATTGAAACTTCCGTCGGACGACCGGTGCGGGCGTGGAAGGCGATAGATGGCGGAAGGTGCGTTTCCGAAATCGAGCCGAAAAAGCCAATGTTTTCAGTAGCGCGTTTTTTCGACGGTGTTCCTGACGGTATAGCGTCCCGAGAAAAATATTTTGATGTGTGAAATCAATGGCTTATAGTGTTGGGATATAATCGAGTGGGA
>DPXQ01000068.1:0-17024 GCA_003527225.1 Rhizobium sp.
CGTCGCCGTCCAGCACCACGACGCGCTCGCCCGGAATGGGCTTGCCGTTCATGATCTGCTCGGGGGTAAGGCAGGTCGGCAGCGAGGCGTCGCAGCCCGGCAGCGCGCTGTGGCCCTCGGCGCCCATGCCGTCGGTGGCCCAACGCGAACCGGTGGCGATCACCACCCGGTCGGCACCATAGCGGAGCACGTCGTCGGCCGTCATCTTGCCAACGCCGAGATGGACCTCGACATTCTTCATCTTGGCGAGCTGGAGCTGGCGATAGGTGGTGACCCGGCCCCATTCGTTCATGCGCGGATAGCGGATAACGTTGCGCAGATGACCGCCGAGTTCGGCTTCGGCCTCGCGCAGGTGCACGTCATAGCCACGTTCGCCGAGTACGCGGGCGCACTCCATGCCGGCCGGGCCGCCGCCGACGACGAGGACCGAGCAGGGGTCGGATGTCTTGCTGAACCGCTCTGGATGCCAGCCACGGCGGTATTCCTCCATGGCGGTGGCGTTCTGGGTGCAGTTGAGCAGGCCCGATTGATTGAACTTCGAGACGCACTGGTTGCAGCCGATGCACTCGCGAATGTCCTCGGGCCGCCCCTGTTCGATTTTCTTGGGAAGGAAGGGGTCTGCGATCGAGGGCCGGGCCGCGCCGATGATGTCGGCGATACCGCCGCGGATGACCGCGACCATGTCGTCGGGACTGGTGTAGCGGCCGTTGACGACGACCGGTACGTCGCCGACGACGCTCTTGGTCTCCCGAACGAAAGGCAGCATCCAGCCCGATTTGCGGAAGCGCGAGGTACCGGCGTCTTCGCCCCATTCCTCATAGTCGCCGATCTTCACCGCCCAGAGGTCGCACACGCCCTCCTTGTGCATCAGTTCGACGAAACGGATGCCTTCGTCCTTGGCCTGCAGGCCGTGCGGCCCCTGCAGGGTGTCGAGCTCGAAACGGGTCGTGATGGCGCTGGTGTCGCCGCAGGCCTCCTTGAGCGCGGTCATGATCTCAATATAGAGGCGAGCGCGGTTTTCGAGTGAACCGCCATATTTGTCGGTGCGCTTGTTGTAGCGCTTTTCCAGGAACTGGATAGGCACCGTACTGTCGCCGCCGGTGACTTCGAGCAGGTCGAAGCCGGCGTCCTGCGCACGCTTGGCGGCCAGTACATACATGTTGATGATCGCCTTGATGTCGTCCTCGTCGCATTCCGACGCATAGATCGTGCGCGCCGGCAGGAGGTTGGATGGCAGGCAGGAGGCCGAGCGCGGGATTTCACGCGATTCGAGCCGCGGCGAGTGGATGCCGCCATACCAGAGCTGCACCCCGGAAAGACAGCCGTGCTTGTGGATTTCGTCGCACATGACGCCGAGATTGCGCACGTCGCCCTCGTCCCACAGCCGGGCGGAAGTGTAGGGGAATTCGTCGGATTCAGGATGGATCGAACAGAATTCGGTGAAGACGACGCCCCAGCCACCTTCAGCTTTGGTGCCGCGGAACAGTGCCTGGGTGCCGGGACGCTCGGAGCCGACGCCGGCGCAATGCGACGTTTGGAAGAAGCGATTCGGAGAAACCTTCGGACCGATCTTCACCTTGTCGAACAGAATATCATATTTGGGGTCGCGTGCCATTCCGGATCTCCTCCTCCTTGGAACTGCTCTTTGCCATTCCCTCGTAGCAAGGCTCGTGCCACCTAAAATGATCGTTGTTTTTCAATTGTTTGTCTGGTCGCCGGAACGATGACGGCGAACGCACCCCTCAATGATGCTGCAATTTTGCTACAGATTGATGGAATATCGCAGCAGCGGCCGCCGTCTATTCCTGGAGCTTGCGGATCAGGGACGAGATGTCGATGCCGAGCGCCTTGGCGGCCTGCCGCTTCGACGGGTAGGACTTGAGCGCTGCCTCGATGATCTGCCTCTCATAGGCCTTGACGCGGCTTTTCAGCGACTGGTCCGCCGCGTCGTTCCCGGAGCCGGCGTCTGTCTCGGGAGATGTGGCGGAGCCGGCAAGGGCCCCCGGTCCACCCGCAGTCGGCAGGAACCGGTCCAGCAGGCCTTGCGCGCCGATCGGCGTCGGCCGGCCAGGCAGCATGACCGAGGGCAGATTTGCGGCTTCCGCCACCTCGTCGGCCAGAAGGTCGATCCGGGCGATGACGCCGAGCAACTCGCGCATATTGCCGGGATAGTCGTGCGCGATCATCAGCCGGCGGCACTCTGCTGACAGTTTCAGCTTCGGTTTACGCGTCAGGTTGAGGTTGGCGATCAGCGTATCGATCAACCCGGGCAGATCCTCGCGGTGCTCGCGCAGCGGCGGCACCATCAGCGGAATCATCGCGATGCGGTAGTAGAGGTCCTCGCGGAAAAGACCCTTGCTGACCTCGACCGCCAGATCGTGGTTGGTGGCGCAGACGACGAAGACGTCGATCGCTTTCTGGCGCACCCCGCCGACCGGCTGGATGCAGCCGTCCTCGAGGAACTTCAGCAGCTTGGCCTGTTGTGAGCGCGGCATATCGCCGATCTCGTCCAGAAAAAGCGTACCGCCGTTTGCGGCTTCGATAAAGCCGAGCTTGCCGCTGGCGAGGGCGCCGGTGAAGGCGCCGCGTTCGTAGCCGAACATCTCGGCCTCGAACAGCGTCTCGCTGATGCTCGAACAGTTTACGTGCACAAAGGGCCGGTCGGTACCGGTGACCTGCCGGTGCATCTGCATCACCAGGGTCGTCTTGCCGACGCCCGTTTCGCCGAGCAGCAGAATCCGACGCCGCGCCCGGAAAGCGCGTACGCCGAGCTCGATCAGGGGTTCGAGCCGAGACTGGTAGAGCGGAAGCCCTTCGACGGGAGCGGTCGATCTCAAACCGGTCGCCGGCCGGGGCCGAGCAATCGGCATTCCGACGCCGGGCGCATGCAGGAGGACCAGTCGCGGCGCCGGCCCGCCGCCTTCGCCCGGCCACGCATGCAGCGTGGCCCGTATCTCGCCGTGGTCCTGACGTGAGCGTAAGGAAAGGCTGCGCTGGCCGACGGTTGCGTTCGCCAGGAGCGGCTTGAGGTCTATCCGGCTCTTGGGTGTGACCGTCTCCACCAGAACGCCCCGCGCGATCGCCCGCTGGATGCCGGTGCTCGCCTCCGCCGCCTTGTTGAGTTCGACGATGCGATCCTCCGCATCGAGGACGATCACGCCTTCTTCGAGAAGATCGATGAGGCCCGCAAAGCCCTCGGTCCGGCAGAGTTCCAGAAGATCAGCAGGGTCGGAGCCGTTGAGATCCGGATCCAGCCGAAAGGGGGCAATCAGGCTGCGCTTCATCGCTGCACTCCCGGATCACTGTCGAGCAGCCGCGCGGTCACCGCGAGATAGCGCGTACTGGTAGCGCCGTATGCGAGGTCGCTCACTGTCTGCCACTGGCTGGTCACCAGATGGTGGAAGCTTTCTCCCGAGGCCAGCGGAAGCGGCAGGACGATCTCGCGGCTCTCGCTGATGCCGGCGGAGCGAAAGGCCATTTTCGCAGACACCTCGCCACGCGAGCCGAAGGTCAGTCTCCAGGCGGCGTTCTCCGAAATCACCGTGCCGTCCGGCTGCATCAGACAGGCAGGAAGCGGCATGAGCTCGAAGGCGAGCGCGGCGTAGTCGGAGACGCCATTGCGCAGGTCGATGCCGACCTGGCGGACCTCGCGCAGCGTTCCCCAGAGCCGGTGCAACCGACCCTCGACGATGTGTGCCCGCACGTCGTTTTCCATCCGCACCGGTGTACCGTCGCGCCGGTAGTCCTCCGAGATGGCGCCGTCCACCCGAAAACCATTGGCGATCACCTCGCGAATGAAAGCTTCGTTGACGGCATTACGCGGCCAATGGAACCGGACGTTGCGGGCATTGAGGTCCGTCTCGTCACGCAGGCCATAGGCCTTGGCCATGGCGTTATTACACATGCACCAGACCGAGGGATGCTTGAAGATCTGGTCGACGATCTCGTCGGTTGGGACGGTCACGTCAACCGGCAGGTCGTAGCGGATGCACCAGATGGCCTCCCGCGCCGCCTGGATGATGCCCCACATGATCTCGTTACTTTCGGCGAGGTCGTGAAACCCGCTGTCGGCCTCGGCGCCCGGTGCCTTGAATATGTCGATCACAGGCGTTTCCGACGTGCCGCCGCGGACGGCAATCGCCATCACGTCGAGCCGGGTGCCGTCGTGCCGGGTCAGGCTGGCGGGAAAGACATAAGTGTCGCTGTCGCCGGGCTCCGCCAGCATACTTTGCAGGCGCTTCATCGCATCCGCATCGTAGAGGGCGGCGGCTGGACCGCCGAGAAGGGCGCCTGAAGGAACGCCGAGCGCGGTTGCTTCGGCTTCGTTGACCGCCAGCACGGCGGTGTCGCCGCCAATGCGGTCGACCAACAGCCGTTCGGCGGCGCCATGCATGTCGGCGACGGTCTTTCGCTCCCTCACAAATCCCCCCCTGAGTGCTTCGATATTGCAGCATAATCTCAACAGAGATGCTGCGAGTTTGCAACATGGCAATTGGGCCGATTACGCGATTCCGAGTTAATCTTCTGTTTTCCAAAGATTATCCGGTGTGGCACGGAGATTGCGTCGGTCTCGACGAGCCTGCGGGGAGCAGGGGGAGGCTTTGGGAGCCAACCGGACCGAATGAACGACCGGAGTCGAGGCGGATGCCGCGGCGACCTCCGAGCGCTGGCGGTCGTATTCCCGAAAGGCTGCCGCCGCGGCGGTTCTGAAACATGGGAGGCATCCGCGCGCCTTCAGGCTTTCGGGTGCGTGGGAATGCAGAATGGAGGAGAAGATGGCCCAAGATACGCATATCAGTGACAAGGCGGACGATGCCCAGCTCAAGGCGCTGGGCTATACCGCATCGTTCGATCGCACTATGACCCTTTGGGAGAATTTCGCGCTCGGCTTCACCTATCTGTCGCCGGTCGTCGGCGTCTATACGTTGTTCGGATTCGCGCTGGCGACTGGCGGTGCGCCGATGTTCTGGAGCTACGTCGTCGTTGGGATCGGGCAATTTCTTGTCTGTCTCGTCTTCGCCGAGATCGTATCGCAGTATCCGATCGCCGGGGGCGTCTATCCCTGGTCACGGCGCCTTATCGGCGATCGATGGGGCTGGATGACAGGCTGGATCTACATGTGGGCATTGGCCACTACGGTGGCCGCCGTGGCCATGGGCGCGGGTCCGTATATCGCGGCTCTCGCCGGCTTCCAGCCTTCACCCTTCGTCAATACCGTTACGGCGACTCTGATCATCGCAGTGTCGACGTTGATCAATCTGGCCGGTACAAAGGTTCTCGCTCGCATCGCCATGCTGGGTTTCCTGTGCGAGCTTGGCGGCGCTCTCGTCGTCGGAGCCTGGCTCCTGCTTTTCGGCCGAGAGCAGTCTATCTCGGTGCTGTTTGATACGGTGGCAGTGAGCGGCGAGGGAAGCTACCTTCCCGCCTTCCTAGCGGCAGGTCTGGCCGGCATTTTCCAGTACTACGGTTTTGAAGCCTGCGGCGACGTCGCCGAGGAAGTACCGAATCCAAGCCGGGCCATTCCGCGCGCCATGCGGCTGACGATCTATATCGGCGGTGCGGCGGCCATGTTCGTCTGTCTTGCTCTCATCCTCGCGGTGAAGGATATCGGCGCGGTGATCTCTGGACAGGATACCGATCCCGTCTGGACCATCCTGACCTCCAGTTTCGGTGAAACCGGCGCGAGGATGGTGCTGGTGGTGGTGCTGATCTCCTTCCTGTCGTGTGTGCTCAGTCTTCAGGCGGCAGCGAGCCGGCTGATGTTCTCCTTCGCCCGCGACAAGATGCTGCCTGGCTGGAAGACGCTGTCGCGGCTTTCCTCGACGCACGTGCCCAATGTCGCCCTGATCATTTGCGGTATCGTCCCGGCAATCATCGCGCTTGGCGGGTATTACCTTTCCAACGCCGTGGCCGTGGTGGTCAGCTTTGCCGCGGTCGGCATCTATATCGCTTTCCAGATGGTCGTCTTCGCGGCGTTGTCGGCGCGGCTGCGTGGCTGGAAGCCCTCCGGTCCGTTCAACCTCGGCGCCTGGGGTTTGCCGATCACCTTTCTGGCGCACGCTTATGGCATCGGCGCGATCATCAACCTCGCCTGGCCGAGGACGCCCGACGCACTATGGTACCAGAACTACGCCGTGCTGCTGACGACAGCAATCGTCGTCATTGCCGGGCTTGTCGTCCTGCCCTTCATGCGGACGGCCCTGGCGGGACAGGCGAACGCATAGGATCAAAGCGACAAGCAACGGGGGCGGCAGTGCCCCCGTCCATTCTGCGAGCGGCGAATGTCCTCGCGACACTTCAATCGAGTTCGGAGCTATGAAAATCATGGACACGCAAATGCTGATCGGCTCGAAGTTCGAGACCGGCACCGAAACTAAGGAAGAGGTTTTGAACCCGAAGACGGGAGAAACCATTCTCGACCTGCCCGAGGCCTCGCTCGCCCAGGTCGACGCCGCCGTCGATGCCGCCGAAAGGGCGTTCGATACGTGGTCGGCGACCACCCCGTCGGAGCGCTCGGCCTATCTCCTGAAGATCGCCGACGCGATCGAGAAGGATGCCGACGGGTTCGCCGCGCTCGAATCCTTGAACTGCGGCAAGCCGATCAACGCGGTGCGCAATGACGAGATCCCGGCCATCGTCGACTGCTGGCGCTTCTTCGCCGGCGCCATCCGCTCGCTGCATGCCCCGGTCGCCGGCGAATACCTGCCCGGCCACACCTCGATGATCCGCCGCGATCCGGTCGGCATCGTCGGCTCGATCGCGCCGTGGAACTATCCGCTGATGATGATGGCCTGGAAGCTGGCACCGGCGATCGCCGGCGGCAACACGGTCGTCTTCAAGCCCTCCGAACAGACCCCGCTCACCGCCTTGAAGATGGCGAAGCTGCTCGCCAACATCCTGCCGGAAGGCGTGGTCAATGTCGTGCTCGGCCGCGGCGAAAGCGTCGGCAATGCGATCATCAACCATGCCAAGGTCAACATGGTGTCGATCACCGGCGACATCGCCACCGGCAAGAAGGTGTTGGCGGCGGCCGCCAAGACGGTCAAGCGAACCCATCTGGAACTCGGCGGCAAGGCCCCGGTCATCGTCTATGACGACGCCGACCTCGAAGCCGTCGTCGCCGGCATCCGCACCTTCGGCTTCTACAATGCCGGCCAGGACTGCACCGCCGCCTGCCGCATCTACGCCTCCGACAAGATCTACGACAATTTTGTTGCCGACCTCGCCTCGGCCGTCTCGACGCTGAAGTTCAACCAGGCCGACGACACCGAAAACGAGATCGGCCCGCTGATCTCCAGGCGCCAGCGCGACCGCGTCGAAAGCTTCGTCACTCGCGCATCCGAGCATGCCCACATGGAAGTCGTCACCGGCGGCAAGGTCTCGGGCGAGAAGGGCTTCTTCTACACCCCGACGGTGATTGCCGGCGCACTGCAGGACGACGAGATCGTGCGCCGCGAGGTCTTCGGCCCGGTGGTCTCGGTCACCCGCTTCTCCGATACCGACGATGCGATCGCCTGGGCCAACGACAGCGATTACGGCCTTGCCTCCTCGGTCTGGANNTTCCCGCGCCATGAAGACCGCCGCCAAGCTGCGCTACGGCTGCACCTGGATCAACACCCACTTCATGCTGTGCAACGAGATGCCCCATGGCGGCCTGAAGCAGTCCGGCTACGGCAAGGACATGTCGGTCTATGCGCTCGAGGACTACACCGCCGTCCGCCACGTGATGATCGCGCATTGAGAAACATTGACGGCTATGGATGGAACCGGCGTGGCCCGGCCACGCCGGCATGGCGGAACAGGCTCTTCCAGCCTCGGTGAGAGAAGATTGGAGATGAATGGCCGTGGCCACATCGTTTATGTTGCGGTCACGGTGATGGAATCAATCAAAGCTATTGAGTTCGGTTGGGTTTGAATTACCGCGGGATCGTGTCCAGCCCTATGTCGGATGGTGTTGCTGTTCGGGTGGGTGACTGTGTCTGACCTAACGGGATCGCTGACACAATCTGTCATAAGCGAAGACAACTAGTGACGCCCCGCTGATCGGTTGACGTACGATGCGCACGGCGCGTGCCGAGGCTCCATTTGGCGACGGTTTTGGCAATGTGCTGCCCTTTCTTTGATTGGTCTCAAGGCGGGATGGTTCCGAACGGTCAAGTGCGCTAAAATACCAAAAAAGGGGACGAAAATGCGCTGGAAAACGATTCTTTGCCCGATCAGCTCCGAGACGGCCGACCGATTCGTGCGGCAGACCGCAGAGTTGGCATATGAAGCGGATGCACATCTCAGCCTGCTTGTGACCGTTCTGGCCGCGCCGCCCGCTATAGGCAAATACGCTGCCCTGATCTCCGATGCCTGGCTTGAAGAACGTGAACGCGATAATGCACTTCTCCTGGAGAAGGTCGCGGCGGTGAACTCGGCCTTGGCGAACACGAGCGCATCGGTGGACGTCGATCGCCTGTATTGCGACACGTCCGCAGCCGCTTCGGAGATCGGCATGCGGGCTCTCTACGCCGACCTCGTGCTCGTTGCCGATGAAGGAAGGGTGAGCAAGGCTCTTCGGCGGGCGGCGGTCGACGGTGCACTTTTCCACGCAGGCCGACCCGCCCTTCTCGCGGTTGCTGACCAAGAACTGTCGCTGACACCTGGCAAGGTCGCGCTCGCCTGGGACGCTAGCCCCGATGCCGCCGCGGCTGCGCGGGAGGCGATCACATTGATGAAGAGCGCAAGAGATGTCCATGTGCTCATGGTCGATCCGGCGGATGGCGGCCGGGATCAGGACGAAGCGCCCGGAGCCGACATTGCCACTTATCTTGCCCGGTACGGGATCCAGGTCACGATTGACCAGTTGGAGGGCGGCGGGCGACCGGTCGCCGACGTGCTTCGCCAACGCGCGGCCGAACTCTCCGCCGATCTGCTCGTCATGGGCGCTTATGGTCATCCCCGTGTGATGGAAAGGGTATTCGGTGGTGTTACGCAGTCGATGATCGAGGTGGCACGGATCCCCGTTCTGCTCGCTCGCTGACCCGGGGGGCGATTTCACGCTCAGAGCGCCTGGATACCGAATCCTTCCGCGTCAAGTGAACATCGCATCAGCGTGGTGGGCTCACAGACCGGGTGGTCCGCCGTTTGCACGGCTTTGTTCGCAAGTTGGTGCCGAGCCGTGCCACATGTTGGAAGAACATGTCGCGGAATAGGGCGCAGGGTTGGACAGTAAGCAGGTAAATGCCAGAAGCTGGTCGAAGGTATCGGTGTAGCTTTTGTTTGTGCCGATAGCCGTAGCGGACGCAGAACGTGCAGATCTCTACCTGCATACGTGGACCCGCTTGCGCTTCGGGGTAGGCCTCAGAGTTTCGGTCGATGGCATGCTGAGCATTTTTTCGTCGAGCGTCTGGTCCACGACCATTTTCGATCTTTCGGCGTGGAAAAGTGGGGGCTGACTCAACTGCATTGTTGTTGCGGGCGAGGCTTCTTCGCGGTTACTTCAGTACCCGACATAAGGTCTCTCAGGGTCTCTCCTTTGATCGTTGCCAGTTGGTGCTCATGGCTGATGCTGATGCACAGGTGACTGAGAACTGTTGTCTTAGCTCCGGCCACAGATGGGCTCCTTCTGGTTTCTGCACGCTTTTTGCACAACCTTTGAGGCAGATCAAAGCTCAGAAAAACAGAACCGTACATTAAGTAAAACTAGCGGCTCTTGATGGAATGAACTGGTTGACCGCCGATCTGGCGGAGAGGCAAGTTCGCGGGCCCATCCGGGTAAAGGGTTGTCCACCAGATCAACAAATCGAGGGAGGTCTGAAATGCCGACGAAATCCCAGCTTCTATGGATGTACGAGGTCATGGAAAAGGCCCGGTACTATGAAGACACTATGGCTGCCGCCTACATGGAAGGAAAATCCCCGAAATTCGATATAGGCGCAGGTCCATTGCCGGGTGAAATGCATCTCGCGGCTGGCCAGGAGCCGTGCGCAGCTGCGGTCTGTGTCCATTTGCGTGCCGACGATACAGTGACGGCAACCCATCGGCCCCATCATGCTGCCATTGCCAAGGGAGTCGATCTCAAGAAGATGACGGCTGAGATCTTCGGTAAGGCATCCGGGCTCGGCGGCGGCCGCGGCGGCCACATGCATCTTCTCGATTCCGCTGTCAACTTTGTCTGCAGCGGCATCATCGCCGAGGGAGCGGGGCCAGCAGTTGGCGCAGCGCTGGCTGCCAAGCTGAAGGGAAGCGATGCCATCGCGGTATCCTATGTCGGAGACGGAGCCGCCAACCAAGGGGGGTTTCATGAATCGCTCAATCTTGCTGCCCTATGGAAACTACCGGTCGTCTTCGTGATCGAGGACAATGGATGGGGAATTTCCGTTCCGAAATCCGCCTCTACTGCCGTTGCGGACAACAGCGGGAGGGCTGCGGCGTACGGCATTCCCGGCTTCTACGTCGTCGACAACGACACGCTGATGCTGTTCGACGTGGCGGAGCAGGCCGTCAATCGCGCCAGGAGGGGGGATGGCCCGACGCTGATCGAAGTGGAGACCTACCGCTATTACGGTCATTTCCAGGGCGACCCGGAGCTCTATCGCCCGAAGGGCGAGGTAGCTGCACTGAAAGCTAAGGATCCGATTGCACGACTTCGCCGGCAGATCATCGGACAGGGTGTGACCGAGGAGGAAGCCAACGAGGCCGCGAGCAAGGCAAAAAGGGAAGTCGATGAGGCCTTCACCTTTGCCCGAGCCGCAGCCTATCCGGCCCCGAGCGACGCCCTGACCCAGGTCTTTGCCTGACCGGCCATTCCCTTCCAAGGAGGAAACTATGTCTAGTAATCGCATTATGACCGTTTCCCGGGCGATTTCCGAAGCGATAGCACAGGAGATGCGCGCCGATCCCACAGTCTTCGTCATGGGTGAGGATATTGGCACCTATGGCGGTATTTTCGGTGCCACGACTGGCCTTCTGACCGAGTTCGGTAAGGAGCGCGTCCGCGACACGCCGATTTCGGAAACCGCCTTCATCGGCGCTGGCGTCGGTGCCGCCATGGCGGGCATGCGACCGATCGTCGAATTGATGTTCGTCGATTTTTTCGGCGTCTGCATGGACGCGATCTATAATCTTGCTGCCAAGAATATTTATTTTTCCGGCGGTAACTGCAAAGTGCCTATGGTCATCATGACCGCGACGGGCGGCGGATATTCCGATGCTGGCCAGCATTCGCAAACCCTGCACGCGACCTTCGCCCACTTGCCTGGCCTAAAAGTGGTAGCGCCGTCCAACGCCTACGACGCCAAGGGGCTGATGATCTCGGCCATCCGCGACGACAGCCCTGTGATGTTCATGTTCCATAAGGGGCTGCAGGGGTTGGCCTGGATGGCCTCGCCCGAAGGGGCCGCTTCCGAACTGCCGGAGGAGGCATACGCCATTCCATTCGGCGAAGCCAAGGTGGTGCGGCCGGGCAAGGACGTCACGATCGTCAGCCTCAGCATGATGGTGCACAGGTCGCTCGATGCTGCGGGGGAACTGGCGACGCAGGGCATAGAGGCGGAGGTAATCGACCTTCGCACCTTGGTGCCGCTCGACCGCAACAAGGTGATCGAATCGGTCCGCAAGACCGGCCGGCTTGTCGTTGTCGATGAGGACTACAAGAGTTTCGGCCTCACGGGCGAAATCATCGCCATCGTCGCCGAGGAGGATCCCAGGCTTTTGAAGGCGGCACCCCAGCGCCTGGCGGTTCCCGATGTGCCAATCCCCTACAGCAGGCCGATGGAACAATACGTCCTGCCATCCGCTGACAAGATCGTCGCAGCCGTGCTGAAAACGATGACGAAGGGGGACTGATTTGGCCGACATCAGGATCGCATCCGACCTATGGGATGCCAGCGTCATTCCCGAAGGCATCATCGCAAATTGGTTCTATGATGATGGCAGCACCGTCGCGGCGGGCGTGACGATCGCCGAGTTGATGGTGGAAAAAACTACTTTCGACATTGCGGCGCCATCGGCTGGCATCCTGCACATCGCCGTCCCCAAGGACGGCGTCGTGAAGCCGGGAACGGTGGTCGGGACCATCGATGCGGCCTGATCTTCTCGCCCGGTGCCTGGCGACGGCCATTGCCACCGCTGCCAAGGTTGACGGCCTCACCGTCGATCCGGGCGTGGATGGCTTCACGACGGCGGCGGAGGGGCTTGAAAGGCAGGAACGGCTTTGCGACGAGATCGATGACGGCTGCCGTTTGCGCATCCTCTTTTGGCAAGCGCCGCAGACTCTCACCGTCGGACGCGCGGACACGCACCTGCCTACTTTCGATGCAGCAGCGCAACGACTGGCGGCGGAAAACTGGCCGGTTGTTGTCCGTCGCAGCGGCGGAACTGCTTGTCCGGTTTCGCTGGGTACGTTTCAGATTGCCCTTGCCCGCACTGCGGGAGCCGACTTCGCTATCGATGCTGCCTACCGCGAACTCTCGGCGATGATTGGGGATGCGTTGGCCTCGATCGGTCTCGTGGCGACGATCGGCGAAGTGGACGAAGCTTTCTGCCCCGGCCGCTTCGATATTCAAATCAACGGCCGTAAGCTTGTGGGAGTTTCACAGCATTGGTGCGAGAGAAACGGTCACAGGGTGGTAACAACTGCGGCATCGTTCGTCCTGGCGGAGGATCTATCGGAACTCACGCGGATCGTGAATCTCTTCTATGAAAGCGCTGGGGGTGCAAAACGGTGCCGGGATGATGCCATCAACAGTCTGGACCTAGCGCTCCGGGGCTTTGGATCATAACCGAATGTATCTTGTCACAGAGCCGATTGAATAGGATAGGCGCAGCTGATTTGCTCGGCCGACAACGTGTCAAACGCCGACTGCCCGCAGTTACCGTTTCAAGCCACCGGGCTCCGGGTGCCACGGGATCAATGTGACCCCATGGCCTTTGCGATCCGGGTGCCGGCACGACCTTCGAGAATAGCGATGGCATCCTCCAGTCGACCGATCCCGGTGAAGCCACCTGTCTCGGCAAAATCAGCGCCGGCAACAACCTTCGGTCCCATCGATCCCGCGGGCGCACCAAGCGCGCGGGCTTCTTCCGGTGCCAGCACTGGAATCGGCGCTGCCCCGTCACTGCCAAAGTCGCGATAGACCGTGTCGACATCAGTTAGCAATAGTAGTGCATCGGCGCCGAGCTGGCGCGCCAGAAGAGCGCTGGCAGCGTCCTTGTCGATCACCGCTTCGATGCCGATCAGGCTGCCGTCGTCGCGCCGCACCACCGGGATGCCGCCGCCGCCGGTGCAGACGACGATGACGCCGTGGTCCAGCAGAAGCCCGATGATCCTAAAGTCGGGGATCTCGACGGGCTTGGGCGAAGCCACGACCCGGCGCCATTTGTCGCCATCGGCAGCGATGGTCCATCCCGCCGCCTTGGCTCGCGCCTCCGCTTCGGCCCGATCATAGACCGGTCCGACGAACTTGCTCGGCTTTTCGAAGGCGGGGTCGCGCCCATCCACGACGACCTGGGTCAGCAGGGTTGCGACGGGCTGGGCGTGATCCAGCGCATTCTCGAGCTCCTGTTCGATCATGTAGCCAATCATGCCCTCGGTTTCCGCGCCGAGAACGTCGAGCGGATAGGCCTCGTCGGGCTTGTAGGCCGCGCCCTGCAGCGCCAGGAGACCGACCTGGGGACCATTGCCATGGGTGACGACCAGACGATGGCCTGCGCGAACCACCGCGGCTAGTGATCGGGCTGCCACCCGCACGTTCTCTCGCTGCGTCTCGGCCGTAAGCGGTTCGCCCCGTTTCAACAGGGCATTGCCGCCCAGCGCCGCGACCACCAGCATCTCAGGCTCCCAGGGTGGCGACAAGCACCGCCTTGATCGTGTGCAGCCGGTTTTCGGCCTGATCGAAGACGATCGATGCCGGGCTTTCGAAAACCTCCTCGGTCACCTCCATCGCATCGAGTCCGAACTCGGCCTTGATGTCCGCACCGACGCTCGTCTCGGTATTGTGGAAGGCCGGCAGGCAATGCATGAAGCGCACGCGCGGATTGCCGGTCTTGGCCATCAGCGCCGCGTTCACCTGGTAGGGCGTCAGCAGCTTGATGCGTTCGGCCCATTTCTCCTTCGCCTCGCCCATCGAGACCCAGACGTCGGTATAGACGAAATCGACGCCTTTGACCGCGGCATCGATAACCTCGGTGATCATGATCCGCGCGCCGGTCTCGGCGGCGACGGCCTGGGCCTGATCCTGGATCTCCTGTGCGGGCCAGCACGCCTTCGGCGCGCAAAGCCTTACATCCATGCCCATCTTGGCCCCGCCGATCAGCAGGCTGTCGCCCATATTGTTGCCGGCATCGCCGATGAAGACATAGGAAACCTGGTGCAGCGGCTTTTCGACATGTTCCTGCATCGTCAGGAAGTCGGCGAGGATCTGCGTGGGGTGGAACTCGTTGGTCAGGCCGTTATAGACTGGCACGCCGGAATACTTGGCCAGTTCCTCGACGATCTCCTGGCCGAAACCGCGATATTCGATCGCATCGTAGATCCGCCCCAGGACCCGGGCGGTGTCCTTCACCGACTCCTTGTGGCCGATATGGCTGCCGGTCGGCCCCAGATAGGTGACCCGCGCGCCCTGGTCATAGGCCGCCACCTCGAAGCCGACGCGGGTGCGGGTCGAATCCTTTTCGAAGATCAGCGCGATATCCTTGCCCTGAAGCTTGGGAACCTCAGTTCCGGCGTATTTGGCGGTCTTGAGGTCGGCGGCGAGCTTCAGCAGGAAGGCGATCTCGCGCGGCGTGTAGTCGCGAAGCGTGAGGAAGCTGCGATTTTTCAAATTGAAAGCCATGGTGATTACCCCTTGAGATCAGATCGCATCGCGGATGGTCGGGCAGCTCATGCAATGTCCGCCGCCGCGGCCACGGCCAAGCTCCGCGCCTGGAACAGCCAGGACCTCGATGCCAACGGCCTTCAGCGCGGCATTGGTATCGTCGTTGCGGTCGTATCCGATCACCACGCCGGGGCGCAGCGCCAGCACGTTGTTGCCGTCGTTCCACTGCTCGCGCGCACGCTCTTCGTTAGTATTGCCGCCAGTGGGCACGACCTGAAGCTTCTTGTAGCCGAGCACCTCGGCGACGATGTCGAAGATCGGACGCGGATCGTGGCGGAAGAACAGCGGCGCCTTACCTTCGCCCGGCCGTATGTCATAGCAGACCAGTTCGTCGGCGACCTCCTTGAAGGTCGTCACGACGTCGCCGCCGCACAGGGTGAACACCGTATCCAGATGCATGGCCGCACGCGACTTCGGAATGCGGAAGGCCAGCACGCGATCGACGACGCCCTTGGCAAACAGCGCCTCGGCGAGTTGCCCGATCCCTTGTGGCGACGATCGTTCTCCCATGCCCACGAGCACGGTGCGGTTGCCGACCGGCATCACATCGCCGCCTTCCAACGTCGCCAGTCCATGCTCCTTGGTCGGGTCGCCCCAATGGATCTCGACCTTGCCGGCGAATTTCGGATGGAACTTGTAGATCGCGGTGTTGAGCAGCGTCTCCGGCCGACGGGCTGGCCAGTACATCGGATTGACCGTCACACCGCCGTAGATCCAGCACGAGTTGTCCCGGGTAAACAGGGCGTTGGGCAAGGGCGGCAGGATCAGGCCATGATGGCCGAGATAGCTGCCGAACAGGCCAGCCGGCTTGAACGGAAGATCGTTCGCCGCAAGCCCGCCGAGCAGATACTCGGCCAGTTTGGCACCGGGCAGTTCGTCCATCCAGGCGCGCAGTTCCTCCATCATGCCCACGCCGACCTGATCCGCGTTGACGCGTTGGTCCAGCACCCAGGCCCGGCCGTCTTTCAGATCCAGCGTTTCGGCCAAAAGCACGTTGACATCCAGCACCTCGACGCCATCGTCGCGCATCAGGCCGGAAAAGACGTCATGGTCCTTCTGAGCCTGCTTGACCCAGAACACGTCGTCAAACAGCAGTTCCTGGCAATTGGCGGGCGTGAGGCGTCGATGGGCGAGACCGGGGCGACAGACGATCACCTGCCGCAGCTTGCCGGTTTCGGAATGCACGCCGAGTTGTGAAGTTGCGTTCATCGTGGTGTTCCCATGCCCGAGACGGTTACAAGGCGCTGATCGNNTCCACATCAGATAGCCGGCAGCAGCCGCCGCGACCACGATGCCCAGACCTATCAGGGCTTCGATGACGGAGAAGGCCTTTTCGCCGCGTGCATGCCGTGCCCACCAATAGACAGGCACCCCCACGACATAAAGCAGAGCGCACATGAAGAGGTAATTGGGACCGGCCGCATAGATGAGCCAGATGCCATAGACCGTGGCCAATGCCCCGGTAAACATGTCGCGGCCCCGTCCCTCCCCGGCCCCGTAGCTCTCTCCTGTGATCGCGAGTTTCAGCGCATAGGCGCCGGATAGCACATAGGGGACCAGGATGGCCGCCGAGGCGATGTAGAAGAGCGCGAGATAGGTCGAGTTCGCGTAGAAGGTGACGATCAGGAAGAGCTGAACCAGGATATTGGTGATCCACAGCGCCCCGGACGGGGAACCATTCTTGTTTTCGATCGCGAATACGTCCGGCAGAATGCCTTCACGCGCCGCGCGGTATGGAATCTCGGCGGCAAAAAGCGTCCAGCTCAGGAATGCGCCGGCCACGGAGACGACAAGCCCGATCCGCACCACCACCGAGCCCCAGGGGCCGACCACCTGTTCGAGAACATTCGCCATGGAGGCCGCGGCCGGCAGTGCCGCAAGCTCCGGCTGGGTCATGATGCCGAAGGACAGAAGCGAGACAAGCAGATAGGCGGCGAGCGCCACGACAAAGCCGATGATCGTGGCACGGCCGATGTCGGAGCGCTTTGCCGCGCGGCCCGAAACGACGCTGGCACCTTCAATGCCGATGAAGACCCAGAGGGTTACCAGCATCGTGCTCTTGACCTGCGCCATGACGCTGCCGAGGTCGGGCGTGGCTGCGCCCCATAGATCGAAATTGAACTTCGGCAGATTGAAGGCGACCATGACAATGACGATGAAGAG
>DPXQ01000068.1:17061-17411 GCA_003527225.1 Rhizobium sp.
GCCTGTATGGTATTTCCCTCGGCCCCGAAGGCCGGATAGAAATAGCTGAGCGCGCCGAAGATCAGGACAACATAGGACACGTTGCCGAGCCAGGCGCTCAGCCAGTATCCCCAGGCGCTGTTGAAGCCGACGAAGTCGCCGAAGCCGGCGCGCGCATAGGCGTAGGGACCGGCATCCAGCTTCGGCTTGCGCGTCGACAAGCTCTGGTAAACAAAGGCCAATGCCAGCATGCCGATGCCTGTGATCAGCCAGCCGATGATGACAGCCCCCGGAGAAGCTCCCTTCGCCATGTTCTGCGGCAGGCTGAATACGCCACCGCCAATCATCGAGCCAACGACGAGTGCCACAAG
>DPXQ01000067.1 GCA_003527225.1 Rhizobium sp.
CGTCGAACAGGAAGACGGCGGGCTTTCGCACGATGGCCCGTCCCATGGCGACGCGCTGGCGCTGGCCGCCGGACAGCGCCTTGGGCTTGCGCTTGAGAAAGGGCTCGATCTCCAGCATGCGGGCGGCCTCCGCGACGCGGGCCTCGATCTCGGCCTTCGGCGTCTTGCGGTTCCTGAGGCCATAGGCGAGGTTGTCGAACACGCTCATATGCGGATAGAGCGCATAGTTCTGGAACACCATGGCGATGTCGCGGTCGGCCGGCTCGACCTTGTTGACGACGCGACCGCCGATGCTGACCGTGCCCTCGGATATGGCCTCGAGCCCTGCGACCATGCGCAGCAGCGTCGACTTTCCGCATCCGGACGGTCCGACAAGCACGATGAATTCGCCGTCCTCGATGGCGATGTCGATGCCCTTCACGGCATGGACCCCGCCGTCATAGATCTTCGAGACCTGGTCGATGTGGATGGTCGCCATGGGGTTCGCCTTTCTTACTTGTCGCTCTCGGTCAGGCCCTTGATGAACCAGCTCTGGAAGATCACGACGATGGCGACGGGCGGCAGCATGGCGAGCACGGCCATGGCGAATGCCTCGTTGTAGTCGGGGATCTGTGAGCCGACCCAGACCTGCAGGATCTGCTTGATGCCGCGCATCAGCGTGTAGAAGCTCTCGTCCGTGGTCATCAGCATGGGCCAGAGGTACTGGTTCCAGCCGTAGACGAACATGATGATGAACACCGCCGCGATCATCGTGCGCGACAGCGGCACGAGCACGTCGATGAAGAATTTCACAGGCCCCGCACCGTCGATGCGCGCTGCCTCCAGCAGTTCGTCCGGCACCGACTTGAAGAACTGGCGGAAGAAGAAGGTTCCGGTCGCCGACGCGAGCAGCGGCAGGATGAGGCCCGTGTGGCTGTTCAGAAGGCCGAGGTCGCTCATCACCTTGTAGGACGGCATGATGCGCACTTCGAGCGGCAGGAGCAGCGTCGTGAAGATCAGCCAGAAGGCGAGCGTGGCGAAGCGGAAGCGGAAATAGACGATCGCATAGGCCGCCATCATCGACAGCACGATCTTGCCGATGGCGAAGCCGAGGCCGAGGATCAGCGAGTTCAGCGCCATTGTGAGGCCCGTCACCTCACCGGTGAAGCCGCCGCCGCGAAACAGGACCTTCTCATAGGTTTCGGTGAAATGGTCGCCGATCGACAGCATCAGGCCGTCGGTGTGGATCTCGGCCGCCGTGTGGGTCGAGGTGGTGAACGCCACCACCAGCGGCCCGAGCATCAGGATGACGCCGGCGATCAGGATGAGGTGGTCGAAGAACTTGGTGCGATACATGGCTCGACCTCAACCGTAATGAACGCGGCGTTCGATGAAACGGAACTGGATCAGCGTCAGGACGAGCACGATCACCATGAGGATGACCGACTGGGCCGAGGACGAGCCGAGGTCGTTGCCGCGGAAACCGTCGAGATAGACCTTGTAGACCAGCGTGATCGGATTGTTGGCCGCCTTGTCCTTCACGATCACGTCGATCACGCCGAAGGTGTCGAACAGCGAATAGGTCATGTTGATGACCAGCAGGAAGAAGGCCGTCGGGGTCAGCAGCGGCAGGATGACCGTCCAGAAGCGGCGGGTACCGGACTTGCAGTCGATGGCGGCCGCCTCGCGGATCGAGGCCGGAATGCCCTGGAGGCCGGACAGGAAGAAGATGAAATTATAGGGGATCTGGTTCCATACCGCGACGGCGATCATGGCGAAGGCCGTGTCGAAATAGTTGATCCCGACCTTCATGTCCCAGCCGAACAGCGCGACGAAGTGCACGAAGGGGCCAATATGCTGGTCGAAGAACATCATGCCGATCAGCCCGGCGACCGGTGGGGCGATCGCATAGACGACGATCAGCAGTGTCTTGTAGGCCGACTGGCCACGTATGACGGCATCCGCTTTCAGCGCCAGCAGCAGACCGAGCGATAGCGTGAGAAAGGTGACGATCAGGCTGTAGGCGATCGTGAAGCGGGCGATCTTCTGGTATTCGTGCGACCCCAGCGCATCGGTGTAGTTGTCGAGGCCGACGAAGGCCGAGCCGAAGCCGAAGGGATCCTCGATGAAGAAGGACGAATGGATCGCTTGGGCGGACGGCCAGTAGAAGAAGATCGAAATGATCGCGAACTGCGGCAGGAGCAGCAGATAGGGCAGATATCGCGAATTGAACTGGACGCGCTTCATGGTGTTGTCTTTCGAAAAAGAAGGCAGTCCCGCCTGGCGGTGAGGATGCGCCCCTCATCCGCCTGCCGGCACCTTCTCCCCGCAGGCGGGGAGAAGGGCGAAGCCGCAGCGTCTGCACTCCCTCTCCCCGCTTGCGGGGAGAGGGTGGGTGAGGGGCAATAGCCCGTCGTCGATCAGCCGGCCGTCTTGGCGAAGCGGGCGAGCAGTTCGTCGGCTTCCTTCTTGATGGTTTCCATGGCTTCCTTCGGCGTGGTCTCTCCGGCGAAGATACGGTTGTATTCGCGTTCCATCACCGAGCGGATCTGCGGGTAGAAGCCCATGCGGTAGCCCTTGTCCCACTCGCCACCCGGCAGCGACAGCTGCTGGATGC
>DPXQ01000165.1:0-8990 GCA_003527225.1 Rhizobium sp.
GAGCTGCTGCACAGCGATCCTGCTGGTGTGGTCGACGAGCTGGGCGAGGCCATCTTCCGTGATCCGGCCGATGGATCGTGGAAGACGGCAGACGGATATCTTTCAGGGGCCGTCCGCACGAAGCTCGCCGCCGCGCAGGCAGCGGCCGAGCTCGACCCCGCCTATGAGCGCAATGTCCGCGCCCTCCAGGAGGTCCAGCCGGCTGATCTCCGGCCATCCGACATCACAGCCCGCCTCGGCGCACCTTGGATCCCGGCCGCCGATGTCGTCGCCTTCGTCAGGCAAAAGATGGAGGCGGAAATCCGCATCTACCACATGCCGGAGCTTGGTTCCTGGACGGTGGAGGCACGGCAGCTCGGTTACAGCGCCGCTGGCACGTCGGAATGGGGAACGAGCCGCCGCCACGCCGGCGACCTGCTGTCTGACGCGCTGAATAGCCGGGTCCCTCAGATCTTCGACGTCTTCAAGGATGCCGACGGTGAGCGCCGGGTCCTCAATGTAGTCGATACGGAAGCCGCGCGCGACAAGCTGCAGAGGATCAAGCAGGCATTCCAGGACTGGGTCTGGACCGATCCGGATCGAACCGACCGGCTGGCCCGCGACTACAATGACCGTTTCAACAACATCGCGCCGCGGAAATTCGACGGTTCCCACCTGAAACTCCCTGGCGCCTCTGGCGCCTTTGTTTTGTATGGGCACCAGAAACGCGGCATCTGGCGGATTATCGCCGATGGCTCGACCTATCTCGCCCATGCCGTCGGCGCCGGCAAGACGATGACGATGGCCGCCGCCATCATGGAGCAACGCCGGCTCGGTCTGATCGCCAAGGCGATGCTGGTCGTGCCTGGCCATTGCCTGGCGCAGGCCGCCCGCGAGTTTTTAGGCCTCTATCCGAATGCCCGCATTCTCGTCGCTGACGAAACCAATTTCACCAAAGACAAGCGTGCTCGCTTCCTGTCACGGGCGGCAACCGCGACCTGGGACGCGATCATCATCACGCATTCGGCCTTCCGCTTCATCGCCGTGCCCTCTGCCTTCGAACACGAGATGATCCAGGATGAGCTGCAGCTTTATGAGGACCTGTTGACCAAGGTTGACAGCGAAGACCGCGTCTCGCGCAAGCGCCTAGAGCGGCTAAAGGAAGGTCTTCAGGAGCGGCTCGAAGGTCTGGCGACCCGGAAGGATGATCTGCTGACTATTTCGGAAATCGGCAGCGACCAGATCGTCATCGACGAGGCGCAGGAATTCCGCAAGCTCTCCTTCGCCACCAACATGTCGACGCTGAAGGGCATCGATCCGAACGGCTCGCAGCGCGCCTGGGATCTCTATGTGAAGTCCCGCTATATCGAAACGAGGAACCCCGGCCGCGCGCTGGTGCTTGCCTCCGGCACGCCGATCACGAACACATTGGGCGAGATGTTCTCGATCCAGCGCTTGCTCGGCCATGCGGCACTTTCTGAGCGCGGGCTGCACGAGTTCGATGCCTGGGCCTCCTGCTTCGGCGATACAACTACGGAATTGGAGATCCAGCCATCCGGCAAATACAAGCCTGTCAGCCGCTTCGCTTCCTTCGTCAACGTGCCGGAGCTGATCGCCATGTTCCGCTCGTTTGCCGATGTGGTGATGCCGGATGACCTGCGGCAATACGTCAAGGTGCCCAACATCTCGACCGGCCGCCGGCAGATCATGACGGCCAAGCCGACGGCATTGTTCAAGACCTATCAGCAGACCCTCGGCGGCAGGATCAAGGCGATCGAGCAGCGCGAGGGTCCCGCCAAGCCCGGCGACGACATACTGCTGTCCGTCATCACTGATGGGCGCCATGCGGCGATCGACTTGCGCTTCGTCATGCCGGTGGCCGACAACGAGGAGAATAACAAGCTCAATTTGCTCATCCGCAATGCCTACGGGATCTGGAAGGATACCGGCGAGGCGATTTATCGACGCCCCGACGGCAAAGACTTCGATCTACCAGGGGCCGCCCAGATGATCTTTTCCGATCTCGGCACGATCAGTGTCGCAAAGTCCCGCGGCTTTTCGGCCTATCGGTTCATTCGCGACGAACTGATCCGGCTCGGCGTGCCCTCCCCGCAAATCGCCTTCATGCAGGACTACAAGAAGACCGAAGCCAAGCAGCGACTGTTCGGCGATGTCAGGGCCGGCAAGGTTCGTTTCCTGATCGGCTCGTCGGAAACTATGGGCACGGGCGTCAACGCCCAGCTTCGGCTGAAGGCGCTCCATCACCTGGATGTGCCATGGCTGCCATCGCAGATCGAGCAGCGAGAAGGTCGGATCGTCCGCCAGGGAAACCAGCATGACGAGGTCGATATCTTCGCCTATGCGACGGAGGGCTCGCTCGATGCCAGTATGTGGCAGAACAATGAGCGCAAGGCCCGCTTCATTGCCGCAGCGCTGTCCGGCGACACCTCGATCCGCCGGCTGGAAGATGTCGGTGAAGGGGCTGCCAACCAGTTCGCCATGGCCAAGGCCATTGCCTCCGGCGACGAGCGGCTGATACAGAAAGCTGGGCTTGAGGCCGATATCGCCCGGCTTGAACGGCTGCGCGCTGCCCACGAGGACGACCAATACGCCGTCCGCCGGCAGATGCGAGAGGCAGAGCGCGAAATCGATGTTTCGACCCGGAGGATTGAGCAAATCGGCCAGGACATCGCGCGGCTACAGTCGACCACCGGCGACGCCTTCACCATGACGGTGCTCGGCAAAGAACATGCCGAGCGCAAGGAAGCGGGCCGGGCGCTGATGAAGGAAATCCTCACGCTGCTGCAGATGCAACACGAGGGCGAGGTTCATCTCGCCACGATCGGCGGCTTCGATCTCGTCTATGAGGGTGAGAGGTTCGGCAAGGGCGATGGCTATCGCTACGAGACGCTGCTCCAGCGCACCGGGGCAGAGTATGAGATCGACCTTTCGATCACGGTCACGCCGCTGGGTGCCATCTCACGGCTGGAGCACGGACTCGACGGCTTCGAGCAGGAGCAGCTTCAGTATCGCCGGCGGTTGGAAGAGGCCGAGCGCCGGCTGGCCTCATACCGTTCGCGAGACGGAGGAGCGTTCGCGTTCGCTGACGACCTGAAGGAGAAAAGGCGTGAACTACGTGACATCGAAACGCAGCTGGCGGCTGACCTCGGCAATGAGACCAACGCACTGGCCGCATAGCTGCCTTGCACAATAAATGTTTTCCGATTGGCCAAAAATCAGGCATGAAGCCTACGACTGATGCGTATGGCGGTCTCCTCCCAGTTTCGCCGCAGCAGCTGTTCCCCTCTGGAGGTCAAAGATCTCCACACTTTATGGGCCGCGGTTTTCCGTCGGCTTTTTTCTTACACATCGTCATCCGAAGATATCTCATCCTGGCCAGGCTGACGACCTCGGTGCTGTTCTTCCTTGAGAGAAAGACTATCGAGATAGCGCTCGCGCATCGTACGCATGTCGATGTCGCCACTGATCCATGCGTCCAGCAAAGCTATAAAGATTGGGTCCTCGTCGATCGGCGTACCACGGGACCTCGCGCGATCGATGGCGCGTTGTGCGATGGCCCTCCGGGTTGCAGGATCTGTATTCATCTTTCCTCGACTAGCACTCTTGGACGGCGGCGACATTTATCAGCGGGTGTTCACGGTCGCGACTTGAGTTTTCCCGCCATCAACAATATGTGAGCGTCACTTCCCGTTCAGAGGATGTCCTGCCGCCCGCAATCGCTGTGGTTTTCGACGTCGTCCGGGATCTTAAAGGGCGCTCCCCTCGCGGGTCGAGCGCCCTTTTGCGTTTTCGTTTCCTGGCAAGGTCCTGCGTGCCATTCGCGCCGCAGCGTGCGCGGGCCAGCCCTTCAATAGAGGAATGGAGGAGAAGGAGGAGGGAAAGAACCGATTGCTGCTCGATCCTCCTGCCGACGCAGCTGCTCAACCGCCACCTGCGCCATCCCGGCTACTCGTCCTTCGCAGGGCTGTCAGCCCCGCTTGTTCTTCGCAGCAGGGATGCTCGGTCGCAGTTGCGTCAGTCCGGCCGATCAGCGGTCCGGGAGGTGTCTTCGAGAAAAATGAAGACAGGAAGGGCTGGCATGGCGCCGGTCCGGAACCCTCTAGACAAGGACATATCCCATGCAGATCATCAAGGTTGACCCGCGCGCCCTGAAGGAAAACCCCGACCGGATGCGCCAGTCGAAGTCGTCGCCGCAGGCCGATGCGCTGATGCTGGCGACGATCAAGGCCGTCGGCATCGTTCAGCCGCCGGTGGTCGCACCGGAAACGGATGGCGGAAATGGTTATATCATTGACGCCGGCCATCGCCGTGTGCGCCTTGCCATCGCCGCAGGCCTCGAAGAAATCGAAATCCTCGTCGTTGATGCAGCCAACGACAACGGCGCGATGCGTTCCATGGTCGAGAACAGCGTTCGCGAAGCGCTCAATCCGGTAGACCAATGGCGAGGTATTGAACGCCTGGTCGCTCTCGGCTGGACAGAGGAAGCGATCGCCGTCGCTCTCGCCCTTCCCGTCCGCCAGATCCGCAAGCTGCGCCTGCTCGCCAATGTCCTGCCAGCTATGCTGGAGCAGATGGCGCTGGGCGACATGCCGTCCGAGCAGCAGCTACGGGTGATCGCGGCCGCAGGCCAAGTCGATCAGAAAGAAGTCTGGAAGGCGCACAAGCCAAAGAAGGGTGAGACGGCGCCATGGTGGCAGATCGCCAATGCGCTGACGAAAAAGCGCATGTATGCCAGGGACGCGAGCTTCGGTGACGATCTGGCTCAGGCCTACGGCATCGAATGGGTGGAGGATCTCTTCGCACCGGCCGACGAGGACGGCCGCTACACCACCAATGTCGAAGGTTTTCTTGGCGCCCAGCACGAATGGATGACGAACAATCTGCCGAAGAGCGGCGCGATCGTTGAGGTCAACAGCTGGGGCCAGCCGGAACTGCCGAAGAAGGGATCCCAAGTTTACGGCAAGCCGTCCAAGTCCGACCATACGGCGCTCTACCTCGATCGTGACGGCAAGGTCCAGACGGTGCATTACCGCATGCCCGAGGCGGCGAAGCCGAAGGGTGCTGTTGGCGACGGATCGGTCACTGGCGGCGTTGACGCCGACGCAGTCGCCACGCTCAAAGTCCGGCCCGACGTCACGCAGAAGGGCCACGACATGATTGGCGATTTCCGCACTGATGCCCTGCACGATGCGCTCGGTCGCGCGCCGATCGAGGATGATATGCTGATGGCGCTGATGGTGCTCGCCTTCGCCGGCCAGAATGTCCGCGTCGACTCCGGTGCGGACGGGACGTTCTACGGCGGCAAGCGCTTCTCGCGCCATGCCGTCGGACTGTTTGACGAGCATGGCAAGCTCGCCTTCGATCAGAACACGCTTCGGGTTGCGGTTCGCTCCGTGCTGATCGACGTCCTCTCTTGCCGCCGGGGCATGTCGAACAGCGGCATGGTCGCGCGCATCGCCGGCGAGGCGATCGGCGCCGACGCGTTCCTGCCAAACATGGGTTCGGAAGACTTCCTCTTGTGCTTGTCGCGTCAGGCACTGGAAGCCTCTTGCGCTGAGGCATCGGTCCAGCCGCGCCCGAAGGTCCGCGAAACCCGTACAGCGCTCGTCGAGCATTTCGCAACTAAGTACTTTGTCCATCCGTCGGGCCGCTTCGCACCGCCGGCTGACGAACTGCTCGACTGGATCCGGGCAGCCTCTGCCACAGATGTCGTCGGCGCGAGCCCCCAGGAGGACGGGGAAAGCGATATCGATGATCCATCGGTAGATCAGCCAGAACACGATACCGACGATGTGGTCGAAGGCGAACCCGAGGATGCGGACCTGCCCGATCATGATGTGCATGACGAAAACTCCGATCAGAGGGCTGCAGCATGACCGCCGCCCTCCAGTCGAATATGGCAAACTCCACCCCCGATCTTTCGGGGGTGGAGTTTGCCACCAGTGCGGACGGCTTATCCCTCGCACGCATCGGTGACCTGGTCCTTGCCATGGTCACGTCACCCAGCGGCTTTGCCTTTGTTGCAAGTGCCGGTGCGATCCGTCGGCCACTCGCAGACCTGACGCGGGTAGATTTCATCGGGCATGACGGCCGGGTTGCCGATGAAGCCGAGTTCCGGGCACGCGTCGCCGAGACCGCTGGTCACAAACGCGATCTGGCCAAGCTGAACCGCGTGCAAACCCGCATGTCGGCCAGCACACCATGGGGCGGATCGCAGATGGCGGTCGTGTACGCAGAGGGCGTCGTCGCCCATATGACATCAGGGCATGGCGGCTTCCATCTCTCGGCCGACCGCAATGCCAAGGTCCATCCGCTGCTGCGGAAGGACACGCCTTGGTATGAAGAGGACTGCGAATGGGCGATCGTCGCGATAAGCTTCCCGGACTTGTTTACCGCCTACGAGCGGTCGATGGCAGAAAAGACCATCCGAGATACCTGGCCCGACGTGTGGGAGAAGATCCGCGGTTGCTCGCTCGCAGAGGGTGAGAGCTGGGCCAAGGATCGCCGGGCGTTCGATCAACGCCATGCGGCGGACTACATCGTTATGTCGGCAATCTTGTCCGATTAGCGCCCCGGCATGACGGAGGTCGTGGCGAAGATCGGTGGCGGCCATATCCGCGGTGGTGAAGAACGCCGCTTTCTGGTGGCAAGCGACGAATATGCGGGGCGGGGGCGGTTCGGCTTTGTCATCGATCTCGCTCGCCACACTGAATATGATGGCCCCTCCTCCTTCATCGGCTGGCGAAGCCGGGAGGATGGGTCATGATCGACGTCCGCCTATTGAGGCCGCTGGCGAAAGCAATCGGCGCCCGGCGCGAGACCCAGCGGCATCTCGATCGTCTGACCCGTCAGATTGCGGCGCGCGCCGCAAGACAGGCGACCACGGTGAAGGTCCGGAGCCGCGTGCGGCGCCGGTCCAGTCCCCGCCTCCACCATCGGGAGCTTGTCGATCGCCTTGCCTTCGAGCGCTGGGTCGAACTCGACACGATCGCCTGCAGGCTGGCGATGCAGGAGCAGGTCATTGGCGAACTCCAGTATAACGACCGCGAGCCTGTGCTGAATCCGGCGATATAGGAGGACCCGAGGCGAAAGGACCTGGCGATAGTCCTACCCGGCTGCGATGTCATCGTCATGGTGGGCTTGGCCATGTCTGTCGCTTGCCTTGGGATTGATATCGGACCCGTGGCGGACTGCCCTTCTTGTTCGCTGCGGTCTGAACCGGCGGCCGGTCGTTTCAAGGCCGCTTGCGCGCCGCGGGGCGGCCGATCCAGCCTCTCTGCGCGACGGCAGGCTCGCGGTCTGCTCAGGTCAAGACCTGCTGGCTCGCAACCCTGCCCTGCTCGCTCAGCCGGATCGGACCTATGAAGCCGCCCGTCCCTTGCCGGTTCCTGGTCGTCCGCATCGAAGGGCAAACCGGCACGGGCCGGAACCGCTTCGCAAGCCAAGGAAGGAACAGACATGGCCAAGCCCTCTACACCCAATCGCTCCAACGCACGGGTCTCGCAATCTCGCCGCGCTACCACCCTCGAAATGGTCCGCCTCTCCTGCCCCGACGCCACCCAGGCGTCCAAGATCGCGACAAGCTTCGGCACTGCAGTCGTCGACAGCGAAGGCATCCGCAGCCTTCACGAGCGGCTGATCGTCGAGACCGCCGAAAGCCTGTCCGAAGGCCTCGGCGAGAAGGCGATGCAGATCCATCTCCAGCGCATTGTCGGGGCCTTCGTCGGATCCGCGCATGGCGCCGGGCAATTCTACTCCCGCGCCGTCACAGAGGCGCGCGACGCAACGGCCAAGGCGTCCAACGATGCCCGCGACGAGGATCTCGATGGACCGGTCGGCTATGACAGCGCCGCCCAGCGCAAGCGGGAGTTCGCGGCCGACATGGGTGTCCAGTCCCACGCGCTGCGCATGGCAGCCGAGGGCGCAGTCGCCGCCTATGAACAGGTCATCGGCGAGACCTGGAAGCCCTTCGACCGGCCGATCGAAAATCCGGGCGTATCGCTCGACCGCAAGGCGGCCGAAGCTCAGTTGGCCGCTTTCGGATAAAACGAACGGCGGGGTCGCACCCCGCCCCTGCCTTCTTGTTCCTTGGCTGGCGCCTGCATGCGCCGGCCTTCTCTCATGTCGAAAAGGGAAACGGGAGACGAGCCTATCGCGGCCCGTCCCGCTCGGCGGTCCTGCAGGAGCCGGGCGCCCTTGCAACGGCTTCGCCGTCCTCCACGCTGTTGCGGCCGTTCCGGTGCATGGCCGCACCATCGGCCCCTGACTTCGGACCTCCGTGACGGACCGCGACAGGCGCGGTCCCTGAAAAGGAAAAGAAGTCATGACAAAAAAATCGGAATCGGACCGTGCGGATATCTATACGCGGATCACCGATCGGATCGTTGAAGATCTCGAACAAGGCGTTCGTCCCTGGATGAAACCATGGAGCGCCGCCAACACGCATAGTCGCATCAGCCGACCGATGCGCCACAACGGCCTGCCCTATTCCGGCATGAACGTGCTGCTCCTGTGGTCGGAGCAGGTATCGCGGGGCTTCTCCTCCTCGATGTGGATGACCTTCAAACAGGCGCTCGAGCTGGGTGGGGCCGTGCGGAAAGGCGAAACGGGCTCGACCGTCGTCTTTGCCAGCCGCTTCACAAAGTCGGTAGCCGACGGAAACGGCAATGATGTTGATCGGGAAATTCCGTTCCTGAAGGCATATTCTGTGTTCAATATCGAGCAGATCGACGGTTTGCCCGACACCTATCATGCCCCGCCGGCCAAGATCCGGGATCCTGTCGAGCGAATAGAGCGCGCCGATCTCTTCTTCCGCAACACCGGCGCCGTGATCCGGCACGGTGGCAATCAGGCCTATTATTCACCGGTCATGGACTTTATCCAGATGCCGCCCTTCGAAGCGTTTCGCGATGCTGCCGGCCACGCGGCTGTCCTCAGCCATGAGGCGACCCATTGGACGGCGGCGGAACATCGCGTCGGACGAGATCTTT
>DPXQ01000165.1:9126-9584 GCA_003527225.1 Rhizobium sp.
GTGGCGGCCCCCTGTTCCATGTTCCGTTGGTCCTTCAGACCTTGTGCGATGTCAGCATCCAGCCTTCCCCAGATTGACGGTTTTTGAGCGTCGGGTTTGGGTTTGCGGGTCGGTCTACGTTCGACGATGAACGGCTTGGTCTGCTGGCGCATTGATCCTCCGGGCTGCGATTCGCGAATGCAACGATATCTCACTGGGAGATCGGGCAAGCGAGCCAATGTTTGCACGAACTTGTGTCCCGACTGAATCAGCAACGACGGTCGAAGCGGGGGATGGCGCAAGATGCCATTCGTGCCCAGGCGAGAGCGGCGGAACACCATTGCCATATCCCTTCACGCTAGAGTTTCCGGCAACCCATCTGCGGGCTCGATGAGGCATGTCTGACCGGAGACCGGCTGCGCCTCGATCGTCTTCCCGCAACGGCATTCCGCAAATTTCTTACCCCGGAGCCAACCTAC
>DPXQ01000150.1 GCA_003527225.1 Rhizobium sp.
CAGACGAGCCCACCGCCGCGCTGGATAAGGACAGTGCGGCCGAGGTCGTGGATCTGTTGAAACGCATGGGCGAAGCACGGGGTACCACGACTTTGCTCGTCACCCATGATAACCGCATCCTCGACCGCGCTGACCGTGTTCTGACATTGGAAGACGGCCGCATTGTCAAGATCGAGGAGCGAGGTTGAATACCATGTCTTCCGACCGAGAGATCACTTCATTCGAGCTTCAACATCGACAATCACGCTGATCCGAGAAGTGGGAGAAAATCGGTGCATACCCATTGTCGTGCCGGCTTCGAGATCACTTTGGGCTTGAGGGACTTCCTTCAGTGGGTCGTCATGGGTGGTGCTCGAAATCTCCTTGTCAGTCGCCACCACGATGGTTGGCCTCTTGCTCGGTTCGGCCGTCGAATAATACGAGCGAAGCTCGCCGAAGCCATTGGTGTTGATGCTGCTCTCAAAGGCAAAAATGGCCTCCCGTATTGTCGTCGCAATGTTCTGCTCACAGGCGTCAACAGTGTTCACATCCCATCTTGTTCCCTGGCTATTCGTTGATTATACTGTTTTTAAGGAACAGTATAACGTCGGAGTCGAGCTTATGAAGTCCATCGACCTCATCTACCAGACGATGCTCGCCGAGCTGGGCCAGCGCTCACTCGACGCCGCGTGGACTTCCGATTTTCCCCCGGAAGGCCGGTTCACTCCGGCGAACATCAAGGGGCGCAAGTACTGGTACTTCGACATCCCGGATGGACATGGCGGTACGAAACGTCGCTACGTCGGTTCTGCGGACGATCCGGATATCGCGCAGCGCGTAGCTAATCACAAGCGCGACAAGGACGATCTGCGCGCCCGCAGGCGCATGGTCAACACCCTGACCCGCGAAGGCGGCATGATCGCTCCTGATGCCATGTCGGGCGACATCGTCGAGGCTCTTGCCGACGGCGGACTCTTCCGGCTCCGGGGTGTTCTCATTGGTACGGTGGCCTTTCAGTGCTATTCCGGACTGCTCGGCGTCCGCCTTCCCATGGCTGCGATCCTGACCGGCGACGCGGACATCGCCCAGGATTATGCCATCAGCCGGGAGGTTGAAGACAGCCTGCCTCCGATCGTCGAGCTGCTGCAGGGCGTTGACGCCAGCTTCCGGCCGGTTCCTCATCGATCGGGATCTGCGGCCTCGTCGGCGTTTCAGAATGCCGACGGCTACCGGGTCGAATTCCTGACGTCGAACCGTGGTTCGGATGACTACATCGACCAGCCGGCGAAGATGCCCGCCCTTGGCGGCGCCAGCGCGGATCCACTCCGCTTTCTTGACTTCCTCATCAGGGAACCCGTCAGGACAATGCTGCTCCATCGGAGCGGTGTCCCGGTCGTCGTCCCGGATCCGTCCCGGTATGCGATCCACAAGCTTATCGTCGCCAGCCGCCGGCACACTGACGGGCAGGGGCCAGCGAAGCGGGAGAAGGATGTCCGGCAAGCGGCACTCCTCTTTGAGGCTCTGCAGCAGACAAGGCGATCTGCTGACTTGGCACTCGTCTACAACGAAGCGTGGGAGCGCGGACCTGCGTGGCAGGAAGGCATTCGAACCGGGGCGGGGATGCTGCCGGCACAAGATGCCGAACGGTTCGAGACGGTCTTGATCGAGGGAGCAAAAAAGAACCGGGAGGACATCGAGCTTCCATTTGGGAAGTAAGGTAGCGTCAGGACGCTCGTCATGCTGTTGCGCCCGTGAAGCTCGCAACAGCGTAACCGTCATGGCTTTCAAGCCTGACTAGCCGCGGCATAGACACTGTAGCCCGATGCGGTTCTCTTGGTGATGGCGCTCGATATCTTGACGATCACGCTGCCGCCGAGATTTTCGCGAGATGTCGCATAGCGTTCTGAGATCGTCCATCTCGCACGACCTCAGGACACCGCTCGCGACCATCACCGGTGCCGTCACCGGCCTTCGCCAGCTCGGCGAACGAATGACGCCGGAAAACCGCGACGATCTTCTGCAGTCGATCGAGGAAGAGAGTGGGCGGATGAGTCGCTTCGTGGCCAATCTTCTCGACATGACGCGGATCGAGGCGGGTACGCTGAAGCCAAAGCGGGACTGGGTGGACGTCGCCGACGTGGTGCAGTCCGCCGTCGAGCGGACCCGCAAGCACGCGCCGGGGCGGTTGATCGAGACGGGCATTGCAGCTGATCTTCCCCTGATCCGTGGCGACAGCGTGCTCCTTGGTCAGGTACTGTTCAACCTGCTCGACAATGCGGCGAAGTATGGCGGCGACGAGCCTGTCAACGTTTATGCCCGACGTGACGGCAAGGATGTGCTGATCGCGGTTACCGATCTCGGCAAGGGTATTCCACCCGAGGATCTGTACCGCATCTTCGAAAAATTCTACCGCAGGGGAAAGCCGGACGGACGTGCGCCGGGCACCGGGCTTGGCCTTTCCATCGCCCGCGGTTTCGTCGAGGCCATGGGCGGCAAGATCCATGCGGAAAGCCCTGCACTCAAGAAGCGGGGCACGCGCATCGTCATGCGGTTTCCCGGAGCCGACGAAGCAAGGGGCGATCTCCGATGAACCAGTCCCGCATCCTGGTGGTGGATGACGAGCCGCAGATCCAGCGTTTCCTGAAACCGTCGCTGACGGCCGCAGGCTACGAGGTGGTCGAGGCCGGCACGGGTGCCGAGGCGCTCAAGGCCGTCGCGACCAAGGCGCCGGACCTCGTCATCCTCGATCTCGGCCTGCCGGACATGGACGGCAAGGAGGTGATCGCGAGCCTTCGGGGCTGGTCCGACATTCCGATCGTCATTCTGTCCGCTCGTGACCGGGAGAGCGAGAAAATCGCAGCGCTCGATCTGGGCGCGGATTATTATGTGGAAAAGCCCTTCGGGATCGGCGAACTGACGGCGCGCATCCGCAACGCGCTCCGCCACTGGGGCAGGCGTGACGCGATCCCCGAAATCATGGAGGTCGAAGGCCTGACCATCGACCCGATCCGTCGTCTCGTTACCCGGGGTGCGGAGGTCGTCCATCTGACTCCCAAGGAATACGA
The DNA here is from genome assembly GCA_003527225.1 of Rhizobium sp. The sequence continues at coordinate 3,045 of DPXQ01000150.1, forward strand.
TCTGCTGCTGCTTCTCGTCCGTCATTCGGGCCGCGTCGTGACCCATCGGACCCTGCTGACGACAGTCTGGGGTTCGGCCCATGGCGATGACCTGCACTATCTTCGCGTCTTCGTCGGCCAGCTTCGCCAGAAGATCGAGCAGGACCCGACGCAGCCCAAAATCGTGCGGACCGAGCCTGGGGTAGGCTATCGGTTGATGATCGACTAGATGCTGTGGTGGTAGAGAACTACACCGAGCACCACTGTTGCGCGTGACGGATTGCCCGCCACGTGGCTCGTTGCTGTCGTCCGGCGCCGCAAAAACCGCACAAATGTTCAAGTCCGGTTTTCGTTTTGCAAGCCAGATAGCGGACAGTCCGCTATCTGCCCCAAAACACCCCTTTCTACATCATGACCCCTACGGCGCCCCGTCCACGATCACCATCGGCCGCCCTTGCGTACACGTCTCGATGCGCGCCTCCACCTTGTAGACGTCGCTCAGCATGGCGGGCGTGATGACGTCGAGGGTGGGGCCGTTGGCGACGAGGCGGCCGGAGGAGACGACCATGGCGTGATCGCAGTAGCGCATGGCGTGGTTGAGGTCGTGCAGCGCGATCAGCACGGCGATGCCGCTCTTCTTCGCTAGGCTGCGCATATATTCCAGCACCTCGATTTGGCGGAAGAGGTCGAGCGCGGAGGTCGGCTCGTCCATCAGCAGGATCTTCGGCTTCCGGACCAGCGCCTGGGCGATGGCGACGAGCTGGCGCTGGCCGCCGGAAAGCGCGCCGAGATCGCGGAAGGCGAGGTCGGATATTCCGAGCGAGGCGAGGCTATTGTCGATCTCGCGCAGTTCGTCGTCCGCCACGCGCCAGCCGGAGCCCTGCTTGGCGGCGAGCAGCACGGATTCGTAGACGGTCAGCACCGCGTTGGCGCCGGTGTCCTGCGGCATGTAGCAGATCGGCCTTGCAATGGCGTCCGCCCCGTCGACATGCGCCACGCCTTCGCCCTTGAGGAGCCCGGCGATGCGCTTGAACAGCGTCGACTTGCCCGCCGCGTTGGGGCCGATCACGGCGGTCAGCGCCCCGCCCTCGATCGGGCCCGTGGTGATGTCGGCGAAGACGGTGGCGCGGCCATAGCGCGCGCCGATGTTTTCGAGCGTGAGGGCTACCATGCGCGCCTCCGGTTGGTGAAGATCAGCGAGAAGAAGAAGGGCACGCCCACGAGCGCCGTGATGACGCCGATTGGCAGGATGGCGCCGGGGATAAGCATCTTCGAGAGGACCGAGGTGACCGAGAGCATGAGCGCCCCGCAGATCGCCGAGCCCGGCAGGAAGAAGCGCTGGTCCTCGCCCACCACCATGCGGGCGATATGCGGGCCGACGAGGCCGATGAACCCGATCGTGCCGACGAAGGAGACGGGGATCGCGGCCAGCAGGCTGACGAGCAGCATGGTCTCCAGCCGAAGCGCCCGGACATTGACGCCGAAGGAGGCGGCCTTGTCGTCGCCGAGGCGCAGTGCGGTCAGCGCCCAGGACCTGCGAGCGAAGAGCAGCACGACGACGAGGAGGATCGCGCCGGTGACCGCCACCTTGGCCCAGGTGGCCTTGGTCAGCGAGCCCATGGTCCAGAAGACGACGGCGGCGAGCGCCTGTTCGGAGGCGAGATATTCGAGCAGCGACAAGAGCGCGTTGAAGGTGAAAACCAGCGCGATGCCGAGCAGCACGATGGTCTCGACCGTCACGCCACGCAGTGTCGAGACGCCGTAGATGAAGAGCGAGGCGCCCATGGCCATCAGGAAGGCGTTGATCGGGATCATGTATTCGACTGCCGCCGGGAAGACCGCCACGCCCGTGACGAGGCCGAGCGCCGCGCCGAAGCCGGCGGCGGCGGAAATGCCGAGGGTGAAGGGGCTCGCCAGCGGATTGGCGAGGATGGTCTGCATCTGCGCGCCGGCGAGCGACAGGCAGGCGCCGACGGTGACCGCCATCAGCGCCACGGGCATGCGGATGTCCCAGATCACCACGCGAAGCTGCACGTCGACATCGGACGGCGAGAGCACGGCGGAGATCACCTGGCCGAGCGAATAGCGCGCCGGCCCGAGCGCCATGTCGGCGGCGATTGAGAGGATGAGGCAGGCGAAGAGGCCTGCGAGGATGGCGATCCTGCGGCCGGCGAGTGCGCGATAGGCGCGCCGGGTTTCGGCCGGCGCCTCCACGGCCCCGCTTTCGGTGATGGCGGCCATCAGTTCGTCTCCCCGTTCAGCGAGACGAAATAGCCGGGCCTGTAGGGCACGGGCAGGAATTTCTCGTGCAGCTCTCGGAAGGTGGCATCCGGGTCGAGATCGGCGAACACCTCCGGATGGAACCATTTGGCGAACCGCTGCACGGCGACGAAGTCGTAGGGCGTGCCATAGAACTGGTGCCAGATGGCGTGGACCTTGCCGGCCTTGACGGCGGACAGGCTGTCGAAGGGTCGGCGCGCCATCATCGCCGCGAGCTTGGCCCGGGCCGCGTCGCGATCGGCGCCGGGGCCGATGGAGACGAACTGGTTGATGTCCGACTGCTTCGCCCAGTTCGCGCCGGTGACGACCACCATGTCCGGATCGGAGACGATCAACTGCTCGGGGTTCAGGTCGCCGGAGAAGGTGTCAAAGAAGTCGGCACCGATATTGTATCCGCCGCCGAGCGCGATCATCTTGCCGAAATTGACCGGCCCGAAGGTGCGGCAGCATACCTCGTCGCCGACGATGCCCGGCGCCCGCTCGATATAGACCTTGGGCTGCTTGAGTTCGGGATGCCCGGCAAGCCGGTCGGCGACGCGCTTGAGCTGCGCGCGGCGATGGTCGATCAGCGCCTCGGCCTTCTCCTCGTTGCCGAACAGCTTGCCGAGGATCGTGATGGATTTCTCCATGTTGGCGTCCGGATCGGCGCGGAAGTCTATATAGACGAGCTTGATGCCGGCGGCGGCGAGCGTCTGTTCGAGCCCGCTTTCCTTCGCCGCCGTCAGCGATTCGAGATTGAGCGTCATCGCGTCCGGTTTCAGCGCGATAGCCGATTCGAGATCGAAGGTGCCGTCGCCGACATAGCCAAAGCGCGGCAGGTCGGCGATCTTGGGGAACACTTCCAGATTGTTGCTGTAGGTATCGTAGTCCTTGGTGATCAGGTCGTCGCGCCAGCCGATGATGGTGTCGAAGGCGTGCTTGCCCGCGAGTGCGGCGATCACACTCACCTGCCGGGCCTCGCCCACGAGAACGCGCCCGGCCGGTATGTCGATATCGACGGTGCGGCCCGCGGCGTCAACGATCTCCTCGGCGAGCACTGGGGTGGAAAGAAGCGGGAGGATGGCGGTGGCCGCCTTGAGGATGGAAGATGTCTTCATGGAATGGGCCTTGGAATTGGAACTGGCGGAGACCGGGGCCTGCGGCGCGAATGTGTTACGAACCGCCGCCGAGCGTGGCAAAATAGCCGGGGTGGTAATCGACCGGCAGGAAGCGCTCGTGCAGCTGCTTGAAGGTCGCGTCCGGATCGAGGTCCTTGAAGAGGTCCGGATGTAGCCACTTGGCGATCTGCTGCACGGCTACGAACTGGTAGGGGCTGTTGTAGAACTGGTGCCAGATGGCATGGACATTGCCGTCCTCAACCGCCTTCACGCCGGTAAAGCCGGGGCGCTGCATCAGGGCGGTGAGTTTCTTGCGGGCCTCCGCCTCGTCGGCGCCCGGACCGACGCCCACCCACTTGCCGCCGGGAACGTAGAGCTCCCAGTTCGAGCCGGTGACGATGATCTGGTCCGGATTGGAAGCGATGATCTGTTCGGGGTTAACCGTGCCGAAGGTGCCGGGAATGATGTCCTTCGCCATGTTGACGCCGCCGGCGAGCTCGACCATCTTGCCGAAGTTCTCGTTGCCGAAGGACATGCAGCAATCATCGGAATAGCCGCCCGCGCGCTCAATGAAAACCACCGGCTTCTCGATGCCGCCGACCTTGGCCAGCGTGTCGGTGACCCTGGCGATTTCGTCCTGGCGGAATTTCACGAACTCCTCGGCCTTGTCCTCTTCGCCGAACAGAGTGCCGATGATGCGCATCGACTGGTCGGTGTTCTCCATCGGCTTTTCCCGGAAGTCGAAATAGACGAGCGGGATGCCGACGTTGGCGAGCTTCTCGATATAGCCCGACTCCTCGGTTGCCGTTTTCGCCTCGGTGTTCATGATGATCACGTCGGGCTTCAGCGCCACGGCCTGCTCGATGTCGAAGGTGCCGTCCTTCATGCCGCCGAAGGTCGGGATCTTTTCCATCTCGGGGAACTTCCGGAGATAGATGTTGTAGCCGTCGAGGTCGGCCTTGCGGAAATCGTCGCGCCAGCCGACCACGCGCTTGAACGGGTCGTTCGTGTCGAGAGCTGCGGTGAAATAGATTTGCCGGCCTTCGCCGAGGATCACCCGCTCGACGGGCACATTGACCGAGACTTCGCGGCCGGTAATGTCCGTGATCTTGACCATGTCAGCCGGCGCAAAACCCGGAAAAAGAGCGAGCGAAATCGTGGCAGCGCGAGCCACCATATTGAAATGAAACACGGTTTTTCTCCTTGCGTTTCGGAATTTGCGGCGATTATGATTTCATGACTTTTCTAGTCAAGAAATATCTTTTAGAAGGCTTCCAGTGTCACTCATATTTTCACGGACGCCGCCCATGAACACGCATGCCGCACTCTCCAATCGCGATCTCAGGGAAGAGATCAAGGCCTATTGGTCGCAGAGAGCCGAGACCTTCGACACCCAGCCCGGCCACGAGATCTTTTCGGAAAGGGAGCGCGCCGCCTGGTACGCGCTGTTGCGCAGGCACCTGGGCGAAGGGACAGGGAGGGCGGCGCTCGATCTCGCCTGCGGCACGGCGGTGATCTCCCACCTGCTGGACGATCTCGGCTTCAAGGTCACGGGCATGGACTGGGCGGCGCCGATGCTGGAGCGCGCCCGGGCCAAGGCCACGACGCGCGGCCGGCAGATCCGGTTTTATCTGGGCGATGCCGAGAACACGATGGAGCCGGACGAAAGCTATGACGTGATCACCAACCGCCATCTGGTCTGGACGCTGGTCGACCCGCTCGCCGCCTTCCGCGAATGGCACCGCCTGCTGAAGCCCGGCGGCCGGCTGCTGGTGGTCGACGGCGATTTCGTCAATCCGGGACCGGTGGCGAAGGCGGTGCGCAGGCTGTCGGCGCTTCTTGCCCGCATCGGCCTCGGCCCCAAGGGACCGGTGCACGGACCGGGCAAGGGCGAGATGGCCTACACCCACCAGTCCATCCTCGCGCGCGTCTATTTTTCCGAGGGCGCGCGCGCGGAGGCGGTCGTGGAGTTGCTCAAGGAAGCCAGCTTCTCGAAGGTCACCCTCGACACCGACATGCGCGCCATCCATCGAACCCAGAGGAAGAACTTCTCCTTCCTCAAGGGGTTGGAGCGCGCCACCCAACACCGCTACGCCATCTGCGCGGAGAAGTGAGCGGCACGCCGCCGACGGTCGAAGTGCAAGCCCGGATCACTGGGTGATCTCGGGCTCCGTGAGCTTGGCGAGCGTTCGCAGCGATTCCTGCCAGCCAGTGGGAGACCTGGCTTGTAGTTGATTACCGCTCAGCGAAAAGGTTCTTGCCTATGAAGTCCACGAACGCGCGGAGCTTTGACGACATATGTCGGCTCGACGGCCAAAGGAGCTGGAAGGTCCCTTCATGCCGGGTGTGATCGTCGAGCACTGACCTGAACTGCCCATTCTGCAACTGTTCCCTTATTGCGAAATCGGGCAGGCAGGCGATACCCATATCTGCCGCAACCATATCGATCAGGGGCTCAATTGTGTTCGCAACCGCCTTTCGCGGCAGATCTATACTGACGTCCTGTCCGCCGCTGGAGAGCGGCCAGCGTTCCAGCTTGCCGCTTGTCGCGTACCTGTGATGCAGACAGGCGTGAGCCATCAGGTCTTCAGGCGCCAGTGGGGCGCCATATCGCTCTAAATAGCGACTTGAGCAGACAAGCATCAGCCGGAACGTGCCGAGCGTGCGCGTCATCAGGCGCGAGTCGTTGATTTCGCCCGCACGAATGACGGCATCGAATCCCTCTTCTATCACGTCTACCAGTCGGTCAGTGAAGTCGAGATCGAGTTCGATGTCTGGGTAAGCCTGCATGAAGGAGATAAGTGCAGGCATCATTAACATACCCGCGAGCGGGAGGCTGACGCGCAGAGTGCCGTTTGGAGTCTCCTTTGCGCTGGCCAGTTCCAGTTCGGCCGCCTCGAACTCGCATAGGATGCGGCGGCTGCGCTCCAGAAAGCACGAGCCTTCCGGCGTGAGGGTGACGGTGCGCGTCGAGCGATGAAGAAGACGCGCGCCCAGATGCTCTTCAAGACGAGCGATGGCCTTGCCCACAGCCGAGGATGAGAGGCCCAGGCGCCGCCCCGCGACTGTGAAGTTACGGGCATCGGCGGCGTGGACGAATATCTTCAAAGTGCCGAGCGTATCCAAACGCGCCTCGTCATTCCGGAAAAATATTCCGCTATGTTTGGAATTTTAGCACAATTCTCCATAGCCCGCATCTGAATAATTCTAGGTGCAGACGGGGGGTGAAGAGCGCCAGATACCGCGCGCTGTCGCTCCCTAGGCGAAGATTATTGTTTCTTGAGAGGCAGACCATGAGTTCGACGAGCAGCCCGATACGCGATGCCGGAACAGGGCAATCCACACTTTCAGCTCCAGAGGCTTTCTCGCAGGAAAGGATTCCGCTGTCGAATCTCATGGCGCTGGCCGCAGCAACCTTCATGACTGTGCTGACCGAGGCGCTGCCGGCAGGGATACTCCCTCTGATGAGCAATGATCTGGCGGTCTCCGACGCACTGATCGGGCAACTCGTCAGCATCTATGCCATTGGAACCCTTCTCACGGCCATCCCACTGACAGCGGCGACGCAGGGAATTCGCCGCCGCCCCTTATTGCTGGTTGCCATCGGCGGCTTTGCGATTGTGAATCTCGTGACCGCGGTTTCCACCAGCTATGCGCTGACAATTGGCGCGCGCTTCTTCGCAGGAATTTTCGCCGGGCTGCTCTGGGCGCTGGTTGCTGGTTATGTTGTCCGAATGGTGCCCGACAAGCTCAGGGGCCGCTCCATGACGATCGCAATGGTAGGAATCCCATTGGCGCTGTCGATCGGCATCCCGGCCTTTACATATCTCGCTTCGCTGACAGGATGGCGGCCGGTCTTTGGCTTGATGAGTCTCCTCGCAGTAATCCTGTTCCTCTGGTTCTCGATGCGTCTCCCGGACTTCCCCGGTCAGACCGGCGACCGGCGGTTGTCGTTGGCAGGCGTAGTCAGGATTCCCGGCTTTCGTGCGGTTCTTTTCGCCACCTTTGCCTTCGTTCTCGCGCACAACATTCTCTATACTTACATTGCGCCGTTTCTCGTCCCCTCCAGGCTCAATGGGCGTGTCGATCTGGTCCTGCTCATCTTCGGCATTGTCGCTCTGGCGAGCATCTGGGTGGTGGGTGTCCTTATCGACCGGTGGCTTCGCGAACTCGTCCTGGGCAGCACAGTGCTCTTCATCGCTGCGGCACTTGTCTTCGGTACTCAGGGTGCGAACCCCGTGGCTGTCTTCGTCGCCGTCGTGATCTGGGGTCTGGCCTGGGGCGGAGCTTCGACCTTGTTCCAGACGGCTTCAGCCAAAGCTGCAGGCAAAGCGGCCGATGTCGCCCAATCCATGATAGTCACAATATGGAACATTGCGATGGCCGGAGGCGGGATCATTGGTGGGCTGCTGCTGGAAAATGCTGGGGTTGGCGTGTTCCCGTGGGCTGTGATTGTCCTTCTGGTTGCGACCTTTGTCGTTGCATGGATGGCGCGCAGGCACGGTTTCCCTTCAGCGACACAAACAAAGGCATGAGGTGTCGTCCTCAATCGCTGACAAAAGTGCGGTAAAGCCGGCCCTGAGGTGATGGAGGGCGCCAGTCAGATCTATCTGAATTCCCGGTCCTCACGTTCTTTCTTGTAGATTGCGTTCTGGCCGGGAGATGGGAGCTGTCCGGATGCGCACCGCTCCATGTGGCCCAGCACGCCGGGGTTCGCTCCAGTGAGCGCACTTCGCTTACCGTTTGATACCATCCGGGAAGTCTTCAATGAGAGTCCTTCGGTTCGGCATCACGGCGCTGGTTTCGAACTAACGTAATACGCGACGAACTCGTCGAAGGATTTTGGTCGATCTGTGCCGAGATGGTTTTATCAACATAAAACCCCAGATGGATCAGAGAAGACGTGTAAAAGCATCCCTCCAGGTTGTCGTGCGGGCCCTGATTCTTCACAATCACGAGTGACCGATTGGGCAGATTGCGGAAGCCGCATGAGCCATAGACCTGCGCAAAAAGGATAGCGGGGTGCGCGGTGTCGGAGACCAGAAAATTTACCCCCGTCTCATGCTCGACCGGTGATCTGACGTAGGTAACTAGCCCATCCTTCTGTGCTATGGCGCTCACATCCTCGCAAATATGAAGTACTCCTTGAGGGACGTCGCGTCGTCGGCGAGGGAACTATTCGCCGATAGGAGGATGGCGATCGCGACGGGAACGGTGCGCAAGAGCGAGATCATTACGACACAGTCCGTATGCTTGACATTTCTACAATTCCCCTTGGGTCGAACGTGCAGTTGCAGAACCTGTATAGTGCAGGAACCGTTTGATGTGCGGATCCTGATCACAGGTGAACGAGCAGTAGCAGATTACAGAGAATCCTTTGCCGGAATCGATATTGGCATGCTGAAGAGCGCGATCGCTATTGCCGAAGCTTGTCGGGACGGCGAGGTTCGGTTTGTTGGTGAGGTTGAGGCGTCACCGTCGCCCCCGGTCACATGCTTTCCGACACGATCCTTGCCTTCAGTTGATCCGGCCAATGGCGATCTCTATGGAGAAACGCCCTTCGCTTTTCCATGGGAAGTCGATCACAGTTCATGACGCCAGCGGCAACGTAGGGGCGAAACACCGGTTACGCCGATCGGCATCTTTTTCCTGCTCGCCGGAACACCTTGATCCGAGTCGCCGAGCACCAATGTCCCAGAAGTGCTACATCTGATCAGTTGGAACTACCGGACAACGGTTCGAACCCGTTCAAGGAGAAAACTATCTTTCGCATTTTCGCTTGGCCGCTGCTGGGTTGCTGTTCACTGGACGCACTCGCTTACAGCCTCTTCGGCCATTTCTGAGAAGCGTGCATCACGGTAATGATTTCAATGTCCTGGCGAACCCGATAAGGGATGATGTAAGGGATGTCGGACAATACAATTTCGCGCGTGCCTGCGATGCGACCGATGCGTCCAGCTGCCGGCAGCTCTACCAGCATGTCGACGGAGGCTACAAGACGGGCAATGACCCGTGCAGCAGCATCCGGGTCGTCATGTTCGATGTACGCACCGATTTCGTCAAGCCGCCGCAACGCCCGCACGGTCCAGCGGATGCGCCTCTGCTTCATGACCGGGAAGTAGCCTTGACGTATTTGCCGACCACGCGTGCCACGTCGTCGTCACTGGCGAATTCGCCGCGCTCCGCCTCGGCAATTCCGGCTTCAATTTCCGCAAGCTGCCATTCTTCGCGTAATACGAAATCTTCAATGGCCTGCGCGGCCATGTAGGAGCGCGAACGGTCGAGCTTTTGAGCGAGCTGGTTCAGACGGTCGGCAACGTCGTCCGGGACGCGGATTGTGAATGCTGTCATGGAGAGCCCCTTTCAGTTCACCTTGAATATAACTGAACCACATTGGTTCATCAAGGTTCAAAGGGGTCTTCTTTCGGAGTTCCTACTGTGTCCGACGGTTCAGCTTGGCCGATCGGACGCCCGCGTTACCGGTTTCCTCGTGCTGGACCCACGAAAGGGCGATGATCTTAACGCTGAAGACTGCCGCCTGACCTTCGTTGGAACGTTTCGTTAGATGGGTTCCAACGTCATCCGTGCGCTCACCCGCACAACCACTGGGTCGGCGGTTCGTAGTCAAGAAGCAACCCGTTGATCCGCCACCTCATCAGCCTGCTCTTACCTGGGCTGCTCGATCGCCATGACATCGCGCACTTGGTCGATTTTCCCCACGGCCGGGCCGACGCCGAGAACATCCTTCGCCCATGCAATTACTTCCGGATCGGCCACCACCATATCATCCGGTTGCTGTACACTGCTGATGTCTTTGTTTGCTGCAGAAAGCAGCGCGGCGCTCAACGCCTCATCGCTGAGAGCCGGGTCCGTCGGTTTGGCATCAATGCCGTTGTCCAACTCGAATTGGGCATAAGCAACAACGTAGTCGTGCCAGCGACCACGCGCGTGACTTTGTCAGGCAGGCGGTCAAGATGCATATCCGAGCCACGATCTTGATCCGCTTTTCGGCTCTCGGCACGCCCGAGACACGCCTCCCGGGATGAGGTGTCCGGGACAAGTGCAGGCGAGGCGCCTTTTGTCACATAATCGTCACTTGCCGGATAACTGATTGTAACAATACCCGATTAGGGGTTGCGGCATGATGAAGACAACCCTGCCGACCCTCAGTATTGAACGTGACGCTTCCATGAGTTCGACGCTGCAGGGGCAGCAGTCATTGCCCGCTGGCCTGCGCCTGTCAGGCGTGTCAAAGGCGTTTGATGGCGTGCAGGTTCTGCATAATGTCGGCGTGCATTTGCCCTCTGGGCAGTTTTCGGTGCTGCTCGGGCCGTCGGGTTGCGGCAAGTCCACCTTGTTGCGGATGATCGCCGGACTCGACATGCCAAGCGCCGGGAAGATTCAACTGCAAGGACGCGACATCACCGCCCTGTCGCCTGCTGCGCGCGAAATTGCGATGGTATTTCAATCCTACGCGCTGTTTCCGCATCTGAGCGTAGCGCAGAACATTCTGTTCGGGCTTTCCGTGCGTCGCGTGCCACGGGCCGAGCAGGCGGCGCGGCTGGCGCGGGTGGCGGGCATGATGGGACTGGAGGCGCTGCTTTCGCGCAAGCCGGCGCAGCTTTCGGGCGGCCAACAGCAGCGTGTGGCGCTGGCTCGCGCCGTCATCAGCGAAAAGCCTGTCTGCCTGATGGACGAGCCCCTGTCCAATCTTGACGCCAAGCTGCGCGCCGAAATGCGGGGGGAGATCCGCGCCTTGCAACGGCGTTTGGGGCTGACCATGGTCTATGTCACCCATGATCAGATCGAGGCGATGACCATGGGTGACCGCATCGTGGTGATGAACGAAGGCCGGGTGCAGCAAATCGGCACCCCGCAAGAGATCTACACCCGTCCTGCCACCGCCTTTTGCGCCCGTTTCATTGGCACGCCGCCGATGAATCTGGTGCCGCTGGAGGATCTGATGCCTGAACCCGGCACGGCCTATGCGGGGCTCGCGCGGGATACGCTAGCCGGGCTTCGTCCGGAAGAGATCACCGTGACAACGCAGTCCGGCCTGCAGGCCGAGGTGATCGGGGTGGAATACCATGGTGCCGATCAGCTTGTGACGGTGCGCGTCGGCGCCTCGCATCTGGCGGTGCGCCTGCCCGGACGGCACGGCGCGCCGGGGGCCAGCCTCCGACTGAACTGGGCGCCCGAAAGCCTGCATCTCTTTGACGGCGTGACCGGACAGCGCTTGCCGGACCGCGACTGACCCGGAACCGGCAATCTGCAACAGGACCCCCCGATGACCCGATCCCTGAGAATTGCCCTGCTCGGCAGTGCTTCGTCCCTGATGTTGGCGCCCGACGCATTTGCCGACTGTCAGCAACTCTATTTCCCCGTCGCCGTGGGTGGGAGGGCGGCCGTCGCCATCCTGACCGCCTATCATTGAGACCGCCTACCGGGCAGCCACTCCGGCGCGCCCGCAACCCCTGCAATCACAACAAGGAGTAGCACATGTTCAATGCCCGTTCTTTCACCCGGCTGATCCAGGGCACTGCCCTGGCAGCGCTGCTGGGGGCCTCGCCGGCCTCGGCAGTTGATTTGGAGTTCTATTTCCCTGTTGCCGTCGGCGGGGCTGCCGCCGATCTGGTGCAGGCGCTCACCAACGAATACATGGCGCAGACCCCGGATGTGAAGATCACCCCGATCTATGCCGGCACCTATGTAGAGACCATGACCAAGACGCTGACCGCCGCGCGCGGGGGCAACCCGCCGCCCTTGTCGATGGTGGGGGCCGTGAACGTCTTCACCCTGCTCGATGAAGGTCTGATCGAGCCTTTCGAAGACGTGATGCCCGCAGCCGAAGCCAAGGCCTGGTTCGACGGATTCCTTCCCGCCTATGTCAATGACGCCATGGTGGACGGCAAGCATTACGGCGTGCCGTTCCAGCGCTCGACCCCGGTCATGTACTGGAACAAGGCCGCCTTCAAGGAAGCCGGTCTCGATCCTGAAGTACCGCCCGCGACCTGGGACGAAATGGTCGAAATGGGCAAAAAGCTGACGAAGAAGGACGCCAATGGCAACGTAACCCGATGGGGCGTGCGCATCCCGACGGCTGGCTTCCCCTATTGGCTGTTCCAAGGGTTGACCACGCCTGCAGGCGCCTTGCTGGCTAGCGCCGATGGCAAGACCACCTATTTCGACGCCCCTGAAGTGGTTCAATCGCTGGAATACCTGGTGAAACTGTCCAAGGTCGACGGGATCATGGCGCCGGGAACCATTGATTGGGGTGCGACGCCGAAAGCCTTCTTCGAAGGCGAAAGTGCGATCATCTGGACCACCACCGGCAACCTGACCAACATCCGGACCAATGCGCCCTTCGATTTCGGCGTTGCGATGCTGCCGGCCAAAAAGCAGCGCGGCGCGCCCACCGGCGGCGGCAGCTTCTTCCTGTTCAAGGATGCCAGCAAGGAACAGAAAACCGCCGCTGTCGCCTTCTTGCATTGGCTCACCGCGCCCAAGCAGGCTGCCCGCTGGTCGATGGAAACGGGCTATGTCGCCCCGTCCTATGCCGCCTGGGAAACTGACGCGATGAAAGCCTATGTCGCCGATTTTCCTGCGGCTCTGGTAGCCAAGGAGCAACTGCAATACGCCGTTCCGGAACTGGCGACCTATGACAACAGCCGCGTGACACAGATCCTGAACGCGGCGCTGGAAGCAGCAGTCGTCGGGCAGAAAACGCCCGAACAGGCGTTGAAGGATGCGCAGGCAGAAGCCGACGCCATCCTGGCCGCCTATCGCTGAGCCCACCTCGCAAGACCGCACCGTGCAAGGTGCGGTCTTGCCCTTTTCACAGGGATTTCCGATGCGCCGCGAATGGATACAGGCCTGGGCCTTGCTGATGCCCGCGATGCTGCTATTGCTGGCATTCACCCATGTTCCGGCGCTGGAGACGCTGATCCAGAGCTTCTGGTCCACCGCGCGCGGCAAGCGCGCCGCCAGTTTTGTGGGCGCTGCGAACTACGCCAAAATGCTGACCGATCCGGTCTTTGCCAAGGTGATGTGGAACAACGTGATCTATGCCGCCGTGACGATCCCTGCCGCGATCGGCCTTTCGCTTTCGATGGCGTTGTTCGTGCATCGTAGACTGCCGGGGCTCGCCTTCCTGCGGGTGGCCTACTTCACGCCGACGGTGCTGCCCCTGATCGCGGTAGCCAATATCTGGATGTTCTTCTACACCCCCGGTTTCGGCCTGATCGACCAGATTCGCAGCATGTGGGGTCTGCCCGCGCAGAACTGGGTCGGCCAGTCGAACACCTCGCTCTGGGCGATGATCGCGGTGGCGGTGTGGAAAGAGGCGGGGTTCTTCATGATCTTCTATCTCGCCGCTCTGCAAACCATTCCGCAATCCCTTCGTGAAGCAGCGGCGCTGGAGGGCACCTCAGCCTGGACCTTCTTTCGCCGTGTGACCTGGCCCTTGATCATGCCGACGACGCTGTTCATTTCGGTCAATGCCGTGATCAACGCCTTCCGGTTGATCGACCATATCATCGTCATGACAAAGGGCGGGCCGAATGATGCCTCCAAATTGCTGCTCTATTACATCTACGAGATGGGCTTTGCCTATTGGGATACCGCATATGCTGCCACGCTGACCGTCGTGATGCTGGGGATCCTGATCGTGGTGGCGGTGGGGCAGTTCTTCGTGGCCGACCGGAAGGTACATTACAAATGACGGCACTTGCCCCGGCATCGAGCCGGTCGATGGAGACCGACCGCATCCTTACTTTGATAGGCGGCTGGGCGCTCGCGATTCTGTGGATCGCCCCCTTGGCCTATGCGGTCTGGACCGCCTTTCATCCTGCGGCCTATGAGACGCATTTCACCCTGACCGCTCCGCTGACGCTGGAGAATTTCGCCAAAGCGTGGACGCAAGCGCCTTTCGCGCGCTATTTTCTCAATACCGTGATGCTCGTCACCTCGATTCTTGTGGTGCAACTGGTTGTCTGCACACTTGCTGCCTTTGCTTTTGCCCGACTGCGCTTTCCGGGGCGGGGGCTCCTGTTCGCGCTGGTGCTGGTGCAACTGATGGTGATGCCCGACATCCTGCTTGTCGAGAATTACAAGACCATGCGCGATCTGGGCCTGGTCGATACCATCCTTGCGATCGGTCTGCCCTACATGGCGTCGGGCTTTGCGATCTTTCTTTTGCGCCAGACCTACATGACTATCCCGACCGAGCTTGACGATGCCGCGCGGGTCGAAGGCCTGGGCCTTCTCGGCCTGATCTGGCGGGTCTATGTGCCACTGGCCAAGCCGACCTACCTGGCCTTCGGCCTTGTCTCGGTTTCGGCGCATTGGAACAATTTTCTGTGGCCGCTGATCATCACCAATTCGGTTTCCACCCGGCCCTTGACCGTGGGGCTTTCGGTCTTTGCCACCACTGACTCGGGCATTGAATGGGCGGTGATCAATGCCGCCACGCTCATCACCTCGGCGCCGCTCTTGATCGGCTTTCTGCTGTTCCAGCGGCAATTCGTGCAAAGTTTCATGCGCGCCGGAATCAAATGACAAAAGGAAAAACCATGCCGCTGCCCCGTCTGGGCGTTGCCCTCAAACATGCCGATCTTGCCGTTTTGCACGACTGGATATTCGAGCATGACCGCGCCATCGAGATTCAGGACTTTGTTTTTCCCGATGTCATAACGGGTGATACCGCTCCGCTGGTGGCCGCTTACCGGCAGGCGTTGGCGGGGCATCAGGGTTTGCTCGGCATTCATGGGCCATTCTTCGGGCTGGATTTGGCCAACCCCGATGCCGAGATCCGAGCCGTGATCCAGCGCCGCCTAATCCAGGGGTTGGAGGTGGCCGCGGCGCTGGAGGCGACGTATATGGTGGTGCACAGCCCCTTCACCTATTGGCAGGTGCTGAACCGAGCCAATTACCCCGCCCTGCACGGTCAGATGTTCGATGCAGTGACCGCTTGCCTGGTTCCGGTGCTGGCGCGCGCCGCCGAGTGCGGCTGCATCTTGATGCTGGAAAACATCGACGATACCAATCCCGCCGACCGGGTCGACCTGGTGGCGGCGATCGGCCACCCCAATCTTGAGGTGTCACTGGATACCGGCCACGCGCACCTGGCCCATGGGCGCTACAACGCGCCACCGGTAGTCGATTTCATCGCCGCCGCCGGAGCGCGCCTTGGCCATGTGCATCTGCAAGATGCCGACGCCTATGCCGACCGCCACTGGCACCCCGGCGAGGGCACGATTTCCTGGGGCCCTGTGTTCGATGCGCTCGCCGCCCTGCCGGTGCAGCCTAGGCTGATCCTCGAGGTCCGGGGCAACATGCACCGCCTGCCTGGCACCGTGGCGCGTCTGGAGGCGTTGGGTCTGGCCTGCTGATCCCGTTCCGGGTCCGCGAGAGGACCGGTCCCGTTGCCGGCAACGCCACGCCTGGTTCGAGAACGCCTTGGGCCAACTGTGCGGGTATAGGTCCGGACGATCCCTTAGCCTGCGGCGCGGTTCGGCACGTGTTCGCGCCACGCTGGGGTATCTGGACCGACGGTCGTAGGAGCTCGGTGGTGCCCCGCGCGGAGGTCCAGGAAGTTTGGCCTGACGCGTGGCGGACGTCTATTCTGGGTGGAAAGTTTCCCACTCGGATCAGTCCGCCGGGGTGGGTAACAGGGCACTGTCGTCGCGCGGCGAGTTGATCATGCCCTCGGTGACTGACTATAAGTTCAAGTCTACCTGAGAATGGCCCGTTCAGCCGTCGTGTACGATGACGTGCGAAGTCCTAGCCATGAATGCAAGCCTTGTCGCCTGATATGGAATGCCGCGCCATGGCGCGGCATTCCTGGGTTGTAGTCGAACCATATCCGCGTCAGTAGGTCTCGGCGAGATAGGCGGCGATCGCCTTTGCATCGGCCTCGTCGATCGTGGCGTGATACACCTTGATCATCTTGGCGACTTCCGCTTCCCAGAAGGCAGCCCCTTTGCCCGGAGGTTGATAGGCAATGTAGTCAACCGAATGGCAGGCGAAGCAGTTAGCCTCGGCCGCCGAGTAGCCGGGCTCGCGGCCGGGCTTCAGCACGGCAGTTTCTTCAGGCAGTTCGTAAGTTATCGGTTGCGCAAGAGCGGGTGCGGTAACGACCATCAATGAAAGTAACACTGGCAGGGTAGTTTTCATGGCATGCTCCTTCAGACTGCGGTCAGCTGCGTCGTTTCGATGACGTTGCGCATGTAGCCGGCGGGGTTCCAGAGGGCGGAGGCCGGCTGGGTTTGACCGATGCGGTTGGTCGCGCGGACCATCAGCTGGTGTTGTCCCGGCTTGAGCCGTAGCGACGAAGTCCATTCGCGGAAGGAGTAGCGTCCGAGATCATCGCCCAATCGCGTGGAGTGCCAGTTTGAGCCACCATCGCTCGAGACCGCTACCTCGGTGATGCCATAGCCGCCGTCGAAGGCGATGCCGCGCAGCGCCACCTCGCCGGCCGGCACCGAGGCTCCGTCGGCATGGCTGGTCAGAAAGGAGCGGATGCTGAAGCGGTTGATGGGAACCGACGCCGAGGGCGTCTTGCCCGGTTCGACGCATGCGCAGTCATTTGCCGGAATGCGGTACGCCGTCTTCATCCAGAAACTCTCGAGCGGCGCGTCCAGGACTTCGATCCGGTCAAGGTGCTTCACCCAATAGGTGCCGTAATAGCCCGGAACGACCAGACGCAACGGAAAACCGTTCAGCCAGGGAAGATCCTCGCCGTTCATGGCCCAGGCCAGCATCACCTCACCGTCCATTGCGTGATCGAGCCCAAGCGATTTTGTGAAATCCGGCGTGTCCGGGTTCACGGGTCCGTCCAACCCGCCAAATGCGACCTCGATCGCGCCGTCTTCGACGCCGGCCCGTTCGAGAACGGTGCGCAGCGCGACGCCCGTCCAGCGTGCATTGCCCATAGCGCCATTGCCGAGTTGCCCGCCACCAACGCGCGGTTCGACGAAGCCGCGGCTGTTGCCCGAACATTGGTGGACAGCCACGATTTCGACGGGATCGAACGCGGTTTTCAGCTCCTTCAGGGACAGCGAGAGCGGCGTGCGCACCCGTCCGGAAACCTCCAGCCGGAAGGTTTCGGGGTCGATCTCGGTGGGAATGCCCGCAAGGTGATAGCGTACGAAGAACGCATCATTGGGCGTCAATATACCCTCGTTGAACACCTCGAACGGGGTTTCGAGCTGCGGGGGCCTTGCGCTCAGCCCGATCATCGGGCGCTTGCCTGGATAGACGACGAGTTCGCGCTCACCATTCTCGAAGGGCAATCGCGCCGTCTCCGCAAAGGCTGCGCCAATACCTTTCCCGCCTAACAATCCAAACCCCATGCCCATGCCGATCGCGGTCTTACCGGAAGCGATCAGCATCTGCCTTCTGGTTACCATGAGTTCCTCCCTCTTTGCGTTTGCCCGGGCCGCCAGATGGACAGCCCAACGAGAGAAGAAACGATCGGAGCGCCGGATTTATTCCGTGGCCGACAGAATTTTGAGATTTTTCTGATCAGCCCAGACAGTGTTCTCGGGCGGTAGACAGAACAGCGATCAGATTGTTGTCATTCACGCCGTCGCGCTGCGTCGCGGTTGCGAGTGATCCAGCTATTGCGGCAAATCGTGCATGATTCATGTCGCGGGAAATCAGGACATAGTGTTGCGCTGCCGACCAGCGCGCTATCTGAAGATTGTTCAGGGTCTCAATGACCAGTTGTGTCGTGGCAGGGATTCTGCCGGATACAGGGGTTTCGAACAGACTGAGCCGGCAACTGTTCGGTCCTATATAGTTGGCCTGGCTCGCAGTCGTCCCGGAGTGCAGCGCGATGTTTCCGGTCTCCACGAGCTGCAGCCCGGTCGCAGTGATAAGATTGGACAGTCGCGGATCCGTCGGCGTTACCATCGCGTGGCCCTGTGATGCCGCCGCACCCCATGCCTCATAAGCCTCCGCCATTCGCAGCAAATCTGCGTTGCTTGTGGATACCAGGCGGGAGACGGCAAACACGCGATCTCCTTCCACCTCGGCCGACTGGAAGAACAGAATGCCAACTGCAGGCGACAATGACAGCATGGCCACTGTCGCGAATCCGGCCAGTCGCCGTCCGCGGAGCCTGCCCGTCTTGGGTTTGAGAGCGTCGACTTGCACCGGTTCGACGTCCCCGCCAATAGCAGACACGCCGGCTCGAAGCGCCTGCAGCACGGAGACTTGTTGCGCGAGCATGGGATCGGCAGCAACTGCTCGCCCGACGCGTGCCGTCTCCTTGGGCGAGAGTTCACCGTCCACATAGGCGCTCAAGGTCTCGAAGGAGACTGTACCATCAGTCATGTCGGCCTCTCCGGGCGGCGCTCGCGCGGAAAGGAACGACGCCTTCGTCGGAGAGCTGCCGCAAGAGTCTCTCACGCGCGCGACTAACCCTGCTCATGATGGTCCCCCGGTTCACGTCGAGTAGCTTTGCAGCTTCATCGTAGCTGAAACCGGCGATATCAACCAGCGCCAGAACGTCGCGGTGATCGGCACCGAGGGCAAAGAATGCCTGCCGGATCACCATCCTGTTCAGGATCAGATCTTCGGACGGCAGATCCGAGGGGATATCAGCACCATCGGGGTGCGAGCGCGACATCCAGGCATCCTGGCGCAGTTGTGTGCGGTGGTCATCGATCCACAAGTTGCGAACAATCCGCGTGATCCATGCCCGGAACGCGGCGTCATCATTCGGCACCTTCCTGCTTTCCATGGCCCGGACGATCGCGTTTTGAATCAGGTCGCCAGCCTTGTCCCGGTCTCGCGTCAGTGCGAAAGCATATCCGGTCAGTCGCCGTGACATCGCGTGCAGCATTGCCCAGTGGTCTGGTGTGAACATGTCCTCCTCCCTGGGCCAAAGTCTTGCATGGAGCCGCGGGAAAATCCAGCGGTGGCTCCGACGGGTTTATCGACTTGCCACCAGCCTACAGCGAACCCGCCGCGACGCGGTTCCCGCCATAAGACACTTCCTGATTCTTGGATAGGTCTCCGGTTGGTCCAGAGTAATTCCGGATAATTCGGGGAAGCCCTGTTCTTCTAATGGTGTGTATGATCCAGTGATGACATCGTTGTAACGCTATATCCGCTATTGGGCGGCTACCAATCGGAATTTCCGCCTGCATCGTTTGCCCGTGGCAAACGTGCAAAGGGAAATTTTGCGGATCATTCGTTCTGCTTTGGGGCTATACAGCCCGGGCGACTGGAGGATGCAATCATGACGCGGAAGGGGTATGTCCCGCGAGAATTCGTGCGGCGATGTCGCGATCGATGTTGCCGCCGGTGAGAACGGTTGCGATCTTCTTGTGCATGTAGCGCTCACGGAGCTTGATCGCGCCGGCAGGAACCGCCGCGCCTGCGCCTTCGGCGACGTTGTGTGTGGCTTCGTAAAGCACACGGATCGCTTCCGAGATCTCGTCCTTGCTCACCGCAACGACGTCTGCGGCACCGGCCAGAATGATCGCCAAGGGCTCTTCCTGGGGTTCACAACACGCCACGCCGTCGGCAAATGTTGAGACACCGGATCCCGTCACGGGTTGTCGCGCACGGTAGGACAAGGCGAAGGCTGGCGCCCGCTCGGCAACGACGCCGATGATTTCGGTCTTGAGACCAAGCAGGTTGCGGATCGCAATCAGCGCGCATATGCCGGAGCCCATGCCGATTGGTACGAAAACGGCATCGAGGTCGGGGACTTCCGTCAGAAGCTCCCATCCATAAGTGGCCACTCCCTTGACAATCTCGCGGTGAAAAGGGGGCACCATGAGAAACTGTCTGGCGGCTCCTTCGCGCGCTGCGACTTGGCGGGCTTCATCAAAGCCCCGTCCGGCGATCAGTAGTTCTCCTCCGAATGCTTCCATCGCAGCATTCTTCTCCGCCGAGTTTCCCTCGGGGACGACGATCAAGGCTGGAATTCCGACCTCGCGCGCCCCGATCGCTATCGACTGACCGTGATTGCCGCGGGTCGCAGTCACGAGGCCGCTCGGCAAGCCTTCCCGGCGCAAGCTTTCGACAAAGAACAGACCACCGCGCGCAGAGCTGGCTCGGGAAATCTGCA
>DPXQ01000039.1 GCA_003527225.1 Rhizobium sp.
AAAGGAGGTGGCATGAAAGAGGCCGCGCCCGCTGAGAGAACGGATCACTGAGATGCAGGCGATGATCGAGGGACAGTCACACTTCCGGCCTTTCGGCTTATCCTGTTGGGGTTTTGCAAATCTCAACAAGGGAGTTGGAAGCATGACTGCCTCTTATGATTACCATATTGGCGTCGACTACCACAAATCCTACAGCCACCTGGTGGTCCAGGACAGCTGCGGCAAGACGCTGAGATCCGGTCGGGTGAAGAACGATCGCCAGTCGCTTGGCGGGTTTCTCGAACGCTACCGCGAGAACTCACATGCCGTGGTTGAGGCGACGCGCAACTGGATGGTTATGTACGACTGGCTCGACGACATTTGTGATGATGTCGTTCTCGCCCATCCCCTCAAGGTCAAGGCGATTGCCGACGCCAAGATCAAGACCGACAAGATCGATGCGACGGTGCTGGCGCATCTGCTCAGAGCCGACCTGGTGCCGGAAGCCTGGGCACCGACCGACAAGGCCCGTGAGCTGCGCGTCGCGCTACGCGAGCGGATGTTTTACGTCAGGCTGCGCACGATGACGAAGAACCGGATCGTCACGGTGTTCGACCGTTATCCGGAGCAGACGGCACAGCTGAAGAAGCTCGGTGACCTGTTCGGTAAGGCCGGCCGCATCCAGCTGGCGCAGGTCAACGTCTCGGAGATCGACCGCATCCAGATCGACCGGGGCCTCGACTTCATCGGCGACATTGATGGCCGGATCAAGCAGTCGGAGGCGACGATCCGGGCGATGACCAAGGCGAATGCCAATGTGAAGCTGTTGAAGACGATCCCCGGCGTCGGCGAGTTCTTTGCAAGGCTGATCGATGCAGAGATCGACGACATTGACCGCTTCCGTAGCCCGAAGAAGCTGGCCGCCTATGCCGGTCTTGTGCCCTCGACCTATTCCTCCGGCGGCAAGACCTATCACGGCAAGATCATCAAGCAGGGCAACAAGTGGCTGCGCTGGGCTTTCGTCGAGGCGGTTGCTCCGGCTGTCGCCAGCGATCCGCAGCTTCGTGCCCAATATGAGCACCTGAAGCTCAGAGGAACCAACAAGGCGCGCGTCGCGATCGCGCGCAAGCTTTTGACGATCGCCTTCCAGATCCTGCGTGACCAGCGCGCTTATGAGCTGCGCGGCGCCAGCACCACTGAAGGCGTGTCGACGATATCCCGGTTGTCCTGATGGCAAGCTAGCGAACCCGGCAGGCCTGGGTTGCGCTCTTAAAGGAGAATGGGAAACCGGGAGCCGAATGCCACTGTGTGACCGAAGTCGGAAACAGACCGGTGTTAGGGTCACGAATTGGAGAATGGTTCAGAACCGCAGGACGGCAAAGAAACTGTCCGGCGGAAAGAAGGACTTTGCCGATCGCGCGATTGCCGGTCAAAACGAAACCGAACCCAAGGAAAAGCCGCGAAATGGTGGTGTTATGCCCCTTGAGTTCTTTCATTGGAGAACGCCATGAGCAACGACCCCTTCACCTTCGACCTTTTCGGCAACACCGCGCTTTCGTCTGGCCTGGGCCTCGGCGTCACCGCCTTCGCGGGAGATTTTCCGGCCAACGATGACGACGACGATCCCGATCCGACCCAGCCGGCCCCGGCCATGCGGAGAACACCATCGGCGCAACGAACTCAGTCTGCTCGCGCACGCGGCGTCAATTTCGTGCTCGATGGCGAACGGGGCCTGGCAGTGAACTGGAAGGACCGGGCTCGCGACAATATCGACGCGATCCGTCTGGCCGCTGAGATCGAGGCAGAGGACCGGCCCGCAACCGCGGAAGAGCAGGCACGGCTGATCAAATTCATCGGCTTCGGTTCGAGCGATCTTGCCAATGGCATGTTTCGCCGGCCGGGCGAAGCCGAGTTCCGCAAAAACTGGGAGACGCTCGGCGCCGACCTGCAGGACGCCGTCAGCGAGAGCGAGTACGCCTCGCTCTCGCGCTGCACGCAGTATGCGCATTTCACGCCGCAATTCATCATCCGCGCGATATGGGCTGGGCTCCGGCGTCTCGGCTGGCGCGGCGGCCGCGTGCTCGAGCCGGGCGTAGGCACGGGGTTGTTTCCGGCATTGATGCCAGAGGCATTGCGCGAGGCATCGCAAGTCACCGGCGTCGAGCTCGATCCGGTCACGGCCCGCATCGTGCGCCTGTTACAGCCGCGGGCACGAATCGTCGTCGGCGATTTCGCGCGCACGGAGCTGCCTGCGAGCTTCGACCTCGTGATCGGCAATCCGCCGTTCTCCGATCGCACCGTCCGCTCCGACCGAGCCTATCGCTCGCAAGGCTTTCGCCTGCACGACTATTTCATCGCGCGTTCGATCGACCTGTTGAAGCCGGGCGCCTTCGCCGCCTTCGTCACCAGCTCCGGCACTTTTGATAAGGCGGATTTTTCCGCGCGCGAACACATCGCCAAATCGGCCGATCTGATCGCGGCGATTCGCCTGCCTGAAGGCAGTTTCCGGCCGGACGCCGGCACGGATGTTGTGGTTGACGTCCTCTTTTTCCGGAAGCGCAAGGTTGCCGAACCCGAGGGCGATATGTCCTGGCTCGACACCGACGAGGTGCGGCCCGCCACTGCCGACGAGGGCGCCATCCGCGTCAATCGCTGGTTCGCCCGCCATCCGGATTTCGTGCTCGGCACGCATGCTCTAACATCCGGCCCCTTCGGCGAAACGTATACCTGCCTGCCGAAGCCTGGCGTCGATTTGGAAGCCGCGCTCGCTTCCGCCATGCTTCTCCTTCCGGAAGCCCTCTATGACGGCGAGCCGACCGCGATCGATTTCGACCTAGATGATGCTGGCGACAGCGTCATCGTTGATTTGCCGTCCGACCGCCATGTCCGGGAAGGCAGCTATTTCTTCGACCGGGCGCAAGGCCTGAAGCAGGTGATCGACGGCGAACCGATCGCGGTGAAGGTGCGCAAGGGCCGCAGCGCCGACGGTATCCCCGAAAAGCACGTCCGCATCATCAGCAAGCTGATCCCCATCCGCGACGCCGTGCGCGAGGTCTTGAAGTGCCAGGAGCAGGACCGGCCGTGGAAAGATGCACAGGTTCGCCTCCGCATCGCCTGGTCGAGCTTCGTGCGCGATTTCGGCCCGATCAATCACACGACCGTCTCCATCAGCGAGGATGACGAGACCGGCGAAATCCGTGAGACGCATAGGCGTCCCAATATCCAGCCTTTTGTGGACGACCCCGATTGCTGGCTCGTCGCCTCGATCGAGAACTACGATCTTGACACCGACACGGCCAAGCCCGGCCCGGTCTTCACCGACCGCGTTATCGCTCCGCCGGCGCCGCCGGTTATCACCTCGGCCGCCGATGCGCTCGCCGTCGTGCTCAATGAGCGCGGGCGCGTCGACCTCGAGCACATCGCCGAATTCCTCCACCAGGATGTCGCCGGTGTGATCGCCGAGCTCGGCGACGCGATCTTCCAGGACCCCGCCGATGGCGCGTGGCAGACGGCCGACGCCTATCTCTCCGGTCCCGTGCGCGACAAACTGAAGGCAGCGGAAGCGGCGGCCGTTCTCGATCCCGTCTTCGAGCGCAATGTCCGCGCGCTCGTCGCGGTCCAGCCCGCCGATCTCGGCCCCTCCGAAATCACCGCGCGGCTCGGCGCACCGTGGATCCCGGCCGCCGATGTCGTCGCCTTCGTCAAGGAGACGATGGAGGCGGACATCAAGGTCCACCACATGCCCGAACTGGCATCGTGGACGGTCGATGCGCGCCAACTCGGCTGGTCGGCGGCCGGAACGTCGGAATGGGGCACGGATCGCCGCCACGCCGGTGAATTGCTCTCCGATGCGTTGAACAGTCGCGTGCCGCAGATCTTCGACACGGTGAAGGATGGCGACAGCGAGCGCCGCGTGCTCAATGTCGTCGATACCGAGGCGGCCAAGGAGAAGCTGCACAAGATCAAGTCGACCTTCCAGAACTGGGTCTGGTCCGATCCCGATCGCACCGATCGCCTGGCGCGCGTCTATAACGACCGCTTCAACAATATCGCTCCCCGACGATTCAACGGGAATCATCTGCGACTTCCGGGCGCTTCTGGCGCCTTTTCCTTATATGCCCACCAGAAACGCGGCATCTGGCGCATCATTTCGGCGGGTTCGACCTATCTCGCCCACGCCGTCGGCGCCGGCAAGACGATGACGATGGCGGCCGCCATCATGGAGCAACGACGACTCGGGCTGATCGCCAAGGCGATGCTGGTCGTTCCTGGCCATTGCCTCGCGCAAGCCGCACGCGAATTCCTGGCGCTCTATCCCTCCGCCCGCATTCTCGTTGCCGACGAGACGAACTTCACCAAGGACAAGCGTGCGCGTTTTCTTAGCCGGGCCGCGACGGCAACGTGGGATGCGATCATCATCACGCATAGCGCGTTCAAGTTCATCGGCGTGCCGTCGACTTTCGAACAGAGCCTGATCCAGGATGAGCTGCAGCTGTTCGAGACCCTGCTCACCAAGGTCGAGAGCGACGACCGCGTTTCGCGCAAACGCCTCGAGCGCCTGAAGGAGGGTTTGCAGGAACGGCTTGAAGCGCTGTCGACGCGCAAGGACGACCTGCTCACCATTGCCGAGATCGGCGTCGACCAGATCATCGTCGACGAGGCGCAGGAGTTCCGCAAGCTCTCCTTCGCCACCAACATGAGCACGTTGAAAGGCATCGATCCGAACGGATCGCAGAGGGCCTGGGACCTTTATGTGAAGTCCCGTTTCATCGAGACGAAGAATCCGGGCCGCGCGCTCGTGCTGGCATCCGGCACGCCGATCACCAATACCTTGGGCGAGATGTTCTCGGTCCAAAGACTGATGGATTTTGCCGCCCTGATGCAGCGCGGCCTGCATGAATTTGATGCCTGGGCAAGCACCTTCGGCGACACGACGACCGAACTCGAGCTTCAGCCGTCCGGCAAATACAAGCCCGTCAGCCGGTTCGCCAGTTTTGTGAACGTTCCGGAATTGATCGCCATGTTCCGCGCCTTCGCAGATGTCGTGCTGGCGGAGGACCTGCGCCAGTTCGTCAAGGTGCCGGCGATCTCGACCGGCCGACGGCAGATTGTCACGGCGAAGCCAACCGCGGCCTTCAAGCGCTACCAGCTTGTGCTCGATGCTCGCATCAAGGCGATCGAGGAGCGCGACCGGCCGCCGGAGCCCGGTGACGATATCCTGCTCTCCGTCATCACCGACGGACGCCATGCCGCCATCGATCTGCGCCTGGTCGACGCGGACAACGACAACGAGCCCGACAACAAGCTCAATATGCTGATCTCCAACGCCTTCCGCATCTGGCGGGAGACGGCGGAGCGCAACTATGTCCAGCCGGACGGCAAGGCGTTCGAGCTTCCCGGCGCCGCCCAGATGATCTTTTCCGATCTCGGCACGATCAATGTGGAGAAGACACGCGGCTTCTCGGCCTATCGTTGGATTCGCGACGAGTTGGTCCGGCTCGGCGTGCCGCCCGAAGAAATCGCCTTCATGCAGGACTTCAAGAAGTCCGAGGCCAAGCAGCGTCTGTTCGGCGACGTCCGCGCCGGCAGGGTCCGGTTCCTGATCGGCTCCTCCGAGACGATGGGCACCGGGGTCAACGCCCAGCTTCGCCTGAAGGCTCTGCATCACCTCGATGTGCCATGGCTGCCGTCGCATATCGAGCAGCGCGAGGGCCGTATCGTGCGGCAAGGCAACCAGCACGACGAGGTCGATATATACGCCTACGCGACCGAGGGCAGTCTCGACGCGACGATGTGGCAGAACAACGAGCGCAAGGCCCGGTTCATCGCCGCGGCGTTGTCGGGCGATACCTCGATCCGCAAGCTGGAAGATCTCGGCGAGGGACAGGCGAACCAGTTCGCGATGGCCAAGGCGATCGCATCGGGTGATCAACGCCTGATGCAGAAGGCCGGGCTCGAGGCCGATATCGCAAGGCTCGAGCGGCTTCGTGCCGCGCATCGGGACGATCTGTTCGCGGTGCGCCGGCAGCTCCGCGATGCCGAGCGCGACATCGAAATCTCAACACGCCGCATCGCGGAGATCGGGCAGGATATCGACCGCCTCGTTCCTACCGCCGGCGATGCCTTCGCCATGCGTGTCATCGACGCCTCCTTCGCTCAGCGTAAGGAAGCTGGCCGCGCGCTTATGAAGGAAATCCTGACAATGGTGCAGCTCCAGCAGGAGGGCGAAATCGTCATCGCCTCGATCGGCGGTTTCGATCTCGAATATGCGGGCCAGCGCTTCGGCAAGGATGGCTATCGCTACACCACCATGCTGGTGCGCACCGGCGCCGATTACGAGATCGATCTTCCCGTCACCGTGACGCCGCTCGGGGCTGTTGCCCGCCTCGAGCACGCCCTTGACGACTTTGAGGGTGAGCGGGAGCGCTGCCGTCAACGTCTTGCCGACGGGCATCGCCGGCTCGCCTCATATCAATCGCGCGGGGAGGGCGAATTCGCCTTCGCGGACGAACTTGCCGAAAAGCACCGGCAGCTTGCCGAGGTCGAGCGAGCACTCGCTACCGATAGCGAGCGCCCCGACGATGATCTCCAGATAGCGGCCTGATCCGGCCGTCGGGCCAGTCGCGTCGGTGCGCGTGGCTGGCTCTTTTCACGTCGATGGTCAGATCGCCGGCACGGTGCCCGCCCTCCTATCGGGGCAGGAAAAAAGAAATGAAAAGAAGGGGGGAAAGGTCCGCTCGCAGATCGGGCGGGCCGCTGACGCTGGCGCTCAACCGCGCCGCTCGCCATTCCGGCCCGTCGTCCTTCGCAGGGCTGTCAGCCCCGCTTGTCCGGACGGGCAGGGATGCTCGGCCGCAATTGCACCGGCCCGCCCGCTCCGCGGGCCGGAGGGGGTCTTCGGGAAGAAGACGGAAAAGGACCGGCGAGAGGCCGCGTCCGCAACTCCTAAGGAGCAACACCATGCATCTCATGAAGGTCGATCCGCGCGCGCTGAAGGACAACCCGGACCGCGCCCGTCAGACGAAATCCACGCCGCAGGCGGACGCGCTGCTGCTTGCGACCATCAAGGCGGTCGGTGTCGTGCAGCCTCCGGTCATCGCGCCGGAAACCGGCGGCGGTAATGGCTACATCATCGATTCCGGCCATCGCCGCGTGAAGCAGGCGATCGCTGCCGGCCTCGAGGAAATCGACGTTCTTGTCGTCGAAGCCGCGAACGACAATGGCGCCATGCGCTCATTCATTGAGAACCTCGTCCGGGAGAACCTCAACCCGGTCGACCAGTGGCGTGCGATCGAGCGGCTCGTCGCGCTCGGCTGGACCGAGGAGGCGATCGGCGTCGCGCTCGCGCTGCCTGTGCGGCAGATCAAGAAGCTGCGTCTGCTGGCCAACGTGCTGCCGGCGATGCTTGACCAGATGGCGAAGGGCGACATGCCCAACGAGCAGCAGCTCCGCACCATCGCGGCGGCCGCGCTTGAGGAGCAGAAGGAGGTCTGGAAGAAGCACAAGCCCTCCAAGGGCGATCCCCAGGTGTCGTGGTGGAGCGTTGCGCAGGCGCTGCAGAAGAAGCGCATGTATGCGCGCGATGCGAGCTTCGGCGACGATCTGCGTGAGGCCTATGGCATCCAGTGGGTCGAGGACCTGTTTGCGCCGGCCGACCAGGACGGCCGCTACACCACCGATGTCGAGGCGTTTCTCGGCGCCCAGCAGGAGTGGATGAGCAACAACCTTCCGAAGAAGGGGATCATTGTCGAGCAGAACGGTTACGGCCAACCCGAGCTGCCCAAGAAGGCCGAGCGCGTCCACGGCAAGCCCCAGAAGGGCGACTGCACGGCAATGTATCTCGATCGCGAGGGCAAGGTGCAGTCGGTGCACTACCGCATGCCCGAGGTGAAAAAGCCGAAGGGGAAGGGGGCCGCTGGCTCGGATGATGCTGGCAACGATGTCGGTTCGGTTTCCAAGCCGCGTCCCGATGTCACCCGCAACGGCATCGAGATGATCGGCGACTATCGCACCGACGCGCTCCACGAGGCGCTCGGCCGGGCTCCGATCGAGGACGACATGTTGATGGCGCTCCTCATCCTCGCGTTCGCTGGCCAGAACGTGTCGGTCACGACAGGGAACGGCGGCAGCTACTATGGCCATAGCAAGCTGGCGAAACACGCCGTTGTGCTGTTCGACGCCGAGGGCAAGCTCTTCTTTGACATGGACACGCTGCGGGTTGCGGCCCGCTCGATGCTGATCGACGTGCTTTCGTGCCGCGAGAACGCCACCAAGAGCGGCATCGTCGCTCGCGTCGCCGGCGACACGATCGGGGCGAACGGGTTCCTGCCGAACATGGGCACGGAGGATTTCCTGTCGTGCCTGTCGCGGCCGGCGCTGGAGGGCTCGTGCAAGGACACGTCGGTCCTGCCGCGCCAGCGGGTGAAGGATACGCGCGCTGCCCTCGTCGAGCATTTCAAGGAAGGTCACTTCGTCCATCCTTCCGCGCTGTTCGCGCCGGATGCGGCGAGCCTCTCGGCATGGCTGTCGTCCAATGCCGTCGCCGCGAATGACGACGAAGAGGACGAGCAGGACGCGGGCGACGCTCCCACCGAGGAACTCGCCGACGACGAGGCGGACGAATTCCTGGAGGCGGCCGAGTAGCCGCGCGCACCTGTCATCTTCCAATCAATCCCGCCGCCGCCGGTCACCCCGGCGGCGGTTTCGGTTTCACCAGTGCAATCACGGAGGACACCCATGTCCGCGCATCTCATTTCTCGAGCCCCCATCGGCTCAATCATCGCCTGGTCGGACGGCGCGCCGCGCCCGCCCGAACGTCATCGCAAAAAGCTGTCCGCCTGGAAGACCAACAATGGCAGCGGGCGCCTGATCCGCAAGGAGGACGAACGTTCCGTCGGCAGCGTCATCCTTCCCGCGAATTTCACGCTTCATGAGGCGGATCATGGCGCGGGCGGCGTCATCGCCATTTGCGTCCATCGGACCTTCTCGCTGGGATCCAGCCTGCGGTTCACGATCATCGAGCGACCAGCCATCGGCTCAGTCCGCATTTTCAACCAGATGGGCGAGCATGCCGAACTGGTGCATCTCGCCGCCGACCGGCAGGCCGCGGAGGAATGGCTGTCCCGGCATGGCTATCCCTACGCCAGGTTCGAAGAAGTCACGGCGGACGAGATCGCGGCCGACGTCGTGGAAGGGAGGGTTGCGGCATGAGCACCGTCCCTAGCACGACCGAGGCGGCTGAAGCCCTCGGATTTCCGGGGGTGCAATTCGGTATAAGTTCCGATGGCCTTCCCGTTGCCCTCGTGGCGGACACGGCGTTCGCGATGATGACCTCACGCGGCGGCACATTCTCACACGCGACGGCCTGGAAGATCAACCGGCCCCTCGACCAGTGGAAGCGATCGGATTTCTACAGCTTTTCCGGTGAACTCGCCGATGAAGCGGACTTCCGCGCCAAAGTCGCGGAAAACGCCGAGCATCAGCGCGAGAAGCAGGCGCTCGGCCGTCGAGAGATTGGCGGCAATTCAAGCAGCCCCTGGGGTACGGCACAGAGTGCGCACCTCTATGCCGAAGGTGTCATTTTCTTCTCGACGGCCAGCCACGGCGGATTTCGTCTTTCCCCCGATCGGAACGCTGAGGTGCGCGCCGATCTTCGAAGCAGTGGTGGATGGTATGAGGAGGATGAGGCATGGGCGATTGTCGCTCTTACTTTCCCCGCGCTCTTCACGGCTTTCGAGCGGCGTTGCGCGGAGCAAACCATCAAGGACAACTGGCCCCAGGCATGGGAGGCTATTCACGGAACGGTCCTTACGCCCGGCGAATCCCGCACCAAGGACCGGCACCTGTTCGAGCGCGAGCATGAGGCGGATTGGGTGGTGATCTCAACCATCAATTCCAGCCACCGGGAGGGCTTTGTCGAGTGTGTCGCGACGATGGGTGGCAAGCGTGATCGCCAATCGCAAGAACGGCGTTTCCTCGTCCCCAAGTCCGAATACGACATGGGCCGGTTCGGCTTTGTGATCGATCCCGCACGGCATAGCGATTACGATGGCCCGTCGGATTTCATCGGCTGGCAGCGGGGGAACGCCGCATAATCCCGTCAGTTGATCGTCAGGTGCTGCTCTTCCGCATGGAAGAGGCACGCAGACAGACACAGCACCAGCTCGATCTTATCGAGCGGCGGATCACGCGACGCATGACGGCGCTGATCCCCAGCCTGAAACCGAAGCGCAGGGTGTATCGGGGCGGCAGGCCGCCCGATGCGAGCGCGTTTCTCGAACAGTATCGCGCCAATCTCGCGGCCATCACCGCCGAGCGGCAGCCCGAGATAGATGCATTGTCCCGCAAACTCGCCCGGCAGGACCGGGCGATCGCATTGCTGCGCGAGCGGGACGGCAGCCCGACCGCCCGCGCGGCCTGACGTCCCGCAAAAGATAACCGGGACAGCCGCCATGATCTTCCGCTGCTACCGATGCGGCCAGTCATGGTCGGATCACCCAGTCACGCGCGTCAGATGCCCGACCTGCCGGGCGGCGCCAGGTGCATGGTGCCGCCGGCCATCCGGACACCGGGCGATGGAGCTGCATGTCGATCGCGAACATGCAGCGCGCCCAGGGCGTCCATCAGCTGATCTGGAGCATCTGCGGAACCGGTATAGGCGCCGGTGACGCGATAGGGTTGGGATACATCCGGCCCTCGCTCGCATCCTGACGACCTCGGCCGGGATTCTCGGCACGCCGGGGCTCCGTGGGAATCTCTGCAATATTACCCGCTAAGAGATTTTTGGCGTGACGGAAAACAGATGATTTCCGCGTAGCGGTTCGGCTGGTGGAAATCGATAGGAAGAGCCGGCGACTTTTTACGCGACAAACGCTGTCGGAATGTGAGACTGTGCGGCAAATCCCAATTTGAGGTTTGTCGTGCATGTTGATTGGCTACATGCGGGTATCGAGCAGTGATGAGCGGCAGTCGGTTGCCTTGCAGCGCGATGCCCTGCTCGCGGCCGGGGTCGATCAGCGTCACCTGCATCAAGATCGCGCTTCGGGCGCACGCGACGATCGGCCGGGGCTGAAGGCTTGCCTTGCAGAATTGTGCGAAGGTGACGTGCTGGTTGTTTGGAAGCTCGACCGTCTGGACCGGTCACTCTCCCACCTGATTCGGATCGTTGAGGATCTGAAGACACGCGGGGTCGCCTTCCGCTCGTTGACGGAAGCAATCGATACGACGAATTCGCACGGCGCATTCCTGTTCAACCTGTTTGGTACGCTTGCCGAATACGAGAGAGTGCTGATCACGGAGCGGGTCAACGCTGGACTGGCGGCGGCACGCCGGCGCGGTCGCAAGGGGTCGGAACAAGATCCGCGCAAAATCGTACGCGACCTTTATCAACTCCTCGGTACGTTGGCGGAGATCCTTGGGGTGAGCCGACCGACCGCCTGGCGGATAGGTCATGCGTTGCGGCTTATGGGGGCGCGGGAGACCATGTTGGCCGGCACAGTGGAGATCGACCACTTCCATCGCGGCGGCAGGCCGAGAAAGCGGCCAGATGAACCGCCGCCGGGACGCGGCCGCAAAGGTCAGGCAAACACGGATACAACGCCGGTCCTCGGGATGGTGCAACGACCGGCGGACGCCGCACTTGGCACACCTGCTGGCGATGCGCGCGCCGCGGTCGTCACCGGTCTCTCATTGCGGGCGGCAGAGCGTGCTATCGAAGCGCAGATCGACCCGGATGCGCGATTGATGAGCGATGAAGCGAAGGCATTCATGGCGATCGGTGAAAGCTTTGCAGATCATGAGACGGTGAACCATTCCAGTCGCGAGTATGTTCGCGATGCGGTTCACGTCAATTCGGTGGAAGGCTTCAATTCCCGGATCCGCCGCACCATCGCCGGCGTGTTTCATCACATCAGTCCGCAGCACGTCGATCTCTATTTCCACGAGATGGGCTTTCGCTGGTCCCAGCGTGTCGTTGATGGTCAGGCTGTTCGCAAGACCCGCAGTGGTCGCCAAGCCATCAAGACCATTTGGTCGCGTGTGCCGCCGGCACTGCAATTGATGCAGGTCTTCCGTTTCGCCACCGGACGCCAGATGCGCAGATGGCGGCATCACCATCAAATCGGCCGTCGCTGCATTGGGTCGATAAAGGCCTCGTACGCTAAGGTCGAGCGACCATGAACGTCATCACGGACCAGTGATGATGCCCATCAGCTTTCTGCGAATTGGCGAGCCCATCGACCAGAGCTGCGAATTCGCCTACGCGGCGGTTAGGTTAGGCGCGGCCGGCGATGCAAGCACTGATGCATCTGGTTCTTTCTTCACACGCTTCCGCGACGGAACAGGTCCAGGATGTTCGTTTTCTCCATCGTCCTGTTCCAAATCGCCGCGACCGATTTCGTCGATGCGGTGCTTGATCGCAAGGGCGAAGATTGTGTTCAGTACATGACGATCGGTCACATCCGGATCGGTCAAAGCCAGCATGGCCGCGCGAACAATCTTCTTGCTCGACGCCTTCCGGCAGCGTTGAACGACAAACTCATACAGCGCCTTGTCGGATAGCCCTTCCGTCGCCCCATCAACGAGAGCGTGGTAGATCTTCTTGCGTTTTTCACTCATCGGATTCCACCTTCTTTTCCTCTGGAAGGATAGTCACTAACCCGTCCTATTCATGAGGGTGATTGGGCGGATGGCGCGCATTGCGGCGGCGCAGATGGTTGCGGCGTCTATTTCACCGCGGCTTGGGCTGGACTTGTTGAACGCGCTGGAGGGTCAAGGTGTCGGGCTCAGCGGGGCTTCACTGCCCCGGCGCTCATGGTGGTGCCGGCTGCAGGGCGATGGCGATTGCGCGGAACAAGCTGGCTTCGGGACAGGCGGCGGCGAAGGCCAGCCGGATGCGCGAGACGGTTTCGCTGACGCGGGCGCCGAGCTTGAGGAGCCTGAGGCGCAAAGTGGCGAACTCGGCTTTGCTGAGCTGATGTGTTTTCGGCACTGCGTCGCGCAGCGTGAGCATGAGCCAATAAGCGGCGGTATGCAGGACGAGACGAACCTGATTGGCGATCGGTGATCGGCAGGAGGTGCGGTCGGAGGCGAGCTGGCTCTTGTGCATCTTGATCAGATTTTCGGCCTGGCCGCGGGCGCAGTAGACCACGTCGTAGATGTGCTCGGCCGAGCCGTTGGCGAGGTTGGTGACGACGAAGCGGATGTCGAGGCCCATCGTCGTGGCCTCGATGCGGGCGCACACGTGGCGTTTCGCCTTCCAGGATTTCGCCTTGTATTGGGTTTCGGTATAGCCGCGCAGCGCCGGCTTGTGTTCGAGCGCGCGGCGGGTGCGGATGTCATCGGCGGTTTCATCGACGAGCCGCCTCAAAACCGTATTGCCGGCGAGCCCGAAGACGTAGTCGACGCCGTTGCCCTCGCACCATTGCATGACTTCGGCCCGGCCATAGTGGCCGTCGCCGCGGATCAGGATGCCGGTGGTCGGCCAGCGGGCGCGGATGCGCCGGACAAGGCGACGCAGATGGCCGCGGATCTCCTTGCCCGTCGGCGTCTTTCCCGGACGCAGGATCATGGCGACGGGGCGGCCGGTGGCGGCGTCGTAGATGTGGATCGGCAGGAAGCAGCGCTCGTCGTAATGAGCGTTGAAGAGCGAGAGCTGCTGATGGCCGTGCACGACGTCGAGCGTGTCGTCGATGTCGAGCGTGATGCTTTTGGGCGGCGAAGCATAGCTCGATAGCCACAGATCGACCAGCACCCCGCCCAGGCGGATGACGGTCCTGAGGTCCGGCAGGTTCTCCAATCGCGAGCAGGTCGGCTGCGAGCACAGGTCCGTTCCACTGTCGGGCAGCCGCCCGCAGGCGAGCTTGAAGGCCGGATCGGTGCGCAGTCGGTCGAGATCATTGGCATCTTCATAGCCACAGGCGATGGCGAAGATGCGGGCACGCAGGATATCGGCCATCGCATGCGTCACCCGCTGTGGATCACGCGGATCGTGGATCGCCGCGGCAAGCCGGTCGGCCAGCTGTAGGCGCCGCTCGGCCGCCGCCAACAACATGACGCCACCATCCGAGCTGATGCGTCCGCCGTCGAACGCGGCTCGGATCTTCTTGCGTCCAACGGCTGGAAATGAGAACGGCAGCAACATATCGTCGGTCATGGCGGGTGTGGCTCGCGAGATGTGGTCGAAAGGAGTGGCTCAGACAACCGAATCCTACGCCAAATCAATCGCTTAAGCTACATCCGCCAACCCTTCAGACCTGTCATCGTGCATAAGACGGGCTAAACTGTCATAAACAAGATCGCAGATAACCGGGAGAGTGGCAACGTCTCCGGGCGCCTTTCAATACAGCGTGGAAGCAACGATGAGAGCTGCGTATAGCGTTGGTAGCACAGGGATCGAACAGGGGTCGCCGCTGGCAATTGCACAAGCCGGGGCAATCTGTTTGCGCATGGGAGATCGACCAGACGAGGACGAAATCGCCCTTGTTGCCAGCCGCACCAATGGTACCTGGGGCATTCCGAAGGGACATGTCGAACTCGGCGAGAGTCTTCGGCAGGCTGCCGAACGCGAAGCTTTTGAAGAGGCGGGCGCAAAGGGCGTCACTTTAGAACCGGCGATAGGCCAGTTCTCGTATTACAAGGAAGGACGCCTGTTGCGGTATAGCGTCTCCGTCCATCTCCTGTTTGTCCAAACGATCGCGCCCTATTTTCCGGAGAATAATGAGAGGCAAATAAAATGGGTTCCGCTGACGGGCGCTGCCCGTGAAGTGGCGAACCGCGAACTCAGCCGGATCATCGCTTCGGTGAGGACCCATCCGCTCTATGAAGAGCACGCCGGGCGAGACCTGTAGGAACGATTTTGGACTGCTCCTGTTTCGACGCAATATACGGCCAATGGCCGGGCACTTCGGTCTATGACTTTCTGCCAATCGCTTCGCCCCTTTCTTCTCCTGCATTATCCAGAAGTCCGAGGGCGAAGCGCCCTACATGTTCGACGGACTTGTTTGTCTATACGAAGTATAAACCGCCAGGACGGGCCCTGAAGCATACCGCCTCTCGTCGCTGCGCAAACCACCTGTGTCCGAAACGACACCCGCTGCATAGCGGCATCTGTCCCGCTCCACCTTCAGCGCCTCCGTGACCGGATAGAACATCCCCCTCGCCTTCCGCCGCCGCTCGACGGGGCGGCCGACGAGACCATTGAGGGGCGCCCCAGTAGAACCGGTCCGGCCGGTCCAGGTCCAGGCCGGCGAAGTTCGCGGACGAGTGGAAGAACGCAGCAAAGCAGGCCAGTTAGTCGACCGGCCATATTGGTCGGGATGGATCTCCTCGCCGGCAGCACCGGCGACACTCGTGACCTGCGTGCCTTCGATCCTGGGACGCCTTCGTCTCGCGATGCAGCATCATTGGCACGCGAGAAGGTACAGCCTCGAATAGCTGGGTACATTCCGGCTCCTTCGCATTGGTCTTGTAGGAGCGATCGACGACGGTATAGGTCGCCTTGACGATCGCATTGCTTGCTGTCAGTTGCCTAGTTTCGGTACGCCCCTGGAAACACGATGTCCTGATCCACGAGGACGTTGAACTTATATCCCGGCCTCATTTCAAGCGTCGGCTGGACGTTGAGATTCCGGCTGATGGTTTGCTCGGCGACGCGGCCGAAGCTCTCCGCGAAATTCCGCCTTGCCGCATCAGAAGCCGTCTCCTGCGTGGCGAGCGTCGAGCTTTCCGGCAGCGACGCATCGATCCCGGTCCCGATCAGCGCGATCAGTGCGGCCGAGCCGAACGTTCTCCAATAGTGGTTGTTCACCTTGTCGTGGAATCCGGCATAGCCCTGAGCATCGGTGCCGGCCATGCCGCCGATCTGGAGCGTTGAGCCGTTCGGGAAAATGAGGTCCGTCCAGACAACGAGAACGCGGCTTTGCCCGAACGACACCTTGCTGTCATAGCGGCCGAATAGTTTCGCCCCTTGCGGGATCAGAAGCCGGTGGCCCGTGGCGCTATCATAGACGTTCTGGCCGACTTGAGCGGTAATACGCCCGGGAAGGTCCGAATTGATGCCGGTTATCATCGTCGCCGGGATGACCGAACCGCGCTTCAGCTCATAGAGGGACTGCTGCGGCACGACGCGGTTCGGCAGATATCCCAGGTCCTTGAGATCGGCGTTGAAGAAATCCTCCTTGGACTTCTGGCCATTCTGGTCGACATTCTGCTCCGCGAGCCCTGCCCGCAGAGCCGCGGCATAAAGGTCCGGCATCGTTGCGGTTGCCGTTGGCGATGCCGTGGACGTATCAGCCGGCGTTTGGTCGCTGGTTTTGGCGCTCGCCTCCAGTTTGCTGCGGTCGATGGCAAGCGGCGCGTCATAGGCCGCGTCGTTGGCCTGCAGCCGCGCCATTCTCTGGCGCTGCCGCTCGCGCAGATATTGCTCTTGTTGCTCACGCTGCAGACGCGCACGCCAAACCGTATCTGGCTCCAGTACCTGCGTTTTTTGTTCCTCCCTTGCCGGCTGCGCCGTAAAGGGATTCGGTGCCTTGTCTTCTTTTTTCTCGACCGGCGTCGGCTGGAACGCAACCCGCTGCTCGGTGTCGCCAATAATGCCATCGCTGATACCGCGCTTGATCTGATCGGCGAAAGTCGAGGCAGGCGTTCCGGTGTTGGTTTCCAGGCCGGGGTCCTGTTTGAAAAAGAGCCCGCGTGAGGTGAGCCCGTAAAAGATCACCCCGAGAAAGGCGATCACCAGCACGATCACGATGATGATCGGCAGGCGGTTGATCCGGCGCATGCCGGATTGGGCCTCCTCGTTCGTGGCCCCGCCAAGCTTGAGAGATTGTATCATCGTTTTCTCCCCTCACCCGCGCTTGAGCAGCGAGAGCGCGCTTGCCGGCGTCGCGCCACTCGCGGTCACAGTGTAGGCGCGTCCGAGTTCGACAGTGCTGGTCGACAGTCGGGCCAGCACCTGCCCCTCGAACGGCATGACCATATAGGCGAGCGGGATGACGCTCTTGCCGCCATCTGTCTTCTGGTCTGTCACGACGGCATAGCCCCACCCCTTGAGGGCGGCCTCGAGCGCTTGGCCGTAGGGAGAGGCATCGGGTTTGAGGGCTATCGTCGCCTTGCCGGGCCCGATCTGCTCGGCGAGACGGCTGACCATGTCGCCGGCGACCGCGCCTGCGGCCGCACCGGATATCTCCGGCGGCGCCTTGCTGGCGACAAGAGCATCGGTCTCAAGCGACTGGCAACCGGAAAGGAGGAGGACGACGAAACCGGCGGTAGCGAGCCGACGTGTGATGGGCGTGGCTGAAGCTTTCATCACCGCCCTCCCCGCTTGATCGTCACCTTCTCCTGCTTCCAGCCGACGCCGGATACGAGAACGGCGCGGTCGACATTGTAGTCGACGATCATCATGTCGTTCTTCATGCGGTAATTGACGATCCGGTTCTGGCCACCGGAAACGACGAACAGCACCGGCGCATCCTGGCCCGAGATCGTGCGTGGGAACTGGATGTAGGTCTTCTGGCCGTCGCTATAGACGCGTGTCGGCCGCCAGCCGGCGCGGCCGGAGATCGCGTAGGAGAAACTGAGCTGCTCGGCGGTCACGTTGGCGCCCGGGATCGTGCTTGCCTCTAGCCTGGCGTTGATGTCGGCGAGCTTGGCTGACACATCCTCCGGATATTCAAAGCCGACGCGCGCCATATATTGGGTGGGATGGGATTTGAGCTGGATATGATAGGTGCGTCGCGAGGTCGTCACCACCATCGAGGTGATAAGGCCCGGCTCGGACGGCTTGACGATCAGATGGATCGCCTGCCCGCCGGCGGCCCCGGAAGTCGCGGGCTCGACCTTCCACCGCACGGTGTCGCCGACGAGCACGTCGCGCACCACCTCGCCGGGCTGCAGCTCGATATCGCAGACCTGCAGCGGCGAGCAGACGACGGAAGGCTGCACCTCGCCATAGAGGAAGACGACCTTGCCGTCATCGCCCCTGGTCACCAGGCCGCGGGTGCCGCGCCACTTGCCGGAGATGTCGATGCCCTTTCGTTCGTTTGCGGAAACATCTTGAGCCCACGCATGCGATGCGAGAGCGGTTCCTGCGATCAAGCTGCATGCCAAGGTAAGGACCAACTTGGCGCGGTAGGGTAGTATGCTCGTATTCATGTCGTGGCCATGCCTTTCAAAGCTGTGCAGTCCAGTCGAAGTCCTTGAGGTAAAGGCCGATCGGGTTGAGGCGGATCACGCCCTCGTCCTGAGGCGGGGTCAGCGTCACGGTGGCGATGCCGCGGAACCGACGAAGAGCGGTCTCCTTGCCCTTCCGGTCGCGTTCGAACTCGGTCCAGTCGATCTGATAGGACTGGTTGGACAGTGCCACGATGTTGTTGACCTCGATGGCGACAGTCGCGCTCTTCGCCTTCTCGAACGGCGAACTTGTTCTGAACCATGCATTGACCTTCTCGGTCGCCGGGTCCGAAGTCCTGAGCAGCGCGTATGTGCGGTCGATATACTGCTTCTGGACCACAGCATCCGGTGTGACCGATCGGAAGTTCGAGACGAAGCCGCCAAGGGTGGCGCGCACCACTCTGGCGTCGGCATATTCGATCTGTTGCGGGAAGCCGGCGGTCGCCGCCGTGCCGAGCTTGTCGACTTCGACAATATAGGGAACGAGCTTGACTTGCGTGCTCTGATAAAGCGCATAGGAAAAGCCGACGACCGCCATGACCATGCCGGTGATGCCGACGATGCGCCATGCGGCGGCTGCCTTCACATAAGAGCCGTAGCGTTCGTTCCATTCATTTCTAGCGGCAATGTAGGGATTGCCGGGCGGTGTTCGTCCAGACATGCGAGGCTCAGCTTTCGATTATGTATTGTCTTTGAGGGGTGGTGGTGTCGCCGCCTTGCCGGGATTGCGCGTCTGGTCGAGCTTGGCGTTGGCGAGGCCGAGCAACGAGCCCGCGTAGGCGCCGGGTGAGGCGATCGCTTTTTCCTTCGCCGCGGAGCCTGCCGCCCACCCGGCATTGCCGATGCTGGACGCCATGCCGCGCAATGCAGCACCGGCGATGGATGACCCCCCTGCCCTGGCGGCGCTTGCGGTCTCGGCTCCCGCTCTCGCCGCACTGGCGCCGAGGAACGCGCCGCCGGCGGCAAAGGTCGCCGTCTGTCCGCCGTGGCGGATCGCTTCCATGCCGCCCGAAACCGAAGCACCCTGCACCACGCCCTGGATGATCGGCGGTACATACATGGCGATGACGAAGACGACCACGGAGATGCCGGCGATCGCCAGCGTCGTGATGAACTGGTCAGTGTCGGCGGAGGGTGCCTCCGCGAGCCCCAACAGGATGTCGGAGCCGATTTTCGAGATCATTACCAGCGCCATCAGCTTCATGCCGACACTGAAGGCGTAGACCAGATAACGGATCGCGAAGTCCTTCGTGTAGGAGGAACCGCCGAGGCCGAGCATGATCATGCCGGCGAGCAGGCCAATATACATTTCCACCATCACTGCGACGAAGATCGCGGCGACAAGGCTGAAGGCAACGACCACGACGACCATGGCGAAGACCGCGGCAATCGCCAGAGCGTTGTCCTCCCAAAGCCCGAACTTCGCCTGCTCCGACATTTTGGACGCGACGCGGATACCGGCGTCGAAGATATTGGCCGGCGAGGCGGACCCGCCGCCGGCGCCGATCTGATAGAGGCTGTCGACGATCGCCTTGCCAAGCGCCGGGCCGCGGTCGAGAATAAAGGCGAACAGCCCGATGAACAGGATGCGGCGGACGAGTTCGGCGAACCAGGCGTCAAGCGAGGCGGCATTGATCGCAAGCCATACGGCGGCAATGCCGATCTCGATTCCCGCCAGGATCCAGAACAGCGACCGCGCCGCATTGGTGATGGTCGTTTCCCATCCCTTGGCCGCGGTGACGACCTGATTCTCCAGTGTGGTGAGCACGGCTCCCTGCTGCGCAAGGGCCGGCGCGCTCGCCAGCAGAACCATGCCGATTGCGATGAAGATGAGCTCTAGTTTCCGTGAGGGGCGAACGATCACCATCTCGGCTTCATCTCCTGGCCGCCGCGGATGTTGCGCTCCGGATCGCCGCTGAAGAATTTCTCCTGGTGCTCGCGGCGTGCGGCGTCGGATGCCGGATGCATAGATCCTGCTCCTGAAGCCGCGGGGCGCGGCTGCATCAGCATCCAGCTCACGCCGGCACCGACAACGACAATTCCCGCCAGTGCAACGGCGATGATCAGACGCGGGCTCACCAGCGCGGCTCCATCGTCTGACCGCCGCGGATACCGTGCTCCGGCGCGTTGAAGAACTTTTCGCGCCGGGCCTGCGCAAGGTCTTTTTGCGCCTGTTCCGACTGATACCAGGTGCCCATCATGGTCATCTGCTGCGAGACCAACCCGCGCAGCTTCTGAATTTGCGCCACCTCTTGTGACGCGATCTCATGACCCACCTGCAAAGCTTTCATCTGGCCGTCGGCACTTTCCGACATCGAGCGCAACGACGACATGGTGGATTCCTCGCTGGAAAACTGCTCGGCCGTCAGGTTTGCGGCTTTCAGCGTGCCGGCGATCGTGTCGCGGTTCGTGTCAGACCAGCTCTGATAGGTCGTCGAAAAACTCGCCTCATCAGGCAGGTTGCTTTTCATCTCGGCATAGCTCTGGAACCGCTGCTGAAGCTGGTCGTCGATATTGCCCATCGAAAACGCGATGCCCTGCCCTTGCCCGACGATGCTCTGCAGCCTGTTGAGATCGCTTTCGACCTGGCCCCAGACGTGCTCCGGCAATTGCGCGGTGTTCTGCAGCATGTTTTCGTAGATCCTCAACTGGTTCTGGATCTGCTCGGCCAACTGGTTGATCTGGGTGATCTGGTTGTTCACCTGCTCGGCCGATTTGCCCACAAGCGAGACGAGTTCGGCATTGTTGGCGAGCTGTGTGAACTCTGTCGCCTCGCCGGTCACGCCGCCAGCCATGCCCGTTTCAGGCAGCGCCATTGCTACCACGACCACAAGAACGCCAGCGATGCAGCGGCGATCAGGCGCGTAAATACGATTCCGCATGAGCAATCCCTCTCTGTTGCAGCCAGTGAAGCGGCCATTTGTCGCCGTGTTCGGACCGAAGCGTCCGAATGCGTTTCAGATCCTCCTTGCCGGATGCCCCGACGAAGGAGAGCGCGACAGGCCCGAGCGCCATGTCGAAGAGGCGGCGGCCGTCGGGCGACGCGACGTAATATTCCCGCTTCGGAAGAGCCGTCGCGACGATCTCGATCTGCCGTTGGTTGAAGCCGATCCGCTCGTAGAACTCCCGCGTGCCAGGCTCCCGCGCCGCCCCATTCGGCAGGCAGATTTTTGTCGGGCAGCTCTCCTTCAGCACATCGATGATGCCGGAACGCTCCGCGTCTGAGATCGATTGGGTGGCGAGCACCACCGCACAATTGGCCTTGCGCAGCACCTTCAGCCATTCTCGGATCTTGTCGCGGAACAGCGGATGGCCGAGCATCAGCCAGGCTTCGTCGAGAATGATGAGGCTTGGGTTCCCGGTGAGTCGCTTCTCGACACGGCGGAACAGATAGGTGAGGACCGGCACGAGATTGCGCTCGCCCATGTTCATCAGCTCTTCCACTTCGAAGCACTGGAAGGCGCCGAGCGTCAGCCCGTCCTCTTCCGCGTCGAGAAGCTGACCCATCGGTCCGTCGACCGTGTAGTGATGGAGCGCATCCTTGATTTCGCGCATCTGCACGCCGCTCACGAAGTCCGACAGCGATCGCCCACGGGACTCCGCCATCAGAGCGATCTGCCGCGAGATGGCGTTGCGATGATCCGGGGTCACCGTGACACCCTGCAAAGCCACAAGCGTTTCCAGCCACTCTGCCGCCCAGGCGCGATCGCCGTCGCTCGAGAGTTCCGCCAGCGGGCAGAAGGCCAGCCGCGGTGACGTCCCCTCCCCGTCTATCGTCGCGTCGCCGCCAATCTCGTAGTGGTCGCCGCCAACGGCCAAGGTCAACGGCAGCATCGACCGTCCCTTATCAAAGGCGAAGATCTGCGCGTCCCTGTAACGGCGGAACTGCGCCGCGATCAGCGAAAGAAGCGTCGACTTGCCGGACCCGGTCGGGCCGAAGACCAACGTATGGCCAACGTCGTCGACATGGAGGTTCAGCCGGAACGGAGTCGAGCCGCTTGCGACCTGCATGAGCGGTGGCGAACCGGGCGGGTAAAACGGGCAAGGCGCTGTCGGACTTCCCGACCAGACGGAATTGAGCGGCACGAGATCGGCGAGATTGCGGGTATTGATCAGCGGCTCGCGGATATTGGCGTAGGAGACACCCGGCAGGCTGCCGAGAAAGGCATCCGTTGCATTGAGCGTCTCGATCCGAGCGCCAAAACCTTCCGCCTGGATCAGCCGGCGGATTGCCTCGCATTTTTCCTGCAGGCGTGGTTGCTCGTCGAAGAGGACGATGACCGGCGTGTAGTAGCCATAGGCGACGAGTTGGGAGGCCGCTTGCGCGATGGCATCCTCGGTTTCCGCCACCATCATCATCGCGTCCTGGTCGAGCGAACGACTTTGCGTCTGGAAGAGCTGATCGAAGAACGGCCGCACCTTTTGCTGCCATTTCTTGCGCGTGCGCTCGAGCCTCGCCCGCGCTTCCTGTTCATCGAGAAAGACGAAGCGGCTCGACCAGCGATAGGTCAGTGGCATGAGGTCGAGCGCGTTGAGAATTCCTGGCCAGCTCTCCGCCGGCAGGCCGTCGATCGCCACGACGCCAAGGAAGCGGTTTTCGACAGTCGGCGTCAGGCCATGCTGCAGTTCGGCCGTGACCAGCCAGTCGAGATACATCGGGATTTCGGGGAGGCGAATTGGATGGTTTTCGCCCGTGATGCAGAAGCGGATGAATTGGAAGAGTTCGTCGTATCGCGCGATCCGAAAGCCGCCGCGGTCCTCCGTCTCCTGCGTCAGCATCCGGCGGACGGAGACGACATTGGCGAGATACTGTTCGACCTCGCGGATAGATGTGCGGAAGGCGTCGAGTGCGCTGTCGGCATAGGTCGTGGAGCGACTGCCGGCATCCGAATAGACGTATCGCGTCAGCCCCGAACGCCGACGCTCCGGCGGCCGCCATGTCAGGATCAGAGCCTGCCGGCTTTCGAAATGCCCGCTCTCCCGCTCGAAATGTGCCCGTCGCTCGGCGTCGATCGCGCGCGTGACGGGATCCGGGAAGTGGCAGTCCGCTTCGGCCGGATAGTCGGTCGTCGGAACGCGTGCTGCCTCGACCTGGATCATCCAGCCGGAGCCGAGGCGTGCCAGGATTGCGTTGATCTGGCGGCTGATCTCGTTGCGCTCGGCGTCGGTCGAACTCTCGCTATCCGGACCGGCAAAATACCAGCCGGCTATGAGGCTACCGTCCTTCAGGAGCATGATGCCGTTGTCGACGAGAGCGGCATAAGGAACGAGATCGGCAAACGAAGGGCCGGAATGCCGGAAAGGCTTCAAAGCTACCATTGCGCCGCCCTCAATAGCGCCGCCAGGGCGTCGATGTGGCCCTGTACAAGGATTTGTATGAGACATGCCGGAGGTAAACGCGGCGCATCAGGGGATCGGCTTTCGCCATCATTCGAAGGGCGGCGACGGCGACGAGCCAGAGCGCCACTCCGAAAATCGCTGCATACCAGGTAAGGACGACGAAGATCAGAATGACGGCCGCCAGCCCGCTCAGCAGCACAAGTTCCCGATCCGCGCCCATCAGCAGATTGGGCCGCGACAGTGCGCGATGGATGCGCGAGCGAATGAGAGCGGAGCCGGACTCAGCCATGAGCCCCCTCCCCTTGCCTCTGCGCGAACCCAACCTGCTTTGTCAGACTGTCGCGCATCTGTGGCTCGAGGCTGCTGATCGTCGCACCGGTTGCTCCGAACAGGCCGACGATCTGGGTTGCACCCAGCAGAACGCCGCCGACGAGTGCGATGTAGCAAAGCCGTCTGGCAAAGTCGTTGAGCTCACCGCCGAAGATCAGCATCCCGCCCGCGATCGCGACGGCAGCGAGCGCAATGAAGCCGGCGACAGGACCCGTGATCGATTGCTGGATCTGTTGCAGCGGCGACTCCCAGGGCAGGCCGCCGCCACCCGATGATGCAAGTGCCGGCGGGGCCATGGCGATCAATGCCAGCAGAGCAACCGCGCCGCCGGCCACTGCGTGATGATGCTTACGCTGCATGACTATCCTCATCGATCTGG
Organism: Rhizobium sp.; assembly: GCA_003527225.1. Next base: position 24,197 of record DPXQ01000039.1, read on the forward strand.
GCATAGTGTTCAGTCTGGTACGTCGAGCCCTTGAAGCCTTCGACATGGATCACGTCGCGGACACGCCGGCCGCGGCCGGTCCGCTCGATGGAGACGACGAGGTCGACGGCTTCGCCGATCACCTCGCGCATGGGCTGCTGGCTGGCTTCCGCCGTGAGCTGTTCGAGGCGACGCAAGGCGGACATCGCCGTGTTGGAATGCACGGTCGTGACACCGCCGGGGTGGCCGGTGTTCCACGCTTTGAGTAGTGTGAGGGCGGCGCCGTCGCGGACTTCGCCGACAATGATCCTGTCCGGACGCAAACGCATGGTGCTCTTAAGGAGTCGTGCCATGTCGACGCTGTCGCTCGTATGGAGAGAGACCGCGTTTTCGGCCGCGCATTGGATCTCGGCGGTATCCTCCAGGATCACCATACGATCCTCCGGCGCGGTCTCGACGATCTCCGCGATGACGGAGTTCGCGAGCGTCGTCTTGCCGGAACCTGTGCCGCCCGAGATGACGATGTTCATGCGTGACGAGATCGCGCTCCTGATGACCGAGGCCTGCGCTTCGGTCATCACCTTGTTCTTCACATAGTCGTCGAGTGGAATGAGGCGCGACGCGCGACGGCGGATCGTGAAGGTCGGCGCAGAGACCACCGGGGGAAGAAGACCCTCGAACCGGTGGCCGCCGATCGGCAGCTCCCCGGATATGATCGGCTGCTCGTGGTCGGCCTCGGACTGAAGCGAATGGGCGACACTGCCGATGACGACTTCCGCCGCGGCCCGGGTCATTCCTCCGGCCGGAGCTACGCCATGGCCAAGTCGCTCGATGAACAGCCGTCCGTCAGGGTTCAGCATGATCTCGACAACGCTCGCATCGTCGAGGGCGACGCAGAGTTCGTCTCCGAGGGCATCCTGCAGCTTGCGGACCAGGCGGGGATGGGAGCGGAGCTGGGTCACGCCGCACTCCTGATCGAAGCGGTGTCGCTTCGTGTGATCGCCGAATGGTAGCCTGCCGGGCAGACACGCTCGAAGCTCGCGTGGTCAGCCGGAAGGCTTCCGGCTACCGCCATCGTGTTGCCGATCGCGGCAGGTTCGCCGAGCCGCTTCATCGGCCATCCGGCGCGGTTCAGGATGCGTTCGAAGCGAAGGTCTGTGGCGGTGACGATTTCGGTGTAGCCGTTCGCTATCGACCACTCGATGATGCCCGCGAACATCGTGAGCGTCGCCAGATGCAACTGGCCCCCTCCCCTGCCAGCTTCAAGGGAAGTATCGACGCAGAAGCGTGAGCTCTCGACCATCCCTGGGTGCGCATCAAGCGAGCCGTTGGCCAGCAGTCCGGGAAAGGTTTGATCGAGCATGGTCGGACCGGACGCAGGAAGTAGGCGGGCGCAGCCGGCGATCCGGTCGGTCGCGTCGACTGCCAGGACATAGGTCGGACTGACCTCGTCATACTGATCTCGCTCCTCGCCGGCTGAGATCGTCACGTCCCAGCCCAGACGTGATCCAAAGACGGTCGCGCGAAGGCGGCGCATCTGTGTGAGTAAGCTGGAATGCCTCTGGTAGAGGTCGGGAGAGACGGCAAGTATGCGCATGATCCACTCCATGAGAATCGAACTGCGCATACCAAGACCATCACGACTCACGTGTGGCTATGTGCAGATTTGCACCTCAGTGATTCTGCAGAATCAGCATCTATTGCGGCGGAGGAGATCAATGAATGTGTGGATGAGATATGCAGATCTGCATTTCGGGCCCGGCCCGGCTAGCCTCGCCAATGGCGCTAAGATGCTGGTTCATATAGGTAAATATGCGTTATGAGAGTATTTGGTTCAGACGCATTAACCTTTCGTTAACCTTAAACCGCTGGACGCGTGGCTGGAATCATGCGTTATCCTTGACGGCAAAAGGGCATTAGATCGGCCATTGGCCGTCAGGAAGGTCTAGTAGCAACAATGTCGAATCTAGCTAGAGCACAGATCAGTGAGGATCCGGCCGACAAGATCATTCGTCACGCGAGGACCCTGTCAGGCGAATTGCAAGCGCGGCGCGAGCAAATGTATCCACCCAACGCGCAGAAACAGCTTCGGTACTTCCTCACGAATGAAGTCTCCAAGCTCACGAACATTCCAGAGTCGACGCTGCGGACTATGTCAATAGAGGGTAAGGGTCCTGTCCCGGCGCGACTTGAGAACAACCATCGTGCCTACACTTTAGAACAGATCAATGAGCTACGCGAGATATTCGCAGAGGCTCGGCCATCCGACGCCCGCAGATTCTTACCGCGCCGACGGAGTGGCGAGCACTTGCAGGTGTTGGCTGTCGCAAATTTCAAAGGGGGTAGCGCGAAAACAACAACGAGTGCGCACCTTGCGCACTATCTCGCGCTGCACGGCTTCAGGGTTTTAGCCATTGACCTGGATCCGCAAGCATCTCTTTCAGCTATGTTTGGCGCGCAGCCAGAAATGGATGTCGGCGACAATGAGACGATTTATGGAGCGTTGCGGTACGACGGAGACCGTCGGGCGATGCGCGACATCATTCGGCCAACATACTTCTCCGGGATTGATCTAATTCCCGGCAATATTGAGGTTATGGAATACGAGCACGAAACGCCGCGGGCTCTTGCCGATCGACGAATTGGAACCGGCGAAATCTTCTTTGAGCGCCTTCGGCTTGCAATCGCCGAGGTGGAAAACGATTACGATATCGTAGTGCTGGATACCCCCCCTTCCCTCGGCTTCCTCACGCTTGGGGCAATCTATGCGGCCACCGGGCTTATCGTTACCGTGCATCCCGCAATGCTGGACGTGATGTCGATGAGCCAGTTTCTATTGATGATGGGGGACCTGATCGGTGTCATTCGAGATGCCGGCGCAAAGATGCAACAGGACTTCCTTCGCTATCTCGTTACTCGTCACGATCCTAACGACCAGTCACAAGTGCACGTCGTCGGAATGATGCGCAGCCTGTTCGGGGATGACGTACTGACACCGACCGCCGTGGAAAGCAGCGCGGTTGAGACTGCGGGTCTAGCGAAGCGGACGCTCTATGAACTCGAACCGGGGAACATTGGCGCTAACACTGTTAAGCGGGCGCGGGAATCGATTGACGCTGTCAATCAACGAATTGTCGAGCTGATCGAGCGAAGCTGGGGTAGGCCATGAGCAAGCAAACGGGCCGAAAATCGATCCTCGCAAGCTTCGCGTCTTACACGCCACAGCAAAATGAGGCAGAGGCCCCGAACGCCGCAGGCGAGGCGACGACATCGTCGTCGCGTGTTGCAGGGGTGATTGGGGCCACGCAGCGCACGCTTGCAGAGTTGCGGGAAGAGAGAGATGAACTCAAGGCGCTCGTCGCGGCCAGCGGCGAGGTGGAGCTTGATCCGGAAACGGTCGATCCCTCGCCTTTTCCTGACCGCCTAAATGACGACGACGATGCGGAATTCGAAGCGTTCAAGGCGCTTATTGCCTCTGAAGGGCAGGTAATGCCCATCCTGGTGCGGCGGCATCCCGCAGATCCGGCTCGATATCAGGTGAGCTATGGTCACCGGCGACTGCGTGCCGCGCGGGAGCTGGGGCTGAAGGTTAGAGCGAAGATCGAAAGTCTCGACGACCGTCAACTCGTTATTGCCCAAGGCATAGAGAATTCTGCGCGCCAAGACCTTAGCTGGGCAGAGAAGGCACTATTCGTCACTGGAATGGACTCCGCTGGTGTAAAGGCACGCGATATCCGGGCGGCTCTGGCGGTTGATGATCCCGAACTGGCGAGGTTCAGATCGGTTTGCCGAGCCGTGCCGGAAGATGTGATGAGGGCAATCGGGCGAGCACCGAAAGCTGGGCGTACACGCTGGACCGCATTGGCAAAATCCTGCTCGGATGGAGATGCTATCGCCCGAGTTCGAGAAACCTTGGCAGCTGCCAAGGTTTCAAAATCCGATGATCGGTTTGTTCTGGCATTGAACGCCGCTGCTGCAAAGACGCGCAGAAAGGCGGAAACGGTGACGGTCGCAGATGATAGCGGCCGCAAGCTTGGAATAGCCAGCTTCAAGCCGACGGAAGTAAAGATAACATTCAATCCGTCCGTTGCGCCCGGGTTTGCCGACTTCATGCAGAGCGAATTGCCTGCGCTGGTGGAGCGGTACAAAACGACACGAGATTCATAAACCTTGGCAGCTGCCAAGGTTTAATGCGTTGCCGATCCGCCCGATCGGTGTGGAAAGAGGAGCGGAAGCGAAGAAAGGTAAAAAGAAAGGCCCCCGAGCGGCGAACCATCCGAGAGCCTTGTTCCTTGTAGCAAAGAGACAATAGCCCTCTCTGATTCGGCTGTCAAATCCGAACATCGTTGACTGCGGTGCATTTCGTTTTGCCCCTCGCTCAAAGGCGAAGGTATGAGAGAGACTATTGTAGCGACGCCCTTTGGGCGGCGGCCGATGACGCTTAGCCAGATTTCTAGGCAGATGGCAGCGAAAGCGATCAAGCCGGACACCGCGGCCCACAAATGGCACGTGTTCAAGGATATCCGAGAGGCGCGGGAACTTATTGGCGCTACAGATCGTGGGCTGGCGATCCTCAACGCGCTGCTCACCTTCCATCCGGAAACAACCCTTGCAGGCGACGCTGAGCTTGTCGTCTGGCCGTCGAACGAGCAGCTTATGGCGCGGGCGAACGGCATGCCGGCAACGACGCTACGCCGACATCTCGCAGTGCTGGTCGACTGCGGTCTTATCATCCGCCGCGACAGCCCCAACGGGAAGCGCTTCGCCCGCAAGGGTAGGAGCGGAGAGATTGAGCAGGCTTATGGCTTCGACCTCTCCCCGATCGTCGCCCGCGCGGAAGAGTTTAAGGATCTGGCTGAGGCTGTTCGGGACGAGAAGAAGGCTTTCCGGGTCGCCAAGGAGCAATTGACTCTCCTGCGTCGGGATATTGTCAAGCTTATCGACGTTGGCATTGAGGAGCGTGTTCCCGGCAACTGGGGCAGGGTGCAGCAGAGCTATCAGGCTATCGTCGGCCGCCTTCCGCGGTCTGCACCCAGACAGACCGTCGAGGAGGTTTGCATGGACCTCCATGGGTTATGCTCGGAAATTCGAGACGTATTGGAATCTTTTGCAAAAACACAGAATCTGGACGCCAATGAGTCCCATTTCGGACGTCACATACAGAATTCAAATCCAGACTCTATATCTGAATCTGAATACAGCTTTGGAAAAGAAGATGAAGCGGGCGGCAACGCTGCCGAAACCGACAACGTGCGGAGCCTGCCGAGGCGGGATCTACCATTGGGGATCGTGCTGGATGCCTGCCCGGAAATCCGCGAGCTGGCGCAAGGAGGGGTAATCCGGCACTGGCGCGACTTGCTGGCCGCGGCGGAGGTCGCCCGGCCGATGCTGGGGATCAGCCCGAGCGCCTGGCGGGAAGCTTGCGAGGTCATCGGCGAGCAGCATGCCGCGATTACGCTGGCCGGGATCTACCAGAGGGCCGGCCAGATCAACAACGCCGGTGGCTATTTGCGCAGCCTGACAGACCGCGCCAGAGATGGGAAGTTCTCGACCTGGCCGATGGTCATGGCCTTGCTTCGGGCTAAGCTTGATGCGCAGAAGGCGGCGGACACCCTGGATAGGGGCCGATCGAATGATGCGGCCGAAGCCGGAGATCGGCTGCAGGTGTCGGATTCGCTGTTGAAGAGCCTGCAGAGGCCGAAATCGCGATGAAGGCCGTGCGGCTATCCGGTGCTGGAAATCAGTCCCGATCGGCGGGCACGGTCGATCAGGTTCTTCACGGAAGAGGGCGACCATTTCGAGCCACCGCGCGGGGTTCGCTCGTGCAACCTTTCGAGCTGCCCCGCGATTTCGCGCAGCGTCAGGTCCGGGTTCGACGAATGAATGCCGGCGACCAGCGTCATCAACCGATCCTCGGGCAGACGGGGAGGGGACTTGCGAAGCAGAGCCGGATCGGCCATGCGCTGCGCGACCATCCACTTCACGGCGCGACGAAGGCGTTCCGGCGTCCAGTCGAGGCCGCGCTGCTTGAGCACTCGGGCGATGTCGTCCCAGGTATGATCCGGTCGCATGCGCCGAACCGTTGGAAGCCATTGGTTGGCGGAAGCCTGGATGCGATCGCCGTAAGCCGCTTTCTGCACCGCGGTCATTTTGGCCAGCGCCTCGGGGCGCTTTTCCCGGATGCCGGGGTTGCCGGGCAGCCGGCCCTTCGCTTTTGCGGCCTTGATGCCTGCCTTGGTTCGCTCGGAGATCAGCGCGCGTTCGAGCTGCGCCACGGCGCCGAGCACCTGGAGCGAAAACATTCCCTGCGGCGTGGCCGTATCGATCGGATCGCGCAGCGAACGAAAATGCGCATTCTTCGCCGTCAGATCCTCGATTACTTCGAGCAGATGGCTGACGGAGCGCGCGAGACGGTCGAGCCGCACGACCACGAGCGTGTCGCCGGCGCTGATCTCTCGTAGCAGCTTGGCAAGGGCAGGACGCGCCCGCGATGCGCCGGAACCGTGCTCTTGGACGATGACGTCACAGCCGGCCGAGCGGAGCTCGATCTCCTGAGCCTCTGTCGCCTGCTCTTCAGTGGAGACTCGTGCGTAGCCGATAAGCTGGCCCCTCACCTGTTTCATGCCGGTCTCGTTTGAAGATCGAGCAGACCCGATATGACGACGTGAGCGACATTTCGCGAAAACGTGTCAATGAAATCGAAAAATGGCGACATATTCCCCTCGGCGCGTGCTCTGTAGGATAGGCAGGCCTGAGCTTCCGTTGAACCAGCTTCGCAAAGCTCTCTAAGCCGGAATATCTGGTCGTTCAGGACACGAGCCGCGCTGCTTGTCCTTGTTCCGTCAACAGTTCGACGGCCTGCTTATCAAACGAGACAAACGTTTCGCCGCCCAGCCAATTGCCCTCATAGGCCATGATACCATCCGCAAAATCACCGCCGGCTTCGAGGATGGCAAGCCCGGCTTCAACCGCAGGACGGTTCATGACGACATTGCCTGCATCCAGCAAGTCGCGAATTGTTACGGCTACATCTGCTTTTGGCAGCTTGGCGCCGCGGCGCAGTATCCAAACGAGTTCGCATAGGCAGGGCAAGGAAACCGCGATCAGTGATGCCTCTTTCAGCAGTTTGCTGGCAGTCTCCGCTTGCTTTGCATCGTCCTGCAAAACGGCGCGAACCAGGACATTCGTATCGACGGAGATTTTCATTCGTCTCCCGCCCAACCAGAAGCGGCAATCTCGTTCATTTCTTCGATCGTCAGCGGCTTTTTGACCTTACCAGCATGCCGGCCGATGAAATTATCAATGGTCCCGGTTGGCCGGGCCGCCTTTACCCGAAGCTCACCCCCCGGGAGCTTGTCGAAGTCGATCCGTTCTCCGGGCTTGATGCCCAGATGCTGCAGGAGATCCCGCTTCAGCGTGACCTGCCCTTTCATTGTTACGGCTAGTGACGTCATTGGAAGTTCCTTACGTTGAGATTGCTCCACATTGTAATTGAAATGTTCATTACCATCAAGCTGAATCGGGATGGTTTTCCAATTATAGAAGATACGGATAACTGATCATTTGTAAACGTCTCTTGAGGTGAGTTCGCGGTCGCCTTGGCTTGAAAATGCGTTGAAAAACAACGTTTTTGGGCGCTGCAAGGCCCGCCGGCGGGCCCGTTGTACAGTCCGGAGCGTCAGTCCGCTCTATATATAATGCGGGCGAAAATTGTATCACAGACGGTTGAAGCTAATGCTATGATAGCTTCAGGATCAAACAATTTACCGAGATATAACAATGGCCTATGAAATAGGTGATTTGCCTCTGGCGACCCTTTTTCCGGCGGTCGCTCACGCCGAGGATCAACTGGCGCGCCTCGATGAAATTGTACGGCGCAGCCCAGTCGGACCGGGGTTCATCGAGCGGGCACACTTCCATGACGCCGCCGCCAGCATGTGGATCGCCGGCGAGCTCGTGCACGTCGAAGACCTGGTTCTCCACGATGCTGAGCGGGATGTTCGGGCTCCAACGCACGACATCACCATCGCGCATTCTATCCTCCGGACACGGCGGCGCATAGCCGGGGCGGAGGCGGATTGGGCGACCAACCCATCGGGGATCGAAAACCTGATTAGCCGGGCTTCTATCCCGCCCGGGTGCGAGGGGTTAGGGGAGGGCGCGCGGGCGTCGTTCGCAGAGGCGGCGTTGGATGAGGACCATGATGCCTTCGCTGCGGAGATGGCCGAAATCGACGCGCTTCTTGACCGTTCGGCTCGCACGCTCGCTGCCGCGGGGAAGGACCGGGAACACAAGGCAGGGTCGTTGGCAGTCGGTGAACTGATCATCCGGGATCCGGACTGGGACGAAGGCGGCCGGCTTTCGGAATGGAAAGCCGTCATGCAGCAGGTTGCGGCAATGCCGCCGACGCTCGGCGCTGCGATCCTTTGGGATGCGTGGGAAATTCTGGAACCGCTGCAAAGACAACATTGGCTCGGTGCGCAGCTCGTGAGTTCCTATCTTCGCGCGCGCGGCAAGCTCGCATCGCACCTGTTCGGCCTCAATTTTGGCCTGAAGACTATTTCGCGCGAACGGCGCCGGTCTCGGGACCGGACGTCGCGACTGCTCGCCGGGCTTGAGGCCATGGCGGAGGGAGCAGCGTTGGGGATGAAGGAGATCATTCGGCTCGGCCAGGCGCGGGATCGCCTCGAGCGAAAGCTGCAAGGAAAGCGGTCGTCAAGCAGCCTTCCCGGTGTCGTGGATTTGCTTTTAACCCGGCCGATCGTCTCGTCAGGGGTCGGAACAAGAGCAGTGCA
>DPXQ01000135.1 GCA_003527225.1 Rhizobium sp.
GTAAGCGGCAAGCTGAGGCCGTTCAGGCTCCGTAGTTCCACGGCATGAGTGCATCGAGGTCGCTGCTGGGCCAGCCTTTGGCGATGCGCTCAAGGGTCTGGGAGAGCCAGGCTTGCGGATCGACGTTGTTCATCTTCGCCGTCTGAAGGAGCGTGGCGATTGTCGCCCAGGTCTTTCCGCCGCCGTCGCTGCCGGCGAAGAGACTGTTCTTTCGCGTAATTGTCTGGGGCCTGATGGCGCGCTCAACGATGTTGGAGTCGAGCTCGATGCGGCCGTCGGTGAGAAAGCGCTCGAAGATGGAGCGACGCGAGGTGGCATAGCGGATCGCCTCGGCAAGCTTCGACTTGCCGGAGATCCGCGGCAGGGTCTTCTGCCAAAGGGCGAAGAGCTCAGTGACAACCGCAGCAGATGTCGCCTGGCGCGCCGCGACACGGCCGTCAGGGCTTTGACCGCGGGCCGCTGCTTCCACCTCCCAGAGCTTTGCCATCAGTTCCACCGTCTCGGTGGCGATCCTGGAGCTATCCGAGGCGTGGAGCTCGTAGAACTTGCGCCTGCTATGGGACCAGCAGCCGGCGAGTATCACGCCATCATTGCCGCCGTCGGATCGGGCGAGCTTATTATAGGCACCGTGCCCGTCCACCTGAAGGATACCGCGATAGCCACTTAGATGCCGGGCGACCCGATCGCCAGCGCGGCTATCTTCGAAGCGATAGGCGACCATCGGCGGGCCACTGCCGCCAAAGGGTCTGTCATCCCTGGCATAGGCCCACAGCCATGCCGTCTTGGTCGATCCGGATCCCGGCGCGAGTGTGGGCAACGTCGTCTCGTCAGCGAAGATCCGCTCCGCCTTCTTGATCTCGGCGAGGATGTAGTCGGCCAGGATATCGAGCTCGAAGCCGAGCTTACCCATCCATTGAGCCATCAGCTTCCGGTCAAGCTCCACCTTGTCGCGTGCATAGATTGCCTCCTGCCGATAGAGCGGAAGGCCATCTGCATATTTCGAGACCGCGATCTGGGCCAGAAGTGCTTCCGTCGGAATGCCGCCCTCGATGATGTGCGAGGGCGCGGAAGCCTGAATGACGCCGTCCTCGTTTTTGAAGGCATACTTCGGTCGGCGGGTGACGATGACGCGGAACTTCGCCGGTACGACGTCCAGCCGCTCAGAGACATCTTCTCCGATCAGCACCTTCTGTTTGCCCGCATGCTCGGGCAGTTCATCCGGCTCGATCACCACTTCGACCCGTTCCAGATGAGGTGCAAAGCCCTTGCGCGGCCGGGGCGGACGTTTGCCATCGGGATGAGTGACGCTCTTGTTCACCTGAGCTCGGATTGCAGCGATGCCGGTCTCGATTTCCTCGAAGACGAAGGCCTGCTGCTCATCGTCGATCGTTGGAGATGCGAGCTTTTCCGACCGCCGGCCAAAGCGGGCACGATCGAAGGCTTTCAGGATCTGGGTCAGTCGTTCGACGCGTTCATCAGCATCGGCATTCCTGGCCTTCAGATCTGCGACCTCGCTCTCGAGAGCATCGGCGCGCGCAGCCTTCTCGGCCATGGCAAGGACCATGGCTTTCAGGGTCTCTACATCATCCGGGAGCTGCAGATTGGGCGGCGTCATAAGGCCTACCAGAGCACATTTTGCTCCGGTTTTCCTGCCCTTTCAGGTGGTTGATTCACTTCGCCGCAGGCCTTTACCCAACAATCTCCGGAGGCTTCACTGCCACAGAGCGGACCCGTTTCCAGTCCATGCCATCAACGAGCGCCATGAGCTGGGCGTGGTTGAGCTGCACCCGGTTATGGCCGATCCGTGGCCAGCAGAACTGCGCCTTCTCCAACCGCTTCGAGTAGAGGCAGACCCCTGATCCATCCCACCAGACGATCTTGACCCGGTCGGCCCGCTTCGCCCGGAACACATAAAGTGAGCCGTTGAACGGGTCGCTGCCGGCGTCTCGAACTAGCGATAGCAGGCTGTCCGGCCCTTTGCGGAAGTCGACGGGATGGCTGGCGAGGAAGACCTTTACACCTGCAGGGATCATGCTGAGCGAACCGCCCGGATCACGCGCTGCAGATGAGATTCCTCGACATGCTGGCCGGCCCGCACGACGATACCACCAATGACGATTTCGACAACGGAGTCGGGGCCAGGTGCGGCGCTCTGCGGTTTAACTGCCGGCGCTGCTTGTTCAGGCTCCTCACTGGCCAACAGTTCTCTGCGCCAGCGGTAGAGTTGAGATGGCAGGATCCCGATCTGCCGCGCGATTGCCGACATGTTCACACCGGGCTGACAGGCTTGCTCGACCGCAGTCGCCTTGAACTCGTCAGACCAGAACCGCCGCAACTGTCGCGGCGACCCGTCAAGGCGATCGGGCACCGCCTCAATCATTCGCATCAACCCAAGGCTAGCCGCAGGCCTAGACATAGATCCTCACATTCAGAGAACTCGTATGTCCGGAATACCCTGCCCAGCGGCAGCGACGCCAGATGGGGTCTCCTTGCCGCTTAC
>DPXQ01000029.1 GCA_003527225.1 Rhizobium sp.
ACTGCGGGAAACGCCTGAACGCCAGGACGATCTTTGTGACGATCTGCCTCAACCGTCAGTCCATCCTGAGGATGATCTTGCCAAAGACCTGGCGGCCTTCCATGCGCAGCAGGGCACGGTCGATGTCCTCGAACCTCACCTCGGTGTCGATCACCGGATGCACGATCCCGCGCGCCATCTTCTGCATGGCATCGGCCATGTTCTCCATACGGCAACCGAAGGAACCAAACAGCTTCAGTTGCTGCTGGAACAGCATCATCAGGTTCATGTCGGTCGAGACGCCTGAGGTGGAGCCGCAAGTGACAAGGCGGCCGCCGCGTTTCAGGCAGAGCATCGAGCCCGCCCACGTATCCTTGCCGACATGCTCGAAGACGACGTCGACGCCTTTCTTCTTGGTCAGCTTGCGCACCACGCCCTCGAATCGGTCGGTGCGATAGTTGATCACATGGTCGGCGCCGAGCGCCTTGGCCGGCTCGATCTTGTCGTCCGATCCGACGGTGGTGATGACCGTGCAGCCGATCTTCTTGGCAAGCTGGATCGCGGCAGTGCCGATCCCCGAGCCGCCGGCGTGGACGAGGATGGTCTCGCCGGGTTCGAGCCTGGCATTGTCGAAGAGCATGTGCTCGACAGTCCCGAACGTCACTGGCGCAAGGGCTGCCGCAACCGCATCGACGCCAGGAGGCGCGGGAACGAGCAGACGGGCGGGCAGATTGATCTTCTCCTGCGCGAAGCCGTCGAGATGGAAGCCATGGACGCCGCCGACATGTTCGCAGAGGTTGTCGCGACCCTCGCGGCAAGGCTTGCACAGGCCGCAGGTGCGCGCGCCGTAGACGGCGGCAAGCTGACCGGGGAGTATGTTGCCGACGCCTGGACCGATGGCCTCGACGACGCCCGAGGCCTCGGCTCCGATGACCAGCGGCATCTTGCGCTTGGCAAAGGCCATGCCACGCCAGCCCCAGACATCGATATGGTTGAGGGCGACCGCCTTGACCCTGAGCGTAACTTCGCCGGGGCCCGGAGCCTCCGGTTCCGGCAGATCGCAGATCTCCAGTTTGCGGTCGTCGACCAGTTGCAATGCGCGCATGAATCCCGTCCTTCGCCCGGAGGCGTCCTGTATGTCCAATTCCAAATACGGAGTTCCGATTAAGCCGGTTCGCGCATCATGACAAGGCTGGCGTTCTGCCCACCGAACCCGAAGGAGTTCGACAGCACGGCCGACACGTCCGCCTCACGCTTCACGTTCGGAACGACATCGAGGTCCATCGTGGGATCGGGAATGACGTAGTTGATCGTCGGCGGTATCGTTCCCGTCAGCATGGTCTGCAGCGAAAACACCGCTTCGACCGCACCGGCCGCCGTCAGCGTGTGGCCGATCATCGACTTGTTCGACGAAACCGGTATCTGTTTCAGCCTATCCCCGAAGACCGCCAGCATGGCCCCGTATTCCATCTTGTCATTTTCCGGCGTCGACGTTCCGTGCGCGTTGACATAGTCGATATCGCCTTCCCCGATGCCGGCATCGGCAAGTGCCGCGCGGATGGTGGCGATCGCCGGTCCGCCATCCGGAGACGAGCGGGTGCGATGAAAATGATCGGCCTTTTCGCCACACCCCTTCATGACACCGAGTATCTTCGCACCACGCGCAATCGCCGATTCCAGCGATTCGAGCACCAGCGTCGCAGCACCCTCGGCGATGACGAAGCCATCGCGATCCTTGCTGAAGGGCTTGGAGGCCTTTTCGGGCTGATCGTTCTGCGTCGACAAGGCCGAAAGCAGAGAGAAGCGGATAACCGCCTCGACGCTGATCGAGCCGTCGGTCGCAACCGTGAGCGCCCGGTCGGTGCGTCCTTGCCGGATCGCTTCCACACCAAGCTGAATGGCCGTCGCGCCCGATGCACAGGCGGTCGAGAGCGTCACCGGCAATCCGCGGGTCCCGAAGCGATCGGCAAGACGTTCCGAAATCGAACCAAACTGCACGGCCTCGAGGAAGACGGGATCGGGCTTCGCCCGCATGGCGGCCAGGAACCGCTCATAGACGTCCCCGTCATGGGCCGGCGGCGGTGCGCGCTCGGCCAGGGCGAAACGGTCCGACCACTCCGGCTCCACCGGCGGTGCGGCGAGGAACAGAGGGCCATTGAAATCACCGGAATGCCCGGCCTGCGCCAGTGCCTCCAGGGTGGTCTCGCGGGCAAGCGCATAGGAACGCTCGACCGCATTGCCCGCCGGGATATCGATGAAATCGACCGTCCCGCCGATCCGCGTCGGCATGCCCTCGGTCGGAAAGCGCTTGATGGAATGGATGCCGGACTTGCCGGCGGTCAATGCATTCCAGTTGTCGGTGAGCCCCTGACCGAGCGATGTGATCACGCCCATGCCGGTAACGGCGACGATCGGGCGACCGAGATGATCCTTGAAGCGGTTGTCTGTCATGGATCCGTTACTCCTCACACATCAGCCGAAATGAGGGCGACGCCCTCGCCGTGGACATAACCAACCGTAGTCACGACCGCATGGCGCGCCGGCGTCGTCATTGGACCTTCATGGCCGGTATCGAATGGCGGCACCTTGGCGCCACTGTCGAGCGCAAGCGCTGCGAGCGCCAATCCGAGCGGAAACTGCGCCTCGAGCGCATGGCCGGTGGCCCCACCGTAACCGCGAAGGGGCGATGCAGGAAACCGGCGATCGAACACGGCCTTTTCCCTTGCTGCCAGATCATGCAGGCCGCTGGAACCGCTGAAGATGACGGTATCCTCTGCCGAAACCTTGCCGGCGTTTGACAGAAGGCGCTCCAGACGTTCCTCGAACTTGCCCTCGTCACGGCTGCCCCGGTCGCCCTCGACAGCCTCCAGAACGGCATAGATATGCGCGCCGCGAGCCTCGGCGTGCGCGCGTGTCTCGAGCATCAGGAATGCGCCGACCGTACCCATGATCATGCCGCCGCCCTCGTCTTCGGAACGCGACCAGAGCGGATGCCACTGGCCGGTGGCGTGCGCACGGATCCCCTCGACGAGCAGCAGGATATCCGGCCGTTCGGCGATAAAGGCGCCGCCGACGAGCGTATGGGTCGACTGACCGGCCCTCAGGCGCGCAAATGCGGTTTCGATCGCCGAGATACCGGCCGATTCCTCGCCCATGAACGTGCGGGAAGAACCCGTGACCTTGTGCACGATGGAGATGTTGCCGGCCATGAGGTTGGAAAGCTGGGCCAAAAACAAGGTGGGACGAAGCTCGGTCGTCAGCTTTTCGATCAGCAGCTTGTCGCGGTCGTTGCGGCGCAATCCTTCGTTGACGATCAGGGTGTCGACATTGACATCGCGCTCCCCGCCGCCTGCCGCGACGATCAGGTCCATCGACCCGCAAGCATCCGCATCGTCCTTCAGCCCAGCATCATCGAGAGCAAGACCAGCTGTATAGACGCCAAGCCTCTGCCAGTTCTCCATCTGGCGCTGGTCCCCGCGCTTCGGAATCTGCGCCGACCAGTCGATTTCCGGCAGGCGGTGCACCGGATAGGGTTTGAACTTTTCCGTCTCCACGTTCGGCATGGGGGCTGCGGCGGAGGAAAGCAGAGCAATATGAGGCTCTTTGCCGGTTCCATGGCAGGTCACGATGCCAATCCCGGTGATCACCACGTCGTTCGGCTTCTTATCCATTTCTCTTCCTCTTGCCCGGAATACATCCGGCGCATCCCTACGCCCATCCAGCAGGCAGGGGCAATACTGCGATCCAGATATTCCGTCTCGTTTATGGGCCCGAATGGGCTACGGTATCCGCTTCAATGGCGGCCATCAGGCCGACATCGACAGCGCGCCCGCGCACGATATCGGCAAGAGGCACCTCATTGAAAGGCATGGTGCGGAGTTTCAGTTGCGCGTCGCAAATCTTCTTGCCCGCCGAACTGATCTTCGCCTTGGTCACGGCAAAACCCGAGCCGTCATGTTCGAGATGGGCTTCTATCTCGAGCACGGCGCCAGGCTCGACAAAGCTTCGCATCTTGGCGCCATCGACCGACATCAGAAAAGGCATCGCCTTGAAATCGGTCGCGGCAAGCACGAGAAAACCGGACGCCTGGGCCATGGTCTCGATCAGGAGTACGCCGGGGACGAGCGGCATGCCGGGGAAATGTCCCTCGAACACTGGGCTCGCCTTAGGCACGACGGATCGCGCCTTGAGCGTTCCGTCGCGGAGGCTAATGGCCTCCACCTTGTCAATCATCTGGAAATATTCGAGCAGCATCGATGCCTCCGACAGCCGTCGGGCTGATCAGCCCTTGGCGGCCCGGAGTTCGTCGATCTTTGCGCAGAGGTTCTTCAACACGAAGTATTCTTCGGTCGACACCTTGCCCTCGTTGACTTCCTGGGTCCACTGCTCGAGCGGGATCTTGATGCCGAATTCCTTGTCGATCGCGAATACAATGTCGAGGAAATCGAGGCTGTCGATGCCAAGATCGTCGATCGTGTGGCTTTCCGGCGTAATCGTCTCACGGTCGATTTCGCTCGTCTCAGCGATGATGTCAGCAACTTTGTCGAATGTAGCGGTCACGCCAATTACCTCATGTGTCCAAAATCAGAGTTCCACATAGGGAAAACTCGTTCAAAAGCCAATGCCCAGATTGGACCTTTGCAAAATTGACGTCAAAGTGTTGCCTAAACAGCAATCGAATGCCGGCCCTTGCCGGAGGCCAGGTAACTGTCGAACACGGCTGCCACGCTACGCGCAAAGGGCCTGCCCGCCTCCGTGATACGGAATTCATCCCCATCGATTTCGCAGATGCCGTCCCTGTTGCCGGTCGCGAAGAACTTCGCCTCGGAAATCACGGTCTCGGCAAGCTCCGGAAACAGCGCCCTCACCTCGCTGAACGAGAAGGCGAAGCGGCACATTAGCTGCTCGATCACATGGGCGCGCAACCGGTCGTCCTCGCCAAGCGCTATCCCGCGGACGACGGCAAGACCCTGGGTGGCGGCAAGCTTCTGGTATTCCCCGGTCGCCGGCATGTTCTGGACATAGCCCTGGGGCAATTGCCCGATCGACGAGGCGCCGAGACCGATGAGCGCGTCGGCGGCATCATCGGTGTAGCCCTGGAAGTTGCGGCGCAGCCGCCCGCTCCGGCTGGCGATCGCCAGCTTGTCCTCCGGCCTGGCGAAGTGATCGATCCCGATAGCCTCGTAACCGGCTTCGACCAGCATTTCGGCCGCACGGGTCATCTGAAGGAAGCGCATCCCGACATCGGGAAGCGCATCCTCGGGGATCATTGTCTGATGCTTCTTCATCCACGGCACATGCGCATATCCGAATAGTGCGATTCGATCGGGCGAGAGCGAAAGGATATCCCGCACCGTCGCCTCGAGCGTTTCGAGCGTCTGATACGGCAAACCATAGAGAATGTCGCAGTTGACGGAACGCACACCCCTCGCCCGCACCGCCTCGACCACGCTGCGCGTATGCTCGAAGGTCTGTATCCGGTTGATGGCCTTCTGCACGGTCGGGTTGAAGTCCTGCACGCCGAGGCTGGCGCGCGTCATTCCGATGGCGGCCAGGGCGTCATAGCGAGCGTCGTCGAGATCGTTCGGGTCCATTTCAACGCTGATTTCCGCATCGTCGCGGAAGCTGAACGCGGAACGAAGGACAGCCATCAAGGCGATCATGTCGTCCGGCTTCAGCATGGTCGGAGAGCCGCCTCCGAGGTGCACGGCGCTGACCTTCGCGCCACGGTCCACGAGCTCGCCGACGCGCGCGATCTCCCGGTAGAGGGATTCGAGATAGAGAGTGATCGGCTCGTATTTCAGCGTGTGTTTCGTGTGGCAGGCGCAGAACCAGCAGAGCCGGTCGCAATAGGGAATATGGATATAGAGGGATAGGTCCTGGCCGGAGCCAAGCGTTTGAAGCCATTGCGCATATATGTCGCAGCCAATGCCATCGTGAAAATGTGGCGCCGTCGGATAACTCGTGTAGCGTGGCACCGCACCCGAATACTTGACCAGCAGGCTATCTTGCATTGGTTTCACCGCAATCTTCGAAAGAGAAATTGCTTGTTTGATAACCCCAGAACGCACCGCAGCCTTTGACTTCGATCAATTTACTGATAGATTTGGATCATAGAAGTCTGGTCGGTGCTTGGCACCATTCGGGTATGAACGGGGTTTCCAAATTCCGGAACGCGGGACAGGAAACTACAGGCAGATGGGACCGGGTGACACTATGGATGCTCAGAAGAGAAATGGCCTCGAATGCGAAGGGCCAGCCGTTTGCAAGTTCTGCGAAGCACGCAATGGTGGTGTATGTGCCAGCCTGAGCGTGGCGCAGCTCATGGAGCTCAACAAGCATTCGTCGCGCCGCAGGGTGGAGGCCGGTAACGAAGTTATCGGTCAGGGCGAACAGGTTGCAACCTACAGCAATATTCTCAAGGGCGTCGTGAAGCTCTCCAAGATGATGGCCGACGGGCGTCAGCAGATCGTGGGCCTCCAGTTCGCACCCGATTTTCTGGGCCGCCCCCATCAGTACGAGAGCACGATTACCGCAGAGGCCGCGACCGAAACCGAGATCTGCACCTTTCCGCGCGCATTGATCGACCGGATCGTCAGCGAAGTTCCAGATTTCGAACGCTTGCTGCATGCCCAATCCCTGAAGGAACTCGACGAGGCCCGCGACTGGATGCTGACGCTCGGGCGAAAGACCGCGCAGGAAAAGGTCGCAAGCTTCCTTTACCTCATCGCGACCCATATCGACCCCGAGAATTCCCAGATGCGAACCTTCGACCTGCCGTTGTCGCGGGCCGACATCGCCGATTTTCTCGGTTTGACTATCGAGACGGTGAGCCGCCAGATGACCAAGCTGAGGAAAGAAGGCATCGTCATCATCGAGAATAACCGGCACGTGACCGTTCCCGACCTGAACCGGCTGCGCTACATCGCCGGCAACGACTGACCTCACGCCCCCCACGCGCATCTATGCCACAAAGACTATCGGATTGCTGATCGCCTTCAGCGGCTGATGATGAATCTCGTGTTGCTGAGACCATTGGCCTTCGCAAGCGAAAAAAGACGCGCCGCATTGTCGGGATGCAGGCGCACGCAACCATGCGAGGCCGGTCGCCCCAAACGCTTCAAGTCGTAGGTCGCATGCACCGCATATCCGCCCTTGAAGAAGATGGCATAGGGCATCGGCGCATTGTCGTACTTGCGCGAACGGTGGTACCGGGACAACCATTTGGCGGTGAAGCTGCCCGTCGGCGTCACATAGCCCTTGCGAGCAGTGGACACTTTCCATCGATAGGTCACGATTCCATTCTGCGAGACCGTCATCGTCTGCTTGGACAGATTGATTCTCGCAATGATCGTGCCCGCCTCCGCAGGCAGCACGTGGAATTGAAGCGACAAGAAAGCGAAAGCAACCAAAAGCAACTTGCGCATGATTTCCCCCCTTGTTTCTAAGGTTGTCTCGCGCAACCTTCCAAAGGTTCTATCAGGTATAATACTCTTTTCGATTAAAACGGAAAGCAAACAACCGGTTAAACGTTGCGGTCCGAAAAATCCTCTTCCGCGCCGCCTATACGAACTGGGCGAAGAGAAGCAAGACGGCGGGGATCAAGGTAAGCGCCGTGCAGCCGGCGTGGAAAATGCCGATTGCCTCATCGATATCGATCGCTGTTGCGTTCGTCCGCCCTGCCCCGTTGATCATCGGCTCGCTCACCAGTCGTCCGGCATAGATGCGAGGTCCGGCAAGGCGGATATCGAGCCCGCCCGCCATGGCCGCCTCGGGCCAGCCGGAGTTAGGCGAACGATGGAGGCCGCTGTCGCGCAACGCTACTGAAAGCGACCGGCGCGCGCGCGTCCAATCTTCGCGCCAATAGACCCCGGCGGCGATCAAAAGGCTCGAAAGGCGCGCCGCCGGCCAGTTGGCGAGATCGTCGAGCCGCGCCGAGCCCCACCCGAAATCAACGTACTTCTCGTTTCGATGACCGATCATTGAATCGGCGGTATTGAGCATCTTGTAGGCAAGGATACCGGGAAGGCCCGCCACGGCGTACCAAAAAACGGGTGCTACGACCCCGTCTGCGAAATTCTCGGCGAGGCTTTCGATCGCGGCGCGGCAGACGCCACCCTCGTCGAGCGATTGGGGATCACGTCCGACAATCAATGAGACCGCCTTGCGCCCGCCCTCGATCCCCCCGGACCGGAGCCCCGACGCAACCGCGGCGACGTGGTCGCTCAGGCTCTTCTGCGCCAGGAAGACCGCAACGAGAACAACCTCGAGGAAGAAACCGTATACGCCGAGAGCCGCAAAGAGGCCGTGCAGCAAGACGCCCGCCAGAACGCTAAAGATCAGCAATGCCATGATGGCGATGACGCCGTTGCGGCGCCGGGCCGGACCTGCCAGATCGTCCCCGTTCAACCGGCGGTCCAAGTAGGCAATCGCCGCACCAAAGACCGTCACCGGATGCGGCAGGCGCGACCAGAGCCATGGCGGATCGCCAACGATCCGGTCGAGGATCAATGCAAGGAGCAGGATGGCGAGGATTTCGGTATTCATATCCGTTCCCACGAGCCAAGCGCTTGCGCCAGACGCCCATCAGCCCGAGCATCGGGCGCCAGCCCGATGCGCAGCCATGCGGGTGCGTAGTCGAATTTCCGGGTCAGGATATACGATCGGCAGAGATGGTCATGCAGATCGCTCGCCTTTGGATCCTCCACCAGGGCGAATAGCGGGCTTCCGCCCGCGATAACCAGACCGGCATTGGAGAGAACCCGATCAAGCGCCATCCGCCTCTCGGCGATCCGCTCGCGCAAACCATTCGTGTCCCCCGCCATGAGAGTGGCGGCCATCGCAAGCGCCGGACCCGAAACGGCCCAGGGACCAAGCCAATCGGCGATCCGCTCAAGGATGCGATCCTGCGCCACGACAAAACCGAGCCGCACGCCGGCCATGCCGAAGAACTTGCCAAAGGACCTGAAGACGACGAGGCCCGGCATTTCCTCCACCAGGTTCACGATGCTGGTCTCCGGCGTGCAATCGGCAAATGCCTCGTCTACGATCAGGAACCCGCCCTGCCCTGCAAGCCGCCCAGCGGTCGCTTTCAGTTCAACCAGGGAGTGTATACGTCCGTCCGGATTGTTCGGATTAACCGCGACCGCCAATGCATGCTCAGGCCCGGCTTGCGAAAGATCACCGATTGCATCGACCGCATAGCCGTTCAGCGCAAAGACGCGGCCGTATTCGCCATAGGTCGGCGACAGGATGGCGACGCGGCGGCCAGGGTCGACAAGCCGCGGCAAAAGCTGGATCGCCGACTGGGTACCGGGAACGGGAAGTGGCAGGATGGTGCCGGAACGGTAGAAATCACGCGCGGCAAGGCGCGCCGAATGTTCGAGATGCCGATCTGGCAACCGATGCCAGGCCTCGGGTGCGATCGGAGGAACGGCTGGAGGACAAGGGTTGAGTCCGGTCGACAGGTCGAGCCAGTCTTCCACCCGGCCGCCATATCGGGCCGCCGCCGCGCTGATGCCGCCGCCATGGACAATCGCCGCTGTCATGCGGTCTCGCCGCGGATATCGATCAGGTGGATGAAGGAGCCAGCAAGGTTTCCCCGCTGCAGGCCAACGTCGCCAAGCGAATTGCCAAGCGCATCCTCGGCGGCGAACGGCCGGTCCCCCGCGCCCTCCGAGACGATTGTCGCGTAGTGAAATTCATGCGCCGTCATCGGCGCGGCAAAGAAGGAGTTGCCGAGCGGGCGCACCCGCCGATAGCCAAGCTGACGCCGGCGCGTGGCGAAACTCGTCACCAACGGCAAGAGGCCGAGCATCCGGTGGCTCTCCCCGCCGCCGTCGATCAGCATGTCGCCCATCACCATGTAGCCGCCACACTCGCCGAAGATGCGCGCCCCACGCGCTTCTGCCGCCAGCATACCGGCCCGGAAGGTTTCCGCCGCCGCGATCTGTCCCGCGAAAAGTTCGGGATAGCCGCCCGGAAGATAGACGGCATCGGCGTCCGTTGCGGGCACCTCATCGGCAAGCGGAGAGAAAAAGCTGATTTCCGCCCCGCGCCGGCGCCAGCCGAACAGCATATGCTCGTAGGAAAAGGCGAACGCGTTGTCGCGCGCCACGGCGATCTTCTGCCCGATCGGCATGAGCCGGGCGATATTGGCTTGCGATGTCCGGTCCGGAATATGACGCGCCGTCCGGATCAAGGCGTCGATGTCGCAGGCGCCGGCAATCATCTCGGCGGCCCTGTCGATGAAGCTTTCGAGCGCGCCATGCTCGCCTGCCTGCACGAGACCGAGGTGACGCTCCGGCAATTCGAGTGCCTTTTCCGCCCGGATCACGCCGAAAACAGGCATGCGGATGGACGCCATGGCATCGCGCAGCATGGCTTCGTGCCGGTCGCTTCCGACCCGGTTGAGGATCACGCCGACGATACGGGTATCGACGCGGTAATTGGCGAATCCGCTGACGAGCGCCGCAATCGAATGGGATGTCTTGGCGCAATCGACCACCAGCAGCACGGAAAGCCCGAGGATGGAGGCGAGGTCGGCGGCCGATCCGCGTCCGTCGGCGGCGCCGTCGAAAAGCCCCATCATCGCCTCGATCACGAGATCCTTGCCGCCGGACCTGTGGAGGGCCGCATTGGCGAGCAGGAGCTCCCGCCGCATCGCCCAGGGATCGAAATTGAGGCAGATCTCGCCGCTGGCGGCGGCATGAAACGCCGGGTCGATATAGTCCGGCCCCGCCTTGCCGGGCGCAATGGCATGTCCCTTGTTCCTCAGCGCACGCAGAAGCCCAAGCGTTACCGTCGTCTTGCCCGATCCGGTCGAGGGCGCCGCGATCATCAATCCGCTCATGCCCGCTCCTTCCGATCGCGATCGACAAACGGATCGGGGACCAGCGCCCGCCCCGAAAGCGCGCCCAGCCAGTCGAGCGATGGCCGCAACCGCACCACCTCTCCGACGACCACGATCGCCGGCGGCTCGATGCCCGACGCGACGACTGCATTCTCGGCTTGGCCGAGTGTTGTCTCAATCACCTTCTGTGACGGTGTCGCTGCGTCGCAGACGAAAGCGACGGGCTCGTCCGCCGAACGGCCGGACGCAATCAGTTGGGCGCTGATCCGGCCTATGTGTTTCATCGCCATATACATGACGATTACAGGCGATCCCTTCGCGATGGCTTCCCAATCGATGCGGTCCGGAACGAGGCCGGAGGAATCATGTCCCGTGAGGAAGGTGACCACATGATTGATCTCGCGATGGGTAACCGGAATGCCCGCATAGGCGAGCCCACCGATACCTGCGGTAATTCCCGGAACGATGCGAAACGGTATGCCATGCTCGATCAGCGTCAGGGCTTCCTCGCCGCCACGGCCAAACACGAAGGGGTCCCCACCCTTCAGGCGCAGAACCCGCAAGCCCGATTTCGCAAGCTCCACGAGGCGCAGCGATATATCGCGCTGTTGCGCGGAGGGCTTGCCGCCGCGTTTGCCGGCATATTCGACAAGCGCACCGGGACGCGCCAGCTCCAGGCAGTGCTCATTGACCAGCGCATCGTGGACGACGACGTCTGCTTCCCCCAGCGCCTTTGCCGCCAGCAGCGTCAAAAGCCCGGGATCGCCCGGACCAGCACCCACCAGCCAGACATGGCCGGGCGCGATCGACGGCAGATGCGAAAAGGGAGCTTCAGTCATTGTCCTGCTCTATGCCCGGCGCGACGAAATTGCAATCGCGCAATCCCTCGACCTGCCGCTTTCGAAGGCCGCGCCACTCGCCTATAAGGGAGGCATGAACGACGACGCCGACCACGAACCAACCGAAGAGAATGCCGGCCCGGAAAACCGCAGCAAGCCGGAAGGTCCGCTCCGCAGCGGCTGGACGACCGGCGCCTGCGCGACCGCGGCCACGAAGGCGGCGCTGACCGCACTCACGACCGGAGAGTTTCCCGATCCCGTGAGCATCCGCCTTCCACGCGGACAGGAGCCCGCGTTTGCGCTCGCGTTCGAAAGCCTCGGAGAAGGCTATGCCATGGCCGGCATCGTCAAGGATGCCGGTGACGATCCGGATGTGACCCATGGGGCGACCGTAGTCGCGATGGTGCGTCCTTTGCGGCCCGGAAGCGGTATCCGCTTTGCCGCCGGCGACGGCGTCGGAACAGTCACGAAGCCAGGTCTTCCGATCGGCGTCGGCGAACCGGCCATCAATCCCGTCCCGCGCGCCATGATGACTGCGGAGGCCGAGGCGCTTTGCGCCGAACATGGTCTTCCCGCCGACCTCGAGATCACCATATCGATCCCCGGCGGCGAAGAAATCGCAAAGCAGACCTGGAACCCGCGCCTTGGCATTCTGGGCGGATTGTCGATCCTCGGGACGACGGGCATCGTCCATCCGTTTTCCTGCGCGGCGTGGATCCATTCCATCCATCGCGGCATCGACGTCGCCCGCGCCGAAGGCCTGACCCACGTCCTGGGAGCGACCGGCTCGACGTCTGAACAGACAGCTCGGGAACTCTATCACCTCCCCGAGGGTGCACTTCTCGACATGGGCGACTTTGCCGGCGGCCTGCTGAAATACCTGCGCGTCCACCCTGTCCCGCGGCTCACCATTGCCGGTGGCTTCGGCAAGATGACGAAGCTCGCTCAAGGGGCGCTCGATCTGCATTCCTCCCGCAGCCAGGTTGACAATAAATTCCTGGAATCCCTGATTGCAGAAGACAAACTCACTCAAGCTCTAAGCAAGCGGATTCAATCTGCGAACACTGCGCTGGAAATATATGAAATAGCTAAAGAATATGGCATAGACCTGGCTCCGGCTGTGGCCGCAGGAGCGCGGAAAACGGCAACCGCCACGCTGCGCGACGCTCCCGTCACGGTGGATGTGATCGTGACCGACAGGAAGGGCAAGATCATTGGCCGCGCGGGGTAATGACAGGGCAAGGATCCTGATCCTCGGCGGCACGGCGGAGGCGGCGGATCTGGCCGCACGGCTCGTGGCGCAAGGCGATACAGACGTGATCACTTCGCTGGCGGGTCGTACCGTCCATCCGGCGCCTCTCGCCGGAGAGGTTCGCATCGGCGGCTTCGGGGGGGTAGAAGGACTGACACGCTACATCGCCGAGAACGGCATCACTAAGGTGATCGACGCGACGCATCCCTTCGCAAGCCAGATCTCGGAAAACGCCCGGCTTGCCTGCGCTGTGGCGGCCGTCCCGCTCGAACGGCCGGAGCGCCCCGTCTGGCAAAGGCAACCCGGCGACACCTGGATCGAGGTACGGACGCTCGATGAGGCCGCCGCCGCCCTGCCTGCGGGCGCCCATGTCTTCCTGGCGCTGGGACGGCAGCACCTGTCGGCGTTCGAAACCCGGACGGATTGCCATTTCGTCGTCCGCATGGTCGACCCGCCGGAAGTGCCGCCGGCCTTCGCAAGCTCCGAGCTTGTCGTCGGCAAGCCGAGCATTAGCCCCGAAGAGGAAACAGCATTGTTGCGGGATCATGCGATCACCCATCTCGTCTGCCGCAATTCCGGCGGTGCCGCGGGCTACGGAAAGATCATGGCCGCGCAAAGACTGGGCCTGCCGGTCATCATGATCGGAAGGCCGACGGAACCCGTGCAGGGTCAGAGTTGATCAGTCTTCCCTGACCGACACGATCGTGTCGTGGATCAGCTTCAGCACACCGACCGGATCGATGCCGGTGCAGATCTTCTGGCTCGGCAGGTGGTCCCAGACGCTCGGGCCGAAGCGCATATAGTCCGGCTTCTGGATGGTCTGGCCGTCGGCAATGCCGCCGCAGACCACGCGGACCGAGCCGGATCGCGTCTTGAACAGGTGCGGCGCGACAACATAGGCGCAGGCGCAGCTGTCATGCACGACCATTCCATCCGGCACACGGCTCTCGTAGAACTTGATGTAGAATTGCGACAGGTCGAACAGCAGGCGCGCGCGGCTCGAGCCCGCCGCGTCGCGGATGTCGGCGAGCTGCTGGCGGGTCATCACGGTCTGCGTCGTGACGTCCAGGCCGACGATCACCACCGGCCAGTTTGCGGTGAAGACCACGTCGGCGGCTTCCGGGTCTCCGTGGATATTGGCTTCGGCCGCCGGCGTCACATTGCCGTTCACGTCGAAGGCGCCGCCCATGATGACGACCTCCTTGACCAGTTCGACGATGCCCGGATCTTCCTTGAGCGCATTGGCGAGGTTGGTCATGCGGCCGACCGCGACCAGGGTCACTTCGCCTGGATTGGCGCGGATCGTCTCGATGATGAAACGATGGGCCGGGCGCGGGTCGAGCGGCAGGTCGATGACATCCGGCACGCCGATATTGCCCAGCCCGTCGTCGCCGTGGATGAATTTCGGCGGCTCGTGGCTGGTGCGATGCGGGATGAAGGTCTCGCCGGCGCCGCGGGCGACAGGCGTGTCGATCTTCCATTCGCGCTTCAGAAACAGCGCATTGCGCGTCGTCGTCTCGATCGTCGCATTGCCGAAGACGGTGGTGATCCCGACAAGATCGATCTCGTGATGATGGTGGAGGAAGAGCAGCGCCATGGCGTCGTCGACGCCGGGATCCGTATCGAAAATGACCTTGTGCTTCATGTTTTTCCTGGACTGTTTCGTTGCAGTAATCCGGCTCGGATCGTTGCAGCTTAGCCGCGTATACCGAAAGGGCAATGTCGGCGTTGCCTCAGCGGCGTCAGCTTATCGCGCCACGGCTTTCTTCTTCTTCCCGACGTTCCTGAGCACGTGACTGAACTGGGAGTTATAAAGGTCGCTGTCGCGGAATTCGACATGGCCGAACACCTTGCCGACCATGATGAGGGCGGTGCGGGTGATCTTCGCCTTGCGCACCTCCTCGGCCATGTCCTTCAGCGTCGTGCGGATCAGGAGTTCGTCCGGCCAGGTCGCGCGATAGGCGATGATCACCGGGCAATCCTCTCCGTAATAGGGCGTCAGCGTATCGCGGATATGGGTGAGGTTGCGGATCGACAGGTGGATGGCGAGCGTCGCCCGTGAACGCCCAAGGATCTCCAGCGTCTCGAATTCTGGCATCGAGGACGCCTTCATCTCGGTGCGGGTCACGATCACGGTCTGGGCGATCTCGGGCAGCGTGAGTTCCGTTTTGAGGCGGGCGGCGGTTGCGGCAAAGGCCGGCACGCCCGGCACGACGTCATAGGGGATGCCGAGGCCATCGAGCCGTCGCATCTGTTCGGCGATCGCGCCATAGATCGACGGGTCGCCGGAATGGACACGGGCGACATCCTCGCCACGGGCATGGGCCGCCTCCATGTCGGCGACGATCGCGTCGAGGTGCATGGGCGCGGTATCCTTGACGATCGCCCCTTCGGGGGCGGCATCGACGATCTCCTCGGGCACCAGCGAGCCGGCATAGAGGCAGACCGGGCAGCGCTCGATGAGCCTGAGGCCACGCACGGTGATGAGGTCAGGCGCGCCGGGGCCGGCACCGATGAAATAGACGGTCATTTCGCATCCTCGCTTTTCATGCCCGTATCCGACTTTCCCGAATAGCCGCGCGGCGTGTAGACCCAGGTCTTGCCGTCGCCGGTCGTCACGGTCCGGCTTTCCGAGGAGCCGACCACGACGACGGTCAGCATGTCGACGTCATCTACATTCAACTCGCCGAGCGGCACGGTGCGGACATGCTCTCCTGGGCGGCCGAGATTGGTGGCGAGAATGACCGGGGTGTTGTAGGGCCGATAAACCAGCAGAGTGTCGCGGGCATAAGCCAGCTGGGTGCGGCGCTTCATCGACACCGGATTGTAGAAGGCGATGACGAAATCGCCCTCGCCCGCCGCCTTCACCCGGCGCTGGATATGTTCCCAGGGGGTCAAGAGATCGGACAGCGAAATGGTGCAGAAGTCGTGGCCGAGCGGCGCGCCGATGCGGGCAGCGGCGGCCTGCAGCGCCGAAATACCGGGAGAGACCTGCACCTCGATGCGGCTGGCGGCATCTGAAATACCGCCCTTGTCGAACAGCTCGAACACCAGCGTCGCCATGGCATAGATGCCGGCATCTCCCGAGCAGACCAGAGCGACGGTCCTGCCCTCGCCCGCGAGCTCCATGGCATGGACGACGCGCGCCTCTTCCTTGCCGAGGTCAAAGTCGTGCCGCGTCTTGCCCTTGGTGAGCGGACCGAGCAGATCGAGATAGAGCGAATAGCCGACCAGATCGGTGGAGGCGGCAACCATGGCCGAGACCTCCGGCGAGCGCCACTGGTCGGCGCCCGGACCGATGCCGACGACATAGAGCGTACCACGCGCACGGCCGACCGTGGTCGGATCAATGGGCGCCAGGCTGCGTCCGATCGCGGCGGTCACCCCTTTCGATTTGATTTTAGGGAAGACGAGGTCGCCGGACGGGCCGACGCCGGCAAGGGCAGCTCCTTCGGCCACACCGTGGCAGCCGACCTCGGCAAAGACGACGTCCGACGGGTTCTGCAGCCTGGGCGCTTCCTCTTCAAGCCGCGCCGCAATGAAGAAGCGGGCCGGCACGCCGAAATGATCGGCCACGGCATGGATCGCGGTTTCATCGGCCTTGACGTCGATGGAGGCGACACAGCTCAGGCTTTCACGGGCAAAGCCACTGCTGGCGAACGCCTGCTCGGCCAGCGCGATCGCTTCCTCGCCCGACGCATGGCGTTCACAACCCATGCCCAGCACCAGCGTCTTCGGACAATAAACCAATTCGAGCGGACTGGCGCTTTTGGGCTTGTCGGTGACGGTCAGCGTAACCGTGCCATCGTCGGAAAGGGGAATGCGCGAGGAGGTGAGCCAGTCGGCTTCCCCCTTCAGCTTGGCATCGGCCCCCGCCACCAGCTCGGCCATGACAGCCTTGGCATGTTCGGGATTGGCCAGCACATAGCCATCAGGAGGCGCATCGAGCGCCACGCCGAATTTGAGATCGCCGGCGGTGGTGACTGCGGCATGGGCGCCGAGTGCATGAGCAATCATCCGCGCGAGATCGTTGGCGCCGTGATGCCCGCCCAGCAGCGGCACGACCGAGGCCCCGTCCTCGGATACGGCGATGACAGGCGGCTCGGTCTGTTTATCTGCAAGCACCGGCGCCAGAATGCGGATCAGCGCGCCCGACGCCATCACGGCGATTAAAGGCCGTCCGGCGGAGAAGAGCGTCGTCAAATGTGACTTCGCCTCAACGAAAGCCAAATCGACATCCGAGGTCCGGGCGCTTGCACCGTGGAGTTCGCCGTCAATTGCATCGGCAATCTTACGGCCAAGCAATCGGCTCGCCCCAGATAGGATGACGACGACGGGTTGTGATGCGAGAGTCATGGGGTCATTCCGTTGCGGCCGTGAGCGCGGCATTCCAACCCTCCCCGCCCTTGTAGATCAGGATCATCGAAAAATACGGCGCAGCATCTTCCGTCACTTCGGAAAGGGGCAGAACGCGCTGTTCGGCAAGGCTGACGCGCTCGAGATAACCGGCGCTTCCAACCAGATCCATCTTCTCAAGAAGCGCCCGTATCCTGTTGAAATGGAGACCGACCTTGATGATCGCGACGGCGTCCGCCTGTTCGATCCTCGACCGCATCGTCACGTCGTCGAGCGGTCCAGGAATGACGCTCAGAACATCGTTGCGCGCCGCAAGCGGCCGACCGAGAGCGGCGGCCGCCGCCATCATCGAGGAGACGCCCGGCACGATCTCTGTCTCGTAGCGGCCGGAAAGGCGCTCGAACAGATACATGAAGGAGCCGTAGAAGAACGGATCGCCCTCGCACAGCACGGCGACTTCGAGGCCGGCGTCCAGATGGTGGGACAGCGTCTGGGCCGCTTCGTCGTAGATTTCCTGCGCAGGAAAACGCTCGATCCGCATCGGCACGACGATCGGCACTTCCACCTGGTGGAATTTCAGATAGGGGGCGGCGATCTGGCGGGCGAAGCTCGGGCCGGTATCGGGCGCCGGATAGGCAATGACCGGAGCGCTCGTCAGGATGCGATGGGCTTTCAGCGTGATCAGTTCCGGGTCGCCGGGGCCGAGGCCGAGGCCATAGAGTTTGCCGGTCATTGGTTCTGCCCCTTCGTCACCGCCCAGATCGTCACCGGCATTAGCGACTTCCAGCCGAAATAGCGCCCGACCGGCGCGGCGCGCGCAACCGAAATGCGGGTGAGTTCACCGCCGTAGTGGCTGCGCAGGTGAACCAATCTCGCTTCGCCTTCGATTGTCACGGCATTGGCAACAAGTCTGCCGCCAGCCGCAAGCGTCTCCCAGCAGGCTTCGAACACGCCGGCATGCGTCAGTCCGCCGCCGATGAAGACGACGTCGGGCGTGTCCAGCCCTTCCAGCCCTTCAGGCGCTCCCGCCTCGACGATGTGCAGGTCCGGAGTGCCGAGACCTTCGGCATTGGCGCGGATCATTGCTACGCGTTCAACTTTGGCCTCGATGGCGATCGCCTGCGTGCCCATGCCCGAGCGCATCCACTCGATCGCGATCGAACCGCAGCCGGCGCCGACATCCCAGAGCAATGCGTTCGGAAAGGGTGCCAACAGCGAAAGCGTCACCGCCCTCACCTCGCGCTTGGTCAATTGGCCGTCATGATGGAAGGCCTCGTCGGGAAGGCCGGGCATTGGAGAAAGGAGCGGGCCATCCCATGCACAGTCGATGGCAAGCGTATTGAACTCCGACAACGCCGGACGCACTCTGACAATGTCTTCGGCAGTCATCGCAAGGACGCGTTCCTCCGCGCCGCCCAGATGTTCCAGCACACTGACCATTGAAGCGCCGAAGCCGCGTTCGACGAGAAGTGCCGCCGCCTTGTAGACGGTGTCGGAACCGGACGTCAGCGCCAGGATGCGGGCGCGCGGCAGGATATGCCGGCTGAGATGTGCAAGCGGACGCCCATGCAGGGATATCTGCGCGACCGACTGCAGCGGCCAGCCGAGCCTTGCCGCAGCGAGCGAGAAAGCCGAGGGAGACGGCAGGACGAGCATTTCCTCGGGCTCGACATATCGGCGTAGCGTCGCGCCGATACCGAAATGCATCGGGTCGCCGGTGGCGAGAACCGTCACTGGCGTGCCGCGCAGCTTCAAGACCTCGTCGAGCGTCTCGCGAAATCCCGCACCCCAGTTGAGAATGCGCTTCAGGCCCGGTAGCGCGCCGCCCTGCAGAACGGTTTCAAGGCGTTCGCCAACGACGACGGTTTCCGCCTGCCAGAGCACGGCCTGCGCTTCCGGCGTCAGGCTTGCAAGACCGTTATCGCCGATACCGATGATGGTGAGCCAGGGCTTACTCATTGGCGCCGAGCCCTCCCGCAAGAGCGTTGACCGCGGCCGACGCCATGGCCGAACCGCCACGGCGCCCGCGCACTGCGATGTAAGACACACCGCGCGGATCAGCGATCAGCGCCTGCTTCGATTCCGCAGCGCCGACAAAACCGACCGGAAAGCCGAGGATGAGGGCCGGCTTAGGAGCGCCGGCATCGAACCGTTCGAGAAGCCGGAACAGAGCCGTCGGCGCGTTGCCGATCGCAACCACTGCACCGGCCAGTTTTTCATCCCAGAGATCGACCTGAGCCGCCGAACGGGTGTTGCCGATCTCTATCGCCCTCGGCCGAACACGCTCGTCATTGAGCAGGCAGATCACATCGTTTTCTGCGGGAAGCAAACGGCGGATCACGCCATGCCGGACCATTTCCGCGTCACAGAGCACCGGCGCGCCGGACCGGAGCGCGGATGCTCCCGCTTCATAGGCACCAGGCGAGAACGTGACGTCATCTGCGAGATCCGTCATGCCGCAGGCATGGATCAAACGGATCGCCAGAGCCTCCATCCCACCCGAAAACCGCGACAGATCGGCCTCCCGCCGGATCGTCTCAAAGGACTGGCGGTAGATCTCGGCGGGCTCGCGGATGTATTCGAGAGGGTCCAAGGAGCTTCACTTCTTCTTCATCGAGTTCGGACCGAGCGGATGATCCGCATGCGGGTACGGTGCGTGATGGTGCCCATGGTCGTGGCTGTGACCATGGGAATGATCGTGGTCATGCCTGTGACCGTGGCGATGTTCATGGCCATGGTGATCATGATCGTTGCCATGATGGTGGTCATGGTCATGACCGTGATGATGGCCGCAGCCGCAGTTCGGGCCGTGTTCATGGACATGCGGCTTGCCGCTCGACGGCGCGTTCATCACGGCGTCGAGTTCGGCATCGGGCGCCGCGTTCATCAGGTGACCGTATTTGCCGCCGAGCGCCGTCGATGGCGCATAGTCGAAGGCCGGTTCGAGTTCGTTCGGCTCGGCATGGGAATGGACCGGCGTCCAGGGTAGACCATGTTCCTTGCAGAACTCGGGATCGCGGCACGACGCATCGCAATCGCCCTTGCACGGACAGTCTTCCAGACCGCCGCCGATGCCTTCGACGTGGTGGTGATGGCTTTCCTGCGGCTGGCCGATATCGGCCTCGAAGCCCAGCACCTGTTCGCGGTATTTGCACATCTGGCAGTTCATCACCGCCGCACCTTCGAGAATTTCCTTCACGCGTTCCTGGAAGGCGTCGAGCACCAGCGGGTGGTCGTTAAGGTAGCTCGCCTTCACGAACTGGATATCCGGATGGCGCGCCGCCACTTCGTCAGTGTAGGAATAGATGCGCTTCACCAGCACGCCGGTGAAGAGGAAATACGGGAAGACGATGATGCGCTTGTAGCCGAGCTTGGCGGCGTGCGTCAGCCCCGGCTCAACGAGCGGAAAGGTCACGCCCGAATAGCAGGTCTCGCCCCAGCCGAAACCCATGCCTTCCCAGAGCATGCGCATCACCTTGGTGGCATTGGAATTGGCATCCGGATCGGAAGAACCACGCCCGACGACCATCAGAAGCGTATCATGCTTGTCGACGAAACCGAGGGTTTCGTTCGCCTCGTTGACGGCCTCTTGTATCCGGTCGCCGGCGGCGCGGATCATCTTCAGGTCGATGCCGAGTTCTCGGCCATAATTGATGACCATGCCCGGATTCTGCGCCTGATAGGTGTTGAGCACAGAGGGAATGTCGTTCTTGGCATGACCGGCGGCAAACAGCATGCCGGGAATGGCCAGCACCCGCGTCACCCCCTGCTCCCGCAGCCTGTCCAGCCCCGCCGAAATCACGGGATTGCAGAATTCGAGATAGCCGTATTCGACCGGCATGTCGGGGTTTCTGGCGCGCAGCGCTTCGGCGATGACGGCGAATTCCCGCGCCGCGTTCTGATTGCGGCTGCCGTGGCCGCACACCATTATCCCTAGTTTTTCAGCCATTTTCCGGCCTCCCTGCTTCGTCAGAACGTCATGTACGAAGCGCCAGAACCTGAAAAGGTTCTGCGGCCATTGGGACAGCTCCGGACTTGGCCCCCGACTTGGGTCGGCCGCACCGGACTATTTCCAGCCTGTCAAACAGGCGCCGTCGCACATTGGGCAGAGGTTTAGCGGAGCAGGAGGATACGGTCAAACCGGATTGCGCCGGAATATGTGGAGGATGCGGCAGATCGGCCATTTGGACGTTGTCAAGCATCGGCAAGCCGGTTGTCGCCCGCATTGCACTGGTGCAAGAGTGCAATCTGCTCCATCCATCCACCTTGAGTCGTTTCGTGACCGATCTCGCCTTTCATGCGCTCCTTCTGCTTTTCATCGCCGCTTTCGTTGCCGGGTTCATCGACTCGATTGCCGGCGGTGGCGGGTTGATCACAATTCCGGCCATGCTGATTGCCGGCATCCCTCCCCTGGAAACGCTCGGCACCAACAAGCTCCAATCACAATTCGGCGCCGCCTCGGCGACGATCGCCTATGCGCGCAAAGGCCATGTCGATCTCAAGGCCCAATTGCCGATGGCGGCCATGGCCGTGTTCGGAGGCGCTGTGGGCGCGGTAATGGCGACGATCGTTCCGACGGAAGTCCTTCGCGTCCTTCTGCCGTTCCTGCTGGTGGCAATCGCGCTGTATTTCGCGCTCAAGCCAAGCCTCAGCGACGACGACCGCCACCGCCGTATAAGCCACTTTGTCTTCGGAATGACCTTCGTGCCGCTGATCGGCTTCTATGACGGCATATTCGGACCGGGCACTGGGTCCTTCTTCATGCTGGCCTTCGTGTCGCTTGCCGGCTTCGGCATGCTGAAGGCGACCGCCCACACCAAGCTTCTCAATCTCGGCTCCAATGCTGGCGCCTTCCTCGTCTTCCTGGCGAGCGGCGTCGTCCTATGGAAGGTCGGCCTTCTGATGGGCCTCGGTCAGTTCCTCGGCGCCCAGGCCGGCTCGAAGCTGGCGATGAAGAACGGCGCCCGGATCATCCGCCCGCTTCTCGTCGTCACGTGCCTCGCCCTTGCGATAAAACTGCTATCCGATCCGGCAAATCCGGCGAGAGTCTGGATGGGCGTCTGAGGCCCTTTCCTTTATCTCCGAGGTAATTGAAGTTGCGGTCGCTTCGGCCCGATGATCAGAGTGCCTGCAAGACAGGCGCAACCGAAGGAGTGACCATCATGACCGATTTCAACACGCTCGCCGAACGCTACGTCGCCGTCTGGAACGAAACCGACGCAGCGAGGCGCAAGGCCCTGATCGCAGAGACCTTTGCCGAGGACAGCTTCTACGTCGACCCGCTGATGCAAGCCGTCGGGCGCGATCAGCTCGCAGATCTCTTCGTGCCATTGCGAATAATGGTCGGCGACCGTGAATTATCGCTGATTTCGATGACCAGCGTGTTCGGCACGGCGACCGACATCGAATTGTCCGAGCTGACGCTCGAAACCTTCCTGCCGGCGAATCCGACCTCGGCGGAAATCTTGCGGACACTCCTCAACGCCTGAACAGCGTCAGAAGACCGCGATCAGCACCGCGCCACCGCCGATCATGGCGACGCGGGCCCATGCGGCAAACGTCACAGGTTTCGTGTATAGTCGAGTGACCGCCGCAGGAGGAATAGACATGATCAAGACAATGGAGCGGACAATCAAAAGCATTTGCTGCACCGGTTTCCGTTTTCTGTTCTTTCCGGTGATGCTTCTGGCCATCGAGTCACATGCAGGCAACGCACAACCCTTCGAGCCCGTGACAAAGGAGAAGGTGATGGCAGCCCTCCCCAAGCTGGAGGAGATGGCCAGGCGGATCGTGGACAACGACGGGGTTCCTGGGCTATCGATCGCCGTCGTCTTTCAGGACGAGGTGGTTTACCTGAAAGGCTTTGGCATCAGGGAAGAAGGCAAGAGCGGACCGGTCGATGCCGATACCGTGTTCCAGCTAGCCTCGCTCTCGAAGCCGCTCGCTTCCACAGTCGCCGCAGCGATCATCGGTGAGGGCGCGGTGAGTTGGGATACGCGCATCGCGGAAATAGACCCAAGGTTCAAGCTCAACGAAGCCTATCCGACCGAGCAGGTGACTGTACGCGATCTTTTCAGTCACCGGAGCGGCCTGCCAGGAGGCGCCGGAAATGAACTCGAAGGGCTCGGCTATGACCGCGACGACATTCTCCACCGACTCCGTCTGGTCCAGCCGTCGAGCAGCTTCCGTTCGGGCTATTCCTACAGCAATTTTGGCCTTACCGAGGGCGCGGTTGCGGTGGCAAAAGCAGCAGGCATGAGCTGGGAGGATGCGGCCGCAGCCAAGCTCTATGAGCCGCTTGGCATGTCCTCCACCAGCTCGCGTTATGCGGACTTCCTCGCTCGCCCGAACCGCGCCACCCTCCACGCAAGGCTCGACGGTAAATGGCAGGCACTCGCCAAACGTGACCCCGATCCGCAGTCACCTGCCGGCGGTGTCAGTTCCAACGCGCGGGATCTCGCTCAATGGATGCGCCTTCAACTCGGCAACGGAAAATACAATGGCAAGCAACTCATCGATGTGGATGCCATCGCACAGACTCATGTGCCGCACATGCAACACGGCAAGAACCCGGTAACCGGCACCCCATCTTTCTATGGTCTCGGGTGGAACGTGGGTTATGGCCGCTACGGTGAAATCTGGAGCCACGCTGGAGCGTTCAGCCATGGCGCACGCACTGTCGTCAATTTGCTTCCTGCAGAGCAACTTGGGATCGCGGTCCTTTCCAACGCCTTCCCGACCGGTGCTCCCGAGGGGCTTGCAGACACATTCTTCGACCTTGTGGTCGCGGGACAGGCGACACGGGAATGGCTCACCGACTGGAACGGAGTCTATGATCAGCTCTTCGGGCCGGCGATTGAAGCTGCGGTCAAGCGCTACGGGACGCCGCCGGCCGCACCGCTATCGGCTCTTCCGCTTTCGTCTTACGCCGGAACCTACGCCAACACGTATATCGGGCAAGCTTTCGTCGCAGAGACGAACGGCCAGCTTGAAATCCGGCTTGGACCGGATGGCAAGTCGGTTTTCCCTCTCACCCATTTCGACCGCGACATCTTCACCTATCGCCCCTATGCGGAGATGCCGGCGATGCCCTTTGCCATTGCGTTCGAGATCGGACCGGACCGGAAGGCGATCCGGGTCAAGATCGACGACCTGAACGAATTCGGGCTCGGCGAGCTTACACGTACGGCAGACTGAGCACCGCAGGTTCCGGTCGCCCCCGTCCACGCTGGCTAAAACTCTACCCCGATCTGCGCCTTGATGCCGGAGCGGAACGGGTGCTTCACCAGTTCCATCTCGGTCACAAGGTCGGCGATCTCGATCAACTCGTCCTTGGCGTTACGGCCCGTCAATACGACATGCGTCATCGGCGGCTTCTCGTTCTTGAGGAATTCGACGACCTCGCCGATGTCGATATAGTCGTAGCGAAGCGCAATATTGATCTCGTCGAGCAGGACCATGGAATTGGACGGATCGCGGATCAGATCCTTGGCCTTTTCCCAGGCGGCCCTGGCCATGGCAATGTCGCGCGCCTTGTCCTGGGTTTCCCAGGTAAATCCCTCGCCCATGGTGTGGAATTCGCAAATATCGGAGAAATGCTTGAGGATCAGATCCCGCTCGCCGGTCGACATCGCGCCTTTGATGAACTGCACAACCGCACATTTCTTGCCGTGAGCGATATGGCGGAAGATCATGCCGAAGGCGGCAGACGACTTGCCCTTGCCCTTGCCGGTATGGACGATGATAAGGCCCTTCTCGCCGGTCTTGGTGGCCATGATCTTTTGCCGTGCGGCCTTTTTCTTGGCCATCTTTTCCGCGTGACGGGCGAGATCCTCGGGGGGGGCGCCGGAAAGTTCGTCGGTCATGGTGTCATCCTCCAATTGTCGTTTCAGGCGCCGCCGCGAGCGAGCCGCGAAAGGTCGAACATCGCCGAATTGCTCTTCGGCGTCCACAACCTGCGATCGATCGCCTCGATCAGCCGCGCCGACATCTCCTCGAGCGCCGCCGGGTTCTTCTCCGCCATGAAGTCGCGCACCCGCTCGTCCATGACGAAAGCCTGGTAGACCGCCTCGAAATGATGGTCGCGCACGGCGCCGGTGGTCGCCGAGAAGGCGAACATGTAGTCGACGGTCGCGGCGATCTCGAAGGCGCCCTTGTAGCCGTGGCGCATAACGCCATCGATCCATTTCGGATTGACGACACGCGCCCGGACAACCCGGCCAATTTCATCTTCAAGGCTGCGGACTACGGGCCTTTCCGGCCGTGAGTGGTCGTTATGATAGACGGATGGCCGCTTGCCGGAGACATGTTCGATGGCCGCCGTCATGCCGCCCTCGAACTGGTAGTAGTCGTCGCTGTCGAGCAGGTCGTGTTCGCGATTGTCCTGGTTCTGCACAACCGCCTGCACTGTCTTCAAGCGCTCTTCGAACAGACCGCGCTCGGCTCTGCCCTCCTCCCCGGCGCCATAGGCATAGCCGCCCCAGACGAGATAGGCTTCGGCCAGATCCGCGCGGCTGTCCCAGCCCTTCTCATCGATAAGCGCCTGCAGGCCTGCGCCATAGGCACCGGGTTTGGAGCCGAAGACGCGATAGCCGGCCCTTCGCGCCGCCGCTTTCTCTTCGAACCCTTCGGAGATTAGCCGCGCCGTTTCGATCCGCATACGGGCGGCAAGCGGATTGTCGGCATCATCCTCGTCGAGCGCACCGACCGCGCGGATCGCCCGATCGAAAAGCGCTATCTGTTCAGGAAAAGCGTCGCGGAAGAAGCCGGAGATGCGCAGCGTCACGTCGACGCGCGGCCGATTGAGGACGGCCGGCGGCAGTATTTCGAAGCCGGTTACGCGGCGCGAGGCCATGTCCCAGAGCGGCTTGACGCCGATCAGAGCCAGCGCCTGGGCGATATCGTCGCCGCCGGTGCGCATGTTGGATGTGCCCCAGGCGGTGATCCCAAGCGACACCGGCCACTCGCCATGGTCCTGTGCATAGCGCGCGATCAGCAATTCGGCGGATTTGCGGCCGAGCTCATAGGCGGCCGGGGTCGGCACGGCGCGGCTGTCGACCGAATAGAAATTGCGGCCGGTCGGCAGAACGTCGGGGCGACCACGAGTCGGCGCGCCGGAGGGACCGGGCGGTACGAAGCGCCCGGACAGGCCAGTGAGCAGGCCTTCGATCTCGGCCGGACCGGAGCGGATAATCGACGGCTTGAGGCGGGTTTCGATCTCATCGAGCACGGCGCGGGTTTGGCGCCAGTCTGCGGGGCAGGAAGCGGTGCCATCCACCAACCGCGCGGCAAGGATCTCTATGCGTTCGACGGTGTCTCCCTTGGTGCGCCATGGGGCATCGGTGAGATCGGCGAGGACCGCGGGTTGCGGACCCGTACACGGGTCGGACATGATGCAGTCGAGAGGGTCGAAAGGCAGCCCCGCATCCGCAGCAATCGCCCGCTGCAAACTCCGGTCACCGCCCTCGCCCAGCCCGCGCGGCACGCGCACCAGCGCCACCGTCAGATCGGTCAGCAGCCGGCCTTCCGGCGCCAGGCCGAAGATGTGCAGACCATCGCGGATCTGCATTTCCTTCAGGTCGCAGAGATAGGCGTCGAGCTTTTCGAGCGCTTTGTCCTCGCTCTCGCCCTTGGCAATGCCGGCATCCTGATCGAGCCCGATATCGGCGATCAGTTCGAGGATCTGCTTCTTCAACAGGCGCAGCCGGCGCGGATCTCCACCGGCGGCCTCGTAATATTCGTCGACCAGCGCCTCAAGGTCTTTCAGCGGTCCGTAGCTTTCGGCACGAGTCAGCGGCGGCGTCAAATGATCGATGATGACCGCCGAGGTGCGGCGCTTGGCCTGCGTGCCTTCGCCCGGATCATTGACGATGAAGGGATAGAGATGCGGAAGCGGGCCAAAGACAGCTTCCGGGTAGCAACTCTCGCTAAGCGCCAGGGCCTTGCCGGGAAGCCATTCCAGATTGCCGTGCTTGCCCATGTGGATCACCGCATGGGCATCGAACTGCTGGCGCAGATAGGCATAGAAGGCGAAGTAACCGTGCGGCGGCACGAGGTCCGGCGAATGATAGCTTTCCTTCGGGTCGATGTTGTAGCCGCGCGCCGGCTGGATGCCGACCATGACATTGCCGAAGCGGGAAAGCGGCAACGCGAACCGCCCTTCCAGATAGAACGGGTCGTTCTCCGGCGAACCCCAGCGGTCAGTGACCTCCTCCTGAACCTTTCTTGGAAGAGATACAAAGAAGCTCATGTATTGTTTCAGGGAAAGTGTCTCGCGGATCTCGCGTCCATCGGTTGCCGCATTGGTCGGACCGGCCATCAGATGCGTCATCAACGCATCACCGTCTTCGGGAAGATCACCCGTCACATAGCCGGCCTGCGCCATTGCCCGTAGCGCCTCGATGGTACCTGCCGGCGTGTCGAGACCGACGCCGTTGCCGAGCCGTCCGTCACGGTTGGGATAGTTGGCCATGATCAGCGCGACCTTGCGCCCTGGCGCGGCAGTCCGGCGAAGGCGTGCCCAGTTGGCCGCAAGCTTTGCCACGAAGGCCGCCCGCCCCGGTTCCGGCTCATGGGCGACAATATTGGTCTGAACGCTTTCGTCGAAACGCGCAGCCGACTTGAAGGAGACCGCCCGCGAAAGAACCCGCCCGTCGACCTCCGGCAGCGCCACGTTCATCGTCAGATCGCGGGCGGACAGTCCTTGGCTCGATGCTTCCCAAGCTTGCCTGCCCGAGGAGGAAAAGATGGCCTGCAGCACGACAGCGCCACCCGCATCGAGCACGGTGGCCTGCCGTTCGGCGCCCGGCGCGGATACGGCAAAACCCGTGGTGTTGATGACGACATCCGGCGGGGCGTCTGCAAAGATCGCCGCGAGCGTCCCGGTCGATACCGGGTCTTTGAGGCTGGAAACAAAAACCGGCAAGGCGCGCATTCCTTCGGCGGCCAGAGCGTCAACCAGCGCTTCGACCGGCTTCGTCTCGCCGCTCTGGACAAGAGCTCGGTAAAAGCAGATGGCAACCACGCCTCCTCTCCCAGCGTGCGGGGCAATTTGCGACGCCTCTTTCCACTCTCCGAAGCCGATCACGCCCCTCGCCGGCCACCAGATACCGGCCTTCAGAAGCGGTGCCGCCGGCTCCGGCTTCTCCGATCCGGAGAGCAGCGCCGATGCATAGGCAACGAAGTTTACGGCATTCTTCTCGCCGCCTTCGATCAGGTAGGCCCAGAGCGCCGAAAGATCCGCCGCCCCGATATTGGAGAAGGATGAAAGCCCCTCGTCCGGCTTGTCGTCCCCGGGCAGAACCGCGATCAATGCGCCGGATCGCCTCGCCATGGACGATAGCGCTTCGAGCGCATACTGAAAATAGCTCGCGCCCCCGAGCGCACGCACGATGATGAAGCGCGCGTGGCGGCCGGTGCGCTCGACATAGGTGTCGACCGACATCGGATGCTTGAGCGCCATAAGGCTCGCAAGCCGCCAGGAATGCTTTCTATCAGATGCCCCGCAGGCCGCGGCGACCGCCGCAAGCTCCGTATCGGCCGCCGAGAGAAATAGAATCTCACCCGGAGACTGACCGAGATCGATAGCTTCCTCGCCGTCGCTGATCGATCCTTTCTGGGCGAGCAGAAGATGCATTGTCAGACAGCCGCTTCGATTGCGCTCGCTATGGCGGACTGGTCGATATCATGCATGCCGATGACGACAAGGCGCGAGGCCCGCGGCTCGGATGAGGCCCAGGGCCGGTCGAAATAATGCTCGATACGGCTGCCGACCGCCTGAACCACGAGCCGCATCGCCTTGCCGGGGACATCGATGAAACCCTTCAGGCGCAGAACGTCATGCGCTTCGATAATCGGCTTCAACCGCCCCACGAAGTCGGCCGGATCGGCGATGGACCCGAGCTCCACGACGAAGCTCTCGAATTCGTCGTGGTCATGGTCGTGGTGGTGCTCCGCGCCGCCTTCGTGCAAGGCCTCGTGCTCCAGCTCATGGTGCGACTTGCGGTTGGCGATGTCGCTCTCGGAACCCGAACCGAGGCCCAGCAGCACGATGGCCGGCACCTCACCGTTCCTGGCCTCGATCATCGATGGCCTGCGGTTGATCCGCCCGGTCACTTCCGCCCGAACGCCGGCGATGCCTTCGGCATCCAGCAGATCGGTCTTGTTGAGTACGATGAGATCGGCGCAGGTCAGCTGGTCTTCGAACAGCTCTTCGAGCGGGCTGTTATGATCGAGCGAGGAATCCTCCTCGCGCATGGCATCGACCCTGTCGTGATCGTCGGCAAAGCGGCCAGCCGCGACGGCTGCACTGTCGACAACGGTGATGACGCCGTCGACGGTCACGCGGGTGCGGATGCCGGGCCAGTTGAAGGCCGCGACCAGAGGCTGGGGAAGCGCAAGCCCTGAGGTCTCGATGACGATATGGTCGGGCAAACCATCGCGTTCGAGGAGCCGCTGCATCGTCGGGATGAAATCATCGGCGACCGTGCAGCAGATGCAGCCGTTCGTC
Organism: Rhizobium sp.; assembly: GCA_003527225.1. The sequence continues at coordinate 29,787 of DPXQ01000029.1, forward strand.
AGTTCGATGATATCGTCCTCGCTGCAGTTTTCCGCACCGCACCCCTTCAGCACCTCGCCATCGACGCCGAGATCGCCGAACTCATTGATGATCAGCGCGATCTTCCTGCCACCGGCATTCATCAGCATATTGCGGATGATCGTCGTCTTGCCGGCGCCGAGAAAGCCGGTGATGACGGTCGCCGGAATCTTTTCCTGTAGCATGGTGCTAACCCTTCATTTTCAGCGGCAATCCGGCCGCCACGAAATAGACTTCGGTCGCGGCAGCCGCGACCAATTGATGGAGACGACCGGCATGGTCACGGAATTCGCGTGCCATGCGGTTTTCCGGTACAATTCCCATTCCCACCTCGTTGGATACGAGGATGACCCGTGACTTGAGCGCTTCCAGCGCAGCAACGAGGTTCGCGCTTTCCGCAGCGATATCCCGCTCGTCTATCATGAGATTGGTGACCCAGAGTGTCAGGCAATCAACGAGGACGGTCCGATCCGCCCCGTCGATCCGGGTGAGTAGAGCCGCAAGTTCAAGCGGTTCCTCATGCGTCGTCCACCCGTCGCCGCGCTCGGCGCGGTGCATGGCAATCCTCTCGCGCATTTCATCATCGAAAGCGCGCCCGGTTGCAACATAATGAAGATTGCGTCCGGGTTGTCCGGCCAGCGCTTCAGCAAAACGGGACTTGCCCGAGCGGGCGCCGCCGAGAACGAAGATGGAATGATTGGGGGAAGCGGTCACGACCGGAACTCCCGCGCCGGAATCCACCGCACGAGCAGCACCGAGGCCGCCTTGAAATCATCGTAGCAGCGGGATCGCGCGATTCCGCTATTGCCGAATGTCGCCACGACAACCTCCGTGCTGGCAACGGGGAAACCTCCCCTGGGGTTTGGGCAAATGCCCTGCACGGATGGCAGGTCTCCTGGCTCGCGGGTGAAGGCGCATTGCGCCAGCAGATCTTCCTCGCCTTCCCGGAGGATATCGGCGACACGAAAAGGCGGACGATTCGTAGATGATAGAGGCGTCCTGCCCCGGCTGATCGTGTCGCCACTCCAGTGGCTTTTCCGGCTTCGCCGATGAACCCGCCGTTCGCACGGTGCGAACCGTCGCCGATTGATCGACTGGCCGGATGAAAGACCCTCGCCGCTCTACAGTCGCGGGGTCGGCTGCGATTGGCAGGCCCGGGCTGGGTCCCTGCCGTCGCATTCCCTTTTGCTTCCCGATCCGTATCGACGGCGCGGGAACCATCCGTTTGAAGAATACCTAGGCACAAGACTGGTTGAAGTCAATTCGCAAACGTGGCGAACTCGGCGGCAAGGCCGTGGTTCGCGCTAACGGACAAGGCTAGCGGCGCAGCCTGGGAGCGGAAAGCGAAAACAGAGACCGGACCCTGCCGGAAATCTCCTCGGCAAGGCTTTCCTCCTCGAACTGCGGATCATCCGTCCTGCTGACCACCGTGAAGGTTCCGGTGGCGATCGGCGCGCCATTCTCGACCGATACCGCCGTCACCGTGACAACCGCGCGGCTCAGTCGGCTGGTAGGGGCTATATCCGCCTCGAACCGGTCGATCCTGACAGTCAGAATGACACGTGGCGCGTCCGGAGGCGCCGACGTCGATGCGATGGCGGCGGACAACCTGCCGTCGATGCCCGCAATGATCCTTGTGGAAACCCGCCCGCCTGCAAGGACTGCCACGTCCCGGACATCATAGGTCTTCGGGCGGGAGAACAGCCCGTCCGCTGACGGGCTGCACGAGGACGCGAGCGCAACGAGCGTGAATATGATTGCGGCCTTGAGGCAACGCAGGACCATGTGGGCGATTCCGGTGAGAATTCGGAAGGCCGCAGCGTTTCACCAACATGGTTACAGGAAGGTTAACGTGCTGGGCGCGCCGCCTGGAATATCCGCGCCGCAGCGTCCAGATCCTCGAACCGTTTCGCCCGCCGAGACTGGGCCTCCGTATCGATACCCCAATGCTCGTCGGTCCAGTCTTCGTCGAGATGCGCGAGCGCCCAGATCTCCTGTAGCGAAAGATATCCGTCGGCGAAGGCAAGCGCCAGCAGGGCCGAGCCGGTCAGCGCCGTAATCACATGCAGGCCGGCGAGTTCGAAAGGCGTTTCGTACCGGCGGAGTGCCTTGGCGAAGGCTGCAATCGCGGCCTCCGGCTGTTCCTGATGGACGATCCCTGCCGCAAGGATGAAGCGCGCACCATGCGATGAGGCCGCCCAGTCGACAACCGGATCCCAGAGCGCCGCCTGCCGTTCGACGAGTTCCTGCGGTGTCTCGGCGCGATAGCAAAGCAGATCATTGGCCGAATAGCGCACGATGTCCTTGAAAACGACATCCGCCTGCGCGGCTATCGCGTCGATTGCCGTGTTGGCAAGCCGCGTCGCCGGCATGGTCGCGGGATCGATCAATTCGCCCTGGGCAAGCCACTCGGCTGCCACCAGTTCGGCTGCCTCGACAGACGGAAGACGAAGCGCATTCTTTCCCGGCGTCTTTATCGGCCTCCCGTCGAGCAGGACCGAAACGCCGTCTTCATCTTCCCGGACATCGACGGTGGTATAGAACCGCTTCGCCTGGGGCCGCTTCATCTGGATCTGCGCCCGGCGGACAGGATCGGCATCGCTGGGCTCAGGCCCAAGGTCACTCAACAGATCACGCATCGACCTTCTCTTTCATCACATGGGCCAGCAGATCGAACGGATGATCGACGATCACATCAGCCCCAGCCCGAACGAGTTCAGGCCTGGAGGCATAGCCCCAGGAAACGCCGATCGCCGTTGCCCCGGCGGCCTTGCCCATCTGCATGTCATAGATCGCATCGCCGATCACGATCGTATTGCGGGGCGACATTCCAGTCTCGTCGCAACATTCGTAAACCATCGCGGGATTGGGCTTCGACGGGCATTCGTCGGCAGTCCGCGACACGATGAAGTGGTGCGTGAGCCCATGTGTTTCAAGGATGTGATCGAGGCCGCGCCGAGACTTTCCCGTCACGGCACCAATCAGCAGATCGTCCTGGAGCGCCATGGTCGCTACCACTTCGGCGATACCATCGAACAATGGTTCCTGGAAACCCGGCTCGCTGCGCACATCCACGAAGATCGTCTTGTAATAGGCCATCATCGCCGTCGCTTCCGCGTCGACCTCGAATTTTCCCTGCATTCTCGCAATCGCGATATCGAGGGTGAGCCCGATGATTGCCTTGGTCTCGGCGATCTCCGGCAACCGATGGCCGAAATGGCGAAACGTCCGCGTCATCACCTCGTGAATCAGCCCGACACTGTCGACGAGAGTGCCGTCGCAATCAAAGAGGACAAGCTTCATTCTTGATCTTCCCTGTCGCCGTCTGCCTGATCGAAGCCGAGCAGGTTCCAGCTTTGCACCATGTGCGGCGGGAGCGGCGCGGTCACCTTGAGACGTCCCCCGGAGGGGTGCGGAATGTCGATATGGCGGGCATGCAGATGCAGCCGCTTCTGGACACCGCCGGGGAAATCCCAATTGTGATCCTCGATGAAATATTTCGGATCGCCGATGATCGGATGCCCCATATGCAACGCGTGGACACGCAACTGATGGGTCCGTCCGGTATAGGGCTCCATCTCCAGCCAGGCGAGGTTCTGGGCGGCGGTATCGATCACGCGATAGTAAGAGACCGCGTGGTCGGCCCCCTCTTCGCCATGCTTGGCGACGCGCATCCGGTCACCTTCGTCGGTCTGGTCCTTGACCAGCCAGGTCGAAATCTTGTCTTCATGCTTGCGCGGCACCCCCTTGACCAGCGCCCAATAGGTCTTGTGAGTGTCGCGCTCGCGAAATGCCTTGGTCAGCTTCTGCGCCGCTCCACGGGTACGGGCAACAACCAGCACGCCGGAGGTGTCGCGGTCGAGCCGATGCACCAGACGCGGCTTCTCGCCCTTCTTGCTGGTCCAGGCCTCGAGCATCTTGTCGATGTGGCGCGTCAGACCCGAACCACCCTGCACGGCAAGACCGGCCGGCTTGTTGAGCACGAAGACCTTGTCGTCCTCGTGCAGCAGCATCCGCGACAGAAGCTCGCCATCCTCAGAATGCTTGAGGTCATGCGCCCCGATCGGTCCGGCCTTCACCTTGAGGTCGACGTCAAGTGGCGGGATGCGCACCACCTGCCCCGGCTGCACCCTGGCGTCGGTCTTCACCCGGCCGCCGTCGACACGCACCTGGCCGGAACGCAGCAGTTTCTGCAGGGCGCCGAAGCCGAGGCCAGGAAAGTGCACCTTGAACCAACGGTCCAGACGCATGCCCGCCTCATCGGCTTCCACGGTGATATGCTCAATGCCTGCCATTTCCGCTCTTTCGATATCGATCGCGCGGCTCTTGACCGCGGCTCTATCCATTTCGTTAGGGCTTTAGAGCATTTCGGGCACGGAAGGAAACTGGAAAAACACTTTCACGATCCGCCTTTGAGCGCCATCGCGCTCGGCGGAGGCAAAACAGATCAGATCATCGAGCGCACCACGGCGATACCGGCTACGACCGCGATGATCGAAATGCCGACACTTGCGCCGACATAGAGAACGCTTGCCACCACCGCACCGCGCTCGAAAAGCGAAACCGTATCGAGCGCAAAGGCCGAAAACGTCGTGAAGCCACCGAGGAATCCGGTGATGAACAACAGCCGCAATTCCGCTGACGCCCCGAAACGCGCGACGATCAGTTCGGCGAGCGCTCCGATCAAAAAGCAGCCGGCGACGTTGACGGCGAATGTGCCCCACGGGAACGCCGCCCCCAGGAGCCTGAGTGCCCCGAGACCGACCAGATAGCGGCAAACCGAACCGAACGCTCCACCGAGCGCCACGAGCAGAATCTGTGTCATGTCATCCGATCAAGTCACGCGAGCGTTAGATCCAGTTCGACCAATCAGGCCTTTGCTGCGGCGACAAAGTCAGTCGTAAAGCGCTCGAGCTGAGCCCAATCCGTAAATTCATGGTCGTGTTTGACGTCCGTTGGCGCACCTTCCCGCTCGGCAAGACGTTTGGCCATCCAGCGCTTGAAGAAGTCATATTCGGTGTAGCGGAGAGCGCCGGCGGCATTCAGCGTCATCCGAGGAGTCCAACCGGTCTCCGCCACTAACGCGTCCGGGTAATGTCGTGCTTCCTCGCGCTCTTCCTCGTATTCGCTGCGGATAAACAGGGAAACCGAAACGAAGGCGCTGGGAACCGAATTGAGCCAGTCCTTCTCCCGCCGCACGAAATCGACGAATGGAGCCGGATAGCGTCCCCCATGTATGGGCGCGCAGAGGATAACCGCCTCGGGTCGTTCGAGCGCGTACTCGGCCATGGATGCGACGTTGAAGAACACGGCCCTGTCGCCTGCCTTTTCGATCTGCTCCGAGATTGCCTCGGCGATCTTGCGCGACTGCCCCTCGATGCTGACATACCCAACAAGAATGATCACTTTGTCCTCCGTCCCGTCGATCGCACTCAAGCGCCGCACGCCCGCAATCAGTTATGCGCCTACATCGTTAGTCAGGCACCTGAATTTGCGAGCAAAATGACAGATTGTCATCCGATTGCAAGCCCGCTGCGGCCCGTTCGCCGCAATATCCTGACCGCCCGGCCGGGCGGCTCCAGATCGCGCACATCACTAGGATTTGCGTAAAATGCATCAATCTAATTTAAAGGTACGGAGACGCGCACCCTGTATATTCCGCCGATCTATTAGAAAATCGGTGTGATATCCATGACCCAGGTCGTCTCAGTATCTGCCAATACGGCAGCCTATGCGATGGAAGCAGTAAAACCGCAGCCGCGGGCGCCTCGCAGTTCCTTTGTCGAGGAAACGATCCGCGCGTTTGCCGAGAATGCGGCCAACGGCGAGGATTTCCAGTTGCGTGCGCTGGTCAATGTGGTTCAGCCACCGGCGCTTGCGCTCTATTTTCTGACCGCCAGTCAGACGAAAACGGAGCAGGCGACCCTGAAGGAAACGCTTGAAGCCTACCAAAGTTCGGTCGCCTGACACGACCTGCAACGAAAGAAAACGCCGCGGATGAGAGACGTCCGCGGCGTTTTCGCATTCCAGGGGCGGTCAGGCGATCACTTGCCCATGCCCTTGGCCGGGCCGATCGGAAGAACGAGATCAACGGTGCCTGCCTTTTCGAAAGTCAGGGTGACCGAGACCTTTTCCCCTTCGACGAAGGGAGTCTTCACGTCCATGAACATCAGGTGCAAACCGCCGGGCTTCAGCTCCACGGTCTGGCCAGCCGGTACCGGAATCCCGCCCTCCAGCTGACGCATCTTCATGACATCGTTCATCATCACCATTTCATGCAACTCGACCCGGCCGGCCGAGGGCGATGCGGCGCCGATCAGCGTGTCGTCTGCCGAACCGGTATTGTTGATAGTAACGAACCCACCGCCGACTGGCTGTTGGGGCAGCATCGCCTTGGTGAAACCGTTCGACAGTTCGATATCGCCGACCTTCACGGCTTCCATGCCGCCGGGATTGACGACGCCCATGCCTGAGCCGGCCATGGCCCCATGCATCTTGTGGCCCTGCATCTGCTGGGCGAATGCACCAGACGCGAATGCGGCAGACGCAAACAACGCTGCAAAGCTCAAGGTCCTGAATACGTTCATTTCATTTCTCCTCCGGTCTCGTCCGCGGCTTTGCCGCGTGACCGGTCTTCTGCAAATTGTGCGATTTCATCGGGTGGAAGTGCGAAATCAGCTAATGGCAGGCGGCGCGCGAGCGCGCTGGTGGAGAACGGAAAGCCGGGCAGATGGAGTACCCGCTTCGATGTGGCGGTTTTCAAGCGAGGCAAAATCGGAAACCAGCCAGGATTCCCCGTCTGGCAAGGGAAGCAGCGTCGACGAGGCCAACATGCAGGCTTCGCAAAAGAGGCTCGCCGCCGGATGCTTGACCGCGCTGTCCCCGAGGCAGAGATCCGCGAAGGTCCCGTCCGGCAACTGCACTGAGGCCGTGGCGAACGCGGCGGCTGCCTGCGGAGTCTTGTGGGCAAAGGCAAGCGAAAGAATGGCGAACGCGCACAGTATGCGCACCATCCCCAAACCTGCCTGCCTGGCTACCCTCACCGGATAATCCTCCCTAGTCTCGCCTGTCCTTAGCGGCAATCTTGCGCAAAATCAAAAGACAAGTTGCCGCGCATGAAAACAATTAGCCTGTTCATCGATAGTCCGGTTTGTCTCAGGTCAAAGGCCGCGCGGTCCGCATCGACGCGCAACCGGACCGCGCCCTTGGGGAGCGTTGTCCCTGCCCCGCATCGCTTCACACGCACCGTGCGACAAAATATTGTTCGGCGGCGACGCTTGCCTCTTGCCAATGGGGCACCTTCCCAGATAATGCCAAGCAACCTTGTTGGGAGAAACCGGTTCGATCCGGTGCCGAAGGAGCAACCGCCCCGGAAACTCTCAGGCGAAAGGACCACAAGGTGCCAATGGACTCTGGAGAGAGGCTCTTCGAACATCGAAGCGCGCGCCGAAGGGATAACAATCTCAGGCAAACGGACAGAGGGGGCTCATGAAAGAGGCATGCTGAAGTGTGCCGTAAACTGAGCCAGCGCGCGAGCGCGATTACCGGAGGCACCCCTTGGACGATACCGTCGAACTGAAACGGACTCCCCTTTACGATTTCCACCTGTCTCTTGGCGCCAAGATGGTGCCATTCGCCGGCTATGAAATGCCGGTGCAGTATCCGGCGGGCGTTCTCAAGGAACATCTCCACACGCGCGAGAAAGCCGGCCTGTTCGACGTGTCCCACATGGGACAGGTGATCCTGCGCGCCAAGACGGGCCGCTACGAGGACGCGGCGCTTGCGTTCGAAAGCCTTGTCCCGGTCGATATTCTCGGCCTGAAGGAAGGTCGCCAGCGCTACGGGTTCTTTACCGACGAGAACGGCGGTATCCTCGATGACCTGATGTTCTCCAACCGCGGCGACCATCTCTTTGTCGTCGTCAATGCCGGCTGCAAGGACGCCGATATCGCCCATATGAAGAAGCACCTTGCCGACAGGGTCGACGTGACCGTGCTCGACGACCGGGCGCTTCTGGCCCTCCAGGGCCCGAAGGCGGAAGCGGTTCTTGTGTCCCTCGGTGCGGATGTCTCTGGGACGAAATTCATGGATGTTCGCGACGTGGTCCTGAACGGCGTCGCCTGCATCGTCTCCCGCTCGGGATATTCCGGCGAGGACGGATTCGAAATCTCGGTCCCGGCCGCGAACGCAGTCGAAATCGCCAAGGCCCTGCTCGCCCACCCCGATTGCGAGCCGATCGGGCTTGGTGCGCGTGACTCGCTGCGTCTCGAAGCCGGCCTCTGCCTCTACGGTAACGACATCGACACCAGCACGACGCCTGTCGAAGCCGGGATCGAATGGGCGATCCAGAAGGCCCGCCGCAAGGGCGGCCTGCGCGAAGGCGGCTTCCCGGGTGCTGCCCGCATTCTTGGCGAACTTGAAAACGGTGTGTCCCGCCGCCGCGTCGGCCTCAAACCCGAAGGCAAGGCGCCGGTCCGCAACCATGCCAAACTCTATAGCGACGCCGAAGGCAACTCGGAAATCGGAGAAGTGTCGTCCGGCACCTTCGGCCCGTCATTCGGCGGCCCCGTTGCCATGGGCTACGTCCCGACTGATCTCACTGCACCCGGCACCACCGTCTATGCCGAGGTTCGCGGCAAATATCTGCCCGTGACCGTAACCGCCCTGCCCTTTGTCGCGCCCACCTTCAAGCGCTGACCAGAACAATCGAGAGAGGAACATCACATGCTGAAATTCACCGCAGAACACGAATGGCTGAAGCTCGAGGGCGATGTCGCGACTGTCGGCATCACCACTCACGCCGCTGAACAGCTCGGCGATCTGGTCTTCGTCGAACTGCCCGAAGTCGGCGCCACCTTCGGCAAGGGTGACGATGCCGCCACCGTCGAATCCGTCAAGGCAGCCTCGGAAGTCTATTGCCCGCTCGACGGCGAGATCACCGAGATCAACCAGGCAATCGTCGACGATCCGTCACTGGTCAATTCCGACCCGCAGGGTGCCGGCTGGTTCTTCAAGTTGAAGCTGAAGAACGTCGCCGACACCGACACGCTCCTCGACGAAGCCGCCTACAATGAGCTCATCGCATGACCACGCCCACCGAATTCCAGTTCACCGACTATCAGCCCTACGATTTTGCGAATCGCCGCCATATCGGCCCTTCACCGGCCGAGATGGAGGAAATGCTGAAGGTCATCGGTTATCCGAGCCTCGACGCGCTGATCGACGCCACGGTTCCCGGCTCCATCCGTCAGAAGGTACCGCTCACCTGGGGTGCGCCGATGACAGAACGCGAAGCGCTCGACAAGCTGCGCGAGACGGCCAACAAGAACCAGGCGCTCGTCTCGCTGATCGGACAGGGATACTACGGCACGATCACGCCGCCGGTCATTCAGCGCAACATCCTGGAAAACCCTGCCTGGTACACGGCTTACACGCCCTACCAGCCGGAAATCAGCCAGGGCCGCCTCGAGGCCCTGCTCAACTACCAGACCATGGTCTGCGACCTGACCGGTCTTGACGTCGCCAATGCCTCGCTTCTCGACGAGGCGACCGCTGCCGCCGAGGCCATGGCCATGTCCGAACGTGTGGCCAAGTCGAAAGCCAAGGCCTTCTTCGTCGACGAGAACTGCCATCCGCAGACCATCGCGCTGATCGAGACACGCGCCGCGCCGCTTGGCTGGAAGGTCATCGTCGGCAATCCCTTCACCGATCTCGATCCGGTCGATGTCTTCGGCGCCATCTTCCAGTATCCGGGCACCTACGGCCATGTGAGCGATTTCACCGGCTTGATCTCGCGCCTGCACCGGACCGGCGCGATCGCCACGGTCGCCGCCGATATCCTCGCCCTGGCGCTGCTGAAGGCTCCGGGCGAAATGGGCGCGGACATCGCCATCGGCTCGACCCAGCGCTTCGGCGTTCCGGTGGGTTACGGCGGTCCGCATGCCGCCTATATGGCTGTCAAGGATGCCCACAAGCGCTCGATGCCCGGTCGTCTGGTCGGTGTTTCGATCGATGCGCGCGGCAACCGCGCCTATCGCCTGTCGCTCCAGACCCGCGAACAGCATATCCGCCGCGAAAAGGCGACCTCGAACATCTGCACCGCGCAGGTGCTGCTCGCCGTCATGGCGTCGATGTACGCCGTGTTCCATGGTCCGAAGGGCATCAAGGCGATTGCACAGGCCGTGCACCAGAAAGCCGTGTTGATGGCCAAGGGGCTTGAAAAGCTCGGCTACAAGGTCGAGCCCGAGACCTTCTTCGACACCATCACCGTCGAAGTCGGCCATATGCAGGGCCTGATCCTTCGCGCCGCCGTGGCCGAGGGTGTCAACCTGCGCAAGGTCGGCACGACCCGGATCGGCATCAGCCTCGACGAGCGCACGCGCCCGGCAGCACTCGAAGCCGTCTGGCGGGCATTCGGCGGCAATTTCGCGCTTGCGGATTTCCAGCCGGATTATCGCCTGCCGAAGGATCTGCTGCGCACGAGCGACTATCTCACCCACAAGATCTTCCACATGAACCGCGCGGAAAGCGAAATGACCCGCTATATCCGCAGGCTGTCGGACCGGGATCTGGCGCTCGACCGGGCGATGATCCCGCTCGGCTCCTGCACGATGAAGCTCAACGCGACGGCGGAAATGCTGCCGATCACCTGGCCGGAATTTTCCGACATCCATCCCTTCGTGCCCGCCGACCAGGCGCTCGGCTACAAGGAGATGATCGACGATCTGTCGGAAAAGCTCTGCTCGGTTACCGGCTACGACGCCTTCTCCATGCAGCCGAATTCCGGCGCGCAAGGGGAATATGCGGGCCTGCTCACTATCCGCAACTATCACCTCTCCCGGGGCGATACGCACCGGATCGTCTGCCTCATCCCGACCTCGGCACACGGCACCAACCCGGCATCTGCGCACATGGCCGGCATGACGGTCGTGCCGGTCAAGGCCAGGGAAAACGGCGATGTCGACCTCGACGATTTCCGCGCCAAGGCCGAGCAGTATGCTGAAACGCTCTCATGCTGCATGGTCACCTACCCCTCGACGCACGGCGTGTTCGAGGAAACGGTGCGCGAGATCTGCGAGATCACCCATAGCCACGGCGGCCAGGTCTATCTCGACGGCGCCAACATGAACGCCATGGTCGGCCTCGCCCGCCCCGGCGACATCGGCTCCGACGTCTCCCACCTCAACCTGCACAAGACCTTCTGCATCCCGCATGGCGGCGGCGGTCCGGGCATGGGCCCGATCGGCGTCAAGGCGCATCTGGCCCCGTTCCTGCCCGGCCATGTCGAGACCGACGGACGTCCGGGCGCGGTATCGGCCGCACCCTACGGCTCGCCGTCGATCCTGCCGATCAGCTGGTCCTATTGCCTGATGATGGGCGGCGAAGGGCTCACCCAGGCGACCAAGGTGGCGATCCTCAACGCCAACTACATCGCCGCACGGCTGACAGGCGCCTATGAGGTGCTCTACAAGTCGCAGGCCGGCCGCGTGGCGCATGAATGCATCATCGACACCCGTCCGCTCGCCGAAAGCTCGGGCGTCACGGTCGACGACGTCGCCAAGCGCCTGATCGACTGCGGTTTCCATGCGCCGACCATGAGCTGGCCGGTCGCCGGCACGCTGATGATCGAGCCGACGGAATCGGAAACCAAGGCCGAGATCGACCGTTTCTGCGATGCCATGCTGGCGATCCGCGAGGAAGCCCGCGACATCGAGGAAGGCCGGATGGACAGGGAAAACAACCCGTTGAAGAACGCCCCGCACACGGTGGAGGACCTCGTCGGCGAGTGGACGCGTCCCTACACGCGCGAGCAGGCCTGCTTCCCGCCCGGCGCCTTCCGAGTCGACAAGTACTGGTCCTCGGTCAACCGCGTCGACAATGTCTACGGCGACCGCAACCTCATCTGCACCTGCCCGCCGATGAGCGAATACGCTGAAGCGGCAGAGTGAGCCGCTTAAAAAAATGCACCACAGGAGCGCCGCCCATGGCGGCGTTCTTCATTTGTGGAGATCCGCCGCAAGACTCTATGATGGAACGGAATGGGCCGACGCCCGTTTTCCTGTTGTTCAACACAGGAGAACAGACATGCGCAAGACACTTATCCTAGCCGGTGCAGCAGCACTCATGACGCTGTCGGCGTCGGCCAACGCGCAGGACGCCGTCATCATCCGCCAGGACCCGGTCGTCACGCAGTCCACGGTCGTGGTGCCGGCGCCGGTCCAGACATATGTCCTGCAGCGCGAAGTGCGCTCCGTGCCCTACGAGGGTGATGTCCTGATCGGTCGCGTGATCGACGAACCGGTCGAACTCTACCCCGTCGAAGGCTACGACAATTATTCCTACACGGTCGTCAATGAACGGCGCGTGATCGTCGACCCGCAGACACGGCAGATCATCCAGATCGTCGAATGACGGCGGCTATAGACATCACACATGAAACCCGGCGCGGTGCGCCGGGTTATTTCGCGCCACCCAAGTCTGCCAACCGAGCCGCCCTCGGCGGTGTGATGGTTCGCAACCCTGCTTTGTGCCAAAACGGATCAAACGCGCTGACCGCGTCAATCCACAAAGAACCATAGATCTTCAGTATTTACTCATAGGCGACGCCTATGCTTCCACGCTGGAACTCCATAAGCGCAGGACACAGCAATGAGCCTTTCCGCCGTTATGGGTATATCGCTGTCGGGCATGCAGACCCAGCAGACGCGTGCGGCGGCGACGGCCAACAATATCGCCAATGCGATGACGCCGCGCTACGACCGACTGGACACCTATTTCTCGAGCGAAGAAGCCGGCGGCGTCTGGGCCTCCGTGTCACCATCGGGTGCCGCCACCTCCGACGAGGGGTCGAACATCGATCTCGCGCAGGAAGCTGTGTCGCTGATCGAAAGCGAGATCGGCTTCAAGGCCAATGCGAGCGTCTGGGAAACCGGCGCCGACATGTGGGACGTGTTGATGAGCATCAAGCGGGATTGATGGAACGGAAATAGACCGCAAGGCGCCCTTCACGGCCCGTTCAAACACCGGCCGGAGACTTCCTTCCTTCGGCGACCAAATAGCCTAGGCATCCGCCCCGCCGTTTATTTCCACACCGCGAAGGCAAGAAGCCTCAGGTCAGCAGCGCCGTCAGCCCCATGCCAATCGCGACTGCGCCAAATCCGATCAGCACCACGCCGGAAATGCGCGACACCCAAGTCGAGAACGACAGTGGCAGGCGGCGATGCAGCAGCGCGACGGTGCCGCTAAGGAAGATCCACCAGAGCATGGAGCCGGCAAAGACGCCGGCGACTAGCAAAGCCGCCGTCCAGCCGTCACCTTCGGCGGCAAGGCCCAGCCCAGCAAAGATCGCGGCGAAGGACAGGATGGTCGCCGGGTTGGTGATGGTCAGCAGGAAGGTCGCGCCCGTGGTGCTCAACAGGTCGCGCGCACCCACCTTGGCGGCAGTGACGGGCGGCTTCGGCTGAAAGCTCTTCCAGCCGAGCCAAAGCAGGAAGACGCCGCCGAAGAGTTGCAGGGGCACGGAGATCGTGTCGAGCAGGGCGGCGAAGGCGGCGAAGCCGGCGGCGGCCATCAGCGCATAGGCCCCGTCGGCGAGCGCCGTGCCGAGCCCGCCGGCCACGCCTGCCCAGAAGCCGCGCTCCAGCGTGCGCGAGATGCAGAGCGCGCCGATCGGCCCGAGCGGTGCGGCGATCGCCAGGCCGAGCAGGATGCCCTTGCCGAAAAGAAGAAACGAGATCGTCATGGTGTGGCAACCCCGCCGGTCAGCATGCGCTCGACGGCCGAGGAAAGCGCAATCATGGTTTCGGAACGCGCGAGATAGCGGCGCGATTTCAAGAGCGACAGAAACTCTTCGATGTCGGTGATCGCCGGCAGCCGCACCTTCACCAGATAGGACCACCCACCGGTGACATGGTGGCATTCCAGCACCGCCGGGTGAGCGGCGCAGAAGCGGCGGAACTCCTCCTCGTCGGCCTCCGGCGCAAGCGCGACGAAAACGAAGGCAAGTACCGGATAGCCGAGGCTCTCCGGATCGGCTTCCACCGTGAAACGGCGGATCACGCCGCTGGCGGCAAGCCTGCGGATGCGCTCGTTGACGGCAGACGGCGACAGTTCGACCCGTTCGCCGATATCGGCAAGCGAGCGGCGGGCATCCTCAGAGAGAAGTCCAACGATTTTGCGGTCAACATAATCCATGACCGTAATATATGCGGTTTAGGACACCAGAACAAGATATTCGATTGTACCTTCAAGAATGGCAGGATATTTTGCTGCCTCGACATCGAGGCACCGCAAAATGTAAAGGCCCGGTCGATGACCGGGCCCTGGTGACAAGGACGAAGAAAGCCTGTCGGGCGACACCTCAGCCGGCGGAAACCGCTTCCTTCTGGCGGGCAAGCACAGCCAGATCGGCAGCCTTCAGTTCCACAGATTCGCCGCAGCCACAGGCCGAGGTCTGGTTGGGATTGTTGAAGGTGAAGCCCGAGCGCAGCGTCGTCGTCTCATAGTCAAGCTGCGTTCCGAGCAGATAGAGCACGGCTGAGGGTTCAACCCAGACGCTTGCGCCGTCGCGCTCGATCAGATCGTCCTTGGGGTCCGGCTCGGTCACCAGGCCGATGGTATATTCCATCCCGGCGCAGCCGCCCTTCTTGATGCCGACGCGGATGCCCTTCGCATCCGGCCCCGAATTCTCGACGATCGCCCGGACACGGGCCGCCGCCGTATCCGTCATGGTCATAACCTGAAAGCCCATTTCGTTCTCCTATCGCCACTAGGTTCAAGGCCCAGCGCTTCGAGTAATCCAAATGTAATGGCCGATTTGCCTTCTATCAATACCAGCCGATCGCGACCTGGGCTTCTTCCGACATGCGGTCCGGTGTCCAAGGCGGATCGAAGGTCATCTCGACGTCCACACCCAACACGCCTTCCACGGCACTGACCGCGTTCTGCACCCAGCTTGGCATTTCGCCAGCCACGGGGCATCCCGGCGCCGTCAGCGTCATGACAATCTTGACCATGCGGTCATCGTCGATGTCGATCTTGTAGATCAGGCCGAGTTCGAAGATATCCGCCGGGATTTCCGGATCATAGACCGTCTTCAGCGCCGAAACGATGTCGTCGGAAAGCCGTGCGACCTCTTCCGGCGGAATGTTCGTCTGGACGATACCTTCGCGGACGTCCGGCTTCTGTTCGCTTTCATTGACACTCATAACCGGCTCCTCAGGCAAAAAACGATCGCGCATGATCGAGCGCTTCGGCAAGCGCGTCGACCTCGGCGCGCGTGTTGTAAAGTCCAAATGATGCCCGGCAGGTGGATGTGACGCCGAAGCGGGTCAGCAGCGGCTGGGCACAATGGGTCCCGGCACGCACGGCCACGCCCCGGCGGTCGATCAGCATGGACACGTCATGGGCGTGAATGCCCTCGAGCTCGAAGGAGAAGATCGCTCCTTTGCCCGGCGCATTGCCGATGATCCTCAGGGAATTGATCGCGCTCAGCCGCTCGTGGGCATAGGCCGCGAGATCGGCCTCGTGCCTGGCGATCGCCGGACGGCCCAGTTCCTCGATGTAGTCAAGTGCATGACCAAGCCCGATCGCCTGGACGATCGGCGGCGTACCCGCCTCGAAGCGGTGCGGCGGGTCGTTGTAGGTCACAAGATCCTCGGTGACCTCCACGATCATCTCGCCGCCGCCCATGAAGGGCCGCATCTCTCTCAGCCGCTCGGACTTGCCGTAGAGCACGCCAATGCCCGTCGGGCCATAGAGCTTGTGGCCGGTGATCGCATACCAGTCGCAGTCGATGTCCTGGATATCGACCGGCATGTGGACCGCGCCCTGGCTGCCGTCGACGAACACCGGAATGCCGCGCTCATGGGCGATCCGGCAGACTTCCTTGACGGGAACGACCGTGCCGAGCGCGTTCGACATATGGGTGATGGCGACAAGCCTGGTCCGTTCCGTCAGGCATTTCTCGAACGCCTCGATATGGAAGGCGCCGTCGTCATCGACCGGAACCCAGACGAGCTTGGCGCCCTTGCGTTCGCGGATGAAATGCCAGGGGACGATGTTGGAGTGGTGCTCCATGATCGAAAGCACGATCTCGTCGCCCTCCCCGATCTCCGGCATGCCGTAGCCATAGGCCACCGTATTGATCGCTTCGGTCGAGGACTTTGTGAATACGATTTCCTCGATCGATCCGGCATTCAGGAAGCGGCGCACCTTCTCACGAGCACCCTCATAGGCGTCGGTTGCGGCATTGGAAAGATAATGCAGCCCCCGGTGCACATTCGCATATTCATTGGAGTAGGTGCGGCTGATCGCATCGATCACCGACTGCGGCTTCTGCGCGGACGCGGCATTGTCGAGATAGACAAGCGGCTTGCCGTAGACCTCGCGCGACAGGATCGGAAAATCCTTCCGCACGGCTTCGACGTCATAGGCGCCTATGGATGAGGTCAGATCAGCCATGGTGTTCCAGCCAGCCGGAGATGATCCCCTCCAGCGCCTCTACAAGTGCCTCGTCGTCCAGTTCCTCGACGATTTCGGCCACGAAGGCATAGATGAGCATCGCCCGGGCCTTCTTTTCCGGGATACCGCGCGCCATCATGTAATAGAGATGGTTGTGGTCGATATCGGCGACAGTCGCGCCATGGCCGCACTGCACGTCGTCGGCGAAGATCTCAAGCTCCGGCTTGACGGAAAATTCGCCGTCGTCCGACATCAGGAGCGTGTTGCAGGCCATGCGCGCATCGGTCTTTTGCGCAGCGGGGGCCACGCGGATCTGCCCCTGGAAGACGCCTCGGCCCCGGTCGAACACCACATTGCGGATGATCTCGGTCGAGGTCGTGTTCGGCATGTCATGACCGAGCGTCATGGTGACGTCGACATGGCTCTCGCCGCCGACGAGATTGACCCCGCGCAGCGTGAAGTCGGATCCCTCTCCCGCCGTACGGACATGGATTTCCTGGCGCACGAGCTTGCCACCGGCATTGATCACGAACAGGCGGAACCTGGCGTCGGCCCCGAGTTCGACCTTGATCTGGCCGAGATGGGTATCGTCCGTCCCTTGCGTCTGCAGGATGATCCAGGTGACCTCCGCGCCGTCGCCGATCTCAAGATCGCTGACCGACGAGACCAGCGCAGCGCCCTCACCGGCATTCAGATGGCGTTCAATCACGACTGCGCGGCTGGCGGCCCCGAAGACAGCAGGATAACGAACGTGAACCTGGCCGGCGCCATGGATGGACTGCAGTTCGAGCGGCGCATCGAGCGTGGTATCGGCGGCGACCGAAATCGCAAAGCCGTCGCGAACGAAGCTTGAGTTGATCCGGCCGATGATGTCGTCGCCGTCATGGGCGACCAGACCGGCAGCTGCCGAGCCTGAAGCCAGCGCATCGCGGAAAAGCTCGACGGCAACACCCTCCGGCGCATTTTCCGACACGGCTTTGCCCTGAGCGACGGCAAAAACCGTCGAGCCGGCAACCATCGCTCCGACCGGCTTGACCCGGGTTGCGGGATCCGTCTCCGGAACGGAACGCAGCAGGTTCTTGAGGTCGGTATAATGCCAGGCCTCGATACGGCGGGTCGGAAGACCACCACGCTTCAGTTCATCGAACAGACGGTCACGGGCAGAAAGCACTGCCCCGTCGCCCGGCAATTCGCCGATCTGGTCCGTATAGCTCTCGATCAGCTGGGTCTCGGCGACCGTCAGTCTGTTTGCAGCATGCAATGTCATCGTCAGGACTCCTTCCTGGCCCCGATCAGGCCGCTTCCCCGATGATATCGGCATAGCCATTGGCTTCGAGTTCCAGCGCAAGGTCCTTGTCGCCCGTCTTGATGATCTGGCCCTTGTAGAGGACGTGGACCGTATCCGGCACGATATAGTCGAGCAGCCGCTGGTAGTGGGTGATGACGATCACCGCCCGATCCGGCGACTTCAACGCATTGACGCCGTCGGCGACGATCTTCAGCGCGTCGATGTCGAGGCCTGAATCCGTCTCGTCGAGAATGCAGAGCTTCGGCTCCAGCAGTGCCATCTGCAGGATCTCGGCACGCTTTTTCTCGCCGCCCGAGAAACCGACATTGAGCGGGCGCTTCAACATGTCCGGCGCGATTTTCAGCTCGGCGGCGGCGTCCTTGACCCGGCGCATGAAGTCCGGCGTCGTCAGTTCCGCTTCGCCGCGCGCCTTGCGCTGCTCGTTCATCGCGACCTTCAGGAACTGCATGGTGGCGACACCCGGGATCTCGACCGGATACTGGAAGGCGAGGAAGATACCTCGCGCCGCGCGTTCGGCCGGATCAAGCTCCAGGATGCTCTCGCCGTTGTAGAGGATGTCGCCTTCGGTGACTTCGTAATCCTCGCGGCCCGACAGAATGTAGGAGAGCGTCGACTTGCCCGACCCGTTCGGGCCCATGATGGCGGCGACTTCGCCGGCCTTCACGGTCAGGTTCAGGCCACGGATGATTTCGGTGCCGTCTTCGGCGATGCGGGCGTGCAGGTTTCTGATTTCAAGCATGTCTGTGTTCCTGTTCATAGGGCGGTTCAAGGCCGCCTGTCGATTCTTGGTGGCGCAATGCGGCGCCTTTCAATTCCGTCATCCTCGGGCTTGTCCCGAGAATCTACTGGTCGATCAGTTGTAGTGAGGCCAATGCCTCGTATTCTGGTGCGGCCTGAACGGGTTCTCGATTTCGTCGATCCGCTCGAAGAGATCCAGCCACGTCGGATCAAGTCCCTCGATAAGGCGGATCTTCCATTCCCGGACATATCGCTTCAGTGACTTCTCCCGCTGAATCGCGAGAACGATGTTCGGATGCGTTTCGAACCACACCAGCAACTTCGCATTGTATTTCGAGGTGTATCCCTTCCTCACTTCGTTTCGGTGTTCCCAAACGCGCCCGTGCAGGTCGCTGGTCACACCCGTGTAGATCACTCCGCGCGGCTTGTCCGACATCATGTAGACGAAGCCGGACATCGCGCTTCAGCCTTTCCGAGAGCAGATCCTCGGGACAAGCCCGAGGATGACGACAGCCTTTGGCCGAGCGTGTGCTCCCACCGTGGTCATCAGCCCACGCTCCCCTCCAGCGAGATGCCGATCAGCTTCTGGGCTTCCACGGCAAATTCCATTGGCAGCTCCTGAATGACTTCACGGACGAAGCCGTTGACGATCAGAGCGATCGCCGCTTCCTGCGGAATGCCGCGCTGAAGGCAGTAGAAGAGCTGATCCTCCGAGATCTTCGAGGTGGTCGCCTCGTGCTCGAACTGCGCCGTCGAGTTCTTCGCCTCAATATAGGGCACGGTATGCGCGCCGCACTTGTCGCCGATCAGGAGACTGTCGCACTGCGTGAAGTTGCGCGCGTTCTCCGCCTTGCGGTGGGCCGAAACCTGACCGCGATAGGTGTTGTTGGAAAAACCGGCGGAAATCCCCTTCGAGATGATGCGGCTCGACGTGTTCTTGCCGAGATGGATCATCTTGGTGCCCGAGTCGATCTGCTGATGGCCGTTGGAAACCGCGATCGAGT
>DPXQ01000100.1 GCA_003527225.1 Rhizobium sp.
CGGCCGGTATCGGCGATCAGCTGGCGATGGCCGGTCGGGCAGAAGGTGCACTTGAAATTGCAGGAACTGGCCGGATCGATAAAGACGATGAAGGGCGTCTCGAGCGGGATGACGGTCTCGAGCGGGGTCCGGTCATCGAGATTGATCCGCGGCTTCAACTGGGCTTTCATTCAGCGTCTCCGGCATTCGGGTAGGAGTGATCGCATTGCATAGGCCGACGACAGCGGCCGGATCGGAGGGATGGATCGCGGCCGTTCCGAACTCCAGCAGGTCGCGCCTGCCGTATTCGTCGGCGATCCGTTCCGCCAGTTGGCGTATCGTCGTCGGGATACCAGAACAAATGTTGATTGCGCCAGGCTGACCTGTCTCAACCACATCGGCGATCATCGCCCCAGCCTGCCGCACGTCGAGAAAGTCCCGAAGCTGCGTTCCCGCGGAAAGTCTTGCGACTTCGCCGCGACCAAGCCGTTCGCGGATATAAGGCACGAGACGGGCCGGATACTCCCCCTCGCCGTACAGGTAAAAAAGCCTGCACCAGGAGAAGGTCACGTCCGTCTTCGCGAAGAACTGTGTCAGCATATGGTAAACAGAAAGTTTACACGCGGCATAGAGCGTCGCCGGTTCGAGCGGGGCATCGATCGACAGACGCTCCGACGGCAGGCGATATTCCATGCAGGTGCCGACACCGACGAAATGGCGGATCCCGGCGTCCGCAGCCCCCCGGGCCAGCGCCAGCGTGCCTGTGACGCAATCGAGATTGAGCGGAGAATCAAGATACTTGCCGGGCTCGACATACCAGGCGGCGTGGATGACCGCATCGACGCCCTCCAGCCGCTCCGCCCACCAGTCGGACGTCTCGGCAAAGACGTCCGCGGTCAGGATGGCATGTTCGGCTCTTGCGCCCTCGAGCAGGCGCCTGGCACTGCCCGGCCGCAGTACCGGAACAACGTCATGTCCGGCCTCGGCCAGCCGGCGATGGATCTGGCGGCCGACGAAACCGGTGGCACCGGTCAACACGATCCTTGACATGACAAGCTCCGGGAAAGGTCACGCCTGATAGATGGCATCAAAGACAGGCGGACCGGCAGGTTGTTCGAATCATCCGGGATGGCAGTTTAGACGAGCCGGGCGGATTGCGGACGAAAATGATCGAAGCCAAGCAGACAGGGGCGCAGACGCCGGTCGCGGCATCGCCGGATCGACCGGCGGTGAGTGCCCGTGCCTTCGACGGCCTGCCTGACCGGTCTACCTCGCTCGCCCTTCTCCGCGCCATCGCCGACGACACCTGCACGCCGGGACCGATTGCCCCGCGCCAGCCGCTGGCGCTCTATGGGGCCGGCAATCTCGGGCGGCTGGCACGCGACCACCTGCGCGCCGTGGGCGAGGATTTCGACCTGGTTATCGATCGCAATGCCACGGCGCTTACCGCCGGCGGCGAATGGGCCGGCACCCGGCTCGTCCATCCCGATGCTGTCGATTCCGAGACGAAGGCGCGGGCCATGCTCGCGGTCAGCATCGTCACCAGCCCCTATGAGCCGCTCCAGGCCGCCCTTTCTGCCGCCGGCTGGCGGAACATCGTGCCCTTCTACGACATCGCCGAGAGCTTCCGCGATCGCCACCCGCTGTCGAACGGCTGGTTCGCCGATCGCTTCAGCGACGATGACGTCGCGGCCATCGGCGCGGTCCTCTCGGCCTGGGACGACGACCTGTCGCGCGCACACCACCTGCAGTTCATCGCCTGGCGCCGTCTTCGGCAGGAATGGAGCTTCGACGGCGCGCCGGTGACGATCGACGACCGTTTCTTCATCCCGCAGATCCTCGACGTGCTTCGGCCGGACGAACGATTCCTCGATGCCGGCGCCCATCACGGCAGTGTCGTTACGCGCTTCATCGCGGAAATGGCCGGGAAGTTTGCTTCCATTCTCGCCATCGAGCCGGACGACGAGAGCCGCACCGTGCTCGAGCAAACCCTCGGCGACTTCGCGCCGGATGAGCGAAACCGCATCACCATCCGCGACGCGCTGCTCGACAGCGAGCGCCGCACGGTCCGCTTTCACCACGGCCTCGGCTATGCCTCGCAGATATCGCCCACCGGAACGAACGAGCGCACGACCTGGACGCTCGACGCGCTTGGCGCTGCCCCCAGCTTCGTCAAGCTGCATCTCGAAGGCGGTGAACTCGCCGCTCTCAAGGGCGGGATCGCCACCTTGCGCAAATATCGCCCGATCATTGCCGCAACGGTCTATCATGATGCGGACGGCATTCAAGCGACGCCCGCTTGGCTGATGGACAATCTCGACGGCTACCGTTTCCTCTTTAGACTGCACAGCTGGTGCGGCACCGGCGCCGTCGTCTACGCCATACCGGAAGAACGGCGATGACCATCATTCCGAGCCTCGACCAACTTGCCCACACCTCAGCCGACATCCGCGCCTTCGCGCTGTCGTTGCCCAATCCGCAGCGTCCGAGAACGGCGATCTACGGCACCGGCTTCCTTGGCGCCTGGGCCTGTTCCTGGCTGAAGGACAACGGCTTCGACCTCGTCGCCTGCTTCGACGGCAATCCCGACCGCGCGGGCTCCCGGTTCCAGGGCCTCCCCGTCCATGCGCCGGAGGTGATCGGCGAGATCGGCCCGGAGCTGACGCTCATCACTGCGCGCCATGCGATCGGCCCGGTCAAGGCCCGGCTCGAAACGCTCGGCGTCGCCAGCCTGTCCTTCGACGCCTTCTACGCCGCGCTGCATTTCGAGGCCTTCGCGGCGGTCCACGAGCTTCTGGACGACACGCGCTCACGCGACGTGCTGCGCGCCGTCCTGGCGGCCATGCTGACGGGCGAGAAATCCTATTGCGAGGCGGTGTTCGAGAAGGACCAGTATTTCTGCCTGCCGCGCTTTTGCGGCGTGGAGAAGGAGGTCTTCATCGATGCCGGCGCCTATGTCGGCGACAGCGTCGAGCGCTTCATCTGGACCCACTACGGCGTGTTCGCCCGGATCCATGCCTTCGAGCCCGGTGCGCGCCAGCATCGCGCGCTGAAGACGAGGACCGACCGGCTCGTCGAGGAATGGGCGCTCGATCCGGAGGCGATCGTCATCAACCGCAGCGGCCTTGGCGCCGGCGAGGCGCAAATGGCGAGCGCCAGCCAGAGCGGACAGTTGCAGAGCCTGGCACTCGGCACGGCCGCGGGCGCGGACGTGGGCGCCGTCAGCGTGACCTCGCTCGACCGCTACCTGGACGGCGCACCGGCCACATTCATCAAGGCGGATGTCGAAGGCATGGAGATGGCCTTGCTCAAGGGGGCGGCTCAGACGATCGCGCGCTATCGGCCGAAGCTTGCCATCTGCGTCTATCACTATCCGTCCGACATACCGCAAATCTCGAGCTATCTGAAATCGCTGGTGCCGGACTACCGGTTCGCCCTGCGCCACCATTCCCCGCAACTCATGGAAACCGTGCTTTACGCCTGGGCAGAGTGAAGCGGCCA
>DPXQ01000106.1 GCA_003527225.1 Rhizobium sp.
AGACATTGGCGAGCGTCTGGGCTTCCACCCCCTGGGATGCGTCGACGACCAGCAGCGAGCCCTCGCAGGCGGAAAGCGAGCGCGATACTTCATAGGCGAAGTCGACGTGGCCGGGCGTGTCGATCAGGTTGAGGATATAGGTCTCGCCGTTGTTNNATGCCGCGCTCGCGCTCGATGTCCATGCTGTCGAGCACCTGTTCCGACATCTCGCGCTCGGCAAGGCCGCCGGTCGTCTGGATCAGACGGTCGGCCAGCGTCGACTTGCCATGGTCGATATGCGCGACGATGGAAAAGTTGCGGATATGGTCAAGGGGCGTGCGGTTCGGATCTGTGCTCATGGTTGCGCCATATAGCAGCGCGCAATGATGCAGCAAAGCGGAAATGCGGGGATCTGCCCGCCGCCGGACAAGGATTTAATCTCCGGGAGGCACCGTTTGCTCTTGCGCTGCCGCCTCTGGTTCGGTGATGGCCGACGCATTCGGCAACTGGGCGCTGCGCATCTCGAAGCCTTCGCGCTCTGACGGCGGCACCGCTTCGCGGCCCTTGAGCCGCATCAGGACGAAGCCGCAATAGGCGATGGCGACCGCCATGGCGGCATAGATGAAGGTTTGCGGGCCGAAGAACGGGGTCACCAGCGTGACCGTCAGCGGCACCAGCGTTGCCGAGGCCGACCACGCGACCAGAAGCGTGCTGGCAAGAGGCACGAAATCCTGAGGCTCCGTGCGGTCGTTGGCATGGGCATTGGCAATCGAATAGACGGTTTCCACCGCGCCGGCCCAGATCGCGAAGACGATCATCAGGAACAAGAGATTGGCAAACGAGACGAAGAGGGCGACGACCGCCATCACGGCGATCAGGACGCATGTGCCGATCAGCACGAAGCGGCGATCCACGCGGTCGGACAAAGCGCCGAGCGGATACTGGATGAACAGCATGCCGAGCTGCATGACGAACATCAGGAGCGCCACGTCGCCTTGCGATACCGCGTTGCCGGCGGCGTAGATCGGCGTGAAGCCCTGCACCACCATGGAGAGCCCCCCGGCGGCCAGAACGCCGATGAAGCCGACCGGGGAATTGCGCCAGGTCATGGGAATATCGACGCTGACCCTGGCCGGCGGTGGCGGGTTCGGCAGGCGCGTGAGGCTGATCGGCAGGATCGCGATCGCGGTGAAGAAGATGGTGACGAGCGGCGCCAGATTGCCGTCCGCCGGGATCTGGCCGAAGGCGAAGGCACCGGTGCCGAGCCCGATGACATAGGCCATGTAGAAGAAGGACATGGCCTTGCCGCGCCATTCGTTCGAGGCGGCGTGGTTCAGCCAGCTCTGGGCGATGATGAAATTGGTGTTGCCGGCCATGCCGTAGAGCAGGCGTCCGAGGATCCAGAGCAAGGGGTTGACGCCGATGGCGATCAGGAGCGCGCCGAGGATGACGAGCGCCATCGACGCCGCGAAGAGCCGCGCATGGCCGACCCGGCGGATGAGAGGGCCGGCGACGACGCAGCCGACGAGCCCGCCAAAGGCGACGGCGGTGATCGCCGCGCCAGCAGCCCAGGACGGGCTATCCGAGCGGGTCAGCACAAAGGGCACATAGGCTGACATCACGCCATTGCCGAGGGCCACCGCCGTCATCGATGCGACGATGCTGGCAATCGACAGCGGCGAGCTTGTCCTTACGGCCTGGGCTGTCATCGAAAATTCCTGAAGAATTGCTGACCGGCGAGCATGGGTGGAACGGAAATCGGCCGCCGGGGAGGCGACCGTATCCGCGATCCTATCCGATCGAAATTCGTGGCGATAGCGTATGCGCGACATCCGGCAGGTTTGTCCACCGGGGCGAGGGATGCCTCGCCCCGGCCGCTATCGCAGGAACGGCAGGACGGCCCGGATGGCCGGCAGGCGCAGCCACAGTCCGCCCCACATGAAGGCGCCGAGATAGAGGCCGAAGAGAATGTGCGAGAAGAGCGGGCTTTCGGCGCGGATCTGGGTGGCCATCGCCCCGCCCAGCAGGCCGGTCATCAGCACCGCACCCGTGAGGCTGGTCGCGGGGATGAGATAGAGCACGAGGCAGGTCAGCTCGATCACGCCGATCATCAGGGCGTAGCCGGGCGGCCAGCCGAGCGCGGCGAGTGTTTCCTCGGCGACCGCCATGCCGGTGAGCTTGGGGAAGATCGAGGCGCCGAGCATGAAGAGGGCGAAGAGGGCGGTCAGCACTCTGCCGGTCCAGAGCATGATGTCACTTGTTTCCATGGTCCTTGCTTTCTTTGCCGTTGAGCTTGGGTGTCAGGCGCCGCGCAATTCGAGGCGGTTGCCCTCGGGATCGGTGAAATAGAGCGAGAGGCCCTCGCCGCCCGCGCCAAAGCGCGAGCCGATCTCGCCGACGGCGACGCCGTGGCTTTCGAGCTGGCTTCGCACCGCATCGGCGTCGAAATCGGAGAGCGCCAGGCAGAGATGGTCCATGTTGTGGCCGTCGCGGCCGGGGGCGGCCCCGCCCTTAAGCCCGAGCGTGCCATCGACGGCGACGAGGTCGATCAGCGAGCGGCCGGCGCGCATCTGCACCATGCCGATGGCGTCCTGGCGGCGCTCGACCGGACAGCCGAGTACGCGATGGTAGAAGCCGACGGCCCTTTCGAGGTCGCGCACCCTCAAGACCACATGGTCGATACCCTGGATATTCATCGCAATGTCCCCTTGTCGTTCGGGAGAAGCCGATTTATCTTTACAGCAAGATAAATCGGAAAATATCTTTATGTCAAGACAAATTGGACCCGACCCGGTCGAGCCTGAAGATCATGTCGAGCGCCGGCGCGCCCAATGGCGGGCCGAACTGCCTGACGTGGACACGCGGGGGATGGCGATCCTCGGCCGCGCCCGCTGGATCACGCTCAAGGTCCGGCCGGCGATCGAGGCGGTGTTTGCCCGGCACGATCTCGACGCCGGCGAGTTCGACGTGCTTTCGACATTGCGGCGCTCCGGGCCGCCCTATCGCCTGCGGCCGACGGAACTCTTTACCCAGCTTATGATCTCGTCGGGCGGGCTGACCAACCGGCTGATCCGGCTGCAACGGGCCGGACTGATCGAGCGGCCGGCCAGCGACGCCGATGGCCGCAGCCTGCCGGTGCAGCTGACGGCGCTCGGACGCGAGACGGTGGAAGACGCCTTCCGCGAGGACATGGCGGTGGAGGCGAGGTTGCTGAAGGGGCTGAGCGAGGCGGAACTGAAGGAATTGGCGCGGCTGCTGGCGAAGCTGGCAGAGGGGATGGATGGGGGCTAGTCGCCCCTATGGCACCCGGTGAAAGAGCGAGTTTATGGTCCAGGAAACGGTGCTCTGGTCGATGGCGTCATGGACGGGGGAATCCGACAACTCCTTCATCAGCCGGCGCGCCGAATCCGCGGCCTCGGCCGCGCTCTCCCAGATGACCATGTCGACAATCGTACCGTTCGATTGCTCGACCATGATCCTGGATACGAAGCCCGGTTGCCGGCGCAGCCACGAATCGACATCGGAATTGGCCTCGACGAAGTCCTTAGGCCCCAGTCCGTCCGTCAGCTTGAACGATGTGATTTCGATTGCTTTTCCCGTCATCGCCAATCCCTCTCTTCTCCTCGCAAGGCCGATCATATCATGTAGCCGCCCGCCACTTCGACGGTCTGGGCATTGATCCATTCGCTCTCCTTCGAAAGCAGCATTGCAATGACGCGACCGACGTCCTCGGGTTCGCCGACCCTGCCGAGCGCCGTCTGCGATGCCAGAAGTGCCGCGAATTCGGGATTCTTGTCGAGCGCGCCATCGGCGAGATCGGTCCGGATGGCCCCGGGCGCTATGGCATTGGCGCGAATACGACGGTCACCGAACTCCTTGGCCATGTAGCGGGTCAGAACCTCGATGCCGGCCTTGAATGCCGCATAGGGGGCCACGCCGGGCGTCGCGACGCGCGTCGTGGCGCTCGACAGGTTGATGATCGCGCCGCCATCCGCCATCAGGGACAGAAGGGCCTGCGTCAGGAAGAAGGGGCCCTTCAGGTGAACGTTCATGAGGCGGTCGAACTGATCCGTCGTCACGTTTTCAATGAGGTTGAAGAGGCCGAATCCGGCGTTGTTGACGAGACAGTCGAAATCCGAGCGGCCCCAAAGCTTCAGGAGCGTCGCTGCGACGTCCTCGGCGAAGGCCGGGAAGCTCGCGGCATCGCCGACATCGAGGGGCAGCGCCGCCGCCTTGCCACCCATGCCGACGATATCGCGGACGACGTCGTCCGCCCCGGGCTTGTGGCTGTTATAGGTAACGATAACGCCCATGCCGCGTCTCGCGCATTCCAGTGCGGCGGCCTTGCCGATGCCCCTGCTTCCGCCGGTGATGACTGCAATCTTCACGTCTTTGTCCTCGTGCTTTTGATCGGCGGGAAACTATCGGGGGCATGGGAAAACCGATGCGTCGGATACTGCCCCATTCTTGCCTATTCCTGCTTTTTCCTTGCCGACGGAAGAAAGCTGGTCCAGGATTTCGCCATGGAGACGATGCTTGAAGAGATGCGCCGCCTGGCGATGGGCGCGGAAAACCGCAGGACTGAAACCGGCATCCCGGGTGTGGCTATGGTGAAGGGCGAGGTGCCCGAACACCAGCTCGCCGGCATCTATGAACCGATGATCAATCTGATCCTGCAAGGCGGGAAGACGCTGACCATCGGCGATCAGGCATACTACTTCGATCCCGCGAGCTATTTTGTCATGTCGATCGAAGTGCCTGCCATCGGCACCGTCCATCAGGCCGGTCCGGACAGGCCCTATATCGGCGTCAGCCTTGCACTCGATCCGGCAAGGATAGCGGCGCTGCTGATGGATCTCCCGGGGCAGGTCCATGCCGAGGGCCGGAAGGGCGGCTATTCCGTTTGCCCCGTCACGATGGAACTGCTCGATGCCTGGCTAAGATTGCTGCGCCTCATGGAGCGGCGGGAGGATATACCGGCTCTTGCGCCGGCCTATGAGCGCGAAATCCTCTATCGTGTGCTGCAAGGTCCGCAAGGCTGGATGTTGCGCGACATCGCGGCCCCGGACAGCGAGCTGTCCCGCATGCGCTCGGCCATCCACTGGATCAGGGAGCATTATGCGCAAGCCGTCGAAGTCGAGAGGCTGGCGGATCTCGTCGCGATGAGCGTCTCCGCCTTCCATCGGCATTTCAAGGCCGTGACGGCGATGAGCCCGATCCAGTTCCAGAAGCGCATCCGCTTGCTGCAGGCACGCCAGCTTCTGATTTCGCAGTCCTTCAACGCATCGGCCGTCGCCTATGAAGTCGGATACGAAAGCGCGTCGCAGTTCACGCGGGAATATGCGCGCTTGTTCGGCCGCCCGCCCGCAAGGGACGCCTCGCAGATAAGGGATAGCATAAAGGCGGCAGTCTAGCGGCACCCTCCATTCGATGGCGCGAAGCCGGTGCCGTCGTCCGGGGCGAGAGGCGAAAGTCTGGCGGTAGAGCTCAGGGCCCTTGACTCCATGATAAGAGAATTGCATTCTCATATCATGGATAAAGAGGTCGAAGATTTCGAGAAAACGGTCGGCGAGCGGGTCAGGCGCCTGCGCGCCGAGCGCAACCTGACGCTGGACCAGCTCGCCGAGCTGTCAGGCGTCAGCCGGGCGATGATCTCGCGGGTCGAGCGCGGCGAGGCGAGCCCGACGGCGGCTCTTCTGGCGCGGCTCTGCTCGGCGCTCGGCGTGTCGCTCTCGGTCTTCTTCGCGACCGCCGGCGAGGAGGCGTCTCCGCTTGCGCGCCGTGCCGACCAGCCTATCTGGCGCGATCCGGAAAGCGGCTATCTGCGCCGCGTCGTCTCGCCGGGCGGCACGAGCTCGCGCGTCGACGTGGTCGAGGTCGAGTTTCCCGCCGGCGCCGAAGTGCGCTTTCCCGGCCAGCAGGCGAGCCGCAGCCAGTCGCAGCATGTCTGGCTGTTCGAGGGCGAGATGGAACTCTCCGTCGGCGAGACGGCGTATCACCTTCAGGCCGGCGACTGCCTCCACATGAATGTCGGCGACGTCCACGCCTTTCGCAACCCGACCGACAAACCCGCCCGCTATGCCGTGATCATCGATCTCGGCCATCGCTGACCCTCAACGGAGCCCCCATGACCACCATCCGCCTGCTCGATGAAGCCGAAGCGCTGAAGGCGCTGCCCGATCTCTGCGAGGTGCTGGCCGATTGCGTCGAGGGCGGAGCCTCGCTCGGCTTCCTGTCGCCCTATCGGCCCGACGATGCGCTTCCCTTCTGGCAGGGCGTGGCCGCGGCGGTCGGGCGTGGCGAGGTGCTGCTGCTCGTGGCCGAGGACGAGGCGGGCCGTGTGGTCGGAACCGTGCAGGTCGGCTTCGCTTCGAAACCCAACCAGCCGCACCGTGGCGACCTGATGAAGCTGCTGGTGCATCGCAGCGCGCGCGGGCTCGGGCTCTCGCGTCTCCTGATGGAAGCGGCGGAGAAGGAAGCAAAGGCCAGAGGCCGGTGGCTGCTCGTCCTCGACACGGCAACAGGCTCGCCCGCCGAGACGATCTATGAACGGTTCGGCTGGCAGCGCACCGGTGTCGTGCCGGACTACGCGCTCTTTCCCGACGGAAGCTATTGCTCCACGACGATCTTCTGGAAGCGCCTGGCGTAGCACTGCACCCGGCGATTGTGCCAAAAATGATCCGATTCCCCAAGCCCCGGATGGCTTCCGGGCCGCTGCGGACATGATACTGTTGGCCAGCCTGTCGAGGCTGTTTCACTGGGGGTCTCATGTCCGTTTCATTCGTTTTCCGCCCGGCCGCCCGCCGGGGCATCCGTCTTGCTGTTCTTGCCGCTGTCTGCGCCATGGCGGCGCCCGCCTTTTCCGCCGACGTCACCTTCGTGATGCGCAACGAGCATCCGAACGCCGTCGAGGTAGAGCTCTACAGCCAGGATCGCGACCATGTCTGGCCGGGCGGCAATGAAGTCTATTATCTCGATGACGGCGAGACCAAGCAGATCCCGCTGTCCTGCAATGAGGGCGAGCAGATCTGCTACGGCGCCTGGGTTTCGGGGGACAAGGGCACCTATTGGGGCACGGGGCCCGACAATGGCGAAACCTGCGAGGACTGCTGCTACACCTGCGAAGGCGGCGAGACCGAGGAAATCAATCTCGTTGAGTGAGGCGTCATACCCTTCGCGGAATTTCCTGGTCATTTGACCAGATTTTCCGTCGGACGATCTTGCGGAGCCGCCGGGCCTGACGCTAACCTTCCCTGACACGATAACGGGGAAGGCCTGAACCATGCGCGTATTCTATTCCGAAGATCACAAGCTCAGGGACGCCAAGACCGAGCTGCACGGCGGCATTCTGGTCAAGCCCTTCGAGGGGCCGTTCCGGGCCGAATGGATCCTCGCCGCCGTGAAGGAGGAAGGGTTTTCCGACGTCGTGGCGCCGGAGCAGCATGGGCTGGAAACGGCGCTCAAGGTTCATGGCGCCGACTATCTGGAATTCCTGCGCACCTGCTGGGACCGCTGGAGTGCTGCCGGCTATCCGGGCGAGGCGATCCCCACCGCGTTCGCCTATCGCCGCAGCCGCATGCGCGCGCCCAACAATATCGACGGCGCGGTCGGATATTATGCCAATTCCGTCGAGACCGCGATCACCAAGGGCACCTATGAGGCGGCGCTCTCCTCGATGAATGTGGCGATCAGCGGCGCGGACTGGGTGCATGGCGGCAACCGGTTTGCCTTCTCGCTCTGCCGCCCGCCGGGCCACCACGCCGGCATCGACCTGTTCGGCGGCTATTGCTTCATCAACAATGCCGCCGTCGCCGCCCAGCGCCTGCTCGACCACGGGGCGAAAAAGGTCGCGATCCTCGACGTCGACTTCCACCACGGCAACGGCACGCAGGACATCACCTACAATCGCGGCGACATCTTCTTCGCCTCGCTGCACGGCGATCCGGTCGACGCCTTCCCGTATTTCCTCGGTTATGCCGACGAGACCGGCGAGGGCGAGGGCGAGGGGCTGAACGCCAATTATCCGATGCCGGCCGGAACGCCGTGGGAGGTCTGGTCGGCAGCGCTCGCGGATTCGCTGAAGCGCATAAAGGCCTATGGCGCCGAGGCGATCATCCTGTCGCTCGGCGTCGATACCTTCGAGCAGGACCCGATCAGCTTCTTCAAGCTGAAGACGCCGGATTATATCCGCATGGGCGAGATGATCGCCGCGACCGGCCTGCCGATCCTCACCGTCATGGAAGGCGGCTACGGCGTGCCGGAAATCGGCCTCAACGTCGCCAATGTGCTGAAGGGGCTCGAGGCCTGACGCGCCTGCCCCGATCCGCAGCCACCGGCCAATCCCGGCGAAATTTCCCGCCGGAATTGCCGCCTCGCGACGACAGTTGACTTGTGTCAATATGCTTTGGCCGCAGAAGCGCATAGTCGGGCCAGAGATCAGGGGATTTCCATCGGGGCAAGCCGCCGGATGACGACGGCGCGGCTGAGGGTGGAGGAGGAGGTTGCGCATGGATCGTTATCGGAAGTTCTGGCTTGGAAGTGTGCTCCTCCTGTCGCTCGCGGCCCTGCCGGCGCGGGCGGACTATGTCGGCGGGCTCAACCCCGCCGGCGACAATTTCCTGGCGCTGAGGACCGGCCCCGGCTCAGGCTATCGGATGATCATGCCCATGGGGCCGGGCACCTATCTGACCGTGATCGGGCGGGACGGCCGCTGGCTGAATGTCGAGCTGCAGGACGGCACGCGCGGCTGGGCCTATGACGCCTATATCTATAGCGGCTCGCCGCCCGACGACGACTTCGGCGGACCGCCGCCCGACATGGCGCCGCCCGGCATGGCCCCACCGGACATGGCACCTCCCGGCATGGCCCCCATAGGTCCTGGCGGCCAGCCGCCGCCGTTCGATCCGGGCGATGAAGCGCCGCCCTCCGACATGGGGGGAGATCCGCCACAGGCCGAACCCACGGACGCGGTGCAGCCGCCTGATTCGGACGAGACGGACAATGCCGGTGTTCCGGCCGATCCCATGGCCAGCAACTGGATCACCTACCGCAACGACCGCTTCGGCACGCGGATCGACTATTCGGCGCCGATGTTCCGCATGTTGCCGCCGCCGGAGAATAACGACGGACGGACCTTCGAGGCGAAGGACGGCTCGGCCCGCTTCATCGTCTTCGGCTCGCACAACGTCTTCGACAGCACGCTCGACGAACTGATCGAGGAGCACCTGGCGGGCTTGGGCGAGGGAGAGAAGGTTACCCAGCGGCGCAAGGGCGAGAACTGGTATCTGCATTCCGGCTTCCGCGGCGATGACTTCTTTCTGCGCAAGGTTCTGCTGAGCGACGATGGCGCGGTGATCCACACCTTCGAGATCAGCTATGCCAAGGGCCTGAAGCCCAAGCTCGACCCGATGGCCGCCCGCATGGCCCAGTCGCTGCGGACGGCGGACGAAGAGGCGGAGAGCCCGGACCAGGCGCCGGAGACGGATGCGGATCAGCCGGCTGCCATGGCCCCTGCCGGCAGCGTCCAGCTTGGCACAGGCGCGGCACCATCGGCTACTGGTATGGACGGCTGGAGATCGCATTCCTTCGAGGGCTTCACTCTGTCCGCGCCGGCGGACTGGACGGCCCAGATTGAAGGCGACACGCTCAATCTGAAGGCCCCCGACGGCAAGCGCAATCTCATGGTCTGGTGGTGGTTCCCCGACGAACCCCTGCTCGGCTATTCCGATATCGTCTCCAACCACAAGGTGACGGTCGACGGCAAGCCGGCCTTGTGGATCCACTCGAAGTTCGAGGGGATGGAAACGCTGAGCGTGACACTCGATGAGGGGAGGGCCGACAAGAAGCGCCTGCATTTCCTGTTCGAGGCGACCGGCGGCATCCGCCTCGGCGGCGGCGAGCCTGATTTCGACCGCATCCTCGAGAGCGTGACGATTGGCGACGTGGAAGGAAAAGCCGGAGTTCCGGAGCCGAAGGAGAGCCAAGCGGCAATTCCGCAGGCGACGCCGTCGGAAGCCGAGGCGGCCGATGGTGACACGGACGTGGAACTGGCGGCGGACGTCGAGGAGCGCCGCGCCTGGATCGGCCGGACCTCGGTCGAGGTGCCGACCGGCTGGGAGGTCAAGCCCGACGAGGACATTGGCGGCGGGATCATCATGACCCGGCCCGGCGAGGGCGCGGAAATCGCCGTGTCATTCTGGCCCAGGGACAAGCCCATGCCGAGCGACGAGGTCAAGTCCCTTGAATATGCTGTGGTGCTCGGGCGCCCCGCAACCGTCCTGGAACTGAGCGAGGGGCGCATGCTCGGCAAGCAGATCTTCTTCGACGAGCCGCGCGGCGACGGTGCGCGGCTGACGCTCGCCTACCGCGCCTTCGATGAGGACCTGGCCGACGGGCTGCCGCTGTTCGAACTGGTGCTCGCAAGCCTCGACCAGACCATGCCGCCTCCGGAGGGAACGCAGGCGCGGGCCGTTGTCGCGTCGGCCGGGAGCGACCCCTTTGCCGATATCGAACTGAGCGACCTGGAGGTGGATCCGAGATGAGATCGTTGCGACCCTCCGATCTGCTGGCTGCGGTCGTCGCCGGCGCTCTCACGCTTTCGTCGCCGGCAACGACGCTCGCCCAGGCGCCGACCACCTGGCAGGAGGATGCCAAAAAGGCCGCGCTCGACTATGCCGACGAGCAGGCCAAGGAGGTGATCAAGTCGCAGTCGCAGGCGGCGATCGTCGCGCTTTACAAGAAGCTCTACAAGTCGGGGGCGAACAAGACGCTCGTTCGCCAGCTCGGCACGGTGGCGCTCTCGGCCAACGAGATCAACAAATTCGCCGAGAACGCGGCGGATGCCATGACCAGCGGCGATCCGGAAAAGGTGAAGGCAGCCTCGGAGGAGGTTGCCGTCGCGCTCGGCAAGACGCTGGCCAACGGCATCAAGGACCCGGCTCTGCGCAAGCAGATGGCGGGAATTCTCGGCAATATCGACAAGGTCAACGAGGCGGCCGACGTGCTCGGCAAGGCGGCGGGCGGCGATCCGCAGGCGGCCTATGAATATCTCGGCCGGGCCTTAATTGCCGCGACGCCGGCCGCCGCCGCCTTCACCGCAATCGAGACGGCGGCAGGCGTGATGAGGTACGTCAAAGGCAAGTTCGTCGACGGTGAGATTGAGCAACTTTACCAGAAATATGCCAAGGGTGACAAGTATACGCGCGAGGCGATCCGGGAACAGCTGGAGACGCTGGCGCCCTACTCCTCCGTCATCCGCGACCGCAAGATCGAACTCGCCAAACAGCGTGTCGACGACATAAGCCTGGCGACGGCAGAGCCAAGCGATGCGGTTCGCGAGCGGCTGACTGCGACGAGTGATGCGGAGGTCGTCGATGACATTCTCCAGACCTTTGCCGTACGCACGAAGAAGGAACAGTCCGCCGCGGTTGTCGAGAAGGCCCGCGCCGATGCGCAGGCGGAAGCCGAGCTGATGATCGAGGCGCTGGACACCGCCGCCTACGGCAAATACGGGCGGGACTGGTGGACCAAGCACCCCTACAATCTCGGGCGCTTCACCCAGTTGATCCGCGACAAGCTGAACAAGGACGGCGTGCTCGATCCGCACGACAAGACCCACATCAGGGCCATGGCGAACCTCCTGTCGACCGGATTGGTACACGGAACAAATTCCAAGGAGTATCGGGAGCAGTTGGCGAAGTTCGAGGAGTACCGCAACGTCGTGGCGGGGTTTGAGGGCAAGGCCGTGCCGCCCCAGACTGCCACAGAGGAGCTGGCGGGGCAGTATAGAGGCCGCATTTCCGGCCAGGCCTCCGGTTCGCTCACTCTGGTCGTTGCGGGTTCCTCTGTCTCCGGTTCCATCTCGGGCACCTTCGAAGGCGACGGCTTCACCGCGCGCTTCTCCGGTTCACTCAATAGCGACGGCTCGTTCAGCGTGCCGACGACGGGCGTATTGCAGGGCAAGCTTTTCAAGGAAACCAAGCCCTATCCCTTCAACGGCACGGTCAGCGGCCGCGTCGACGGACAATCGGGTTCCGGCCAGTGGTCGGGCAGCAACAAATGGGGCGGCGGCAGCGGCAGCTGGCAGGCGTCGAAATAGGCATCCCGGTATCGCCGGGTCCGGCTTCAACGCGGATAATGTCGTGAGGAGGCCGGGGGCTCAGGGTTAGAAGTTTGTCAAATCGACCGGGCGTGCCGTGAACCATCAATAGGTTTCCACTTCAACTGTCGCATTGGAGGGCATTCTGAGAAACAGTACAATTACGTGGCGGGGACCAAAGTCCTTGATCTCGTATCCCAGTCCGGCGGGAACTCTGACACGAACATTAGCTGCAGTTACTGGCTTGTCGTACATAACCCACAAAGCCGTCGTGGTGCCCATCGTGATTTCTTCGCCATCTTCCCTCACTCCCTTGGTCAGAAACGTTAATGAATAGTAACGAAACAGGTTTTCCTGTGAAACCAAATCCGGTGTGGTATCCCCGTCCCTATAGAACAGCCGCAGCGATGTCTTTTGCGCACCGCCGACATCAACCGTACCGCCTGGGACGTCGAGACCAAGACGCCGCGCTTCGTCAGTGGTGATGGTAGAAATTCGGTGCTGAGGGCGGTTTAGCCAAATCACAACCGCTGAAAGCAGCGCTGCGAGCCCGGCTGGAACATACCAGGGCGTTTGATAAAGCCACTCAAGGATTGCTGGAAGCCTTTCCTGCAACTGCTGAAAGTCTTCTAGAGCAGTGGAGCGGCCAACCCAATCCATCAGGAACGTGAAGCCTGTCCACATAAAAAATATGACAGACAGAAGCCAGCCAATAACTCTTGCTAATAGCGTCTTCTTTTCTGAAGGAGTCATGCTTTTCCCTTAATTCCGTAACTTCATATCTATCAGGGTAGCATCAGATGTGTTTACACGTCTCTATGGTATAAATCCGCTCAGGGGCAGGCGCCAGGCGATGTGGCGTCCGTCCGGCCCGGATCGAGGGGAGCGAGAACCTCGTATACGACCTCGCGGAACCAGCGATGCGGCGGCGCGCTCGTGCTTCGCTTGTGCCAGACCATGCAGATGCAGGCCTCGGCCATCGGCACCGGTACGGCGTAGATTTCCAGTGAGAGCCGCGGCGCCAGCCTCGCTGCGAGCTGTTCGGGAACGAGGGCGACGAGATCGCTTCCCGATACGGCGTTGCAGACGCCTGAAAACACCGGCATCGTCATGACCACCCTTCGGCTGCGCCCCACGCGGGCCAGCGCCGCATCGCCCATCGCCTTCATCTTTCCTTCGGGCGAGAAAACAACGTGGCCGAGGTCGCAAAACAGGTCGATCGGTACGACCGCCCCGGCCTGCACGCCCGCCTGCTCCAGCCGGGGGTGGTTCCTGCAGGCGATCACGACAAATCCCGAGCGGAAGACCGGACGGTGCTCGCTCCATTCCGGAAAGTCGGTTTCCGGAACGAGCGCCAGGTCGATTCCGGCGCGCTCCAGCGTTCCGACATAGTTGTCCGGCACGAGGTCCACGAGCTGAACCCGCATGCCGGGCGCCGTTCGCGACAGGATTTCGGCCAGTTGCGGCATCAGCATTTCGGCGAAGAAATCCGATCCCGCCACCTTGAAACTGTGAACGGCGCTCGAAGGATCGAAGCGATCCTGATCCGACAGCAGCGCTTCAAGATCATCCAGTATCTTCTTCAGCGGAACCTCGAGGCTCCGGGCAAAATCGGTGGGCACGATCCGCTGTCCCTGCCGCACGAACAGGCGATCGCCCAGCGCAACCCGGAGGCGCCCGAGGGCGGCGGATACCGCCGATTGCGAAAGGCCGATCTTTTCCGCGGCCCTGACGGTCGATTGCTCGGCCAAGAGGGCGTTCAGAACGCGAAGCAGGTTCAGGTCAAACGTCCGCAAATTCATCATGTGAATATACTCTATCTCGAATATTTGTTTCACAAATTTTCGGCTGGCGAGGATCATTGCGGGGAAAGGACAGCCGACAGGAGTGTGAGATGAAAAACATACAGGAGCCCGAGCAGGTGAGCTGGTTGGGCACGATCTACAGGATACTGCTTCCCTCGGGGTCGAACTCCAGCCTGAGCATCTTCGAAAGCGTGGACCAGCCCGGATACGGTCCGCCGCGCCACATTCACAGATGCGAGGACGAGACATTCTACGTGATATCCGGCGAGGTTGAATTCTGGCTGGACCGGGAGACCGTACGTCATGGACCGGGCGACGTCGTCTTCGTAGAGCGGGGCAAGGAGCACACCTTCCGCGTGACCGGCGAAACGCCGGCGCGGATGCTGACCATCATGACGCCGGGCGGGTTCGAGGGCTTCTTCCCCGAGATGGCAAAAGGCCGCTACCAGATACCGCAAGACATGGAGAAGATCGCGGAGATCGGCACCAGGTATAATCTGGAGTTTACGGGCCCGCCCCTGGGGAATGGCGCCCAGCCGTCGTTCCAGGAAAGCGCGATGATGAGCGAAACCCTGTAGGCCAGTTGGACAGGACAAATGGGGGGCTGGTCGCGGGGAGAGTGACGGCTTGTCCTGTCCCCCGGAGATCAGGCGCCCCGGACCTTTCGGCTCGGGGCGTCTCTCGTTCCAATGAACATGCAAGGCCGGTCAGAGCGTGCCCTGACGCTGCTGGATCATCATGTAGGTGTCGAAGCCGTATTCGGCGACCTGGGCCCAGAGATAGGAATCCTGCTTGAAGGCCTGCTGGCTGTCGTAGAGCTTCTTGAAGGCAGGGTTCCTGGCGCTGAGGTCGGCATAGGTTTCCAGCGCCGCCTTGTGGCAGACGTCGAGGATTTCCGGGCCGAAGGCACGAAGCTGCGTTCCCTCCGCCACGAGCGTGCGCAGCGCCGCGGCATTCGAGGCGTCGTAGCGCGCCAGCATGTTGGCGTTGGCGGCCGCGCAGGCATCGGTCAGGATGCGCCTGTAGTTTTGCGGCAGCGCCTCGAACTTCTCCTTGTTGAAGAAGGCATGCACCGCCGGGCCGCCTTCCCACCAGGCCGGGTAGTAATAGTATTTCGCGACCTTGTAGAGGCCGAGCTTCAGGTCGTCATAGGGGCCGACGAATTCGGTGGCGTCGATCGTGCCCTTTTCCAGCGCGGCATAGACGTCGGAGCCGGCGATCTGCTGCGGCGTGACGCCGACCTTGCCCATGACTTCACCGGCAAGGCCGGCGATGCGCATCTTCATGCCCTTCAGGTCCTCGATGGACTTGATTTCCTTGCGGTACCAGCCGCCCATCTGGGCGCCGGTATTGCCGGCCGGCAGCGCATAGAGCTTGTGGCCGGCGAGGAATTCGTTGAGCAGTTCGTTGCCGCCGCCGGCGGTGAACCAGGCATTGGTCATGCGGGCATTGAGGCCGAAGGGGATGGCCGTGCCGAGCGCGAAGGCGGGATCCTTGCCGATGTAATAGTAGCAGCAGGTATGCGCCATCTCGACAGTGCCGGAGGCAACGGCGTCTGCGGCCTGCAGCGGAGGAACGATCTCGCCGGCGGCAAAGGACTGGATCGTGAAATTGCCATCGGTGGCTTCCGATACGCTCCTGGCGATGTCTTCCGCCGCGCCGAAGATGATGTCGAGGCTCTTGGGGAAGGACGAGGTCAGGCGCCAGGTGAGTTTCGGGTTTTCCTGGGCGATGGCGGGAGCGGCAAGCGTTGCGGCGGCGGTGCCCAGTCCGGCGGCGCCGGCCTGCTTGAAGAATGTACGGCGGTTCATGTCTGTTGGCCTTGGGTTGTTATATTGTAAAACCTCCTCCCGGGGCGTCTAGACCACTTCGGGCGCGGCCTTGCAACCCGAAAAGACGAAATGATTTCGCCGACAGGCAAATTTGTTTCTGAAAATTGCGCCGCTGCTGGCGGCGTCTTTGTGAAAACTGCGGCAGGCCGGGCGTGCCGTCAGGCGGGACCGGGACCGGACTTCGGCGTCAGGCGGGCTGGATCGTCGACGGCCGGATTGTAGAAGAGCGCCAGCACCAGGCTTTTCGCGATCCGTTCGGCGGTCGCCATGAACCATTGCTCGGCCTCCTCGCTGGGGGCGATGTCGCGCAGCGTCGCCTGAAAGAGCCCAAGCCATTCTCCGAACAGGCCCTCGCTCAAACCCGGAATGCCGAGATGGGCCTGAACCGGCTTGCCGCCATAGGCGCCGCTCTTGAAGGCGATAGAAGACCAGAAGCTCTTCATCTTGGTCAGGTGCTGCGGCCAGCGTCCGGCCAGCCTTTGCTCGAAGACGGGGCCTAGTCTTTCATGCGAGCGGATACGGCCGTAAAAGGTCTCGACGAGGGTGTCGATGAAGGCCGCGTCGATCCCCAGACGCGCCATCTCGGCTTCGGCCCTCAGCCGGATGTCGCCGACATGGGCGGCCCGTCCGGTCAATTCGATTGTCATGGCGCTTGTCTCCTTGGTCGCGGGGGTCGCGCTTTCCCGAGTTGACGGTTATCAATCAGCAGTGCCCAATGGTCAAACCACCGGCATGGCGCCAATCGCCGCACGGCATTGCCATGGCCGCCATCGTCGCGGCGAATGCGGCGATATGACGGTGGAGTGACTGGATTTCAGACTTGACCCCGCAGGCCAATGCCATAAATTAGAATTATTCTAAAAGGAGATTGCAATGCTCGGCCGATTTTTCCCCTCTTCCAAGCGTCCGTTCAAAAGTCTGAGCGAGCAGGAGGTCCTGGCGCTGGCGATTTCGTCGGAGGAGGACGACGCACGGATCTATCTCGCCTATGCCGACCAGTTGAAGGCGCAATATCCGCAATCGGCCAAGGTTTTCGAGGATATGGCGGAGGTCGAGCATTCCCACCGCAACATGCTGATCGAGATCCATCGCAAGCGGTTCGGCGAGCGCATTCCGCTGGTGCGGCGCGAACACGTGCGCGACTTCTACGACCGCAAGCCGGACTGGCTGCGCGCCAACCAGACGCTCGAACAGATCCGCGAAGAGGCCGAGTCGATGGAGCAGGCAGCCTTCCGCTTCTATACGGAAGCCGCGAAGATGACGACCGACGCCTCGACCCGCAAATTGCTCGGTGACCTTGCGCTGGCCGAGCAGGGGCACGAGGAAACGGCCCGCATGCTGGGCGAAAAGCATGTGCCGGGCGAGGTGAAGGAGGAGGAGCGCGAGACCGCCCGGCGGCAGTTCATCCTCACTTACGTCCAGCCGGGCCTGGCCGGCCTGATGGACGGTTCGGTCTCGACGCTGGCGCCGATCTTCGCGGCCGCCTTTGCCACCGGCGATACCTGGCAGACCTTCCTGGTCGGTCTTTCGGCATCCGTGGGCGCCGGCATTTCCATGGGCTTTACCGAGGCCGCCCATGACGACGGCAAGCTTTCCGGCCGCGGCTCTCCGGTCAAGCGCGGACTGGCATCGGGCATCATGACGGCGCTCGGCGGTCTCGGCCACGCGCTGCCCTATCTCATTCCGCATTTCTGGACTGCGACGATCACCGCCGCCGTCGTGGTTTTCTTCGAGCTCTGGGCGATCGCCTTCATCCAGAACAGATATATGGAAACGCCCTTCCTGCGCGCCGCCATGCAGGTGGTGCTCGGCGGCTCGCTGGTGCTGGCGGCGGGCATCCTGATCGGCAACGGTTGATTGGCGGGACGATTGTCATGACGCCGAAACGCGGATAGCGTAGCGGCGTCATCATGAAACCATCTCCGGCCACCCTCGGCATGGGCGTTTCCATGACCGTCGGTTATGGCACGCTCTACTATTCCTTCTCGATCCTAGCGCCCGAGATCGCTCGCGATTTCGGCTGGTCGCAGAGTTTTGTCTTCGCGGTCTTTTCCATCGGTCTCCTCGGCGGGGCCGTTTCCGCTCCCATTGTCGGACGGCTGATCGACCGCTTCGGCGCGCGCCCCGTTCTGACCTTCGGATCGATCCTGGCCGCGGCGACGCTGGCCGCCCTCTCCATGGTCCAGAACGGCTGGCAGTTCGCCATCGTCACGCTGGCGGCGGAATTCGTATCGATCGCCGTGCAATACGACGCGGGCTTTGCCGCTTTGGCGCAGCGTCACGGCCAGGAGGCCCGCAGCCAGATCACCCTGGTGACGCTGGTGGCGGGCTTTGCCTCGACCGTGTTCTGGCCGCTTATCCAATGGCTTTTGACGATGATGACCTGGCGCGAGGTCTATCTGGTGCTGGCGGGGCTCAACCTGTTGCTGGCCCTGCCGGTCCACGCGCTCTGGCCGTCCTATCGACGGCTGCCGGTGACCCCGGCGAAGAACGTGGGCGAAGCCGGCAGTCCCGGAACCGTCAGCCGCCGGCCGCAGCTCGCCCTGATGGCCATCAGCCTTTCGGCAGGCGGCTTCGTTCTCTCGGCCATGGGCGCATCGCTGCTGGTGCTGCTCGGCGATGTCGGCTTCACACCGGCGATCGCGACCCTGACCGGCAGTCTGATCGGGCCGTCGCAGGTTGTCGCCCGCCTCATCGAATATGCGCGAAGGGGTGTGCTGTCGCCTCCGGTGACGGGCCTGATCGCTACCGGGGCGATCTTCGCCGCCCTGGCGCTGCTCTTTGCCGCCTCGCTTTTCCCCGTCGTTGCCGTTGCGCTGGTGTTTGCCGTCTTCTTCG
Source organism: Rhizobium sp. (assembly GCA_003527225.1). The sequence continues at coordinate 18,552 of DPXQ01000106.1, forward strand.
GCATCGGTCAGGGACTGACATCGATCATCCGGGGCGTCCTGCCGCTTCACTATTTCGGCACGGCCGGCTACGGCCGCACGATGGGTACGCTGTCGGGGATACGCATGATCCTGTCGGCTGCGGCCCCCGTGACCATCATCTTCCTCAACGAGCAGGCAGGCACTACCGCCGCGATCGGCTGCCTGCTGTTGATGGGGGCGGTGGGGCTTCTGGCGATGATCGGACTTTCACGCATGCCGCCACGGCACTCCGAGGCGCAGATCGGATAGCCCGCGATTACTTCAGCGCGCCGACCATGACGTCGGTGGTACCGTTTTCGATGGTGACCCAGCGCCCGGTATCGAAGTCCGCCTGCCGCTTGAGGTAGGTATAGGGCGTATCCGACCAGAGCTTGACCTCGTTGGAGAGGTTGTCCAGCACGTAGTCGCCCTGGGCCGTGCGCAGCGTCAGCACGGCATGGCCTTCGCCATCGGGCTTGCGCACGACGGTGATCAGGAGGTCGGAGGGCGAAAAGCCGGCCTCGATGAGCTTCTCGCGCTTCAGCAGGACGAAGTCCTCGCAGTCGCCGACATCCTTCGGATAGGCCCAGACCTCCTCGCGGCCGAAAATATCGGCATCCGTCATCGGCGTGATCGAGGCATTGGCCGAGGAATTCACCTCCTGGACGAGCGCCCATCCATGGCTGGTGAGGCGCGGCGCGGCACTCGCCCTGGTGCGGATATTGCATTCGTTGCGATGGGCGCGGCAGAATTCGTAATGGCCGATCGGCTGGGAGGTGACGGCGCCGGTGACCATGACGCGCTGCGTTGCAGGCGCCGTGATGGCGCTGTCGAGCGGCGCCATGACGGCGGAAACCGCAAGCAGCGCGGCAAATACGCGCGATCTGTTCATCATGAACCCGTCCTCTTAATCGTTAAGAAAGAGTTAAGGTCCAACCGGGGCGTTAGTCAATCATTAGCAGTTTCGCAAGGTCGCCTATCGCCAACTATGGTTAAAATGCATCACGGGCGATCGGTTACGGAAAGGATGGCGGCGTTCATCCGCTCGATGTCCTGGGGGCGCGAAAGCCTGTGATCGCCGTCCCGCACCAGCGTCAGCACGACATCGTCGGCGGGAAGGAACTCCACGAGTTTCAGCGCGTGGGTATAGGGCACGTCCGGATCGGCCATGCCCTGGAGAATATGCACGGGGCAGCCGGTCTCGATGATACCGGTGAGTACGCGGTTCTGCCGTCCGTCGTCGATCAGGGCACGGGTGAAAATGTTCGGCTCGGGACTGTATTCCGACGGCTCCTCGAAATAGCCCCGCTCGGCAAGCGATGCCCGCTCGGCGTCGGAAAGGTTCGGCTCGATGAGTTCAGCGGTGAAATCGGGCGCCGGCGCGATCAGCACCATGCCCTCCACCTTGGGACCCGTGCCCCGGCGTTTCAGTTCCTGCGCCAGCCTGAGCGCGATCCAGCCGCCCATCGAGGAGCCGACAAGCACGACGCTCTGGGGGCGGACGTGATCGAGCACGGCAAGGGCCTCCTCGAGCCAGCGCGAGATCGTTCCGAGACTGAAATCGCCGCCCGACGCGCCGTGACCGGAATAATCGAAGCGGATCGCCGCCCGGCCGAACCTTTCCGCGAGCCGGTCGACCTCGACCGCCTTGGTGCCGCTCATGTCCGAACGGTAGCCGCCGAGCCACATCAGGGCAGGGCCGGACGAGGGGTTTTCCGCCGGCCGGACGAGCATCGCGATCTCGCGGCTTTCGGCCCCCGATCCGACGGTCAGGAGCCGCGGCTGGGTGGCGATATGGGCTTCGGTCATGAGGGACTCCACGTTTCCGGCGGTTTTTATAAAACAGATTCGCGTTGTGACGGACAGCAGGTGATTTTTCTTCCAAAGCATGTTATTGACTGCCCGCGGCAATTGTCACAAAGCCGGGAAATTGCCTACCCGGGCGTGGCAGCCCCAGTCGCAATCGAAAACAATTCAGGAGAATACGACCATTCGCAGACCTTTCAAAGCCGAAGCCCCCACCAAGGAGGGGCCGCGCTCCAATCGGGAAATTCGGGTTCCCAAGATCCAGCTGATCAATGAAGAAGGCCAGAACCTCGGTGTCATCGCGACTGACGAGGCGCTCAGGATGGCCGAAGATGCTGGCCTCGACCTGGTAGAGATTTCACCCAATGCCGAACCTCCGGTCTGCAAGATCCTGGACCTCGGCAAGCTGAAATTCGCCAACCAGAAGAAAGCGGCCGAAGCGCGCAGGAAGCAGAAGATCGTCGAGGTCAAGGAAATCAAGATGCGGCCCAACATCGACACCCATGACTATGAGGTGAAGATGAGGGCGATGAACCGCTTCTTCGAGGAAGGCGACAAGGTCAAGGTGACGCTGAAGTTCCGCGGCCGTGAAATGGCCCACCAGGAACTCGGCATGAAGCTTCTGATGCAGGTCAAGGAAGACACTGTCGAAGTGGCCAAGGTCGAAGCCGAGCCGAAGCTGGAAGGCCGTCAGATGATGATGGTGCTGGCGCCGAAGTGAAACCGGCATCCTTCTCTGGAACAAACCAAGCCGCCTCCGGGCGGCTTTTTTCATGGACTGCGCTGACAGTTTGCTGACGGACCGGCTCGCCGTTCTGTCAGGCGGGGTGGCCTAGTGTGCCCTCGTCAAGATCATGAACTCTCAAACATTGGAGGAAGAAAGATGATCAACCTGTTGCGCAAGCCCCTGCTCGTTTCGAGCACGGCGCTCCTCTCCCTGGCCGTTCTGCCGGCCGTCGTTTCGGGCCTCGCCCTGCCTTTGGCATCGTCCGTCGTTTCCGTTGCTTATGCCGATGACGACAACGGCGGCGGGGGCGGAAATGACGACAACGGTGGCGGCAATGACGATAACGGGAATGACGACAACGGCAACGACGACCATGGCAACGACGACGGACCGGGTGCGGACGACGACGGGTCGGATGACGACGCGAACGGCATGGACGACGATGCAAAGGGCATGGACGACACCACCGACGATATTGATGACGACAATGCCGCCAACGGCCGGGCCGACGAAACGCAGCTGGTCGTCAATGACACCCAGCTCGCGGGTCTCAAGAACGGTCAGCTGATCGCGGTAGACCAGGCCGGCCAGCGCCTGCGGCTGCGGTTCGAGTGGGAACACGGCAAGCCGGAAGTGAAATTCAAGGACCCGGCCAATACGGTCACGGCCGTGACGGTCGTTCCGGCCAACTGATTCAGCTTGAAAAGGCTGCGATCCAGCCGCCGGGACCGCAACCTTTTCACCCCGCCCATTCGGGCGGGGCTTTCTCATTCTCGCGGTGGCGTGCCGACGAAACACTCGCTAATGTTGATCGCGACCGCTGGCCAATGAAAGGCGACGATAGGCATGACGGCCATGGACAGGCGAAATTTCCTGCTGCTGCTCTCGGCGGCGATGCTCTGTGCGGCACCGCTGCTGCAGGCTGCACCCGCCTTCGCCTCCGACGACGACGATGGTGGCGGCGGTGATAACGATGGCGGCAACGGTGGAACTGGCGGCACCGGCGGCAACGGTGGAACTGGCGGCAACGACGACGACGATGATTCCGGTTCCGGCGGCGACGACGACAAGGATAGCGCCGCGCCCAATGGCGCCACCCCCAATGCCGCCGCGCGCGAGGACGCCGATCACGTCGAGGCGCGCGACGCGGTCCGGCAAGGCCGCATCCTGCCGCTTCGCGAAATCCTGCAGCGCGTCGATTCGATGCGCGCCGGCCGCGTGCTGTCGGTCGATCTCTCGCTCAAGAGCAAGACGCCGGTCTATGTCCTGAAGGTCGAGAACAAGGAGGGTGGCGTGCAAACCCTTCGCCTCAATGCGGTGACGGGTCGCAAGCTCGGCCCATTCGGGTGGTGGTGACGCAATGCGGGTTTTGCTTGCTGAAGACGATCGCGATATCGCTGTACACACGAAAGCCAGGCTCGAGGCGGAAGGATACCTTGTCGACCACCTTGCCACGGGCCCCGAAGTCTGGGCCGAGGGCGAAACGGGCGACTATGCCGCGATCATCCTGGATCTCGGACTGCCCGGCATGGACGGCCTGACCATATTGAGGCGCTGGCGGGCCGACGGCGTCGACACGCCTATCATCGTTCTCACGGCGCGCGGTTCATGGATGGAACGTGTCGACGGCTTCGAAGCGGGGGCGGACGACTATCTCCCCAAGCCGTTTCGTAACGAAGAGTTGCTCGCGCGCCTGAAGGCACTGCTGCGCCGCGCGGGCGGGCGCCCTGCGCCGGTCAAATCCGCCGGCCGTTTTGTCGTCAACGACCAGAGCCGCCGGGTAACGTATGACGGCCAGCCGCTCGATCTGACGTCGCTCGAATATCGCCTTGTGCAACTTCTCGTCAGCGAGCCCGGTCGCGTCTTCGATCCGATCGAGATCGCCCGCCACGTCCAGGGACGCGACGACGATGCGGCCAAGAATGCGGTGGAGGCCATGATTGCCCGGCTTCGGCGCAAGACCGATCCCGAGGCAATCGAGACACGGCGCGGCTTCGGCTACGTCTTGCCGGAAGAAGATGCATGAACCATTCGCTCCGGATCCGGCTCGCCCTCGGAGGCTTTGTCGCGATCGTCTTCATTCTTCTATTGCTGGGCTACGGCCTGAGCCGCGTCTTTTCCGGCTATGTGGCAGAGCGCTACCGGGTCGAGATGACGACGATCGTCGACCAACTGGCGGCAGACCTGGATCTGCGCAACGGCGAGCCGGTGCTCGACAAGACGCCGACCGACCCACGTTTCAGTCTTCCTGGCAGCGGACGATACTGGCAGGTGCAGGCCGAGACCGGCGAGGTCCTGCGTTCGCGGTCGCTGTGGGATGTCGACCTGCCGGCCGATGCGCAACTTCCAGCGGAATACGGCTTCCTGACCGCTGAAGGGCCGGATGGCGCCGGGCTCTTCGTTTACCGGCGCACGATTTCCCTCGAGGCGCCCGCGGGCGCGCGACGATTTACGCTATCGGCCGCGTTCGATCGGGCCGAACTCGACGTCGCGCTTGCGGAATTTCACGGCACCATGGCGCTGATGCTGGTCCTGAGTGCCGCGGTTCTGGTCGCCGCCGCGATCTTTCAGGTGAGCGTCGGGCTTGCTCCGCTTGCGCGTCTTCAGCAGCGGGTCGGGCTTGTGCGCGCCGGACACGCGAATTCGGTCGATGATGTCGGCGTATCGGAACTCAGGCCGCTTGTCTCCGAGCTCAATCTGCTGCTCGCGGAGCGCGAGACGGCGGTGGAAAGGGCGCGCGCGCGCGCCAGCGATCTGGCTCACGGCTTCAAGACGCCGCTGACCGTGTTGCTGCAGCTTGCCGATCATCTTCCTCCCGATGAGAAGAATCTTGCGCGCCAGCAGGTCGATCTCATTCGCCAGCGGACCGATCGGCAGCTGCAGTCGGCGCGGCTGGGCGTCGAACAGATGGGGCTTGCCGAACTGGCGCCGCTGCTTGGCAAGCTGGTGATGGTCCTGAAGCCGATCACCGAGCCGCGCGGCATCAAGTGGCAGGTGCGGATAGACCGCAACCTGACCGTGGACATGGACGCCGCCGACCTCGCCGAGGCGCTCGGCAATATCCTGGACAACGCGACCCGTTTTGCCGCCGGCCTGATCCGCGTCACCGCTGCCGGGACAGGCAGGTCGGTGGACATCACGATCGAGGATGACGGACCCGGCATCAGTCCCGAAGGCCTTGCAGCCGTTCCGTCGCGGGGCGTTCGTCTGGGTGCTGCCGATGGAGACGATGGAGGCTCCGGCCTCGGGCTGTCGATCACGGCGGAAATCCTGGAGGCCTATGGCGGCAAGATGGCGCTGGACAGGTCGGAACTCGGCGGGCTCATGGTCCGGTTGTCGGTGCCCTTGCGCGGATAGTCGGAGCATTTCCGAGATTCCGGAAGCCACCCGTTGCGCTTTTATCCGTCAGCGGTTATAAGCGCCCGTCCGAACGGTCCGGCAGGGCATGCCGTGGCCGTTTCTAATGCTTGAAAACCGGCTTTCGTCGGCTGGTGTTTCACAAAAACAATGGAGTAGCAAAATGCCCAAGATGAAGACGAAATCCTCCGCCAAGAAGCGGTTCAAGATCACTGCCACCGGCAAGGTGCTGGCGGCTGGCGCCGGCAAGCGTCACGGCATGATCAAGCGGTCCAACAAGTTCATCCGCGATGCACGCGGCACGATGGTTCTTGCCGAAGCTGACGGCAAGAAGGTCATCAAGAACTACCTGCCGAACGGTCTCTGAGACCCTCGTCGCTTTTTGGATCATTAAGGAGATCATGACATGGCACGCGTAAAACGTGGCGTAACTTCCCGCGCCAAGCACAACAAGGTATTCAAGGCCGCCAAGGGCTTCTACGGCCGCCGCAAGAACACGATCCGCGCAGCAAAGGCAGCTGTGGATCGTTCGAAGGCATTCGCCTACCGCGACCGCAAGGTCAACAAGCGCAACTTCCGCGCCCTGTGGATCCAGCGTATCAACGCTGCTGTGCGCGAACACGGCCTGACCTATGGCCGCTTCATCGACGGCCTGAACAAGGCTGGCATCGAGGTCGACCGCAAGGTTCTGTCCGACATGGCCATCCATGAGCCGGCAGCCTTCGGCGCCCTGGTCGCCGCCTCGAAGAAGGCTCTCGCCTACCTCAAGGAAGCCGGCACGGCTAACGAGTTTGAAAGCGCGGTTCGTTAAGCCAGCGCTTCCCAAGCTTTTGTAAAAAGAAATTGTTGGGAAACCCGCGCTGGCAGGCTGGCGCGGGTTTTTCATTTTGTCGTCATGCCGGGGCGTTAGGGGCCTCAGGTGGATTAAGGGGCAGGAAACGGACATGTCCGATCTCGACAGTTTAAAAGAGGCGCTTCTCGCCGACATCGCCGCAGCGGACAACGAAGCGGATATCGAAGCGGTGCGCGTCGCCGCCCTCGGCAAGAAGGGGTCGGTTTCCGATCTCCTGAAGACGCTGGGCTCGATGACGCCGGAAGAGCGCCAGACGCGGGGTGCCGCGATCAACGCGCTGAAGAACGAAGTCACGGAAGAGATCACCGCGCGCAAGGCCGAGCTGAAGGACGCCGCCATCACCGCCCGGCTGAGGGCCGAGACGGTCGACGTCTCGCTGCCGGTGCGCTCCTCGCCCGCCGAGCGCGGCCGCATCCATCCGATCAGCCAGATCGTCGACGAGATCACCGCGATCTTCGCCGACATGGGCTTCTCGATCGCCGAAGGCCCGGATATCGAGACCGACTACTACAATTTCACGGCGTTGAACTTCCCCGAAGGCCATCCGGCCCGCGAGATGCACGACACCTTCTTCCTGGAGCCCGACGACAACGGCGACCGAAAGGTGCTGCGCACCCATACCTCGCCGGTGCAGGTGCGCACCATGGAAGCGCAGAAGCCGCCGATCCGCATCGTCATCCCGGGCAAGACCTACCGTCAGGACAGTGACGCGACCCATTCGCCGATGTTCCATCAGGTCGAAGGCCTGGTCATCGACAAGACCGCCCATGTCGGTCACATGCGCTGGATCCTCGAAGAATTCTGCAAGGCCTTCTTCGAGGTCGACAATGTCACCATGCGCTTCCGCCCGTCCTTTTTCCCCTTCACGGAGCCGAGCTTCGAGGTCGACATCCAGTGCGACCGGTCTTCCGGTCCGATCGTCAAGTTCGGCGAGGGCAAGGACTGGATGGAAATCCTCGGCTGCGGCATGGTCCATCCGAACGTTCTGCGCGCCGGCGGTCTCGATCCCGACGAATACCAGGGCTTTGCCTGGGGCATGGGGCTCGACCGCATTGCCATGCTGAAATACGGCATGCCGG
>DPXQ01000130.1 GCA_003527225.1 Rhizobium sp.
CGAAATTCCGCCTCGCCGCATCGGAGGCCGTCTCCTGCGTGGCGAGCGTCGAACTTTCCGGTAGCGATGCGTCGATTCCCGTTCCGATCAGCGCGATCAGCGCCGCCGAGCCGAATGTTCTCCAATAGTGGTTGTTCACCTTGTCGTGGAAACCGCCATAGCCTTGCGCGTCCGTTCCCGCCATGCCGCCGATCTGCAGCGTCGAGCCGTTCGGGAAGATGATATCGGTCCAGACGACGAGAACGCGGCTTTGCCCGAACGACACCTTGCTGTCGTAGCGGCCGAAGAGCTTCGTTCCCTGCGGAATGAGGAGACGATGGCCGGTTGCACTGTCATAGACATTCTGACTGACCTGGGCGGTGATGCGACCGGGCAGGTCCGAGTTGATGCCGCTGATCAGCGTCGCCGGAATGACCGAACCGCGCTTGAGTTCATACGGTGATTGCTGAGACACGACCCGATTGGGCAGGTATCCGAGTTCTTTGAGATCGGCGTTGAAAAAGTCCTCCTTGGAGGACTGTCCGTTCGGATCGACATTCTGCCCCCCGAGCCCGGCCCGCAACGCGGCGGCATATAGATCCGAGGTGGCGTCGGTGGTCGTCGATGACGCAGCGTTCGTAGTCGTTCTTGCCGAGTTTGTCTCGTCTGCCCTCGCCTCCAGCTTGCTACGGTCAATCGCGAGCGGCGCGTCATAGGCCGCGTCATTCGCCTGCAATCGAGCCATCCGCTGGCGATGGCGCTCGCGCAGGTATTGCTCCCTCTGCTCGCGCTCGAGGCGGGCGCGCCAGACCGCTTCGTTTTCCAACTCCTGCCCGCGCTGCTGTTCCTGGTTTTGTCCCGGCTGCGGCGTGAAGGGATTGTTCGCCTTCTCGTCCTGTCTTGTCTCGACGGGTGTCGGCTGGAACGTGGTCTGTTGCTGCGGCTCGCCGATGATGCCGTCCGTCACGCCGCGCTTGATCTGGTCGGCGAAGGTCGAGGCCGGATTGCCCGAGCTCGTTTCCGGACCGGTGTCCTTTCCGAAGTAGAGACCACGCGAGGCGAGCCCATAAAAGATGACGCCAAGAAAGGCGACCAGCAGCACGATCACCACGATGATCGGCAGCCGGTTGATGCGTTTGATACCGGATTCAGCTTCGGCATTTGCAGCGCCACCGAGCTTGAGGGATTGGACCATCGTTGCCTCCCCTCAGCTGCGCCGCATCAGCGAAAGCGCGCTCGCCGGCGTCGCGCCACTCGCAGTGACGGCATAAGCCCGGCCGAGTTCGACGCTATCGGTCGAAAGGCGTGCCAGCACTTGCCCGTCGAATGGCACGATTACATAGGCGAGCGGGATGATCTTCGGGCCGTTGTCCGTCTTCTGATTGGTTACGACGGCATAACCCCAGCCTTTCAACGCCGCCTCCAGTGCCTGCCCGAAGGGCGAGGCGTCCGGTTTGAGGGCAACGGTCGCCTTGCCGGGGCCGATCTGTTCGGCAAGGCGGCTGACCATATCGCCGGCGATCGCGCTTGCAGCGGGGCCGGAGATCTCCGGAGGCGCGTTGCTGGCGACGAGACCGTCAGTCCCCATCGACTGGCAACCGGAAAGGAGGATGGCGAGGGTGCAGGCTGCGGCAAGGGTGCGGATGGGGCGCAAGAGGAGATTGTCGGCAAAGGTTCGCATCACTGTCCTCCCCTTCTGATCGTCACCTTCTCCTGTTTCCAGCCCACGCCCGAGACGAGCACCGCGCGATCGATGTGATAGTCGACCACCATCATGTTATTCTTCATGCGGTAGTTGACGATCCGGTTCTGTCCGCCGGAGGTGACGAACAGCACCGGCGCATCCTGGCCGGAGATCGAGCGCGGAAACTGGATGTAGGTTTTCAGGCCATCGGAATAGACCCGCGTCGGCCGCCAGCCGGCCCTGCCTGAGACCGAATAGGAGAAGTTCAACTTCTCGGCCGGCACGCCGGCGCCTGGAATGGTGCTCGCCTCGAGCCGGGCATTGATATCGGCGAGCTTGGCCGCAACATCCTCCGGATACTCGAAACCGACACGGGCCATATATTGGCTCGAATGCGACTTGAGTTGGATATGATAGGTCCGCCGCGACGTCGTCACCACCATCGAGGTGACGAGACCGGGCTCAGACGGCTTGACGATCAGGTGGATCGCCTGGCCGCCCGCCGCACCTGATGTCGCCGGCTCGACCTTCCACCGCACGGTGTCCCCGACCAGCACGTCGCGAACGACCTCGCCTCCCTGAAGCTCGATGTCGCAGACCTGCAGAGGTGAGCAGACGACCGAGGGCTGAACCTCACCATAGAGAAAGATCACCTTGCCGTCGGCTCCCTTGGTCACGAGACCACGCGATCCGCGCCACTGGCCGGAGATGCTCACGCCCTTCGCCTCATTGGCTGTGACGCCATCGGCCGCCACGGCATCGAGAGGTGCAAGGATGGAGAACGCCAGCGCCGCTGATATGATGGCGCCGGCCGTCAGCATGGCCGAATAATTCTCAAGTCGGATGTTCATGTTCGGGGCCATGCCTTTCAAAGCTGCGCGGTCCAGTCGAAGTCGCGGAGATAGAGACCGATGGGATTGAGACGGATGACGCCCTCATCCTGCGGCGGCGTGAGGGTAACGGTGGCGATGCCGCGGAAGCGGCGCACCGCCGTCTCCTTGCCGCGACGGTCGCGCTCGAACTCGGTCCAGTCGACCTGATATGACTGGTTCGACAACGCGACGATGTTGTTGACCTCGACGGCAACCGTCGCGGTCTTCGCCTTCTCGAAGGGCGAATTGGAACGGAACCATGCGTTGACCTTCTCAGTCGCCGGATCCGATGTCCTGAGCAGGCCGTAGGTCCGGTCGATATATTGCTTCTGTACGACCGCATCCGGCGTGACCGACCGGAAGTTCGAGACGAAGCTGCCGAGCGTGGCGCGCACGACACGCGGGTCGGCATATTCGATTTGCTGCGGGAAGCCGGCATTGGAGGCCGTTCCGAGCTTGTCGACCTCGACGATATAGGGAACGAGCTTCACCTGCGTGCTTTGATAAAGCGCGTAGCCGAAGCCGATCACCGCCATGACCATGCCGGTGACGCCGACGATGCGCCAAGCCGCGGCTGCTCTCACATAGGAGCCATAGCGCTCGTTCCACTCGTTGCGCGCCGCGAGATAGGGATTGGCGATATGGGGATTATTTGGCGGATTGCGTCCGGCCATGGGGGATCAGCCTCCAGTTATTTGTTCTCGTTGATGGGCGGGGGTGGAGGTGGCGGCGTGGGCCGACCCGACTGCCGCGTCTGGTCGAGCTTGGCGTTGGCGAGCCCGAGCAACGATCCGGCGTAAGCTCCGGGTGAGGCAATGGCCTTCTCTTTCGCGGCAGACCCGGCCGCCCATCCGGCGCTTCCAATACCGGACGCCATACCGCGGAGCGCTGCGCCCGCCATCGAAGCGCCCCCTGCCCTGGCCGAGCTTGCCGTCTGAGCCCCTTTTGTTGCGGCGCTCGCACCGAGGAAAGCGCCGCCCGCTGCGAATGTCGCGGCCTGGCCGCCGTGGCGGATCGCTTCCATGCCTCCGGCGATCGAAGTGCCCTGGACCACGCCCTGCAGGATCGGCGGCACATACATGGCGATGACGAAGACCACAACCGATATGCCGGCGATGGCAAGCGTGGTGATGAACTGCTCGGACGTGGCCGTCGGCGCCTCGGCAAGCCCCAGTAGGATGTCGGATCCGATCTTGGCGATCATCACCAGAGCCATCAGCTTCATGCCGACGGAGAAAGCATAGACCAGATATTTGACCGCGAAATCCTTGGTGAAGGACGAGCCGCCGAGACCGAGCATGATCATGCCGGCGAGCAGGCCGACATACATCTCGACCATGACGGCGACGAAAATCGCGGCGACCAACGAGAAGGAGACGACGACCACGACCATGGCGAAGACCGCGGCGATCGCCAGCGCGTTGTCTTCCCATAAGCCGAACTTCGCCTGTTCCGACATCTTGGTCGCGACCCGGATGCCCGCGTCGAAGATGTTTGCGGGTGATGCCGAGCCGCCGCCGGCGCCGATCTGATAGAGACTATCGACAACGGCCTTGGCGAAGGACGGTCCCTGGTCAAGGATGAAGGCAAAGAGGCCGATGAACATGATCCGCCGGACGAGCTCGGCGAACCAGCTGTCGAGCGAGGCGGCGTTGATCGCCAGCCATACGGCGGCGATCCCGACCTCGATCCCGGCAAGGATCCAGAACAGCGAACGCGCCGCGTTCACCACCGTTGTCTCCCAGCCTTTCGCGGCCGTGACGACAGAGTTTTCAAGCGTCGTCAGGACCGAACCCTGTTGGGCAAGCGCCGGCGTCGCCGCCAACAGGATGAGGCCGATCGAAATGAACACGAGCTCCAGCTTCCTGGAGGGACGAACGATCACCATCGCGGCTTCATCTCCTGGCCGCCACGGATGTTGCGGTCCGGATCGCCACTGAAGATTTTTTCCCGGTGTTCTCGGCGTTCAGTATCTGAAGCGGGTTGTGTAGCGGCCGCGCCTGATCCGGACACGGGCGCCGGACGCGGCTGGACCACGATCCAGGTGACGACGCCGGCACTGAGCGCGGCGATCCCCGCCAAGACGCGGATGATGACCAGACGCGGGCTCACCAGCGGGGCTCCATCGTCTGACCGCCGCGGATGTCACGTTCGGTTGCGCTGAAGAACTGCTCCCGTCGTGCCTGCGCCAGATCCTTTTGCGCCTGCTCGGACTGGAACCAGGTGCCCATCATGGTCATCTGCTGGGAGACGAGGCCCCGCAACTTCTGCATCTGCGCAACCTGTTGGGCGGCGATCTGGTGGCCGACCTGCAGCGCCTTCATCTGGCCGTCCGCCGACTCCGACATCGAGCGCAGCGATGAAATTGTGCTTTCCTCGCTCGAGAACTGATCGGCCGTCAGGTTCGCTGCCTTCAGTGTTCCGGCGATTGTGTCGCGATTGGTGTCGGACCAGTTCTGATAGGTTGTGGAGAAGCTCGCCCCATCCGGCAGATTGCTCTTCATCTCGGAAAAACTCTGGAAACGCTGCTTGAGCACGTCATCGATATTGCCCATCGAGAACGCGACGCCCTGTCCTTGCGCGACGACGTTCTGCAGGCTCTTCAGGTCGCTTTCGACCTGGCCCCAGATGTGGTTCGGAAGCTGCGCCGTGTTCTGCAGGAGATTGTTGTAAATGTTCAGCTGGTTCTGGATCTGCTCGGCCAGCTGGGAGATCTGGGTGATCTGGTTGTTCACCTGCTCAGCCGATTTGCCGACCAGCGAGACGAGCTCGGCATTGTTGGCAAGCTGTGTCCATTCGGTGGCCTGCCCGGTGACGCCGCCGGCGTTGGCAGGAACCGGTAGAGTGGCGGAAAGCATGATGGCCGCGATAACGGTGGCGCGCGCCACCTTACTTGGCCGGGAAGAGTGTTTCGGCATGGGCGATCCCCCTTTGCTGGAGCCAAGGACAAGGCCATGCGGCCCCATGTTCGGAATGCAGGGCGCGAATGCGCTTCAGATCTTCCTTGCCGGATGCCCCGGCAAACGAAAGCGCGACGGGCCCGAGCGCCATGTCGAAGAGCCTGCGACCCTCGGGCGAGACGACGTAGTATTCGCGCTTTGGAAGCGCCGTCGCGACGATCTCGATCTGCCGTTCGTTGAAGCCGATGCGCTCATAGAACTCTCGCGTGCCTGGCTCCCGCGCAGCCCCATTCGGCAAGCAGATTTTGGTCGGGCAACTCTCCTTCAGCACATCGATGATGCCGGAGCGCTCCGCATCCGAGATCGACTGGGTGGCCAGAACCACGGCGCAATTGGCCTTGCGCAGAACCTTCAGCCATTCGCGGATCTTGTCCCGAAACACCGGATGGCCGAGCATCAGCCAGGCCTCGTCGAGAATGATCAGGCTGGGTGCGCCGGTCAGACGTTTTTCGATGCGGCGGAAGAGGTAGGTGAGCACGGGCACGAGATTGCGCTCACCCATGTTCATCAGTTCCTCGATCTCGAAACACTGGAACGCGCCGAGCGCCAGACTATCCTCCTCGGCATCGAGAAGCTGTCCCATCGGACCGTCGACGGTGTAGTGATGCAGCGCATCCTTGATCTCGCGCATCTGCACGCCAGACACGAAATCCGATAGCGAACGGCCGCGCGATTCCGCCATCAGCCCGATCTGCCGCGAGATGGCGTTGCGATAGTCCGGGGTGATGGTCACACCCTGCAGCGCCACCAGGATCTCGATCCATTCCGACGCCCAGGCACGGTCGCCATCGGTCGAAAGCTCGGCAAGCGGGCAAAAGGCAAGCGCCCTCCCCTCTCCTTCTGCCGAGGATCCGATATCGCCGCCGATCTGGTAGTGATCGCCATCAAGGCCAAGCGTCAGCGGCAGCATCGAGCCGCCCTTGTCGAAGGCGAAGACCTGGGCGTCTGCGTAACGCCGAAATTGCGCGGCGATCAGCGCCAGCAGGGTGGATTTGCCGGAGCCGGTCGGCCCGAAGATCAGCGTATGGCCGACATCATCGACATGCAGGTTCAGCCGGAACGGCGTCGAACCGGATGCCACCTGCATCAACGGTGGCGAGGCCGGTGGATAGAACGGGCAAGGCGCCGTCGGGCTTCCCGACCAGACCGAGTTCAGTGGAATGAGGTCAGCGAGATTGCGCGTGTTGATCAGCGGCTCGCGGATATTGGCATAGGATACGCCCGGCAGGCTGCCGAGAAAGGCGTCGGTTGCATTCAGCGTCTCGATACGTGCGCCGAACCCTTCCGCCTGGACCAGGCGGCGAACGGCCTCGCACTTCTCTTGGCAGTGAGCCTGGTCCTCGTCGAAGATCACGATGACAGGCGTATAGTAGCCATAGGCTACGAGTTGGGACGAGGCTTCGGCGATCGCGTCCTCGGTCTCGGCTACCATCATCATGGCGTCCTGATCGACCGAACGGGATTGGGTCTGGAAGAGCTGATCGAAGAAGGGCCTGACCTTCTGCTGCCATTTCTTGCGGGTGCGTTCCAGCTTTGCCCTCGCCTCCTCGGCATCGAGGAAGACGAAACGCGATGACCAGCGATAGGTGAGCGGCATCAGGTCGAGCGCGTTCAGGATCCCAGGCCAGCTTTCCGCCGGCAGGCCGTCGATCGCCACTACCCCGAGAAAGCGGTTCTCGACCAGCGGCGTCAACCCGTGTTGCAGCTCGGCCGTCACCAGCCAGTCGAGATACATCGGGATCTCGGGCAAGCGCACCGGATGGTTCTCGCCGGTGATGCAGAAGCGGATGAACTGGAACAGTTCGTCATAGCGGGCGACCCGGAAACCGCCGCGCTCTTGCGCCTCGCGTGTCATCATCCGGCGAATCGACACAACGTTCGCGAGATATTGCTCGACTTCGCGGATCGAGGTCAGGAAGCTTTCGAGCGCCTTGTCGGCGTGAGTTGCGGAACGACTGGCCGCATCCGAATAGACATAGCGGGTCAGCCCCGAGCGCCGCGGTTCCGGCGGCCGCCATGTCAGGATCAGTGCGTGCCGGCTCTCGAAATGGCCCCTCTCCTTCTGGAAATGAGCGCGTCGTTCGGCGTCGATCGCCCGCGTGACCGGATCGGGGAAGTGGCAATCATCCTCGGCCGGATAGTCTCCAGTCGGAACCCTGATGGCCTCGACCTGGATCATCCAGCCGGAACCGAGCCGAGACAGGATCGCGTTGATCTGCCGCGACACCTCGTTGCGCTCGGCGTCGGTCGAGCTCTCGCTATCCGGCCCGGCAAAATACCAGCCGGCCATCAGAGAGCCGTCCTTGAGCAGGATCACGCCGTTGTCGACCAGGCCGGCATAGGGCACGAGATCGGCAAAGGACGGACCGGAATGACGGAATGACTTGAGGGCAACCATCGAAAACCCTCAGAACTTGCGCCAGGGCGACGAGGTCGCGCGATAGAACGTCTTGTACGAAATATGGCGCATATAGACTCGCCGCATCATTGGATCAGCTTTCGCCATCATCCGCAGTGCCGCGACAGCGATCAGCCAGATCGCCATACCGAGGAGCGCCGCGTACCAGGTCAACACGACGAAGATCAGGATGACGGCGGCAAGGGCAGTCAGCAGCACGAGTTCGCGGTCGGCGCCCATCAGCAGGGTCGGACGCGACAGTGCCCTGTGTACAGGCGAGCGGGAAAGGTTGGAGCCAGGCTCAGCCATGAGCCGCCTCTCCTTCCCACCGGAGCGCGGCCTTCGGCGTTGAGATGCCTGTCGCTGACGGCGTGTCGACCGCTCCAATTGATGCACCGTTCGCGCCGAACAAGGCGACGATCTGTGTGGAACCAAGCAGGATCCCGCCGACAAGGGCGATGAAGCAAAGCCGCCGCGCGAAATCGTTGAGTTCGCCACCGAAGATCAGCATGCCGCCGGCGATGGCGACGGCCGCCAGAGCAATAAAGCCGGCGACGGGCCCGGTGATCGATTGCTGGATCTGCTGCAGCGGAGACTCCCATGGCAGGCCTCCACCACCAGAGGAGGCCAATGCCGGTTCTGCCAACGCCAGCGCGATGGTGGCGAGACCTAAGGTGGCGAGCTTTATCCTTGTCTCATGCGGCATGGCTGTCCTCATCAATCTGGGCGTAGTGTTCGGTTCGGTAGCGGGCATTGCTGAACCCCTCGACATGGATCACGTCCCGGACCCGCCTGCCCTTGCCCGTGCGCTCGATCGAGACGACCAGATCGACGGCCTCGCCGATCACCTCCTGCATCGGCTGCTGGCTCGCTTCCGCCGTCAGTTGCTCCAGCCGGCGCAGGGCTGACATCGCCGTATTGGAATGGATCGTGGTGACGCCGCCCGGATGACCGGTGTTCCAGGCCTTCAGCAGTGTCAGTGCCGCCCCGTCACGAACCTCGCCAACGATGATGCGGTCGGGTCTGAGACGCATCGTGCTCTTCAGGAGCCGGGCCATATCGACCGTATCGGTGGTGTGCAGCGATACGGCATTTTCTGCCGAGCACTGGATCTCGGCGGTGTCTTCCAGGATGACCATGCGATCGTCGGGCGCCGTTGCGACTATCTCGGCGATGACGGCATTGGCGAGGGTCGTCTTGCCGGACCCGGTTCCGCCTGAGATGACGATGTTCATGCGCGAGGCGATGGCGCTTCGCAAAACCGAGGCCTGTGCTTCGGTCATCACCTTCGACGTCACATAGTCGTCGAGCGGAATAAGCCGCGACGCGCGACGACGGATTGTGAAAGCAGGTGCCGATACCACGGGTGGCAGCAACCCCTCGAACCTGTGACCACCGATCGGCAGCTCGCCGGAGATGATCGGCCGTTCATCGTCTGCTTCCGACTGCAGCGCATGAGCGACGCTGCCGATGACGATTTCGGCCGTGGCGGCGCTCATCGCGCCGGCCGGGGCGACCCCGTGCCCCAACCGTTCGATGAATAGTCGTCCGTCGGGATTGAGCATGATCTCGACGACCGTTGCATCGTCGAGTGCGACGCAGAGCTGGTCGCCGAGGGCGTCCTGGAGTTTGCGCACGAGGCGGGGATGGGAGCGGAGTTGGGTCACGCGGCGCTCCTGAAGAGGCCGGAACCGTTGCGCACGATCGCCGAGCGGAAACCGGGCGGGCAGACCTGATCGAAGCTGGCGCGATCGGCCGGCAGGCTGCCCGCGACGGCGATGGTGTTCCCGATCGCAACCGGGTCGCCGAGACGTTTCATCGGCCATGCGGCACGCTTCAGGATGCGTTCAAAACGAAGATCGGTCGCGGTGACGATCTCGCTGTAACCGTTCGCCATCGACCATTCGATGATGCCGGCAAACATGGTGAGCGTGACCTGATGGAGGGCCCCTCCCCTCCCCGCTTGAAGCGACGTATCGACGCAAAAGCGTGAGCTCTCGATCATTGCAGCATGGGGGGCGAGCGAACCGCGCTCCAGCAGTTGCGGGAATGTCTGCTCCAGCATCGTCGGGCCAGATGCGGGCAGCAGACGCGCGCAGCCGACGACTTTCTGGTCGGCTGAGATCGCCAGGATGTAGGTTGGGTGGAGATCATCGTACTGATCCCGCTCTCCCTGGTCCGTAATCGTGACATCCCATTCCAGGCGACCGCCAAACACGGCGGCCCGAAGACGGTGCATCTGGTTCAGGTAGTTGTGGTTGCTTGCGTAGTGGTCGGCCGAGACGCTCAGAATCTGCATTGTGATCTCCGCATGAACTGGTCAGGCGAAGGAAAATCATCTCGTGCTGCGTGTGGCTATGTGCAGATTTGCATCCGGTGATTCTACCGAATCGGCGCTATACGTCTCAAACGCCGGTTGGGAACCGGGTTCTAGGATGTTGATAAGAGGTGCAGATCTGCATTTCGCGGTCAGTGGTGCCGGCGGACAAAGCCGGGCTAACATGCGGAAGTCTTTGGATGAATCGATATTCTGTCAGCCACTCCGGCAGTTCCGGTAACTTCTCGTTAACCAAAAACCTCTTGCTGAGCGGACAGAATCCGCGCTTATTGCCAATGGCGAAACTTTGTAGTTTTCGCGCAAAAAATCGCCAATGGAAAAAAATGGGTTTTGAGATGGCGAAGAACGCCGAAAAACAGACGCCTACTTTTGAAGGTTTGACTACATTGTTAGAGCGTCACGCTGACGCTCTCTCAAGTCAACTTCAAGCGCATCATCTCAAGGTCTTTCCTCCGACCTCTGAGAAAGGCATCCGATCATTCGCGCCGTCAGAGGCATCCAAGCTACTTGGTGTCGGCGAGTCGTATCTGCGTCAAACGGCCTCGGAAATGCCCGAGCTAAACCTCAGCCTAAGTCCAGGAGGGCGACGGGCGTTTTCGATTGAAGATATCCATGCAATCCGCAAACACATGGATCAGGTCGGTCGCGGTAACCGGCGCTATTTGCCGCATCGTCGGAATGGCGAGCAGCTACAAGTTGTCTCCGTTATGAATTTCAAAGGGGGGTCTGGCAAGACCACCACTGCCGCGCATCTCGCGCAATATCTGGCCATGCGCGGGTACCGAGTTCTCGCGATTGATCTCGATCCCCAGGCGAGCCTCTCCGCCCTCTTCGGCAGTCAACCCGAAACGGATGTTGGTCCGAACGAGACACTCTATGGAGCGATTCGGTACGACGAAGAGCAAGTGCCGATCGAGCAAGTCGTGCGCGGTACGTACATTCCGGATCTTCATTTGATTCCAGGGAACCTCGAGTTGATGGAATTCGAGCACGACACGCCTCGCGCTCTCATGAAGCGGAAGGAAGGCGACACCCTCTTCTACGGCAGAATCAGCCAGGTTATAGAAGACATTGCAGACAACTATGACGTCGTCGTAATCGATTGCCCGCCCCAGCTAGGCTACCTCACGCTTTCAGCGCTGACCGCTGCAACGTCCATTTTGATCACGGTGCATCCCCAGATGCTGGATGTAATGTCGATGAACCAGTTCTTGGCAATGACGTCAAACTTGCTGCGGGAAATCGAAAGCGCCGGAGCCCAATTCAAATTCAATTGGATGCGTTACCTGATAACCCGCTTCGAACCGAGCGATGGTCCGCAAAATCAGATGGTTGGGTATCTGCGTTCAATCTTTGGGGAGAATGTTCTCAACTTCCCAATGCTGAAAACGACGGCGGTTTCCGACGCCGGCCTCACAAACCAAACCCTTTACGAAGTCGAGCGCAGTCAGTTCACGCGCTCGACTTACGATCGAGCCTTGGAAGCTATGAATGCCGTCAACGACGAGATCGAAAGCCTGATCAAGAAAGCATGGGGTAGACCGACATGAGCCGCAAGGACATCCTCGGAGTATCAACAGACGCGCCCGATACGTCATCAGCCGATAATCGGACGGTTAAGAACCGCTCTATGCCGCTTCTGGGCGTAGTAAGGAAAGAGCGCGACCCCGCAACGAAGCTTACCGCGAATATTGGTAACGCTCTGCGTGAGCAAAACGATCGCCTTGGCCGTGCTGAAGAGATTGAGCGACGTCTTGCTGAAGGCCAGACCGTGGTCGAACTGGAAGCGTCGTCGATCGAGCCTTCCTTCGTGCAGGATCGGATGCAGGGAGACATTGACGGCCTTGTTTCTTCAATCCGTGAACAAGGGCAACAGGTCCCGATCCTCGTAAGGCCACATCCCGACCAACCTGGCCGATATCAGGTTGCCTTCGGCCATCGCCGACTGCGCGCTGTTTCGAACCTTGGCCTTCCTGTAAAGGCGGTCGTTCGTGAATTAACGGATGAGCAACTCGTCGTAGCTCAGGGTCAGGAAAACAATGAGCGCGAAGATCTCACTTTCATCGAAAAAGCGCGGTTTGCGCATCGATTAAACAAGCAGTTTTCACGAGAGATCGTCATTGCCGCCATGTCGATCGACAAGAGTAATCTGTCGAAGATGCTCTTGCTTGTCGATGCCCTCCCCTCCGAGTTGATTGATGCCATAGGCGCCGCACCCGGAGTTGGCCGGCCGAGTTGGCAGCAATTGGCAGAGCTACTTGAGAAGACGGCTTCTCCGGTTGAGGCGATCAAATTTGCGACCTCAACAGAGGTGCAGACGCTGTCATCGGCAGACCGCTTCAAGGCGTTGATGGGACACCTGAAGCCGCGTCGAGTTGCACGAGGATTGCCAGACGTCTTGTCTACCCCGGATGGCGACAGGCTTGCACAGGTGACACAGAGCAAAAGCAAGTTGGAGATTACGATCGACAGGAAGGCCACGCCAGACTTTGCTGCTTTCGTACTCGAACATCTACCGACGCTCTACCAAGAGCATCGCGTCAGGATTGAACGGAAACAGGGAGACTAACCCGCAAAAGAAAAGAGCCCCCTCAACGTCGCCGTCGTGGAAGCCCTTCTGTCTCTTTAGCACGAACAGAATCGCATTTCCTCGAATCTTCGTCAAGAGTCTTTGGCGCCGTTTTGGTGAGTGGATTTCTTTTGCCTGCTGAAAGGTGAAAGACGATGCAGACTGGAAGTGTAACGACGCCATTTGGGCGGCGGTCGATGACGCTCGCGCTCGTTCGGCGGCAGCTGGCGTTGGCTGATATCAAACAAGGCAAAACTGCGGACAAGTGGAAAGTATTCAGGGACGCTTCCGCAGCAATGGAACTTCTCGGGATCCAGTCCAACAGTTTGGCGGTTCTTGATGCGCTCCTGAGTTTCTATCCTGAGAATGAGTTGCGGCAGAACGCTCAACTGGTTGTCTTCCCGTCGAATGTCCAGCTTGCACTTCGAGCGCATGCAATGGCGGGTGCGACCTTGCGTAGACACATCGCCATCCTGGTGGAAGCGGGTCTAATTGTTCGAAGGGATAGCGCCAATGGAAAGCGCTACGCCCGGAAGGGTAGTGACGGTCAGATCGAGCGTGCATTCGGTTTCGATCTGTCGCCGCTTCTGGCACGGTCCGAAGAGTTAGCGATGTTGGCGCAGCAAGTGTTGGCCAACAGGGCGGCGTTCAGGAAGGCCAAAGAAAACCTGACAATCTGCCGGCGGGACATCAGGAAGCTGATTACGACAGCCCTTGAAGAGGGTGCGGAAGGCGACTGGCAATCGGTCGAGGACATCTATGTGACGCTTGTTGGCAGAATCCCTCGCGCCCCGACACTCGCGGACGTGACGGCGACCCTAGAAGAAATGGAAATGCTTCGCGAGGAGATAGTCAACCGACTGGAAACGCGGACAAATTCAGAGAAACATAGCGCCAATGACGCTCACATTGAGCAGCACATACAGAATTCAAAACCAGAATCCATTAATGAACTTGAACCTAGCTCTAGAACAGAGCAGGGGGCGAAGCTGAGCGAAATGCGCCAGGCGAAGAGCGAGCCTATTAAGGCGTTTCCGCTGGGTATGGTGTTGAAGGCATGCCCGATGGTTGCGGACTATGGACCGGGCGGGACGGTCGGAAGTTGGCGCGATTTGATGTCAGCCGCGGTGGTGGTGCGATCCACGCTGGGCGTTAGCGCGTCGGCCTATCAGGAGGCCTGCGAAGTTATGGGGCCGGAAAATGCCGCTGTGGCGGTCGCTTGCATCCTGGAACGTGCGAACTTCATCAATTCGGCCGGTGGCTACCTGCGTGATCTTACAAAGCGCACGGAACGAGGCGAATTTTCACTCGGCCCAATGATAATGGCGTTGTTGAGGGCTAATGGACAGGGGAGTTTGAAGGCTGGGTAGTATTTGGCGACTAGGCCCTCAAGGTCCGATCTTTGGAATAGGTGCATGGAAGGCAGAAGGCGATTTTTGTTGTGGTCAACTGACCACAGTTCTAACGCACGGAAAGAAAAGAGATTTGAGCGGAAGCTCTTTGGGCATGCATATGTTCTGAGGCCCCGGTCGGCAGGCGACAAAAAGCCGAGGTTTGCTTGGGTGTATCAAGCCGTCCCATATGAACGGGCGACGAAGTTAGGGTAAGTATAGCGACGCAATTGTTGCGTTTGACGTTGCGGAAAGTAAGCGGGGCGATGGCCTTCGAGAGAAGGTCGGCGAGAGGTACAGTCTGCTCTGCTTCTTGGCCGCGACTTCTCCGTGGTCAGCTGACCACCATTATAACACGCTGAAAAGCAAACATTTTTCGTCTTTGTGGTGTCACGGTTCTTATCCCGTTTGGGTGCGATAAGCTGCCTGACTCCAGAGGGAGCGTTAGATTCGAAGTTAAGAACCTGCAGAGGCTGAAATCGCGATGAAGGCCGTGCTGTTACCTGGCGCTGGAGATCAGTCCCGATCGTCGGGCACGGTCGATGAGGTTTTTCACGGATGCCGGGGGTTGCCGTGACAGACGGCCCTTCGTTTTTGCGGCCTTGATGCCTGTCTTGGTTCGTTCGGAGATCAGTGTGCGCTCGAGCTGTGACGAGGCGCCGAGTTCCCTGCGGCGTCGACGTGTCGACTGGGTCTTGCAGCGACCGAAAATGCGCGTTCCTCGCAGTCAGATCCTCGATCACTTGAGCAGATGGCTGACGGAGTGCGCGAGGCGATCGAGCCGCACAGCGAAGAGCGTGTCGCCGGCGTTGATCTCGCGAAGCAGCTTGGAGAGGGCGGGACGGGCGCGCGAGGCACCGGATCCGTGTTCCTGGACTATGACATCGCAGCCGGCCGAGCGGAGCGCCATCTCCTGGGCTCCCATCGCCTGCTCGTCGGTGGAAACGCGAGCGTAGCCAATCAGACGTCCCTTCGGTTGCCTCATACCTGTCTCGCTCGGGGGAGCACTTTGCTCGACATCTCGACACGGTCGGCAGGTTCGGGCCATGTTTCGATAAGACGAGGATTGCCGGACACATCAGCTCCTGATGGCTTCAGCTGGCGTGCTGTCCCGAGGATGCGGATCGCGATAAATGACATTGCGTTCACCTCGCTACTCGCTGAATATCAGCATAGATGGCCTCGATGCGAGTGGCCTCTGCGTCGCTGAGCGCCGAAAACTCCTTGTCACGAGCTCGCTTTGACAGTCGCCCTTCGTTCTGATGCAGGAAGCGGAACAAGAGGTTCAGCAGGCGATCGGGCATATCGATCATCCGTTGCACTTCTACCTTGAACGCATCATAGATGCGTAGGAATGCTGTCTCGGCCGGCAGATCCACATCGATCGTTCGGGCGACGCATTCGAACAGGAATTCGGCGTGCGGCGTCGCGTCGAAGTAGCGGTAGAAATCCGCGGTGTCATTCAGCACCGCGACATTGCCACGATCGGTTGCTTGCCAGCGAACAAGCGGCAGAAGGCGGCGGGAGTAGCTTTCCAATACGGTTCGATAGGCATCGATGCGGTCCAGGATGACGGACGAGACCGGAAAGACTAGTCCCGGAGGGTTGAACCCGCGCTCGGCGAGAATATGATGGATCAGATAGCGGTGCAGTCGGCCGTTTCCGTCCTCAAAAGGGTGGATGTAGACGAAGCCGAAGGCGAGGGCTGCTGCGGCGAGAACAGGATCGAGGTGCTGTGCCGCGCTGCGATCGAAAGAGGCCAGGCCGTCGATCAGCGAGGGCAGGTCTTCATGTCGGGCGCTGATATGGTCGGGGATCGGCGCGCCCGACAGGCGATCATGCTCGCCGATGAAGCCGCCCTCGACGCGCAGGCCGAGATGGATGAAGCGCGCGTCGCCGATGACAATCCGTTGCAGCCGCTCCAGTTCAGCGCGGTCTATTGGCCGGCGACCGGCTTCACCGATCACCTGGCCCCAGCGTTGGATGCGATCTTGCGGTGGATCTTCTCCCTCGATCTGGAAGCTCGAGCGCGAATCCTTGAGCAGTAGGAATGCGGCGGTGCGTGCAAGCAGATCCGCCGGCACTTCGGCGATCAACTGCCGCGCTTCGTCTCCAAGCCCGCGCGCAACGAACGCGTCGAGCGCGGGCGTCCGGAAGATCATCGGGCAGAAAGCTGGTGTGCCGGGCAAATTGTTCTTCACCCGATGTCTTGTCGAACTCTCTCCACGCACCGCGAATTGCCGGTCGGGATCGACGACAGGGGCATAGGTGCCCTGTACCGCGTCGGGCAAATCGAGCCGTATACCGAGCAGCCATTCGTAGAGAAACCACAGCCGTCGCGCATAGGCGCCAGTAGGCGCCGCGCGCACCATGTCAGCGATCGGTTCAGGCCCAATTTCCCGGAACAGGGCTTTCAGAACAGCAAGGTCCAGCCCTTCATAGCGCAGCGCGAAGGTCAAGTGTCCGGTAAGGTCATTGTCCGGCTGGTGGCGCGGGGTGTAAATGTTCCAACTCGCGGCCTCATAAACTTTGTGGCGTGGGCCGATCGCTGACAGAGTGATTGGCACAGGCACGGGTAGTTCAAAGGCATCGATCAACGCTGCATAGCCGACAGGGATGGCGGCTTCCGGCATCCAGCGGTCGTGAAAAATGCTGACGGCGCCTGAAAACGGCTTTCTTCGTCCCTGCTCCATGAATCCTGATATCCGCTTCTGAAAATTAGTTCTGCAGCGAAGCTCTCATGAAATGCGATTACCGGCAATGAATTTCGATGACAATGAGGCTATATTTACGAAGGTTGATTCCGAAGAGCGATATGAGCCAGAAGCTCTTCTATAAACGGCTGATCGATCTGGCGGACAAGTGATATGACGAGCATCTGACCGTGTTGGAGAAGAAACATGGATGATCTCGATAAACTGATACAGACGCTGCCTAAGGATGAACAGCGCGCCGTCGCAAAGCGCGCCGATGAACTCGTGACGGCGCACAATCTGCGTGAACTGCGGGCACTCGCCGGACGGACGCAGGAAGACGTGTCCGCCGGGACCGGTTTCAAGCAGACCAACGTCTCGAGACTGGAAAAACGCGCCGACATGAAGCTGTCGACGCTTCGCGATCATGTCGAATCCCTCGGCGGCAGGTTGAAGATCGTCGCGGATGTGGCGGGTAAGAAAGTCGATCTTTCCTGTATTGCTGAGCGGTCCCGACACGGTTCCAAGGTCTGAACGAGCCACCGGTAGGGGAGGGGGAGCTATAGCCCTGCCGCTTTTGTCAAGTTGACGCGGAAGCGATCCCGCCGGCGCTGGTAACGGCGGGTCATTTCGGCACTGGCGTGGCCGAGCTGTTTCTGGACATAGCGTTCGTCGACCTCGGCCGACGAGGCAAGGCCGGCACGCAGCGAATGACCTGAGAATTTCAGCCCCCGCTCGATTTCAGGAAGGTCGCCACGAATGCCGGCAGCGACGGCGGTCTTCTTGACCAGGCGCGCCACCTCCTGATCGTTGAGCCGCTCCGGTCCGACATCCTTGCCCTGGCCAGTGACGCGACGGAAGAGGGGGCCTTTTGCCAGCTTTGCAAATTTGATCCAGATCTCGACCGCGGCGACCGGACAGGTGCCATCGGAGGAACCGCGGCCGATCTCTACCTCTCGCCAGCCGGTCTTGCCGCGCAACGTCACCAGCAGGCCCTTATCAAGGATCTCAATCCAGCCGCGTCCGTCTTCCGTTTGATCACGGCCGAGATCGAGCCCGGTGATTTCCGATCGGCGCAGGCCGCCAGCGAAGCCGATCAGCAGCATGGCCCGGTCGCGCAAGCCGCGGAGGGAACCGCGGTCTAGGGTTTCCAGCATGGCTATCAGGTCTTCCGGCAGTATCGCTTCCTTCTGCCGGGGAGGGGCGGCGTGCTTGTTGCGGATGCCGGCCATCACCATGGCGATGGCGCGATCCTTGCGATCGAGCGGCATCCCGCGTTGCGCGCAGTTCCAGCCAATCGCGGAAAGACGCCGTTCGATGGTCGACACGGTATTAGGCTTCATACCGCGCGTCGCGGTGCCAATGGCACTGCCGAAGGCGCAGGCGGTGATGTAGAGTCCGACGACCTGAGGATCCGGGGGGAGGGGGGACAGGTTCTGGCGCCGGCACCAAGCGGCAAAATGCTTCCAGCCGGCGGCGTAGGCGCGGCGGGTGTTGGCGGAGCTAGCCGCCTCGACATAGCAACGCGCCCGATTAGTAAGCTGTTCCAGGTGCGCGGGTAGGGGAGGGAAGGTGGACGCTACATGAACGGGGTTGACCGTTACGGCCGATTGGATGTGCTCATCGTCGTTGTTCATCTATCCTGCTCCGTCACCGCATAGAGATGACCGATAGCCGGTTCACCACGGTCCTGCCGCACGAGCACCGGGCGAATCCAGATCAGGCGTCGCTCGCTGAGGCCCGGACCGTGCGCCTGTCGCCGCCAATGGCCGCGGCGCCAATGCGCGGCCATTTCGCGGCCGGGAAGGTGAGGGTCTATTGCATCGTCGGCCCGGTGCTCGACCGCGCCAAGGTGAAAATCCAGCCGGCGAATGGAGAAATAGCCATCTTCCGCGAGACGGCCGGCTGCGGTTCGACGACGCTTTGGTGTGCTGGCGTTGACAACTGAATCGACGAGCGAGGGAGGCGCTTGTTTCGGCCATTCCGGCGTGCCAAGCGCGGGTTCACTCGACAGAAGGCACAGTGCGTTGCAGAGCAAGGCTAGCACCCCGCTGGCGGTGGGATATGCAGCTTGGTTGAACAACGCGGCGCGCTCGTAGCCGGAAAGCGTCGGACTGCCGACCGGCAGCCCGTCCTTGCGGGCATCCTCTACACCTTCCCGAAGGCTCACCAGGGCGTCGAGGTCCGGGCGAAGGCCAATATCGTTCGTGGCGACCGCTTGGTCGAGTGCCTTCTGCAAGGTGTCGTCCGGTGAGGCGAGTGTCAGCGGCGCAAAGAAGTGCGGTTCGTGGCCGAGGATCCAGGCGCCCGAACCGCGATGCGGACCGTCCGTCCGCCGGCTGGTGATATAGAAGGACAGGCTTGGCGCAGTATCGTTGTCGGGGCCGCGCGCGAAACTTTCGACATAGGCGCCATCAATGACGTTCGGCTCGCCGGGAAGACCGACGTCGAGCCCGCCGGCGAAGCCGAGATAGAAGCACCGGAAGGGCAGGTGCATATCCGAGAGCCGGATATCGCCGAGATCGGTTCTCCGGAGAAGCGAGACCAATTCTGCCGGCAGCCAGAAGGAGTTACGGCCGCCGGCCGCGAAAGCAACAAGATGAGCGACGGTGCTTATCGTACCGGCGGCCACGTCGGTCGTTGTCGGCCGTTTTTCGAAGGGGAGCTTGTCCAGCGCCCGATTATAAGCAGTCATGCCTGCGTCGGCGACACGCTGGAAGGCATCGGAGGTCAACAACCCGTTATGGCAATGATTAACCTCACGACGGACGATCTCCCGCGCCTCGGGGAACTGGCGCAGGAAGCGCATTGGATGCAGATCGTCGGCATCGAAAGTCATGTGGATTTCCCTCAAGAACGGCGCGTCTTTCGTGATCGATCATGGCGAGTCCAGAGCTGAGATAGAAGCCTATCTGTCGCGACTTTCGACACTTTGCGCACTGATTTGGACCGTTCTTTATATAAAGAGCATTATGAACGATAATGCAATCTTATCAGTCTGTTAGATGGAAAGCGCACCAACGACTCATTCTCCAATCAAAGCAGCCTAGCAGCTCTACCACTTCGACGTGTTGCGCTGTTGTAATAGCTTGACGCCTGTTGCACTGAACGATGGCGCGACTGCTCCATGGCCTCTGGCAGCGGAACGCCCCGGTTGGCCGCCTCCGTCAGATAGCCCGACCGTAGCCCATGCGCGGAAAACTCCACCGGCTCCAGCCCGGCCATCTCCGCCCGCTGCTTGACGATCTGATTGACCGCACCCGGCTCCAAGGCCCGCTTCGAGAGATTGCCCCAACGATCGATCTTCCGAAAAATGCTCCCCGTCTCGATTCTTCCGGCCGCAAGCCAGGCGTTGAGCGCATCGACGGGCCGGCCCGTCAGATAGACGAGCTCATCGTGCTCGGAGCCGGACGTTTTGGTGCGGCCCAGATGAATCGCAAGAGAGGGGAGGGAAGGGCCGTTTTCCACGGCGATTGGCGGTTCGACCGTGAGCTGCTCCCTGCGCAGACCGGCAATCTCACTGCGACGACGACCGCCCGAGGCAAAAGCCACCATCAGGATTGCCCGGTCGCGGATGTCACGAAGGCTGTCGGTGCTGCAGGTCGCGAGCAGCTTAGCCAGCACGTCGCCGGTGACGGCCTTCGCGCTCTTGCGTTTCCTTGGCCGCGGCGTCGCCCGAACGGCGAGGCGTATCGCGGATTTCAGGGAAGGGGAGGAGAAGACGCCGGTCAGCCCGCGCCATTTGGTGAGCGTCGACCAACTGGCAAGCCGCCGGCGCACCGTGTCGGGCGCATGCGGCCCGGAGGATCGAAGGAAGCGCTGTTCACGCAGGGTTTGCTCGACATCTGCCGGCATGCCGTGTTGAGGATCGATGTCGCGTTGTTCAGGCTGCCAGAGATGGTGGGCGACGAATTTCAGCAGCAGAGCTTCAGGCGCCGGCCAGGGGAGGGAAGAGCCGGTGGCAACCATCGACCAGGCCTGCAGATAGGCAAGGTCGGAGGTGAGGGCGCGCAGCGTGTTTTCGCCCATGCCTTCGTTGACCAGGTGGCGCAGCGTTTCGATGTCCTGATCGGTGAGCAGTTCAGCCAGTTCATCGCGACGGTCGATCGGCAGCACGGCGGCGATCGTATCGAGTTCGTCTGCGCGGCGATCGACGGGGTTCTTCGAACCAGCTTGCTTGATCACTGAAAACGCTCCGGACCGACGGTTTTGACGGCCGGGCGGCCGTGGATTTACCGGATTCTTTCTGATTTGCGACTCCAAATCAATCACCTCCGATAAGGGT
>DPXQ01000023.1 GCA_003527225.1 Rhizobium sp.
GAGGTCGTCGCCAAGCGCACGGACGCAGTCGGGGACAATGCTGCGGCAACAATCGTGCTAACGCGATCAATGGTTCGGGCGATCTCGTCCGAACTGTAGTCAGGGGTAGAGGTAGCAATACCGATGTTGTTGGCGGTCAGCTCTGCCAATCCGCTCAAGCGTGCGCTTACATCCAACAAATACGCGCTGGGATCTGTCTGAGTTTTCGAAATTTCAACAAGCACAAAGGCTATTAACAATTGCAGCGCGATTAATTGATTGGATTGCTCCATTGACAGGCCGGTGAGGCGTTGCGCCAGTTCCACCCACACCTCATCATTTTTGCTCATATGGCCTCCCGGGTTCAATATCGTTGCAAAGAGCTGCCAGCGCAAGCTAACATCTGAGTGATATTTGACGCTTGAGCCAGCCCATCTACAGAGAAGTTCCATAATTATGCTTATCTGATTTTCTCTAAGATGTTGGAATATCAATATATTAATGCCTCTCCATCGAGTTTGTGGTAACTTGCCTATATCGCCACCGGTCTCGAGAGATTGNNGTCGCGCTTCAGCGTGAACTCACAATTGAATTAATTGATATAATACCGCGTCTCTATCATTCGGATTTTGTGGTAACTTGCAACTATCGCCACCGGTCTCGAGAGATTGATGATCCACTTCCTCACACGATGGCTCGCACATCGCCGGGCAATACGGCGGCGATGGCAGGCTGATGCCAGGCTTCTCGCAAGTTCGGATCCAGCCGGGTCCTACTACGAAGCACAGCGCCGTGCGTTGCATAGCCGGTCCAGTGGTGATCTCGACGAGTTCTGGCACTGGTCGAAAGTCGCCAGCGAGATAGCCCGGATAGAGCCACGCGCTGAGATGGACTTCGCTGTTCTCAAGGCCTTGTCCGATCAGGAGAAAGCCGGCCGTCGCTGACTGGTGGGCTGGTCAGACAGGTGCTCGGCAACAAATGCTGAGCTGGCTTCCGTGAACGATCTGTGCCGGATACCTCAATTCCCGCCGAAGCAAACCAATCCCGCTCTTTATGGATGGCGTCCTGGACCATGTCCGGATCTCCGTCGATCAACCCACTATCGGGGTCGGCTAGCAAGCTGCCGCCGCTTGCGCCTTCGGCTTCGCGGTGATCGCGACCGTCCCCGGTCCTTTGAGGAGCCATCGAGCGGGATTGGCCCGCTCCGGACGGAGGTTTCTCACATGGCACAGGATCTTGCACTCGCCCAAAGCCACGCATTTTCGCTTTCCCGCATTCTCATGGTTCCCGTCACCCTGTTCAAATCCGGCGACGAATTCGGCGTCCTTCCGTCCGACGAACTCGATGACGAAGACGATCTTGAGATCGTGCATGAATATTTCCCCCGCGGGTCTCATTGAGACCCGCATGTCCCTGCCGCTGGCGACCTGTCGGCCGCAAGGGAAGCTCCGCCGCGGCCGGTGCAAATCTGCACCTTGATTGCCGCGCCCTTGCCCCCTCCATTCTTCGCGGCGGAAACGAGGATGGCCGCAGGTATGCGGATTGGAAAAGAAGGACGATCGACAAGTGATCGGAAAACAATGAAGAGAGAAGAGTTGGAAGCGCTGCGCGCCAAGGTGAGTTGCGAAGCCGTGCTGGAACGAGCCGGTTATGAAATCGATCTCAAAGAAAGTTCGCGCCGCGCCGTCAAGTACCGGTGTGGCGGCAACATCGTCATTGTAACGCATGACGGACGCGGCTGGTTCGATCCGCTCAGCGACGAGAAAGGCGATGTATTCGGCCTTGCCATGTTCCTGGAAGGAATTCCATTCCCGTCCGCAACGGAAGCGGTCGCGTCAATTGTCGGGTATCAACTCTCCCGGCCGGAATGGAGGTCCTCGCGGTCTTCAGTGCCAGTGAAAGACATTGGCGACCGCTGGCGCAGCCGGCCCACGCCTTCGCCCGGATCCGGTGCCTGGCGCTATCTCTGCTGGGCGCGCCGGATCCCGACGGCCATCGCCCGGCAGGCTATTTGCGAGGGTGTCCTGCGGGAAGGACCCTTCGGCAGTATGTGGGCGGCCCATGTTGATGGCGAGGGTCGCGTTGTGGGTTGGGAGGAGCGCGGTCCGGACTGGCGTGGCTTTGCCACCGGGGGGTCGAAGGTTCTCTTCCGTTTTGGACCAAGCGATGCCTTTCGTCTCTGCGTTACCGAGGCCGCGATCGACGCAATGAGCCTTGCCGCACTCGAAGGTCCGCGCGAGCGAACTCTCTATCTCAGCACTGGCGGTGGGTGGTCTCCGGCGACAGATGCGGCGCTTGCCGAACTTGCTGTGCGGCCGGGACTGACACTGGTCGCGGCCACGGATGCCAATCCTCAAGGCGATGTCTATGCAGAACGATTGCGGGCGCTCGCTGAGGCGTCCGGCTGTGACTGGCAGAGGCTACGGCCGCCGGCGGAGGATTGGAACGAGGTTCTCCAAAACAGGGAGAGGGAAAAACGGGAAAGGAAGACCGAAGGGAATAACGAGGCCTGCCGCATGCGCGCCGGCCGCATCAAGGGAGGCTTCGCCCGGCATGCGCCGGCCCTTGACCCGGACGGACACGAGGCCGGCAGCGCGGAAGGGGTCATGAAGGACTGAAGAGAATGGCGAGGTCGAGACGACTTGTGCTGCCTTCGGTCCTAAACCCCGAAAGGACCAAGCTGATGACCTCGACAATCTTCCCTCGCAAAATCTTCCAGGGCGTGGCCAAGCGCGCCGACATGTTTCGGCTGTTCGATCGGCATCGTGATCGCCCCAACCGTTTCGACGGTGACCAGTCCGGAGTTTATGCCGGCGAATGGTTTGAGATCGACGAGATCTCCTACTCCTACATGCTCGACATTCTGCCGCCGCTCTGGATGCGTGGGCCGATCTTTGCGATGCGCGAGTTCATGACCGGTTCGGTGACCTCGGTGTTTTACGCGATCCGGATCGACGAAGCAGTCCGCTATTTCCACACCTACTGCGACCTCTCGGATCCGGCCTCTGTGGAAGCAATGCGGACCGCGATCATTGACCGCGAAACCCGACCAGTCCGGGCCATGAGCCGCGAAGAACGGCTTGAGCATATCTGGAGCACGACCACCGACGACTATCGAGGCTATGCCGGCGCGCGTTGGCCGACGGCGATGCAGGGCCATCGCACGGTGATGCTTTACGCTGGCAGTGAAGGCACGTTCCTGAAACTGCTCGACACCCTGTCTGACGACGAGATCGCGGCAAAGCTGCCGGTGCATCTACGCCACCTCCCCACATCGCTGGCCGCCTGAGCCAGATCACCTTTCGCAAATCTCGCGCCGAAAGCGGCCTTCTCGGTGGCCGAGTGACGGCGCACGCCCTCATTTAAAGGAGCTTTCCCATGAGCAACGATCCATTTACATCAGACATGTTCGGCTCGGGCGTGCTTGTCGCCGGCCTCGGGCTTGGCGTGACAGCGTTCGGCGGGTTCTCGCCTGATGCCGCTAATGACGACGATCCGGATCCCCTGCCGCCGGCACCAGCACCCGCCCTGCCCGTCGCTGCCACGCCTGTCCGGCGCGCGAGGCTTCGGGCAAACTTCTATCTCGACGGCGACCGCAAGCTGGCCGCCTCCTGGAAGGATCGCGCCCGCGCCAATGTCGCGGCGATCCTCGTCGCCGACGGCATTGCCAAGCAGGACCGGCCGGCGACGGCAAATGAACAGGCGCAGTTGATCCGCTTCACCGGCTTCGGCGCCAGCGAACTGGCCAACGGTATGTTCCGTCGGCCAGGCGAGGTCGATTTCCGCCAAGGCTGGGACGATATTGGTTCTTCGCTCGAAACCGCGGTTTGCGAGAGCGACTACGCGTCGCTTGCCCGCTGCACCCAATATGCGCATTTTACGCCGGAGTTCATCATCGCAGCAATCTGGGCTGGGGTCCAGAAACTGGGCTGGCGCGGGGGCCGGGTGCTGGAACCTGGCATCGGCACGGGGCTGTTCCCGGCCCTGATGCCGGAGCCATATCGCGACGTCGCCTATGTGACCGGGATTGAACTCGATCCGGTCACCGCCCGCATCGCCCGCCTGCTTCAGCCGAAGGCGCGGATCATCAATGGCGACTTTGCCCGCACGGATCTGGCGCCGATCTACGATCTCGCCATCGGCAATCCACCCTTCTCCGATCGCACCGTCCGCTCGGACCGCGCTTACCGGTCGCTAGGATTTCGCCTGCACGACTATTTCATCGCCCGGTCGATTGACCTGTTGAAGCCCGGCGCGCTCGCCGCCTTTGTCACATCGCATGGTACGATGGACAAGGCCGATACCACGGCACGCGAGCATATCGCCAAGTCGGCCGACCTGATCGCAGCGATGCGGCTACCTGAAGGCAGCTTTCGCCGTGACGCCGGCACGGATGTTGTCGTTGACATCCTCTTCTTCCGCAAGCGCAAGCCCGGCGAGCCCGAGGGAAATCAGCTGTGGCTCGATGTCGATGAGATCAGGCCGGCCAACGAGGACGAAGGCGCCATTAGGGTCAATCGCTGGTTTGGTCGGCATCCGGACTTCGTGCTCGGCA
Organism: Rhizobium sp.; assembly: GCA_003527225.1. The sequence goes on from DPXQ01000023.1 coordinate 4,535, forward strand.
CACACGCCCTGACCTCCGGCCCGTTCGGCGAGACCTACACATGCCGCCCACGCGATGGAGTGGATTTGGAAACTGCCCTCGCCGCTGCCATCGACCTCCTGCCGGCCGATCTCTACAATGGCGAGCCGACACCGATCGATATTGATCTGGAGGAAGAACTCGGCGAGATCGTCGATCTGCAGCCGAAGGGCGGGACTGTTCGCGAGGGCAGCTTCTTCCTCGACCGGTCGAAGGGCCTGATGCAGATGCTCGACGGATCGGCCGTGCCGGTCACCGTCCGCAAGGGTCGCTCAGGCGATGGGGTCCCGGAAAAACACGTCCGTATCATCAGTAAGCTGATCCCGATCCGCGATGCAGTGCGCGAGGTCCTGAAGGCGCAGGAAACCGATCGGCCCTGGCGCGATCTCCAGGTGCAATTGCGCATTGCCTGGTCGAGTTTTGTGCGCGATTTCGGGCCGATCAACCACACAACAGTCTCTATCCAGGAAGATGCCGAGACGGGTGAGGTCAAGGAGACCCACCGCCAGCCGAACCTGGCTCCCTTCCGCGATGATCCGGATTGCTGGCTGGTCGCCTCCATCGAGGACTACGATCTGGAGACCGACACGGCAAGACGTGGCCCGATATTCTCCGAACGCGTGATTGCTCCGCCCGCGGCGCCGACGATTACCTCCCCTGCAGATGCGCTCGCCGTCGTGCTGAATGAACGAGGCCACGTCGATATCGACCATGTCGCCGAGCTGCTGCACAGCGATCCTGCGGCTGTGGCCCACGAGCTGGGCGAGGCCATCTTCCGTGATCCGGCCGACGGATCATGGAAGACGGCAGACGGATATCTCTCAGGGGCCGTCCGCACAAAGCTTGCGACCGCGCAGGCAGCGGCCGAGCTCGACCCCGCCTATGAGCGCAATGTCCGCGCCCTCCAGGAGGTCCAGCCGGCTGATCTCCGGCCATCCGACATCACAGCCCGACTCGGCGCCCCGTGGATCCCGGCCGCCGATGTCGTCGCCTTCGTCAGGCAAAAGATGGAGGCGGAAATCCGCATCTACCACATGCCGGAGCTTGGGTCCTGGACGGTGGAGGCACGGCAGCTCGGTTACTGCGCCGCTGGCACATCGGAATGGGGAACGAGCCGCCGCCACGCCGGCGACCTGCTGTCTGACGCGCTCAACAGCCGGGTCCCTCAGATCTTCGACGTCTTCAAGGATGCCGACGGCGAACGCCGCGTGCTCAATGTTGTCGATACGGAAGCCGCCCGCGACAAGCTCCAGAAGATCAAGCAGACTTTTCAGGACTGGGTTTGGACCGATCCAGATCGCACCGACCGGCTGGCTCGCGATTACAATGATCGCTTCAACAACATCGCGCCGCGGAAATTCGACGGCTCCCACCTGAAACTTCCTGGCGCCTCTGGCGCCTTTGTTTTGTATGGGCACCAGAAACGCGGCATCTGGCGGATCATTGCCGATGGCTCGACCTATCTTGCCCATGCCGTCGGCGCCGGTAAGACGATGACGATGGCGGCGGCCATCATGGAACAGCGCCGGCTTGGACTGATCGCCAAGGCCATGCTGGTCGTGCCCGGCCATTGCCTGGCGCAGGCGGCGCGCGAATTCCTTGCGCTCTATCCCAACGCGCGGATCCTGGTCGCCGACGAGACTAATTTCACGAAGGACAAGCGCGCTCGCTTCCTGTCGCGCGCGGCGACCGCGACCTGGGATGCGATCATCATCACCCATTCGGCCTTCCGGTTCATCGCCGTGCCCTCGGCGTTCGAACAACAGATGATCCAGGACGAATTGGAGCTCTACGAGGATCTGCTGACCAAGGTGGGCAGTGAGGACCGCGTCTCGCGCAAGCGCCTCGAGCGGCTTAAGGAAGGGCTACAGGAGCGGCTTGAAGGCCTGGCGACGCGCAAGGACGACCTGCTCACGATCTCGGAAGTCGGCGTGGACCAGATTGTCATCGATGAGGCGCAGGAATTCCGAAAACTGTCCTTCGCCACCAATATGTCGACGCTGAAGGGTATCGATCCGAGCGGCTCGCAGCGTGCCTGGGATCTCTATGTAAAGTCTCGCTATATCGAGACGAAGAACCCGGGCCGGGCGCTGATTCTCGCCTCAGGCACGCCAATCACCAACACACTCGGCGAGATGTTTTCGATCCAGCGCCTGCTCGGCCATGAGGCGCTTGCCGAACGCGGACTGCACGAGTTCGATGCCTGGGCCTCCTGCTTCGGCGATTCGACGACAGAACTCGAAATCCAGCCCTCCGGCAGATACAAGCCGGTCAGCCGCTTTGCCTCCTTCGTCAACGTGCCCGAACTGATCGCCATGTTCCGGAGCTTCGCCGATGTCGTGATGCCGGAGGATCTTAGGCAGTATGTGAAGGTGCCCAACATCTCGACCGGGCGCCGGCAGATCCAGACGGCCAAGCCCACGGCGCTGTTCAAAACCTACCAGCAGATACTCGACACGCGCATCAAGGCAATCGAGCAGCGCGAGGGGCCTGCCAAACCGGGCGATGACATCCTGCTGTCCGTCATCACCGACGGGCGCCATGCGGCGATTGATCTTCGTTTCGTCATGCCGGGTGCCGGTAACGAAGAGGACAACAAGCTCAATCTGCTTATTCGCAATGCGTATCGGATCTGGAAGGAGACCGGTGACGCCATCTACCGTCGCCCTGATGGCAAGGAGTTCGAGCTGCCGGGCGCCGCACAAATGATCTTCTCCGATCTCGGCACGATCAATGTCGAAAAGTCCCGCGGCTTCTCGGCCTATCGTTTTATCCGCGACCAGCTGATCCGGCTCGGCGTGCCGGCAACGCAAATCGCCTTCATGCAGGACTACAAGAAGACCGAGGCAAAGCAGCGGCTGTTCGGCGACGTCCGCGCTGGCAAGGTACGGTTCCTCATTGGAAGCTCGGAGACGATGGGCACTGGGGTCAACGCCCAGCTTCGGCTGAAGGCGCTCCATCACCTGGATGTGCCATGGCTGCCGTCGCAGATCGAGCAACGGGAAGGCCGGATCGTGCGCCAGGGCAACCAGCACGACGCGGTCGATCTTTTCGCCTATGCGACGGAAGGCTCGCTCGATGCATCGATGTGGCAGAACAACGAGCGCAAGGCCCGCTTCATTGCCGCAGCGCTGTCGGGCGACACGTCGATCCGGCGGCTGGAAGATGTTGGAGAAGGTGCCGCCAACCAGTTCGCGATGGCCAAGGCCATTGCCTCGGGTGACGAGCGCCTGATGCAGAAGGCAGGCTTGGAGGCCGACATCGCCCGGCTTGAGCGGCTGCGGGCTGCCCATGAGGACGACCAGTATGCCGTCCGCCGGCAGATGCGAGATGCAGAACGCGAAATCGAGGTCTCGACCCGGCGGATGGACGAAATCGGCCAGGACATCGCGCGGCTACAGTCGACCAACGGCGACGCCTTCACCATGACGGTGCTCGGTAAAGAACATGCAGAGCGCAAGGAAGCTGGCCGGGCGCTGATGAAGGAAATCCTCACGCTTCTGCAGCTTCAGCAGGAGGGCGATGTGCATCTTGCCACGATCGGCGGCTTCGATCTCGTCTATGAGGGGGAGAGGTTCGGCAAGGGCGACGGCTATCGCTATGAGACCCTGCTCCAGCGCACCGGCGCCGATTACGAGATCGATCTGGCGATCACGGTGACGCCGCTCGGCGCCATCTCACGGCTGGAGCATGGACTTGAAGGCATCGAGGAGGAACGGCGTCAATATCGCCGGCGTCTCGAAGAGGCCGAGCGCCGGCTGGCCTCATACCGTTCGCGAGACGGAGGAGCGTTCGCGTTCGCTGAGGACCTGAAGGAGAAAAGGCGCGAGCTACGTGACATCGAAACTCAGCTGGCGGGCGGCCTCGGCAATGAGACCAACGCGCTGGCCGCATAGCTGCATTGCACAATAAATGTTTTCCGATTGGCCAAAAATCAGGCACAAAGCCTGCAGCTGATGCAGATGGCGGTCTCCTCCCAGTTCCGCCGCATCAGCTGTTCCCCTCTGGAGGTCAAAGATCTCCACACTTTATGGGCCGCGGTTTACTCCGTCGGCCCTTTTTTCTGACACATCATCATCCAAAGATATCTCATCCTGGTCAGGCTGACGACCACGGTGCTGTTCTTCCTTGAGAGAAAGACTGTCGAGATAGCGCTCGCGCATCGTACGCATGTCGATGTCGCCACTGATCCATGCATCCAGCAGAGCCATAAAGATTGGGTCCTCGTCGATCGGCGTACTACGGGACTTCGCGCGATTGATGGCGCGTTGTGCGATGGCCCTCCGGGTTGCAGGATCTGTATTCATCTTTCCTCGACCGGCATTCTTGGACGGCGAAGACACATTTATCAGCGGGTGTTCAAGGTCGCGACTTGAATTTTCCCGCCATCAACAATATCTGCACGTCACTTCCCCTTCAGATGATGTCCTGCCGCCGCAATCGCTGTGGTTTTCGACGTCGTCCGGGATCTTAAAGGGCGCTCCCCTCGCGGGTCGAGCGCCCTTTTGCGTTTCTGTTTCCGGTCGAGGTTTTGCATGTCGTTCGCGCCTCGGCGTACGCGGACCGCATTTCTAATGAAGAAACGGAAAAGAAGGAGAAGGGAAAGAACCGGTCGCCGATCGGTCCTCCTGCCGACGCGTACGCTCAACCGCCGCCTGCGCTATCCCGGCTACTCGTTCTTCGCAGGGCTGTCAGCCCCGCTTGTCCTTCGCAGCAGGGATGCTCGACCGCAGTTGCGTCAGTCCGGCCGTTCGGCGGTCCGGGAGGTGTCTTCGAGAAAAATGAAGACAGGAAGGGCTGGCATGGCGCCGGTCCGGAACCCTCTAGACAAGGACAAATCCCATGCAGATCATGAAGGTTGACCCGCGCGCTCTGAAGGAAAACCCAGACCGGATGCGTCAGTCGAAGTCGTCACCGCAGGCCGATGCGCTCATGCTGGCGACGATCAAGGCCGTCGGCATCGTCCAGCCGCCGGTGGTCGCACCGGAAACCGATGGTGGAAACGGCTACATTATCGACGCTGGCCATCGCCGTGTGCGCCTTGCCATCGCCGCAGGCCTCGAAGAAATCGAAATCCTCGTCGTTGATGCAGCCAATGACAATGGCGCGATGCGTTCCATGGTCGAGAACAGCGTCCGCGAGGCTCTTAATCCCGTCGATCAATGGCGCGGAATCGAACGTCTGGTCGCACTTGGTTGGACAGAGGAAGCGATCGCCGTCGCTCTCGCCCTTCCCGTCCGCCAGATCCGCAAGCTGCGCCTGCTTGCCAATGTGCTTCCAGCCATGCTCGAACAGATGGCGCTCGGCGATATGCCATCCGAGCAGCAGTTGCGGATTATTGCTGCCGCCAGTCAGGTCGACCAGAAGGAGGTCTGGAAGGCCCATAAGCCGAAGAAGGGTGACACGGCAGCCTGGTGGCCGATCGCACATGCGCTCACGAAGAAGCGCATGTATGCCAAGGATGCGAGCTTCGACGATGATCTGGCTCAAGCCTATGGGATTGAGTGGGTTGAGGACCTCTTCGCGCCGGCCGACCAGGACGGTCGTTACACCACCAATGTCGAGGGCTTCCTCGGCGCTCAACACGAGTGGATGACGCACAACCTGCCGAAGCGCGGCGCGATCGTCGAGGTCAACAGCTGGGGCCAGCCGGAACTGCCGAAGAAGGGATCCCAAGTTTACGGCAAGCCGTCCAAGTCCGACCATACGGCGCTCTACCTCGATCGTGACGGCAAGGTCCAGACGGTGCATTACCGCATGCCTGAGGCTGCGAAGCCGGAGGGTGCTGTTGGCGACGGATCGGTCACCGGCGGCGATGACGCCGACGCAGTCGCCACGCCGAAAGTCCGGCCCGACGTCACCCAGAAGGGCCATGATATGATCGGCGATTTCAGGACCGATGCCCTGCACGATGCACTCGGTCGCGCACCGATCGAGGACGACATGCTGATGGCGCTGATGGTCCTGGCCTTCGCCGGCCAGAATGTCCGCGTCGACTCCGGCGCAGATGGTACCTTCTACGGCGGCAAGCGCTTCTCGCGGCATGTCGTGGGCTTGTTTGATGAGCATGGCAAGCTCGCCTTCGATCAGGATACGCTTCGGGTTGCGGTTCGCTCCGTGCTGATCGACGTCCTCTCTTGCCGCCGGGGCATGTCGAACAGCGGCATGGTCGCGCGCATCGCCGGCGAGGCTATCGGCGCCGACGAGTTTCTGCCGAACATGGGTTCGGAGGACTTCCTCTTGTGCCTGTCGCGGCAGGCACTGGAAGCCTCTTGCGCCGAGGCATCTGTCCAGCCGCGCCCGAAGGTCCGCGAGACGCGTACAGCGCTCGTTGAGCATTTCGCAACTAAGCACTTCGTCCATCCGTCGGCCCGCTTCGCGCCCCCTGCCGACGAACTGCTCGACTGGATCCGGGCAGGCGCGGACACGGGTGTCATCGGCGCCACGCCCCAGGATGAAGGGGAAAGCGGTGCCGGTGATCCATCGGTAGATCAGCCAGAACACGATACCGGCGATGTGGTCGAAGGCGAAACTGAGGATGCCGATCTGCCCGATCATGATGTGCATGACGAAGACGTCGATCAGAGGGTTGCAGCATGACTGCCGCCCTCAATTCGAACATGGCAGCATCCACCCCCGATCTTTCGGGGGTGGAGTTTGCCACCAGCGCGGACGGCTTAGCCCTCGCCCGCATCGGTGACCTGGTCCTTGCCATGGTCACATCACCCAGCGGCTTTGCGTTCCT
>DPXQ01000120.1 GCA_003527225.1 Rhizobium sp.
TTTTCCTGCTCCTCTGTTCCGCTGTTCCGGCGCTCGCATCGTCCGATGATGCCTGGCAGGAATTCGCCAAGGAGGTCGGCGACAAGTGCCTCGAGGCGGCGGCCCCCATGCTCGAAGGCGCCCGCGTTGCGGTCGATCCCTTCGGCAGCGAGCGTTTTGGCCTTGCCGTGCTGTCAGGCAAGGCTAAGGGGGCGGATGTCACCGTTTCTTATGTCTGCGTGATGGACAAGCAAAGCCGCACCGTGGAGCTCGGCAGCGAACTGCCGGCCGAGACGCTGGGCGTGACGATCCCCTGAGGGGGCTTTCAGAAAAAGCGGTCCGGATCCGGCAAGGTCTCGGTGCTGAAGCCGAATTCGGCGCGCGCCATCCTGCACTCGTCGTCGCCCGGCATGCAGGTGCGGCACACCTGCGGCCGGTCGGCATAGACCGCGCAGCCGACATGCTTGCCGACTTCGCCGGTGAGCGCCGCGCAGCGGCCCGCCTCGAACTTCATGCCCGACAGGTCGGCGGCGATGAACTTGTCGGGAATGCGGGCGATCTCCGCGTCGGTCTCCAGCGAGAAGCGCGGCCATTCGGCCGAATAGGCGCAACAGGCGCCGCAGGTCTGGCAGTCGAAGATGTCGGGCGGCGAGGTTTCCAGCATCCTGCGGTCAAAGCAGATCAGGCCGGCAAAAGCCAGCGCGATCTGCATGGATCTACCGGCGCGGCCCGTCGTCCTTCAGTCCGAGTGCGAAGACGGCCGAAAAGCCCAGCATCATTGCCCCGGTGAGGATCGGGGCGGCCTCGAGCGACCAGTCCATGATCAGGCCGGTGGAGCTGGAGCCGGCGGCACTGCCGATCGCGTAGATCAGCGCATAGGCGGCCGCCCCCGATACCAGGAGCCCGCCGCGAAACTTGTCGCCGAGCAAGGTCAGCGCACAGGTATAAAGCGAGAAGCTCGCCGCCCCGAGAAGCGAGACGGCCAGAAGCAGCGACAGCTGGCCACTGAGGAAGGGAAGGGCCAGGAAGCCCGCGCCGCAGAGGGCCGCGGAGGATACCGCCACCATGCTGCGCGAACTGCGGTCGAGGATCCAGCCGACGAGCGGCTGGGCGATTGCCGTCGGCAGGGCCACCATGCTGACGACGAGGGCGGCGAAATTCTCCGAGTAGCCGCGTTCGACGAAATAGAGCGGGATGGTCGAGATGGCCGCAATGTCGGAATAGCCGAAGGCGAGCACCATCAGAAGAAGAAGCGGCGCGGCGCGCGCGAAGTCGATCAAGCCACGGGCCGAGGCCGCCTCCGGCCGGGTACGGGCGAACCGGCCGAGCATGACCGTGACGAAGGCGACGAACGCGACATAGACGGCAATCAGGGCAAAGGCAAAACCATCCTCTGTCCCGACGAGAGGGATGGCGAGCGGGCCGGCAGCAAAACCCGCGCACATTCCGGCGCCATAGGCGCCCGAGACACGGCCGCGCAGCCGGTCCGGGCAGGCGGCATTGAGCCAGGCTTCGCTCATGGTGAAGATGATGCTCGCCGAAAAGCCGAGCATGAAGCGGGCGACGAACCAAAGCCACAGTTGATCGAATGCCGCAAAGGCGGAAAGCGAGGCAGACGCGCCGACGAGCCCGGCAACGATCAGTCGGTCGCCGCGCAAGAGCGCGGTCAGTCTGCCGATCATCAGCGTCGATGTCGCCAACCCGGCGGCAAAGACGGCGGCGTTCAATCCGGATAGGGTCGAGGAAACGCCACGCCCCTCCATCACCAGCGCGATCAGCGGATAGGTCAGCCCCTGACCGACGGAAAAGGCGGTGACGCCCAGAATGACGACCGCGATCGCCGCCCAGTCGGGCGCAAAATCCTCGGCGATGGCATACGACGACATGAAAGCCTCCCTCAAGGCGCGAGCGCCCATCGGTTCGGGCTTTTGATCCGGTCTATCCGGGGGATGGCAGGAAGTCCAGCCGGGGGGCATCGCGTGCAGGATGCCTGCGCTTTCTATGCTTCGCGAGAGATACGTTCTGCACAGCGCTTGATGTCGCTCAACTGTTCGTTTGAGAGCGCGCGCGTGGGAAGCATCTGGAAAATGTTCGGCCCCTGGTAAAACAGCAGCATCCGTTCATTCGAGACAAACCGATGATAATCGCGCCATGCGATCGTCCAGTGTCCTGCCGCTCCAATCGCAGCAAGGCCGTCTTCCGACCATTCATATGTGAGCGGGTGCTGCAGCGTCTTTTGCCTCTGGTACATAAAGCGGGCTCGAGACGGCGCTGTAACAAAATATACTGCAAGAGGACCGAAAATCAGGCCCACCGTGATAAGCAAAACAGAAAGTTTATATCCTTCCATAGAGGCGCCTCCAATCACTTGGCTAACGAGAAGAAGGTAGAAAAAGGCAATTATTGCAGCTGCAAGTAGAAGGTGCCGCGGGCGTTTGAATTGACGCCATGCGTCAAGCTTCAGCGCCTGAGAGAAATCCTCAGCGGTAATTGTCAGCGTTGTCGAGCGTTCACCAGTCATCCTTCGCCCTCACCCCGCCGCATTCACCCCGACGCCGGCCTGGCCGAGCGCCTTGAACACGGTCTGGGTGATGCCGTGGCAGTCGAGTCCGGCCTTGGCATACATGACTTCCGGCTTGGCCTGGTCCATCCAGAAATCCGGCAGCACCAGGGAGCGGAATTTCAGGCCGTTGTCGAGCAGTCCTTCGCTGGCGAGCAGTTGCACGACCTGGCTGCCGAAGCCGCCGACGGCGCCTTCCTCGACGGTCACCAGCACGGCGTGGTGGCGGGCAAGCTGGCGGATCAGATCTGCATCGAGCGGCTTGGCGAAGCGGGCGTCGACGACCGTGGTCGAAAGGCCGGCGGCATCGAGGTCTTCGGCTGCCAGCAGACAGTCGGCGAGCCGCGTGCCAAAGGACAGAAGCGCCACCTTGGTGCCCTGCTTCATCACCCGGCCCTTGCCGATGGCAAGGATTTCGCCGCGTTCTGGCAGCTGTACGCCGACACCCTCGCCGCGGGGATAGCGGAACGAGATCGGGCCGGCGTCATAGGCGGCAGCTGTGCGGACCATGTGCTTCAGCTCCGCCTCGTCGGCGGCCGCCATGACGACGAAGCCGGGCAGCGAGGCGAGGAAGCCGGTGTCGAAGGAACCGGCATGGGTCGGGCCGTCGGCGCCGACGAAGCCGGCGCGGTCGATCGGGAAGCGAACGGGCAGGCCCTGGATCGCCACGTCGTGGACCACCTGGTCATAACCGCGCTGCAGGAAGGTCGAGTAGAGCGCGCAGAAGGGCTTGAAGCCCTCGGCCGCAAGACCCGCCGCAAAGGTCACGGCATGCTGTTCGGCAATGCCGACGTCGAAGGTGCGCCTGGGAAAGACCTCCGCCAGCTTGTCGAGCCCGGTGCCGGACGGCATGGCGGCGGTGATGCCGACGATCTTCTCGTCGAGGGTCGCTTCCTGCACCAGCGCTTCGCCGAACA
>DPXQ01000157.1 GCA_003527225.1 Rhizobium sp.
TCCCATTGGGCTTGCTCCGGTCCGGCCGCGCCATTATGAGTGGCGCCATGTTCAAACTCGCGCACATATCTGATGTTCACCTCGGGCCGCTCCCCAATCTGACCATCCGTGAACTCGCATCCAAGCGCATCACCGGATATGTGAACTGGCACCGCAACAGGCGCAAGCACCTTTTTGCCAATGCGCTGGATCTCATCATCGACGATCTGCGCCGCCACGAACCTGATCATCTGGCGATCACCGGCGACCTCGTCAATCTCGGCACGGGCATCGAGATCCGTCTTGCCACTGAATGGCTGAGACGTACCGGCGCGCCGCTCGACACCTCCGTGGTACCGGGAAATCACGACGCCTATGTGCCCGGCGCTCGCGACCAGGCTATCCAGGCCTGGTACGACTATATGCGCGGCGACGACGACCCGTTGATCTGGCGGGAGGGCTACAAGCTCTTTCCCTATATCCGCAGGCGTGGGCCGGTGGCGCTGATCGGGTGTTCCACCTCTCTCGCCACACCCCCCTTCTCCGCGACAGGCTATTTCAGCACGCGGCAGGCGCGCGAGACGGCAGAACTGTTGAAAGCCGCCGGCGAGGAAGGCCTCTTTCGCGTTGTCATGATCCATCATCCGCCGATACGCGGCGCGGCCGCCCAGCACAAGCGGATGATCGGCATCCGCAGATTCGCCGCCGCTATCTCGACGGGTGGTGCGGAACTCGTGTTGCATGGCCACACCCACCTCAACACCCTTTACTGGCTGGAAAGCCACGGCAAGAAGGTTCCAGTCATCGGCATCGCCTCAGCATCCCAGGGGCCTAGTGGCCACAAGCCTCCTGCCGGCTACAACCTGTTTTCGATCAGCGGAAAACCCGGAGCCTGGCACCTGCATTGGGACCGCTTCTGTCTCGCCAATGCCGCCGGGTTGCTGAGAAACGACCATCAACAGGTCCTGCTCGGATGACTACCCCGCACGGCGATCTCTGGACCGCCCTCCTGACCCGTGACCGCCGACGGCGCTCCGATTGATGGTCACCGGGAGCGCATTATGGCATTGCGCAGGAGTTCGATGACCCGCTCCGGGCACTCGTCGACCAGCATATGCCCGGCCTTGGGAATGCGATGGACCGCGATGTTGGCAGGCAGCTCCTCGCTTTGGCTCGGCGGGAGAATGCAGTCCTCCTCACCCCATACGACGACCTGCGGCATTGAGAGAGCGGCGAGCCCCTCCATGGGAAGGGTTCCCTGAAGCCTTTCGCCCGACGATGACACGACAAACATCGCCTCGAATATCCGGGCAAGGGCTTCCCGCGCCGCCGGATCGCCGCGCGCCGCGAGCATGTCGGCCACCATTGCATCCGGAATATTCGCGTTGAAGCCCATCATCACCTCCAGGGCACGGCGCAGTTCCGCAGAGGTTTCGGCAGACGCATAGCGGGCAAGCGCCCGGTGATTGATGGCGGGTCCGAACCCGCCCGGCGCAAACAACGTGGCGCTCAACACCCGTTCGGGAGATTTCAGCGCAAGGATCGCGGACGCGGCACCGCCGAGCGAATGCCCGGCCACATGGAATTGACGAATGTCCCGGCTTTCGAGATCAGCGATGACGGCCTTGGCCATGCGTCCGGCACCGCCGATGCCTTCGGCATGCAACGACAGCCCGTGTCCCGGCAAGTCGTAGGCGATCACGGGATAGCCCTCCGGAAGCCCCGTCATCACCTCCCGCCAGACGAAAGCGCCGCCGCCGAAGCCGTGCAGGAGCACCAGCGGTGCCGCCACATCGAAGTCTCCGGCGGTGACAGCATTAAGCGTCATCTATCAGGCCTTTGCAGAGCGTTCTTCAAGTACCCTGTTAGCTGCCGAGACGATCGCCTCGAGGGACGCGGCAACGATATTCGTGTTGATACCGGCGCCGAACAGCGTGCCGCCCGGATGGACCACCTCCACATAGGCAATCGCCGAGGCATTCGATCCGTGCTGGAGCGAGTGTTCCGAGTAGTCCTGCACCGACATCTCGATGCCGAGATAGGTCGAGAGTGCATTGATGAAGCCGTCGATCGGGCCGGTTCCCCTGCCCTCGATGCGCTTGACTTCCCCGCCGTCGGTAATTTCGGCGGCGACGATCCGGATCCCCTTGTGCTCGGTATCGGGATAGGTGTGGTGATCGACGAATTTCAGCCGGGCGCCGGGCTGCTCCACGTAGCGCTCGATGAAGCGCTCGTAGATGCGCCTCGAAGGCAGCTCAACACCCTCCTCGTCGGTGATGTGCTGGATATCCTCGCGGAACTCGACTTGCAGGTTGCGCGGCAGGTTGATGCCGTAATCCTCCTGCAGGATATAGGCGATACCGCCCTTTCCGGACTGCGAATTGATGCGGATGATCGCTTCGTAGGTGCGGCCGACGTCCTGCGGATCGATCGGCAGATAGGGCACTTCCCAGACCGGAGAATTGGCCTTGCGTCTCGCCTTCATGCCCTTGTTGATCGCGTCCTGATGCGAACCGGAAAACGCGGTATAGACCAGCTCTCCGACATAAGGGTGGCGTTCCGGAATGGTCATCTGGTTCGAATATTCATAGACCGCCTTGATGTGCTCGATGTCAGAACAGTCGAGCTTCGGATCGACCCCTTGCGTGAACATGTTCAACGCCAGCGTGACGATATCCACATTGCCGGTGCGTTCGCCGTTGCCGAACAGCGTGCCTTCGACGCGGTCGGCACCCGCCATCAACGCCAGTTCGGTCGCGGCAATCCCGGTGCCACGGTCGTTGTGCGGATGCAGCGACACGATGACATTCTCGCGGTTGTCGATGTGGCGGCACATCCACTCGATCTGGTCGGCATAGATGTTCGGTGTCGCCATCTCGACGGTCGACGGCAGGTTGAGGATCAGCTTGTTTTCCGGCGTCGGCTTGATGATGCCGATCACGGCATTGGAAATCTCCAGCGCCACGTCCAGCTCGGTGCCGGTGAAGCTTTCCGGCGAGTATTCGAAGCGGAAGCCGCCGCCTGCCTTGGCCGCCATGTCGGTGATCATCTTGGCGGCGTCGACAGCGATCTGCTTGATCCCGGCGACGTCTTTGCCGAACACCACCCGGCGCTGCAATTCGCTCGTGGAGTTATAAAAGTGGATGATCGGACGGTGTGCGCCTTCCAGCGCCTCGAAGGTGCGGGTGATGAGTTCCGGCCGGCACTGCACCAGTACCTGCAGCGATACGTCGTCGGGCACGTTGCCTTCCTCGACGCACCAGCGGGCGAAATCAAAGTCCGTCTGCGAGGCCGACGGGAAGCCGATTTCGATCTCCTTGAACCCGATGTCCAGCAACAGCTGGAACATGCGGGCCTTGCGGTCGTGGCCCATTGGATTGACCAGTGACTGGTTGCCGTCGCGAAGGTCGACCGAGCACCAGATCGGCGCCGTGGTGATGATCTTCGACGGCCAGGTACGGTCCTTGATGTCAATCTGCGGATAGGGCCGGTACTTCAACGCCGCGTCGGGCATGCCCTGCTTTACGGAATGGGTTCTTGCAATCATCTTCGTCTCGTCCTCTTCCCGCATTTGCCTTGGCTCTTAGCGCATCGATTACAGCTTGGCGACGGCAAATGCTGACCCGTTGCGGGTCAAAATCTCATTTTGATGGAGTTTTTCGAGGAGCTATGCCTGACGGCTATTCGGCCGCCGGGCGCTCCTCAATGGACCCGGCAACCGAGCGTAAGGTCGAGAAGAAGAAGCGAGGGTAGCACGCGCACATTCGCTGTAGCCGACGAACGGCCACGGGCAAACTCTTCGCAGATGGGTGCGCTTTTGCTCTTCATGTTTCGATCTATAGCCAAGGGAGGTTTCGAAGGCAAGCAGGACCTCATTTTTTCGATGCCCGAGCGAACTGCAGCAGCACCATCATCAGTCCGCCCGCCACAAGCCCCCAGAAAGCGCCGGAGATCCCCGCGAAGGTGACGCCCGATGCCGTGATCAGGAAGGTGACGGCGGCAGCCTCCCGGGTCTCCGCATCCTTGAAGGCGGCGACCGCCGAACCGGAAAAGGCGGCAATCAGGGCAAGGCCCGCAACCGCCTGAATAAGGATCGGCGGCGCGAGCGAGACGAAGGCGGTGACGGCGCCGGCAGCAAGCCCCAGGATGACATAACCGATGCCGGCGATGATCGCCGCCCAGTAGCGCTTGCCTGGATCGGGATGGGCGTCCTCACCCGCGCACATCGCCGCGGTGATCGCCGCCAGATTGACGGCGTGCCCGCCAAACGGCGCGGAGAAAAGCGAGAAGAGCCCGGTCACCGCAAACAGTGGCCCCGGCATGGGATTGTAGTGGTTTACCTTCAACACAGCGATGCCGGGAATGTTCTGCGAAGCCATCGTGACGATGAAGAGCGGCAGCGCGATCGATACCAGCGCCGGCAGTGTGAACACCGGCATCACCAGCTCCATCGGCGGAGCAAGCGACTGGGTCCAGCTTGCCATCGCACCTTCCGGCAGATCGACGCCGAAGGCGAGCACCAGCGCGAAGGCGGCAAGCGCCGCCGGCACCGCATAGAGCCGCTTGAAGGCGAGCACCGCCGCCCAGGCGATCAGGATCGGCAGGCCGAGCTTCGGATCGAAGGCGATGGCCTTGAACGGCGCGAAGCACAGGCCGAGGATCACGCCCGAGAGCATGGCATTGGCAAGCGGCGCGGGAATGGCCGCCACCGCCCGGCCGAGCGGCCTGAACAAGCCAGCAATGACGATCAGCACGCCACAGACGAGGAAGGCGCCGACGGCAGCGGCAAAGCCGCCCTCGACCGCGCCGGCCGTCGCAAGAAGTGCCGCACCCGGCGTCGACCAGGCGATCGACACCGGCAGCTTGGTCCAGGCGCTCAAGACGATCGCACAGAGCCCCATCGACACCGACAGCGCCATCAGGCCGGACGCAGCCTCGAAGTCGCTGCCTCCAACGCCCTTCAGGCCCTGCAGCACGACGGCGAACGAGCTGGCGAAACCGACAAAGGCGGTCAGGCAGCCCATGAAAAAGCTTTGAAACGAAAGATCTTTGAACATGAGAGGCCGGGGGAGCAAAATGACAATCGCCCACCAACAGCAAAGTTAAGCGGGATTGGCAAGGCAGGCTTACGGCGAACGGGTACGGTAGTGAAGGAGGAGAAGCGGGCCAAGCTCTTTCGGACGGGAGAGAGACTAATTCCCTGTCCATGCATCAGGCTTCGCGGCGATGCCCTCCGCAGACGGCTGGTCAGCCATCCGGCGCGGCCAGCCTGAAACTCATGACGGCGTCCCGGACGCGCTTTTCGCCCTTCCTGTCGCCGAGAAAATGATATCCGACGACCGTATATCCGCGCTTCTTGTAGACCACATAGGCCGCAATGCTCTTCACGGTCGCGCCGCTCACTTCGCCCTGATACTCGCGCATGATCCCTGGCACCTTGGGCAGGCCTACACCGGGATGGTCCTTGGCAGGGACCGCGAGGCGCTCGTTCATGAAGAAGATCTTGTCCGCCAGGTTCTGCTCCCACGCATCGGCGAAATCCTTCACCTTGGTGGTCTGGCCGAGGTCAAGCGCCCAGACGAGCACCCCTTCCACCCGGTCCGGATGCCGCATGTCGACGGAGTAGGGCTCGGAAGCATCGATCACATTCGACCAGATCGATGGCACCGCGATCCAGAATCCGCGATCGGAATTGCGTCGCCAGACCACCGTTTCTTCGTCACCTGCGGGCGCCGGCGTTTCCTTGGGCGCGGGCTTCTCCGCTTCGGCTTCGACATTCTCTAGCGTCAGGGTCGCCGAGCAGTGCTGAAATACCTTCATGTACTCGTCGAAGATTCCGTCCGGCGCCGAATAGGACATCAGCAGGAACACGCGCGGCGCTGTCACGACCATCTGGGCGTGCCGAAACTTGCGCATCTTTCCGGCCGTGTCCGTGGTGCTGTAGCTGGCGATGAGAAAAGGGGCCTGCTGCTCGGCGACCGTCGCCGATCCTTCGTTCATGATCCGCCCGTCCCTGGCGTCAAGCAGTTGCGCCTTGAGCATGTCGAGCTGGGCCTTTGCCGTCTTCTCGTTTGTCTTCTCCCGATCGATCACCTGAATGATGATCGTGACGTCGCGGGCACTGTCTGCCGGACCGAAAAACACCCGGGCGCCACTGGACGCTTGCCGGAAGTCCCAGTCCGAGGGAAACTGGCAGGTGAAGCCGGAATTGTCCTTGTAGGTACGGAAGGTGACGACCTGCGCGGCAACCGGAAACGCTGTCGCAATGAGCAGACACCCCGCCAGAAATAGGCGCGCATAAACTTCCTTGGCTAAAATATGCATCGATCTCCGCCTCCCGTTCCATCGTCGACCATATTCGGACGATCCACCGTGTCAAACGAATACCACCGGGTTGGACTTTCGTTTCGCGCCGGGAATGTCTCGGTCGAATATCGAAAAACGATTGAACAAGAGACGTACGGTCAATGGCCGCTTCTATTGCAGAGACCACCCGCCCAAACGCAAACCCCCGCCGGCTCTCGCCGACGGGGGTTGCTCCAATTCAATCTCTGGGCCGAAGCTCAGATATCCGACTGCTTCTCGATGATCTTTGAAACGAGGCCGTATTCCTTGGCCTCCTCGGCCGACAGCCAGTAGTCGCGGTCGGTGTCCTTGGCGATCTTTTCGACCGGCTGGCCAGTGGCGGCTGCGAAGATCTTGTTGAGCCGCTCGTTCATCTTGATGATCTCGCGGGCCTGGATCTCGATGTCGGAGGCCATGCCGCGCGTCCCGCCCGACGGTTGGTGCAGCAGGAAGCGGGTGTTCGGCAGGCAGAGGCGGCGTTCCTTCGGGACGCTGACGTAGATCAGCGCGCCGGCGGAGGCGACCCAGCCCGTTCCGATGATCCAGACCTTCGGCTTGATGAACTTGATCATGTCATGAATGGAATCGCCCGATTCCACATGGCCGCCCGGAGAATTGACGTAGACGCGGATATCGTCGTCGCTTGCGGCCGCGAGCGCAACGAGCTGCGTGCAGACCTTCTGGGCGAGTTCCTGGGTGATCCCGCCATAGATGAAGATCGAACGCGACTTGAAAAGGTTCGCTTCCGTTTCCTTGCCGAGCGGCAGTTCCTTGCTCTTGTCGTCTTCGTCTTCATTCATCGGATAGTCTCCACTTGGATTCGTTCTCCCGGACATAGTGCGACTCATGTCGTAAAACAATGCGGGAAAAAGACAAGGCATGGAACCGGTGAACAGGCCGTTAGCGCGGCAGGCTCATCGCGCGATACGCGTGGAAAGAATGATCGAGGACAGCGTCCGCTCCACCCCGGCAAGTTCACCGATGCGATCGATCAACTGGTCGAGTTCGGCAATGGAATGAGCGGCGAGGATGGCAATCAGGTCGAAGGTGCCGTTGACCGAATGAAGCGTCGTCACCTCGCGGATGGCGGCAAGCTCCGCCGTCACCGTCGACAGAGACTTCGGCGCGATGGTGATCAGCACATGCGCACGGATGAGCCCGCTCAGGTATGCCTCGGAGAGGCGAAGCCCGTAGCCCGCGATCACGCCTTCCCGTTCCAGCCTTTCGAGCCTCGCCTGCACCGTCGTTCGCGACAGGCCGAGTTTGCGCGCCATGGTCGCGACCGGCATGCGGGCGTCCTCGCCAAGCAGCGCCAGGAGTTCGCGATCCTTTTCCGAAATCTGCATTTCGTCCAAATCCTTCGTCTATATGTAGAAATAGATACATCAATACGCTCATTCTGTCGCTATGAAACGATCAATCAAAGCGGCAATCTGTCCTTTATCTGACGCATTTCAAATAGGGGAACATCAATGAAGAATATTGTCGTTATCGGCGCGGGCAAAATCGGCGGTGCCATTGCGCACATGCTGGCCGCGAGCGGCGACTATCATGTGACGGTGGCGGACCGGAGCAAGGAACAGCTCGACGCCATCGCCAGGCACGACGGGATATCCACGGCAGCCGTCGACATCAGCGACAGCACGGCGCTCGACGCATTGCTCGCCGGCAAGTTCGCGGTGCTGAGCGCCGCCCCCTTCCACCTGACCGCCGCCATCGCCGAAGCGGCCGCTCGGACCGGCGTCCACTATCTCGACCTCACCGAGGACGTCGCCACCACCAAGCATGTCGAAGAACTGGCGAAGAACGCCAGGACCGCCTTCATTCCCCAATGCGGCCTTGCGCCCGGCTTCATCTCGATCGTCGCGCACGATCTCGCCAGCCGTTTCGACACGCTCGACAGCGTGCGCATGCGCGTCGGCGCCTTGCCGCAATATCCTTCCAACGCCCTGAACTACAACTTGACCTGGAGCACGGACGGCCTGATCAACGAATATATCGAGCCCTGCGAGGCGATCGTCGAAGGCCGCCTCATCACGGTTCCGGCCATGGAAGAGCGGGAAGAGTTTTCCCTCGACGGCGTGACCTATGAAGCCTTCAACACCTCCGGCGGGCTCGGCACGCTCTGCAAGACGCTGGAAGGCAAGGTGCGGACCATGAACTACCGCACCATCCGCTATCCGGGCCATCAGACGATCGTCAAGGCGCTGCTCAACGACCTCAACCTCAAAAACCGCCGCGATGTCCTGAAGGACCTCTTCGAAAACGCCCTGCCCGCCACCATGCAGGACGTGGTCGTGATCTTCGTGACCGTATGCGGCACGCGTGACGGCCGATTCATGCAGGATACCTATGCGAACAAGGTCTATTCGGGCGTCGTCTCCGGTCGCCGCATGAGCGCCATCCAGATCACCACCGCCGCCGGCATCTGCACGGTTCTGGACATGCTGGCCAATGGTGAAGTTCCGCAAAAGGGCTTCGTGCGGCAGGAGGAAATCAGCCTCGAGCGCTTCCTGGCGAACCGCTTCGGCCGGGTCTATGATCCGGAAGTGGCAAAGCTCGCAAAGGCTGGCTGATCGGCCTTAGACGACTTCTTCTCCGAGGAGGAGGGGATGGGCCCAAAGCCCGGGGTGGGGCGAAGCAAATCGGCGCACAAGACCGTATTTCGCCCCACCTGCCGCCCACCAGCAGCCTTCCTGTTGAGGGCGAAAACCCATACTTCACGTCCCGCAGAAAGTCTGTGTCACCCGCTCCGCAGGTTTGGGCGGTTCGCGGTATGAGGCAAGGGCGGGATCGTCCGCATAGGGCATCCGGACCGCACCAAGCATGTGCTCGAAGGGCGAGAAATCGCCTGACAGTCCAGCCTGGATTACTTCCTCGATACGGTGGTTGCGCGGAATAATCGCCGGATTGACCGCCTCCATCGAGGCGCGTCGAGTCTGCGGCGAGAGGCCGCCCGCCCCCATGCGCGAGCGCCAGCGCGACAGCCATTCGGCCACGCCGTCCGCTTCGCCGAACCGGGCAAGAAAGTCCTCTTCCCCGCCGCCGCCTGCAAGATTTCCAAGCGCCCGGAAGGTCAGTGTGAAATCGGCTTCGCCCTTGTGCATCAAGTTCAACAGGTCGTTGACGAGTTCGAGGTCGCCTTCCTCTTCTCCCGTCAGGCCCAGCTTCCGGCGGAAGGCGGCGAGCCAGCGCTCCTGGAAAACCCGTCCGAAATCGACAAGCGCAGCGTTGGCGGCTGCCACCGCTTCCTCCTCGCTGCCGCCCAGGATCGGCAGAAGCGTTTCCGCAAACCGCGCCAGGTTCCATTGCGCGATCCCCGGCTGGTTCGCATAGGCATAGCGGCCGCGCTGGTCGATCGATGAGAAAACCTTGCGCGGGTCGTATTCATCGAGAAAGGCGCAAGGGCCGAAATCGATCGTCTCTCCGGACACGGTCATGTTGTCGGTATTCATCACCCCGTGGATGAAGCCGACCGATAGCCAGCGCGCCACCAAGGTGGCCTGCCGGGCGGAAACGGCGTTGAGCAGCGCCAGATAGGGCTGGTCGAGATTGCCGAGTTCCGGATAATGCCGGGCGATCACATGATCGGCGAGCGTGCGAATGCCGTCGACGTCGCCACGAGCCGCGAAATACTGGAACGTGCCGATGCGGATATGGCTTGCCGCCACGCGGGTGAAGACTGCCCCTGGCAAGGCGGCTTCGCGATAGACCGGCTCGCCGGTCAGGACCGCCGCCAGCGCCCGCGTGGTCGGAACGCCAAGCGCGTGCATCGCTTCCGATACGATATATTCCCGCAGCACCGGCCCCAGGGCCGCCCGTCCGTCGCCCCGGCGCGAAAACGGCGTTTCTCCCGCCCCTTTCAGCTGGATATCGCGGCGCACGCCCTGGCGGTCGACTACCTCGCCCAGCAGGATCGCGCGGCCGTCACCCAGCTGCGGTACGAAATTGCCGAACTGGTGGCCGGCATAGGCCATGGCGATCGCCGCCGCGCCTTCCGGCAGGCTGTTGCCGGAAAAGACGGCGACCAGCTTCTCATCGCTCAACCCGGCAAAATCGAGGTTGAGCTCCTCGGCGAGCGCGGCGTTGAAGCGTATCAGCCTGGGTGCCGCAACCGGAGCCGGTTGTACCGGCTGGAAAAAACGCTCGGGAAGCCGCGCATAACTATTGTCGAAAGAAAACAAGCTGCGCCTCCTTGGGCCGCCTTGCCATCCGCCCATGCGGACGAAATCGTTCAGCACTGAATATGGGGTGCGGGCACGCTGGAGCAAGCAGAAAGGAGCAAGCGCCGAGGCGAACGGTCAACACGGACCAGCCGTCCGTCTCGAATTCGGCTTGCTGAAAATGTCGCAATTGCCGCTTCCTCTGCCGCGATAATTCGCGCTTCGGCTACTGCCGGCGTGCTTTCTATCCCTTGTGAACAATCGCCATGGACAGCCGCAAACCGCTTACGCTAGTGTCCTCCATGCCGTATAGACCCGAACGAAGGCGCGACTGATTTCCGGGCGCCGTGTCGACCAAAAAGAGGGACAATGATGTTTAAACGCCTTTCGCTCACCGCCGGCATTTTCGCCGCTGCCGCAGCTCCTGCCTTTGCCCACCTCGATCCTACCGAGCATGGCTCCTTCATGGCCGGCGTCTCCCACCCGCTGACAGGCGCGGACCATATCCTCGCCATGATCGCCGTTGGCCTTTGGGCCTCGCAGATCGGCGGTCGGGCGATCATCGCCGTTCCCGCCGCCTTCGTCGGCACCATGGCAGTCGGCTTCCTGCTCGCCATTTCCGGCATCGGACTGCCCTTCGTCGAGCCCGCGATTCTCGCTTCGGTGATCGGCCTCGGCCTGCTCGTGGCCACTGCCGTCAAGTTGCCGCTCACGGCATCGGCTGCGGTGGTTGGCGCCTTCGCCCTCTTTCATGGCCATGCCCATGGCGGTGAACTCGGCGCCGCCGGCGCATTGCAGTTCGGCATCGGCTTCCTGATATCCACCGCCGTTCTCCACGCCGCAGGCATAGGCCTTGGCATTTCGCTTGGCCGCATGGGCCAGCTCGTAACCCGCGCGCTCGGTATCGTAACCGCACTCGCCGGCGCGGCTCTGGTCTTCGGCTGAGCTTCGTCTCCATTGCAGACATGGAAACGGCGGCCCTCGGCCGCCGTTTTGTTTCCCAAGAGTGCCAGGAGAGCCGGATCACCGCGCTGCCGAATGATATCCAACACCGGCGTGTTTCAATTGGCTCTCACTATTCGGTGAGCTTTTCCTGTTCGGACCCCTGTCCCGTCCGCGTCTTCAAGAGGGTATCGATCGCCTCCCGGCTCACCGGCTCGGAAAAGAGAAAACCCTGCAATTCGTCGCAACCGATCGCCTTTAGGAAGTCGCTTTGTTCCACCGTCTGGACGCCTTCGGCAGTCGTCTTCAGACCCTTGGCGCGCGCGAGTTCGACAATTGCCTGGACGATCGCCTCGTCACCGCGGGACTTTCCAAGACCCTCGATAAATATCCGATCGATCTTGATATGGTCGACCTCCGTTTCATGAAGCCGCCCGAAGGTCGAAAACCCGGTTCCGAAATCGTCGAGTGCGATGCCAACTCCGATATCGCGCAAAGCCCGGATATTGGCGGCGCAGTGAGCGGAATCATCCATCCATGCCGTTTCGGTGATCTCAAGCTCCAGCTTGTGTGGATCGAATCCGGTCGTCTTGAGTATCGTGATGACTTCCGTGGCAAAATGAGAATCCCGCCACTGGATCGGCGACACGTTGACTGCAACATTGGCGACTGGCCACGTCACCCCTGCCTTGCATGCTTCCTCCAGCACATGGCGGCCGAGTTCCTTGATAAGCCCGGTTTCTTCGGCAATCGGGATGAAGAAGACCGGAGAAAGGAGACCCCTCGTCGGATGATTCCACCGCACCAGCGCTTCGACACTTTGCACCTCGCCGGTCTGCGATAGGTATTTTGGCTGATAGAGGACCGTGAACTGATCCCAGGTTTCCAGTGCCTGACGCAGATCCCGTTCGATCTCGGCGCGTTCCCTGACGATCGCGTCCATATGCGGGCCGAACACGGTGAAGCGCCCTCTTCCGCTTGCCTTGGCGTTGTAGAGCGCCACGTCGGCCTTGCGAGTCAACTCGCTTCTGTTTGTCCCATGAGTCGGCGAATAAGCAACGCCCATTGAAATGCCAATGAAGGCGTTTTGCCCTTCGATTACGAAGGGCTCAACCACGACTGCAATGATCGCCGCGCACAGTTTCTCCACATCGGATACTTCGACAAACGGCATGAGAATGTTGAATTCATCCCCGCCGACGCGGCAGAAGCGAGCGTCCGCGGGCAGCAGAGCATTGATGCGGCCCACGGCCTCCCGGATCACTTCATCGCCGGCCGAGTGCCCCAGGGTATCGTTGATCTGTTTGAAGCGGTCTAGGTCCAGATAGATGACCGCGACTTTCGCCCCCCCATTGTCGGTACTGGAAAGCGCGATGTCCAGATGCCGTTCGAAGGATGAACGGTTCAGCAGGCCGGTCAGCGCATCATGACTGGCGAGGTAGCGGATCCGCTCCTCCTGAGCGCGATTGACCAGGAGGCGCCTGTAGAGGATGGCGACAAAGACCGTGATGATGAAGATGAGGAAGGCAAGAATCGCCACCAGAGCCGGCATGATCGATGCAAGGAAAGCCGAGCCCGGTCCGTAAGGCTTCCAAACGAAATATCCGAGCGTATTTCCTTTCGCTGTCACCAAAGGAAGTTCCGCCTTTTCCGGGTCCCCTGTGCTGGTCGCGGAAAAATAGAGATCGTGGAACCCATATTCGACCGCGAGCTCCAGCAGGAAATCGCTGTCGAGGTACTTCACGGCAATATGAATATACTCCTCACCGGGCGTTTGCTCGATGTCGCCGGTATCGGAGATGATCGGCTTCAGACTTACGATCGCCGGATGGCCATCGACGAAACTGAAATCGGTGACACCCGGAGACAGTATCCGCTCCGTGACCTCGGATGTGTCTCCCGCGCGAAGCTTGTCCCGCAACTCCTTGAGCATCGGTTCGGCCGCAATGCGAACCGCGCCAAAGGATTCTGACCCCGAGATCTTTCCATCGACAAATGCGTAGATCGGTTGGTCCAGCGGTGACAACACGAAAGCTGCGTCATGCCCAAAATAGGACACCATCCAGCTTCCGAGGTTATCATCTATCCATCTGGCGCTCTTCTCGTTTCTCGGGCCCTCAACTATCTCGACCGCCTCATCCCAGACGGTGGAGCTTTCCTGGTCATGGGCGACCTGATAACGCAGTTGTTCGATCACATGCTCTGCAATCTTTGTCTGGCGTTCTATCGATTGCGCATCAATGACGCGGGTCGACCATGTCAGGAAGAGATAGGATCCGAAGATGAAAGCGACCGTCCCGAGGACGGCAAGGACGACCACCTTGAGTGGAAAGATATCGGTCCTGCGGCGTTTGGGGTGATCAGTCATGCTCTTCCAGGCCTCGTGCTTTTTTGACTACTTGCATGCAAGCGTCAGCGTCTGGCTTCTCGAATTCATTTATATAGCCCTGGACAAAGTGATTGATACCCAGAAGAGACGAATATTTCAGCTGAGATGCCGCACAATGGTGGACGGGAGCAATCACCCACGGCCGCGATAGGCCGGCACGCCTTGATCGGGGAGCCAGACGCCCGAAGGCGCCTCCCCCGTCTGCCAGAAGACGTCGATCGGAATGCCGCCGCGCGGATACCAGTAGGCACCGATCCGGAGCCACTTGGGTTCGAGCAGATCGATCAGACGCTTGGCGATATAGATCGAACAGTCTTCATGGAAAGCGCCGTGATTGCGGAACGAATGCAGGAACAGCTTGAGCGATTTCGACTCGACCAGGAAGTCGCCGGGAATGTAGTCGATGACGATATGGGCGAAATCCGGCTGCCCCGTCATCGGGCATAGAGACGTGAATTCCGGCGCGGTGAACCGCACGACATAATCCGTGCCGGCATTGGAATTCGGAACGCGTTCGAGCACAGCAGCTTCAGGGCTCGATGGCGTCTCCACCTTCGCGCCCAATTGGGACAACCCTGTTACATCCGTCTTCGTCATACACCCGTTTCCTGTATCTTTACCCGTATCCCGTGTGCCTGCTCGCTTTCCGGCTCCACATGAATGGTGACGCGCGCGCCTGGTTTGGCAACCTTCACGGCCGCCTCCAGCCTGTCGCAGATCTCGTGCGCCTCGCCCACCGGCATTCCGGCCGGCACAACCAGGTCGAAAGCGACGAAAGTGACGGATCCGGCCATGCGGGTTCTCAGATCATGTACGCCAAGCGAACCCGCCGCATTGTCCGATATCGCGGCCTTGATCGCGGCGACCTCGTCGGCTTCCACCGATTTGTCCATGAGACCCGCAACCGAATGCGATATCACCTTCCATCCCTGAAAAATGATGTTGACCGCGACGAGAATGGCGAGCACCGGATCGAGAATGGCATAACCGGTGACTATGGCAAGCAAGAGGCCGACCAGCACCCCGACGGAAGTCACGACATCCGACAGCACATGGTGCCCGTCGGCGGACAACGCGGGGGAACGGTGCGACTTGCCGATGCGGATCAGCGTCACTGCCCAGACGGCGTTGATCACACCGGCCAAGGAGTTGATGGCAAGCCCGAGCACCGGAGCCTCGAGCATCTTGGGGGCGGAAAGGTGCCCGACGGCTTCCTGTATGATCAGGATGGCCGCGATGACGATCATGACGCCTTCGAGGACGGCTGAGAGATACTCCGCCTTCTGATGCCCGTAGGGATGATCGAGATCGGCAGGCTTCTGCGCATAACGAATGACGAAAAAGGCAACGAAGGCCGCAACGACATTGACGGTCGATTCCAGGCCGTCCGACAAAAGCGCCACCGACCCGGTCACCCACCAGGCAACGAGCTTCAGCCCCATCACCCCGAAAGCAAGCGGGATGCCCCAGAAGGCGAGACGTCTGACGATGTTGTTGCTACCCTCGGCCATGTCCGTTCCCCGATATGCCTGCGATGGTCGAGGCATGAATCCAAAGGAAAACCGCGCGCAACGGGTGGTTACGCGCGGATCGATTAGGCGATGCGTATCTGCCAATTTGCCGTTGGCGTCAATGCGTCACGCCGCCTTTTCCTTCGCCCGTCGCGCGAGAAGACGAGGTACGTCTCAGTTCACCGGTAGATCACGGACATCATGATCGTGTCTATGTAGCGCCCATCGATCAACACTGCGTCACGCGCAACACCTTCGCGGATAAAGCCGACTCTCTCGTAAAGACGGATAGCCCGTTCATTGTCGGCGTGGACATCGAGTTCGACGCGACGAAGACCGATATCCCGCGCGCCCTTGAGCGTGGCCTCTATCAGGCGCACTCCGAGCCCCTTCTCACGGTATCCCGGAAGTATCCCCATGCCTAGTGTGCCGCGGTGGGCATGCGCTTCACGGGCATGGCGGCGAATATCGCACCAACCAACAACCACACCATCCTCCAGTGCTACGAACCAAGGATGGCCGCCCTTGATAGTCTCAAGTGCGAATTCACGCGTCGAATCGAGCGAGGGTGCCTCAAGGAAGGTCAGATACCTGCGTTCACGCGCCACGACATCGAGAGCCTTGTGAAAGCTCTCGATGCAACTAGCCCGCATCGGCTCTATGACAATACCGTCCGTCAATGCGTCACGCCGCCTTTTCCTTCGCCCGTCGCGCAAGATGCGCCACCACGTTCTCGATCATCCGCATGCCGGCGTCGCCGCCGAGCGTCATGATCGATTCCGGGTGGAACTGGACGGCCGCCACGGGCTCCTTGCTGTGCTCGATGCCCATGATGGTTCCGTCCTCGCTCTCCGCCGTGATCACGAAATCACGGTCGAGCGTGGAAGGATCGGCAAAGATGGAGTGGTAGCGCCCGACGGTCACTTCCTTGGCCAGGCCGGAGAATACGATGCCCGGTTCCAGCACGCGGATGCGCGACGGTTTCCCATGCATCGGTACTGCGAGCTGACGCAATTCTCCGCCATAGGCTTCGGCCAGCGCCTGAAGTCCCAGGCAGACGCCGAAGATCGGCAGGTTGCGCGCGCGCGCCTTCTTGATCGTCGCCTTGCAGTCGAAGTCCTTCGGGCTCCCGGGTCCGGGAGACAGGACCACAAGGTCGGGGTTGAGACGGTCGAACACTTCCTCGGCAACCGGTGAGCGCACCGTCGAAACGGTAGCGCCGGTCTGGCGGAAATAGTTGGCGAGCGTGTGGACGAAGCTGTCCTCGTGATCGACGAGGAGGATGTTCACTCCCTTGCCGACGGCGGCGACCCCGCGCTTGGATTTCGCGTCATTGCCACTCTTGGCGTCACGGATGGCTGCAATCATGGCGGATGCCTTCAGTTCGGTTTCGGCCTCTTCCTCTTCCGGAACGCTGTCGTTCAAGAGCGTCGCGCCGGCGCGCACCTCGGCAATGCCGTCCCTGATGCGCACGGTCCTGAGCGTCAGGCCCGTATTCATATCGCCGTTGAAGCCGACCATACCGATCGCCCCGCCATACCAGGCGCGCGGGCTCTTCTCATGCGCCTCGATGAAGCGCATGGCCCAAAGCTTCGGCGCACCGGTGACGGTGACGGCCCAGGCGTGGCTGAGGAAGCCGTCGAAAGCGTCCATGCCATCCCGCAGGCGCCCCTCGATATGATCGACGGTGTGGATGAGCCGCGAATACATCTCGATCTGGCGGCGGCCGATGACCTTGACCGAACCGGGCTCGCAGACGCGCGACTTGTCATTGCGGTCGACGTCCGAGCACATGGTCAGCTCGCTCTCGTCCTTCTTGGAGTTGAGCAGCTTCAGGATCTGTTCCGAGTCGGCGATCGGATCGTCACCGCGCTTGATCGTGCCGGAGATCGGGCAGGTCTCGATGCGCCGGCCCGAGACGCGCACGAACATTTCGGGAGACGCGCCGACCAGATATTCCTGATTGCCGAGATTGATGAAGAACGAATAGGGCGACGGGTTGATTTCCTTGAGCCGCTTGGAAATCTCCGAGGGCTTGGAATCGCAGCGTTCCATGAACTTCTGTCCCGGAACCACCTCGAACAGGTCGCCGCGGCGAAAGCTTTCCTTCGCCTTGACCACCAGTTCGGCATATTCGCCAGGCCGATGATCGCCACGCGGCGGGATCGTGTCGGTGTGCTTGAAGGGCTCGGGCGCGATCTCGCCGGATTTGCCGGCGGTCGTGACGCCGTCCTTTTCGAAATCGTAACGGTCGATCCAGGCCTTGGCCGAATAGTGATCAACGACGAGAATCTCGTCCGGCAGGAAGAGCACCATGTCGCGCTGGTCTTCCGGCCGTTCGAGCGAGAGCTTGATCGCGTCAAACTGGAACGCGAGATCGTAGCCGAAGGCACCGAACAGCCCGATCGACGAGTCCGCGTCCGAATGGAAGAGATCGGTAATGGCGCGAAGGACGGTGAAGACCGTTGGGATCTTGGAACGCTCTTCCTCGGTAAAAATCCGGTCCGGCTCGTTGACCGTCAGATCGAGGCGGCGGGCGGAAGACGCGCCGAGCGTCAGGTCGGCTGTCGACTTGAGCTTGTTGGCAATGAAGGCAAGCAACACTTCGCCGCGCTCGTTATAGGCTTCGATCCAGACTTTGCGCCCGAAGCAGGAGATACCGAGCGGCGGATCGACGATCGCCGTATCCCAGCGCGTATAGCGGCCCGGATATTCGTAGTTGGAGGAAAACACAGCCCCACGGCGTTCGTCCAGACGATCCACATAGCTGTTGACGGCGTCGGCGTAACTGAAAGGCCGCCTCTGCCGCGTGACCTTTATGCCGCCCCGGGTTTCGTAGACCTCGCCGCCGTCGTCCTGAATGATCGTTACCATTATCGCCTCTCTGTCGTTCAAGGCCCGGCTTTCGAGGCGCCTTGAATACAAAAAAGCCGCCTCAGGTTTTCCGGGCGGCTTTGTGTCACTTGTCTTCAGACATGACTGGTCAAGGCCGCGTTAGCGAGCCCACCACCAGTTGCCAATGTTCAAAGACTTGATCATGGAAGGAATTATTAGCGTGGACCCGCGGCAAGAGCAAGAGCTTCTGTTCTCCCTGCCATGCCGGGGCCGTCTTTCCATGCAACCTTCCTGCAGATGGAGCGTTGTCCGACGCCGGCAGGAATGAGGGAACGATTGATGCGGAAGACGACAGCCTTGGCGGTTGCAGCCGTTTTCCTGTCTCTCGGCGCGACTTTGCCTGACGAGGGACCGGTTCCAGGTAAAAAGCCTGGCACCCAGGAGGAGGCCCCAGGGGCCGAGCCTGGATCGAAACCGGGCAGCACGGAGTCTCCTGCCGAGCAGCCGTCCGAAGAGCCTCCCGCTCCGGCCATTGAGGCCGAGAACGAAGCCAGTTTTATTGCATGTCAACGGGAGCTAAAGGCGCACGGCGCTTCCTTCCGGTCCCTGCCCCGCATCGATGACGGCGATGGGTGCGGGATCGACAAGCCGATAGCCGTGGATAGGATCTCGGAAGCGGTGCGCATCGTTCCGGAGGCGATCCTGCGATGCGAAACCGCGCTCCAGCTCGCGCGCTGGACCCGGACCGTCGTGACGTCCGCCGGCATGATTGCACTGCCGGAAAAAGGCCGGCTGACCGCGATCAACCACGCATCGGCCTATGTCTGCCGCAAGCGCAATGGGGCCGAGAACGGCAAGATATCCGAGCACGCGCGCGGCAACGCCATCGATCTGGCATCGCTCGAATTCGAAAAGGGCACCGTTCCCATGGCTATCGTCACCCAGACCGATTCCGATCTCGCCGCCGCCTTCCAGAGGAGCCTGAACGCCACCGCCTGCCTCTACTTCACGACCGTTCTGTCGCCCGGAAGCGACGAGGCCCACAAGGACCATATGCATCTGGACGTGATAGAACGGAGCGGCGGTTTTCGCTACTGCCGTTGACGCTGGCTCAGAAGAGCCCTTCGATATACCCCTGATCGTTGAGGAAGATGCGCTCGGCGGCGGGCGATTTCGGCAGCCCCGGCATGGTCATGATCTCGCCGGTGATCGCAACGACGAACCCGGCCCCGGCGGAAAGCCTGACCTCGCGCACATGCACGACATGGCCTTCCGGCGCGCCGCGCAGATTGGGATCGGTCGAGAAGGAATACTGCGTCTTGGCGATGCAGACCGGCAGCTGCCCGTATCCCTGCTCCTCCCATTGCCGCAATTGTTCGCGGACCGACTTGTCGGCAGTGACTTCGCCCGCACGGTAGATTTCCCTTGCCACCCTCTCGATCTTCTCGAAGAGCGGGAGCTGGTCGGGATAAAGCGGCGAGAAATGCGCGGCACCTTCTTCGGTGAGTTCCACCACCCTGTGCGCCAGATCGGTAATCCCCGCCGAGCCTTCCGCCCAGTGGCGGCACAGGATGGCTTCGACGCCATATTCGGCGGCACACCGTTTCACGGCTTCGATCTCGGCCTCCGTATCCGTACCGAAATGGTTGATGGCGACAACGACCGGCACGCCGAACTTCCGGACGTTCTCGATATGCCGGCCGAGATTGACGGACCCCGCGACAACGGCGGCGATATCCTCCCGCGCCAGATCGTCCTTCTTGACGCCCCCATTCATCTTGAGCGCCCGGACGGTCGCGACGATCACGGCCGCGGACGGGTGAAGCCCAGCCTTGCGGCACTTGATATCGAAGAATTTCTCCGCGCCGAGGTCTGCGCCGAAGCCGGCCTCCGTAACCACGTAGTCTGCAAGCTTCAGCGCCGTGCTGGTGGCAATCACGGAATTGCAGCCATGGGCGATATTTGCAAAAGGCCCGCCATGAACGAAGGCCGGGTTGTTTTCCAGCGTCTGCACGAGATTGGGCTGCATCGCATCTTTCAGCAGCACCGCCATGGCGCCATCCGCCTTGATGTCACGGGCGAAGACCGGGCTCTTGTCGCGCCGGTAGCCGATGATGATGTCGCCGAGGCGCTTTTCGAGATCTTCCAGATTGCGGGCAAGGCAGAGGATTGCCATGACCTCGGACGCAACCGTGATGTCGAAACCGGTTTCGCGCGGATAACCATTGGCGACGCCGCCGAGGGAGCAGACAACCTCGCGGAGAGCACGGTCATTCATGTCCATGACCCGGCGCCACGTGACCCGACGGATGTCGATGTTCTGCTCGTTGCCCCAATAGATATGATTGTCGATCAGCGCCGAAAGCAGGTTGTGCGCGGACGTGATGGCGTGGAAATCGCCCGTGAAGTGGAGGTTCATGTCCTCCATCGGGACGATCTGGGCATAACCGCCTCCGGCCGCACCGCCCTTGACCCCGAAACACGGACCCAGAGACGCCTCACGGATACAGACGACGGCGTTCTTTCCGATACGATTGAGGCCGTCGCCGAGCCCCACCGTCGTCGTGGTCTTCCCTTCGCCTGCGGGCGTCGGGTTGATCGCGGTGACGAGGATCAGCTTGCCGTCCTTGCTCCCGGCTTGGGCGGCAATGAAATCGGCCGAGATCTTGGCCTTGTCATGTCCGTAGGGAACGAGCTTTTCCGGCGGGATACCGAGTCTGGCACCAATCTCGACGATAGGTTTCTTTGTTGCCGCACGCGCGATCTCGATATCCGATTTGAATTCAGCCATGCAATTTCCTCCCTGCCCCGCCCCCATTGTCTGCGGACGGGCATACCCTTCAAAGCCTGCGCGAAAACAGCGTGATGTCAGGCGTATCCTTACGTCACCTCCCTGCGGGGCGGCAAGAACTTTGCGAGGGCTCTTGCGGCAGGAAACAGTGCCGCTTATCAGGTTCTTCTGCACAAATCCCGGAGACGGAGAAGAGCACGAATGAAACCCCTAGAACTGATCATCGAACGGATCATCCTGTCGAGCCGCTGGATTCTCGTCGCCTTCTATCTCGGACTGGTAGCCGCACTCGCCGTCTATGCTGTGTCCTTCGGCTATAAATTCCTGAAGGTGGCGGGAAACGTCTTCACCTACAGCGAGGCGGAAATGATCCTCGCCATGCTTGGGCTAATCGACGCCGCGCTGGTCGCAAGCCTGATCGTCATGGTGATGATCTCCGGCTATGAGAATTTCGTCAGCCGCTTCGACGAGGCCGAGGACCAGGTGTCCTTCCTCGGCAAGCTTGATTCGGGCAGCCTGAAGATCAAGGTCGCCTCCTCCATCGTCGCCATCTCGTCGATCCACTTGCTTCAGGTCTTCCTGAATTCCAGCCAGTACACCGACGGCAAGATCATGTGGCTGACGCTGATGCATCTCGCTTTCGTGATCTCGGCGCTGATGCTCGGCGTGCTCGAGAGATTGATGGCAAAGCCGAAGCCTATAGAAAAGGACTGAGCACGCCGACCGTCGTGCGCCCTCCCCTCTCCGAGAAAAGCGTACTCTCCAGAGATCACCCCTCGCCGATGGCAATCAGGCTGGCATTGCCGCCGGCAGCGGCGGTGTTGACCGAGATCACCTGCTCCTGCCCGAAACGCATGAGATAGGCCGGACCGCCGGCCTTGAAGCCGGTACCGGACAGTCCAGAGCCCCCAAAGGGCTGGGTGCCGACCACTGCGCCGATCATGTTGCGGTTGATATAGACATTGCCGGCTTCGAGTGCCTCGGTGACGGTGCGGATGGTCGACTCGATGCGACTGTGCACGCCAAGCGTCAGGCCATAGCCGGTCGCATTGATCGACTCGATCACCTTCGCAAGGTCCTTGGCCTTCCAGCGCACCACATGCAGCACCGGACCGAACACTTCCTTGGTCAGTGCTTCCGCCTTGTCGAGCTCGACGATGTGGGGTGCAAAGAAGTTGCCGGTATTC
Source organism: Rhizobium sp. (assembly GCA_003527225.1). The sequence goes on from DPXQ01000157.1 coordinate 22,143, forward strand.
GGCACGGTGCCGGCATAGCGAACCTTCTGCGTCTTGCGCATCTCGTCCGCATAGCCCTGGAGCATGGCCTTCTGCTTTTCGTCGATGACCGGCCCGATATCCGTGGTCGCCAGCGCGGGATCGCCGAGATTGAGCTCGCGCGCCGCGCCCTCGATCATCTCGATCATGCCATCGGCGATGTCCTCCTGCAGGTAGAGGATGCGCAGCGCCGAGCAGCGCTGACCGGCCGAACGGAAGGCCGACGTCACGACGTCATCGGCAACCTGTTCGGAAAGCGCTGTCGCGTCGACGATCATCGCATTGATGCCACCGGTCTCGGCGATCAGCGGTACGATCGGGCCGTTCTTGGCTGCGAGCGTCCGGTTGATCGCCTGCGCCGTTGCGGTCGAACCCGTGAAGGCGATGCCGGCAAGGGCCGGATGCGCGGCAATCGCCGCTCCAACCTCGCCGGCGCCCGGCAGAAGGAAAAGAACATCAGTGGGCACGCCCGCCTTGTGGAACAGCTTCACCGCCTCGAAGGCGACGAGCGGCGTCTGCGGTGCCGGCTTCGCGACCACTGCGTTGCCGGCGACCAGCGCCGCCGACACCTGACCGAGAAAGATCGCCAGCGGGAAGTTCCAGGGCGAGATGCAGGCAAAGACGCCGCGACCCCGCCAGAGAAGCCTGTTGTCCTCGCCAGTCGGTCCCGGCATGCTCTCGGCGACCGCGAAGAGCCTGCGGGCCTCGCCTGCATAGTAACGGCAGAAATCAATCGCCTCGCGGACTTCCGCGATACCGTCGTCCAGCGTCTTGCCGGCTTCGGCGGAAAGGAGCGCAATGAAGCGGACCCGGTTTTCCTCGAGAAGATCCGCCATCCGGTCAAGGCAGGCAGCCCGCGTTTCGACGGGTGTCCGTGACCACGCGGCAAAACCTTTGCGTCCGGCGAAAAACGCCTTGTCGACGTTGGCGTTCGTCGCATTCACGACCGTGCCGATCCTGCACGAACGGTCGGACGGAGACAGAACCGCTATTGGATCGCTCCCGGGCTGGCTACCCGGCACCAGTGGCCTGGCCTCGATGTCGAAGCGTTCCGCACCCACCTTGTCAAGCAGGCATTTCAGGCTCTCACGGTGGCCGAATTCGAAGCCTGCGCTGTTTTTCCGCTCACCATAGATCTTGCCCGGCAGGGGAATCTGGCTGTGGCGAACGCTCTTGCCCTTTTCGATACCGAGCCGTTCCACCGGCCGTTCGAGCAGGTTCGCGATCGGAATATTCTTGTCGCCGGCAACTGCCACGAACGACGAGTTCGCGCCGTTTTCGAGCAGACGGCGCACCAGATAGGCGAGCAGGTCGCGATAGCCGCCAACCGGCGCATAGATACGGCAGGCGATTCGCTCATTGCCGGAAAGCAGGCTGTTGTAGAGCGCCTCGCCCATACCGTGCAGGCGCTGGAATTCGAAACCGCTGCGGTCGGTTCCGGCCAGTTCCAGGATCATCGACACGGTCAGCGCGTTGTGCGTGGCAAATTGCGGGAAGATGCGCGCGCGCTTCGAGAGCATCTGCGCGGCGCAGGCGAGATAGGACAGGTCGGTGGCCGGCTTGCGGGTCCAGACCGGATAGTCATCGAGGCCACGCTCCTGCGCCCGCTTCACCTCGGTATCCCAATAGGCGCCCTTGACGAGGCGCACCATCATGCGCCGGCCGTTGCGCTGGCACAGGTCGTCGATATAGTCGATCACCTGCGGCGCACGCTTCTGATAGGCCTGGATTGCCAGCCCGAAACCGTCCCAACCCGCCAACGATGGATCCGTGAATACGGCGGCGATGACATCGAGCGACAATTCCAGCCGGTCTGCTTCTTCGGCATCCACGGTGAAGTTCAGCTGATGGGCCTTCGCCATCTGCGCCAGCTCAAGGAGGTCCGGGACCAGCTCGCGCATCACCCGGTCATGATGGGTGGCGAGATAGCGCGGGTGCAGTGCCGAGAGCTTGACCGAAATGCCCATGCGGTCCGGCAGCTGGCTGCCCTTGCCATGCTTGGCCATGAAGCCGCCGATCGACTCTATGGCATCGGCATAGGACTTGAAGTAGCGCCGTGCGTCCTCCGCCGTCCTCGCGCCCTCGCCCAGCATGTCGAACGAGTGGCGATAGCCCTTCTCCTCGCTCTTGGCGGCGCGCGAGAGCGCATCCTTCATGGTTTCGCCGAGCACGAAGTGGTGGCCGAGGAAACGCATCGCCTGCTTGGTCGCGCTGCGCACCGTCGGCAACCCGAGGCGTTTGACCAGCCCGCGAACCACCCCCTCCGGCGTCTCGCCCGGCCGGATCACGCGTGCGGAAAGACCGAGCGCCCAGGCGGAGGCCGAGACGAACCAGCTATCGCCATGCGCCTCGTGCTCGCTCCAGCCACCCTCTTTCAGCTTGTCTTCGATCAGCCGGTCCTGGGTCAGTGCATCGGGAACCCGCAGCAAGGCTTCGGCCAGGACCATCAGGGCAAGACCTTCGCGGGTGGAAAGGCCGTATTCGCGCAGGAAGTCCTCGACGCCGCCGATCGAGCCGGAATTGTTGCGGATCGCCTCGATGAAGCGCGTGGCGCGCTGGTCGATCGAGGCATTCTGGCCATCGGACAGCGAAAGCCGCTTTGCGAACTGGCGAATGAGTGCATCGTCGTCGCCGCTGTAGGGAGCATCGAATGGCTGGAAAAGGGTCATGTCTGGCTTGATCATCGTCACCTCCGAGATATCGGCAACATAGCGATCGTCCACTAGCGATACTCACCATTGTTTGATATTGTAGCTTGGAGTGTCGCTATGTTTTAGGTGCTTTGTAGGAAAATATGAAGGAAATCGACAAACTCGACCGCAAGATTCTTCGGGCGCTTCAGAAGGAGGGCCGGCTCACCAATATCGAGCTGGCCGAACGGGTCAGCCTCTCGCCGACGGCGACCGCCGAAAGGGTGAAGCGCCTGACGCGCGACGGCTTCATCACCGGCTACATGGCAGTGCTCTCGCCGCAGAAGCTCGGTCGCAATCTCCTCGTGTTCATCGAGGTCAAGCTCGACCGGACAACGCCGGATGTCTTCGACGCCTTCGCCGCCGCAGTCAAACGCAGCGATGATGTCATGGAATGCCACATGGTTGCGGGCGGATTCGATTATCTGGTCAAGGCGCGGGTTGCGGGCATGGACGCCTATCGCCAGTTTCTCTCTGAGGTTATACTGCCCTTGCCGGGCGTGCGGGAAACCCATACCTATGCGGTGATGGAGGAGGTCAAGGCGAGTTCATCCTTGCCCGTCTAAAGAGAATTCTTCTAAACTATTGATCCTGAACAATAAAATTTAGTCGACTGCAATTGTCATTCGACAACCAATTTGAATTATGGCTTGACAGCCACTATTTAGACAAAGGAATACTGGCTTTTCAATAATTATCCTATATTTGTAAAATTTAACATACCTACCTTGGTCAATTTTCGAAATCACTTCAATGATAACCGCGGAACGCCAATCGCTGTTGAGCGATGAAATTTCGAATATAGAGACCAGGGCCCAGTTCATGCAATCCATGGCCAGGGTTGCTCGCGAATTCGACCTTGATCACATCACAATCCTCGCAGCACCCGGTCCCGCGGACGTGCTTATGGCTCCGCTTTTCCTGGAGAGCACACTGCCGGCGCAGTTCGCGCGCGAATTCGACCGCAATCGCTTCTTCCGGTTCTGTCCCGTCATTCCTCGGGTCCGCCAGTCGGTGCTGCCGCAGTTCTGGTGCCTTGATGAGGAGGAATCGTCACCCGATTGCGACAGCCTTTCCGAGATGTACGAGCTGATGCGAAAGTATGATCTCCTGATGGGGGTTCTCTTCCCCATGATGTCAATTGACTCAAACCGCTATCTCGTGCGCTACGACGGCGCCCGCACACCCTTGTCACAGCCGGAAATGAACGAACTCGGAATGATCACACTGCATGCCTTCGACGTTTTCGACAGGATGCGCAGGGCCGAGCAGGTAAACCCCAACATCCTTTCCCCGCGCGAACTGGAGGTCCTGCGTTGGACCGCGCAGGGCAAGACCTCGGTGGAGATCGGGCAAATTCTTTCGCTGTCCGACCACACCGTCAATGCCTATATGACGAATGCCATCAAGAAACTCGACTGCGTGAACCGTACGCAGCTGGTGGCCAAGGCAATACGGCTGAAACTGATCGACTGATTGCGCAGATTGCCGACCGACGCACCGCAATAGACGGCAGCGCGGATCAGAGTCCACGCGCCCGCCCCCTGTCAGGTCTTCCAGACTCGGCCTATCGATCGAGAACCGAGCGCAGCTCCACCAGATTGGACCTCACACGCAGGACATAGAATCCCATGGTCGCGAGATGAGTCGGCATGATCCATCCGTCCTCGCTACCATTCGAGATGATTGCCGGCTGGATGCGTAGCGCCGCCTGGACCTGCTTTTCCATCTCACTCCAGATTGCGGTCAGGTTACGGTCACGGATCACGTCCACGAAGTCCGCACGCGCCGCCTGGAAAACCGCATAGAGCGCGTAAAGTTGGCCATAAGAGAACCAGAAACGATCATCCGCGCGCGTGTCGAACCAGCCGGCATTGTAGTCTTCCGAGCGCCTGCGCAGGATGTCGGAGGTATTGCCGAGATCGCTCGCCGTGCGGTCCAATAGCTGGACAAGATTGTCGGCGCGCGCATCGAAGACGGCCTTGCAGCCATCGAGATCGGTATTGAACTTTCTCCAGCTCTTCACCGCGGACCTGTAGAAGCTCGGCGTCGGCGTCTTGAAGCCGAAGGGATTGGTCCCGAAATACCACGTGCCCTCGTCGAACTGGATATTGCCGCGGGCATCCTGGAGGTCGTTGTTGATGCTCGACGTGCCACGGACACGGCCGAGATTGTCGGCAAGCTCGATCGCCATGCGTCGCGCAACCTGATTAACCCCTCGCTGGAAGGAAGCCTTGTTATCGAAGAACGGAGTGTGATCCCAATCCATACCGAACAAGCCCAACTTGTAGAGCAGGGTCGACGAAATCCATATGTTCTCGTTGACGTTACTGTCCGTCATGTCCGCGACCACAGAGACGATCGCCGAATTCTCGCAGCTTCCCGGCTTGTCCGGGAACTGCTGGCCCGCCGGCACCGTGCGCTCCTCGAACTTGTAGGCCTTGGCGAATTCCGGATCGAAGCCGTACCAGAACTGCGTGCGCCAGAAGAAAACCCCGTAGAGGACGACGAGCACGAGCAGGATCAGCAGGATCGGCCCCTTCACCATCCAGTGGCGGCGCGAATACCAGCTATGGGCCGCAAGGAAGGGCCATAGCAATCCCGCGACGACAAGCCCGACGCCGCGCCCCATGGCGCCGAATACGCGATGAAAGAAGGCGATGATCGGATCAAGCATTGTCGTCGTCTCCTAAGCCGTAAAGGCGTTTGCGGAAGCTTTTCTTATCCTGCAGATATGTTGCCGCCAACCGCGAGACGACAAATTCCCGGAAGCTTTCGCTATAGCGTTCATAAGCATCATAAAAGCCCTGCTTGTCGAATACAAAACGCGACACGAAGTCAGCCGGCACGAACTGCGCGATCAACCGGTTCGTCAGCCATTGATCCGGATGGTCTGGCCGGGCGCGAATGAGGAGAAACCGACGCTCCGGCGCCACATCCGCGAGGCGTATATTCCCGGAGGCAGAAAGCGACCGGATCATCTCCTGGAGGAAGGGATAGGCGCCGTCGCGAGCAATGGCCTCGGCATTCCGGTGTATCCACGTCTGCAGCCAGACGCTGTCGGCCTTGGACAGGTCCATGGATGGATCCGAGCGATAGACGAGCGACAGAATCGTCATTTCGGCCCTGAGCGAGAAGAGCCCCGATGCCTCGACCCAGCTTGCGCGCGGCAGCTCTATCCGCCCGGTCTTTGCCAGAAAATCGAAAATCCGGGCGTGGTCCTTGATCGAGATGTAGCTGACCTGCCAGGGCCGCGAGCGGCGGAAACCGGGCGCCGCCGGATCGCAGATCACGGTCGTCGTCTTTTCATCCACAAAGATGAAAACTCCGCCGAAGTGATTGGCCCAGAAGGCGTCATGCCTGAAAACCAATTTGTCCGGGACCAGTACGTTCTGGCGGATATCGCCCGTGAGCTTGGCAAGCTCCACCATCCGGTTCAGGAGTTCGTCGTCACGCCAGGCATCGGGGGCAGTCTGCAGCCGATCGGCAAGCTGGCGCAGCTCGCCCGCCTTGCCGAGCAGGTCTTCTGCCGACAGGACCCGGAACCGAACTTCGTTGATCGACAGCAGATCCTCAAGGGTTTCCACCTTCGAGACCGAATCCTCGATCTCGCCGTAGAGCGCATCCTTTATTGTGATGGCGTTGATAGCACGCGCATTGGCGCCGAAGAATTCGTGCATCAGTCCGGCGGTATTGGAAAAGCTCGTGTGAACCACCGGCAGATTTTCCTGCTCCGGCGTCAGGATGATGAAACGGCGGTTCACTCTGTTCGGATCGAGATAGTCACGGTCGCCAAGTTCATCGGCAATCTGGGGCGAGAACCCCGTCATGTCGATATCGAAGCTCGAAAGCGCCGTCGGTCGCAGCCCGAAACCGGCCAGCGCCTTGTTGTAGCGCTCGATAAGATGCGGTTCGCTGACCGGCAGCAACCGCCCGTAGATGAGCTCGGCCTCCAGCAGACGGTTCATTGCTGCCACCTGCCGTCACGCTTCATCGCCTCGATCTCGGCAAGTGCCCGCTCACGCTGGCGTTCGCGGCGGATGATCTCGGCGACCGCCGCCTCGTCGGACTTGTCCGCATAGCGGAATTCGCTGTCGGCATAGCGATTGATCTCCTGGAGGATCATCTCCATCGTCACCGGCCCGCGAAGGTCCTCGATCATCGCCTTCTTTTCATCGTAGCGCTTGTGCATGAATGTCTCCGGCGCTGCGAACCAAACGTCCGGCAAGTCCACATCCATCGCCCGCATCTTGATCGCGTCTGTGATGTTCTTGATCGCCCGTCCGGTGAAACGCGGTTCGACGAGTTTGATCTCATGCAAATAGGCGCCGATGTCGGCAAGCGTCTCGATCCTGCCCTTTTCCTTTTCGAACCGTTCCCAGACCGCAACGAGCCCGTCTTCTTCCGGGCGGTTGTGCTTTTCATAGGAGACGGAAACGGCACGCCTGATTTCCTGATTGGCGTAGAGTTCGTGCTGCCCGAGCGGTATCGAGTGGTTCTTGCCGATCAGAAGGGCGAAGATGTCGATATAGTCGGCCTCACTCTGTGGTCCGTCGATCAGCCATCGCCCCCCTGCCCGCTGACGCAATGCATCATCGACATTCTCCGGATAGTTCGAGAACATTCCGAATGTGCAGTTGCCGCGCACGACAGTCGAAGCCCCGGCAAAACTCTCCATCAAGACCGCCGTTACCTCATGCTGGCCGGCCGATGCCCGGTCATCGGAACGCCGGGCGGCGACCTGATCGACATCGTCAATCGTGCCGAAACCGATCGCCCGCGGATTGATGACGTTGTTGACGAATTCCTTGGCGTTCTGTCCCGATTTGCCCTGATAGGAGGAAATCTGGTCGACGCCGAAATTCTCGTAGTGGAAGGCATAGCCGGCGATCTGGCAGTAGTCGTTCAAGAGCCCGGCAATCATCTGGATGAGGATGGTCTTCCCCGTCCCCGGCATGCCGTCGCCGATAAAGGTGAAGAGGAAGCCGCCGAGCTCGACGAAAGGGTTCATCTGCCTGTCGAAATCATAGGCCATCAGCATCTTGGCCAGTTTCATGGCCTGGTATTTGGCGATGTGGTTGCCGATGATCTCCTCGGGCTTCTTGAAGGTCATCACCAGCGGCTTGCGCTTGGCGCCGGGCGCGACATCGAAACCGTCGAGGGTGAAATCGTCCTGGTCGATGCGAATATGGGTGTTTTCAAAAGTGGCGAGGCCCGCAAACCGGGCCCTCCGGGAGATCAGCCCGTCGATCGCCACCCGGGCAAAAGCCCGGGCACGCGCCACCAGCGCCGTATCATCCGGAGCACCCGCCAGCGCCGCATCGAGACCGGCGATCATGCTCTTCAGCGCGTCCTGCGGGGTGTCGAACAGGAAATCTGGTTCCTTCGTGTCATTGGCGGGCTCGCTTTCGCCGGAAAGCGTGGAGATGAGATAGGCGGCAAAGACGAAAGCTGCGACATAGGCCGAGGCGGACAGGAGCGCCTTGAAGTGCTCGGCCTCCGCCCCCTGAAGCGGCGCGGAAATATTGCGCGCCTGCAATTGCTCGAGATCGCTCTGGCGAGCAAAGACCGCGCTGACTGCCAGAGCCACCTGCAATCCGCGCCGGGCGCGAAAAAGCACACTGTGTTGGAGCGGCGACAGCATGGGGTCGTCTGGCCGCGCCGACTGGATCGTCTTTGAGAGCTCGACGTCCCTGGTGCGCCGCACCGCTCCGGTCGAAACAGTCGAGACGAAACGCCGCCCTGTGCCGGCGAGCGGCGCGCCGCCCGGTCCCTCGCCATGATCGAGCACGATCAGGCGCGTGACCAACCCCTGCGCGACGGCAAGATGCCTGGCGATCTCTTCTTCCTGAATCGTGGTCAGTCCGGCACTCAACCCATTCATCGTCAAACCTCGCTCACCACCTGGTTGCCGGAAATGACGTGCACCCGGTAATTGCCGAAAATCGCTGCCGCCTCACCCGAGGCATAGAGCGCCTGATAGGCATCGTGCGGCACCAGTGCGTGCTTCTCGTAGGCGCTCACCCCCATCCGGGCCGCCTCCAGATCGTTGGTCTCGATATGGAACTCCTGGGTCGCCGGCGTCGAGGAAAAGAAACCCTTCTGCGCCGGCCGCTCCGCCTTGGAAAAGACCTCCTGCATGGTCCACGTCAGTAGCCAGGCATTGTCCGGCTTGCGGACCCGCGACAGGATTTCGTTGATCCGGGCATTGTTCTCGGTGATGCCCGCCGAATAGAAAGGCCCGAGCACCATCCGGCGCAACTGCTTGGGGTGAAGCGTCGGAAAATCCTTGTCCATATTGGTGGCGATGGTTGCCGGCGTCAGCGAATAGGCACCGTTCCTGGCGGCAAAATCGTCGAACTGCCGAGCAAGCTCCGGATTGAGCAGGCCGCCCACGGGCAGCGGCACATCAACATCGGGGTTGAGTTTGCCGTCGTCGGTCACGAGCAGCTTGGCAACGTTAGGTGAGGAATCCTCGATCCCTGCGATATAGATCATCGGCAACGTATTGCTGCCGTCGAACGCGCCCCAGGTCACCACATAATAGGGCCGCTTGGTCTTCTCATTGACCGTGACCCGCACCGTTTCGGGCAGAACATAGGGTGAGAAGATATCGCCCTTGCCGATCTGCTCCAGATAGATCCGCTCGGCCATCTGTGTCTGAAGGGCTTCCGGAAACGCCTTGTGGCGCAGGATGAAGTCGGCCATCTCTGCACGTAGCGATGCGGCATCCGGGATGGCGGACAGCCTTTTTTCGGCGCTGCCGCGATCGTTTTCGAGCTCCAGCACGTTCTGGAAAACCGGAAAGCCGCTTTCTGCCCGCGATATGCGGAACTGCTCGACAAAGCCGATGCGATTTTCCCAGCAGGCAAAGGAATTCTTCAGCCGCTCGATATAGGGAAGCAATAGCGCGCCGGCGAGACCGCCGCCCGGCAGCGCCAAATCGGGATTGCCGAGATAGATCTCAAGCCCGCCAAGCGCGGCCCGGATCGATTTGAAATACTGGGCAACCTGCCCGTCGACCGCATTCAACATCTCGTCCGTCCATCCAGCCCGGCGCCGGTCACGGCTTCACGTAGTTGGCGGAGTTGTGCTTCTCGAGCACCGCCTGGAAGCGCCGGGCGAAGGCTTCGTCGGCCAGCTTCTTGCGGCGCTGGATATCCTGCGTCGCCAGCATGTTTTTTTCATGCAGTTCGAGGAGGTCGCCGATATGCCGCTGGGAGGCTGCACCGACGCCAGCCATGGTTTCTTCCGCGGCGGTGTCCACCTGGCTGCCAAGCGTGTTGATCTTGTGGGCGACATCCTGCTGGGCCGCGGTCTTGAGCGAATCTTCGAGCGCCTTGTAGAGCACGATCCGCTGTTCGGTATCGATCGTCAGCTTGTTGATCAGCGTGTTCTGCGCGGCGATCTGGTTGTTGAGCGAATCGACGAAGGTCTGGAACATCGAGGTATAGCGTTCGAGCGTCTGGCTTTCAGCCAGCAACTCCTGTTCCTTCGCCTGCATCTGATTGTATTCGGTCGCAAGCTTGGACCGTTCGCCCTCCAGATCCGTGCGCGCCGACTGGTCGGTGGAGGCTGCGATCTTGTTCTCGAGGTCGAGAAGCATCGGGTTCAACTCCTCGATCCGCTTCTGTGTCGCTTCGAGAGTGGCGATGGTTCCCTTGCGCCGCTCGATCACCTGGATCAGGCTCGTCTCCGAACTCTTGTACCGCTGGTCGAGGATGGCGCGCTGCTCTTTCAGGATGCCCACGATGCTGTCAGACTTGGCGAGCAGGTCCTGGAGATTGCCTGCGAGCGACATGTTGCGCACACGTTCAGTGCGCATGCGCTGGGCCTTCTGCTTTGAAAATATGCCGATGAACTTCTCGTAGCCCGTATAGCTCTTCATGCTTTCGAACTCGGAACCGAAGACATTGGTCGCGTCCTCGAGCCCGATGATAAGATCGGCGATGTTCGCCTCCATCACCTTCTGTTGCTTGATGACGTCCTCGATGCGGGCATTCTCTATATCGAAATCGGCATCGCCAATCTTCGTGTCGGCCTTGGCGAACTGGTCGAGCAGGACGCCAGAATGCTCCATCTTGCCGCGCACCTCGTTGACAATGTTGCGGGTCTTCTCGATTTCGCTGTCGAAGGACTGAAGCGAGGCCATGCGGGTCGTCTCCTTGGATTGTCGTCAAAGCGCCCGATCGGGGAAGATCGTCGGACCTGTGGCGACCTTATAACAATTCCCCGTTTTGAAAACCGTCCCGGCCGCCCGCGCTCAAAAATTCCAGAACTGATATGGAGATTCCCAACAACGCAACAAGGTCGTGCAGGACAAAAAGAGGCCCCGGCGAGACGTGTCGACAGGGCCCAATTGGCATAGAAGTGATTGTCGCGGCGCTCACTTGGCGGCGGCCGGATCCTTCAAATAGGCGATGATGTTCTTGATATCGTCTTCCTTCTTCAGGCCGGCAAAGGTCATGGTCGTACCCTTGACGAGATCCTTGGGTTTGGGAAGGTATTCCTCCAACAGTTCCTCGGTCCAGGTCTTGCCGTCCGCGCCGAATTCGGTCATCGCCTTGGAATACTTGAAGCCTTCGAAGGTTGCGACCGGTCGTCCGACAACTCCCATCAGCGAAGGCCCTACCCTGTTCTTGGGTTCGGTTGCCGTGTGGCAGGCTGCGCATTGCTTGAATACCTTCGCGCCGGCAACAGGATCGCCATCGGCAAGGGCCACGCCGGCGGGCAGAGCGAGCGCCGCAGCCAGGAACAGATAGTTGATTTTCATGAATTCTCTCTCCACTTGATATTAGGTCCCCACACACAGCAGTGACAAACGTCAAAATAGACGTTTTTAAGACAATTGCCACAGGACGGGTTGACGCGTCTACGAAGGACCTCAATTGCAGGCGAATTTCTCGTCCCAATGCCGCCTGCAGAAGGAAACGTATTTCTCGTTGCCGCCGACGTCGATCTGCGCACCTTCGCGGATAAGATTCCCTGCGCTATCGAACCTGGCGACCATCGTCGCCTTCCTGCCGCAATGGCAGATGGTGCGGATCTCCCGCAACTCGTCGGCAATGGCGAGAAGCGCCATGGAGCCCGGAAAAAGCTTACCCTGAAAGTCGGTGCGCAAACCATAGGCCATGACCGGAATGGAAAGCCGGTCGGCAACGCGAGCCAGTTGCCAGACGTGGCTTTCAGTCAGGAATTGCGCTTCATCGATAAAAACGCAAGCGATCGAGCTCTCGGCGGCAAGATCAAACACTTCGGCGAACAGATCGCTTTCCGGCTCGAATGTTCGCGCGTCCGACGCAAGCCCGATCCGGGAAGCAACACGCCCTGAGCCGCCGCGATCATCGAAAGCGGCCGTGAATATGACCGTGCGCATGCCGCGTTCCTGGTAATTGTAGGAGGCCTGCAGAAGCATGGTCGACTTCCCCGCATTCATCGACGCATAATTGAAATAGAGCTTTGCCATCTGAGTGCCTCCGATCGTGCCTAGATGAAAAAAACCGGAAGGAATTCATAGCCCGCGGAGATGCAAACCACAGGAAATTCCAGTTTCGGGAGGCCGGAGCACCCGCGATCCACCTTGGACATCACGTCGCAAAGAGGGAGGGCGAAGCGCCGCAAATGCAACGTGTACGCTTGCTTTTGTGCTGTATAGAATGTTGACTTGGGAACTTAAAAAACTGGGGAGTACCTCTATGTCCAAAATCAATTTCCAGCGTCTCACCATCGCGATGTCTACAGTGATTATCGCTCTCGGCACCGCTCCGGCCATGGCTGCGGAGCCCGCAAGCTGCTCCACCGTGCGCTTTTCCGACGTCGGCTGGACCGACATCACCTCGACCACCGCGACCGCATCCGTGATCCTCAAGGCGCTCGGCTACGAGCCCACCGTCACGGTTCTCTCTCTGCCGGTCACCTATACCTCGATGAAGAACAAGGACATCGACGTCTTCCTCGGCAACTGGATGCCGAGCCAGAGCAACGACATCAAGCCCTTCACCGACGACAAGTCGGTCGAAACGGTCCGTGAGAACCTCGAAGGAGCGAAGTACACCCTGGCGACGAACGCCAAGGGCGCCGAGCTCGGCATCAAGGACTTCAAGGACATCGCAACCCACAAGGATGCGTTGGAAGGCAAGATCTACGGCATCGAGCCGGGCAATGACGGCAACCGGCTGATCATCGACATGGTCGACAAGAACACCTTCGGACTGAAGGGCTTCGAAGTGGTCGAATCCTCCGAGCAGGGCATGCTCGCCCAGGTTGCTCGCGCCGAAAAGGACGGCGGCCCGATCGTGTTCCTCGGCTGGGAACCCCATCCGATGAACGCGAATTTCAAACTCACCTATCTCTCCGGAGGCGATGACGTCTTCGGCCCCAATTTCGGTGGCGCGACGGTTTATACCAATGTCCGGGCCGGCTACACCGAAGAATGCCCGAATGTCGGCGCGCTTTTGAAAAACCTCAAGTTCTCGCTTGCCATGGAAAACGAGATCATGGGCAAGATCCTCAACGACAGCGAGGATCCGGAAAAGGCAGCGACCGCGTGGCTGAAGGCCAACGGTGCAGCGGTCGAGCCTTGGCTTGCCGGCGTCACCACCAAGGATGGCGGCGATGGCCTTGCGGCGGTGAAGTCTGCCATCGGCTTCTGAGAAAACCAAGAGTTGGCGGGGTGCATCGGCACTCCGCCCTGTTTCCGAGGCTGGTTCACAACGGCGGGGGCCGCTTTACGTGTTTTCCGAGAACTCCTTCCCGTTCGTCATGCAGGCGATCAGCAGATGGTCCGATGGGTCCCGCCTTTGGCTGGCGAACAATATTCCCTGGCTTTTCGACCCCGATGGCAAGATCGCGCTCGGCAGGCAGTCGAAGGCGCTCGTCGCCTGGCTGACGACGAATGGCGAGTGGTTTTTCGACCGGCTCGCCTTCACCATCTCCCAGATCATCAAGGCGATGCTGTTCGTCTTGCAGGCCCCGCCCCCGCTCGTCGTCATTCTCGCCATCACCGCGATTGCCTATCTGCTGCGCCGCTCCGTGGCGATCGCGGTCTTCACCGCTGCCGGCCTGCTGCTGATCGTCAACCAGGGCTACTTTAAGGAGACGACGGAGACGCTGGCGCTGGTACTCGCCTCGACTGCCGTCAGCATGCTGTTCGGCGTTCCGCTCGGCATCGCCGCCGCCCGCCGCCCCTGGGCCTATTCCGCCATGCGGCCAGTGCTCGACCTGATGCAGACCATCCCGACCTTCGTATACCTCATCCCTGCCCTGATCCTGTTCGGCCTCGGGATGGTTCCAGGGCTGATCGCCACCGTCATCTTCGCCATTCCGGCGCCCATCCGCCTGACGCGCCTCGGCATCATCTCGACACCTCCCGCGCTGGTAGAGGCAGCGGTCGCCTTCGGCGCGACGCCGATCCAGGTGTTGCGCAAGGTCGAACTGCCTTTCGCCATGCCACAGATCATGGCGGGCCTGACTCAGACCATCATGCTGTCGCTGTCCATGGTCGTCATCGCGGCCCTGGTCGGTGCCAGCGGCCTCGGCGTGCCTGTCGTGCGGGCGCTCAACACCGTGAACATAGCAAAAGGCTTCGAAGCCGGCCTTTGCATCGTCATCCTCGCGATTATCCTGGACCGGATGTTCCGAACCTCGGACGCGGGAGACGACGCATGAGCGACGCGGTCATCTTCGACAAGGTCGACATCGTGTTCGGTGACCATCCGAACAAGGCGCTTCCATTGCTCGATGCAGGCAGGAGCCGCGACGAAATCGGCCATGAGACCGGTCTGGTGCTCGGCGTGGCCGACGCGACGCTGACCATCAAGGAAGGCGAGATCCTCGTGCTGATGGGTCTTTCCGGATCGGGAAAATCGACACTTCTTCGCGCCGTCAACGGGTTGGCCCCCGTGGTTCGCGGGACCGTGACGGTCAATTCCCAATCCGGCCCGGTCAATCCCTACACCGCCGGTCCCAAAGCGTTGCGCGATCTTCGCATGCATACCGTCTCCATGGTGTTCCAGCAATTTGCGCTTTTGCCCTGGCGTACGGTAGCCGAGAATATCGGCTTCGGTCTCGAACTTGCGGGTGTCCCGGAAGCTGAACGCAAACGGCGGATCGACGAGCAACTCGAGTTGATCAATCTCGCAGGCTGGGCGACCCGCAAGGTAAACGAGCTTTCCGGCGGCATGCAGCAACGTGTCGGTCTGGCTCGCGCATTTGCGACCGGCGCGCCGATCCTGCTGATGGACGAGCCGTTTTCGGCGCTCGATCCGCTGATCCGCACCCGCCTGCAGGACGAACTCCTCGAACTGCAGCAGCGCCTCAAGAAGACGATCCTCTTCGTCAGCCACGATCTCGACGAGGCATTCCGCATCGGCAACCGCATCGCCATCATGGAAAGCGGCCGCATAATCCAATGCGGGACGCCACAGGAAATCGTCAGACGTCCAGCAGACCAGTATGTCGCCGATTTCGTCCAGAACATGAACCCGATCAACATGCTGACGGCGCGCGACGTCATGCGTCCCGGGCTCGATGCTGCGACCCGCCACGGCACTGTTGCCGGTACTGCGCGCCCGGACACTTCCCTAATTGAAATCCTCGACGCCATGGCGCGCCTGCCAGGAACGATCGGCGTGGTTGACAACGGTGCTGTCATCGGCTCGATTTCCGCCGAGGATATTGTGGCCGGCCTGACAAGGCACCGGAACCGGGCCTGACACCTGATTCCGTGGCGTTCGGGCCAATTGCGGGAGCAAGGACCCAGATGACGGACAAACCTTCGGTCATTCGAGAAACGGACGACGAGGCACGCAATCTGGCACGCGTGCTTATGCGTTCTGCGCGCTTCGTCGCCCTTGCGGTCATCGATCCGGTAACCGGTTTTCCCTCCGTGAGCCGGGTCCTCCTCGGCACGGATACTGACGGCGCCGCCGTCATCCTGGTGTCGGCGCTTTCGGCCCACACCCGGGCGCTGAAGAATGATCCGCGCGTATCGCTGCTTGCGGGCGAACCGGGGAGAGGCGACCCCCTCGCCCATCCGAGGCTGACCGTACAATGCTTGGCCGAGCCGGTGGAGCGCGACGGAGCGGCACACCGGCACCTGCGCGAGCGCTTCATCGCCAGGCACCCGAAGTCCAAGCTCTATATCGATTTCGCGGATTTCACCTTTTTCCGCCTTGTGCCGCAATCAGCAAGCCTCAACGGCGGTTTTGGACGCGCCTATCTGCTTGAAGGCAACGACTTCCGAATCAGCGCAACACAGTCAGGCAACCTCGCCGGGTACGAGTACGAGGCCCTACAAGAATTGGTGGAGAAGGTGCCCGAGGCCGCGAACGCGATCGCCGTTTCCAAATGTGGCGCGAAATCGGGAAAATGGACATTTTGTGGCGCGGATGCGGCAGGAATCGACCTAATTTGTGGCGATTTACTACTTCGTTACGAATTTGGGCGATTTATGATCACGCGCGAAGAACTATTATTGGAGATAACTAATACAGCATACCCGATACCTTAAATTTAGGCATATACAATTCCTTGCGTGTTGTTAGAGTCCCGGCGCGGCTTATTTGACTGATTGCGAACGGACACATTTTGACCGAAAGGTGTCCGATATAGGAAAGATTGAGCGTATGAAAACCAAAGCATTGTCCGAACAATCGGCCGCGGCAGCAGGACTTTTGTCCGCCATGGCGAATCCCAAGCGACTGATGATCTTGTGCAGCCTCGTTGAAGGAGAGGTCCCCGTTGGCGTCCTCGCTCAACAGGTCGGATTGAGCCAGTCCGCGCTTTCGCAGCACCTTTCGAAACTGCGGGCCCAGAAGCTCGTCAAGACGCGACGCGACGCCCAGACGATATACTATTCCAGCACTTCGGAATCGGTCATCAAAATTCTGGAAACGCTGGAAGACATTTATTGCCAGACGACCGCAAACAGATCGGCCGCCTAATCATAACGTCTCCATAAGGGGGACGATAAAGCATCGTAGCAGATGATGACCATCTCGCCTTGGTGCAGCGGCATTTAGTTTCACCTGATACAAAAACAGATTTGGGCCGGTAGATCATGCATCTACCGGCTTTTTGTTTCTTGGCATCGACGCAGGAACCGTTCCAGCCCGCGCCATATCGCGCGGACTGGAGTTTCAGCGATTGCCGCCGGTTTCGATCGACGGGACACGGGAAATCTGCCCTCTCCCCTGCCCGTCGATTCGCACGCTATGTTCCGATCGCTGACTTGCCCTGAGCTTAAGGCATCAACGGTCATCGGGCATTCCAGCAACGAAGCCGAATTGCCGGGCGCTCCTGGCGGGTACCTGGTGAGCACTGCATTCATAACCAGCACCCATGCCATCCATGACGTTTTGTTATACGGGTTGACGCTTGTCCGCGCGCTGATAGTTTGACCACGCGACAAGCATTTCCGCATCATTGCAGCCAACCGGGAAATGGCCGCCCGAACCTATTAACGGCCATGGAGAACATCATGTCCAACCGCCTGAATACCACGCCCAACGACCTGCGCGCCTTCTGGATGCCGTTTACGGCAAACCGCCAGTTCAAGAAGGAGCCGCGCCTCTTCGTCGGGGCAAAGGATATGTATTATACGACCCATGACGGCCGCCAGGTGCTCGACGGCACCGCCGGCCTCTGGTGCGTCAATGCCGGCCATTGCCGTCCGCAGATCACCGAGGCGATCCGCGAGCAGGCAGGCGAACTCGATTACGCGCCGGCCTTCCAGCTCGGCCACCCCAAGGCCTTCGAACTGGCCAACCGGCTCGTCGACATCGCACCCGAAGGCATGAACCACGTTCTCTACACCAACTCCGGTTCGGAATCGGTAGAGACCGCACTCAAGATCGCGCTCGCCTATCAGCGCGTGAAGGGTGAAGGCTCCCGCTTCCGCCTGATCGGCCGCGAACGCGGCTATCACGGCGTCAACTTCGGCGGTGTGTCCGTCGGCGGCATCGTCTCCAACCGCAAGATGTTCGGCACGCTTCTGACCGGCGTCGACCACATGCCCCACACCCATCTGCCGGCCAAGAATGCCTTCACCAAGGGCCAGCCGGAACACGGCGCGGAGCTTGCCGACGAGTTGGAGCGCATCGTCGCCCTACATGACGCCTCGACCATCGCCGCCGTGATCGTCGAGCCGGTCGCCGGCTCCACCGGCGTCCTGATTCCGCCGAAGGGTTATCTGCAGCGCCTGCGCGAGATCTGCACCAAGCACGGCATCCTGTTGATCTTCGATGAAGTCATCACCGGTTTCGGCCGCCTCGGCGCTCCGTTCGCCACCCAGTTCTTCGACGTCAAGCCGGACATCATCACCACCGCCAAGGGCCTGACCAACGGCGTGATCCCGATGGGCGCCGTCTTCGTGACATCCGAGATTCATGATGCCTTCATGACCGGTCCGGAACACATGATCGAATTCATGCACGGCTACACCTATTCCGGCAACCCGATCGCGTCTGCCGCCGGTCTCGGCACGCTCGACACCTATCGTGACGAGGGCCTGCTGACCCGTGCCGCCGAGCTTGCCCCTTACTGGGAAGAACAGCTGCACTCGCTGCGCGACTGCCCGAACGTCATCGACATCCGCAATATCGGCCTGATCGGCGCCATCGAGCTTCAGCCCATCGCCGGCGAGCCCACCAAGCGCGCCTTCAACGCCTTCCTCAAGGCCTATGAATCGGGCCTTTTGATCCGCACCACTGGCGACATCATCGCACTCTCGCCGCCGCTGATCATTTCCAAGGAAGAGATCGACGAACTGTTCGACAAGCTCCGCAAGGTGCTGATGGCCAACATCTGAGCTTAGGGTTTAGAGCAAGATTTGAAGCGGCCGGAGACGGCCGCTTTTTCGTTCATGGGCGATCGCATCCGCGGCCTTCAAGTCATGCACCGGCGCTGCGCCGCTTTGCGAGATAAGGCAGCGCGAACAGGTAGAGCCCTGTTGCAAGCAGCGGAATGAGCGGCACCAGCGCCAGCAGCCCGATCCAGACAGCGGGTTCCGCCATGCCCATCGCGGCGATGTTGGCAATGACTGCAAGTGTGAAGGCAAGCGACAGCCAACGGTGAATTTGCCTGATCCATTTGTTCCCGTGCATGACGTACTCCTACTGGTTGCGGGTCGAAGAACGTGAACCCTTTGTTGATCCCGTGGAAAGCCTCACTCCATACGCGCCAGCACCTCTTCCAGGCTGTCGATGAATTTTGGCCAGCCCTGCTTGGCCCCGCCGTAGAACATCGGCTGGTCGTGCCGGAAGCCTGTCTGTTCCATGCGCAGCATCGTGCCGGTCTCGGTCGGCGTCAAAGTCCAGGTGACGATGCTCTCCAGCGGCTTCGCATCCCAGGTGTAGGACAGGCTCCTGTTTTCCTCGACGGTGCGCACGCTGCATTCCACGGTGCCCCAGTCGGCCTTGAGCGTGAAGGCATGGCCGACGGCCGGCTTGAATTCGTTCTTCATCAGCCACTCCTCGATCAATTGCGGCTGCGTGAGCGCACGCCAGATCTTTTCCGGCGGATGCGGCAACTCCCGTTCGACGATGACGGAAAGCGTTTTCGTGGCGGTAGCGGTCATTGATCCATCCTTTTGAGCAGGTCTTCAAGATCATCGAACCGGCCTTCCCAGAAGCCGGTCATCTGTTTCGTCCAGTCCACCAACGGCGCGAGCGTTTCGAGCCGGGCGCTGTAATGCGTCTGGCGCCCCTGGTGCCGGTCGAGCACAAGGCCCGCCCGCTTCAACACGCCGAGATGCTTGGACACGGCAGGCTGCGACACGCCGGCTTGCGCGGTCAGCGCCCCAACCGTCTGCTCGCCCCGACGGCAGAGCCGCTCGAAGATCGCCCGGCGCGTCGGATCGCCAAGTGCCGCAAAAAGAATGTCCTGCGCATCGCCCATCAAATTCATAACCCGTTGGCTATTGATTTGTTAAATAACCCGCAGATTATAGGTTTGTCAAGAGCGAGGCCCAAGGCCGAGGGGTTGCGAAATCCGCACGGCTGAACTGCATAATACGTCGCACACTTCGCAAATTCCGACTGGCCAGCCTGCCCGCCCCGGTGTCTAATGAGGTCCCGCTAAAGTGCGCCTCCAACCGTCCCGCCGTCCCAAAGCCGCCGGGAAAAGACCGCTGTTCGGGAGCAGCAAGAAACGGCGCCCATCCAAGGAGAGAAGACATGAACCTGAAACTGCTGACGAGCACCACACTGATCGCCGCCCTCGCCTTTGCATCAGGGGCACGGGCGGAGATTGTCATCGGCCTGATGGCGCCGCTCACCGGGCCTGTCGCGGCCTATGGCGAGCAGGTCAAGAACGGCGCCGAAGTCGCCGTCGAGGAAATCAACAAGGCCGGCGGCATCCTCGGCGAGACCGTCGTGCTGAAGCTGGCTGACGACGCCGGCGAACCGAAACAGGGCGTCTCGGCCGCCAACCAGCTGGTGGGCGACGGCGTGCGCTTCGTCGTCGGCCCGGTGACGTCCGGCGTTGCCATTCCGGCCTCCGACGTGCTGGCCGAAAACGGCGTGCTGATGGTCACTCCGACCGCGACCGCGCCGGACCTGACCAATCGCGGCCTGACCACCGTGCTGCGCACCTGCGGTCGCGACGACCAGCAGGCCGAAGTCGCCGCCAATTATGTGCTCGCCAACTTCAAGGACAAGAAGGTCGGAATCATCAATGACAAGGGCCAATACGGCAAGGGTCTTGCCGACGCCTTCAAGAAGACGTTGAACGAAGGCGGCGTGACCGAAGTCTTCAACGATGCGCTCACCCCGGGCGACAAGGACTTCAGCGCGCTCACCACCCGCCTCAAGTCGGAAAACGTCGAGGTCGTCTATTTCGGCGGCTATCACCCGGAAGGCGGCCTGCTCGCTCGCCAGCTCGCCGACCTCGGTCTCAAGGCCACGATCATCGGCGGAGACGGCCTGTCGAACAGCGAATATGCCTCGATCGGTGGCGACGCCGCCAACGGGACGATCTTCACCAATGCCTCCGACGCGCTGAAGAACCCGGACTCAAAGGCCGCAGCCGACGCGCTGGCCGCCCGCAACATTCCGGCCGAAGCCTTCACACTCAACGCCTACGCCGCCGTCGAGGTCATCAAGGCCGGCATCGAGAAGGCCGGAAGCGCCGAAGACGCAGCAGCCGTTGCTGCGGCGCTGAAGACCGGCGAACCGATCGCTACCGCCATCGGCAAGGTGACCTACGGAGAAACCGGCGATCTCACCTCGCAGAGCTTCTCGCTGTTCAAGTGGGAAGGCGGCAAGATCGTCGCCGTCGAGTAAGGTTCACACCACGACTGGACACAAACAAGGAAAGCGGCCGGCGACGGCTGCTTTTCTATCTCCTGAACGGGACTGATGGCCTTGCCCCATTCCCCCGCCACGCCCTCCCCGCTACACTCTCCCTTGAACCGGAATCGGAGTGACTGCGCATGAGCACCTTGGAAAACCGCATCGATCAGGGCGTGGGCCGCAAGCCCGCCGATATCGTGCTGAAGGGTGGGCGCTTCTTCGATCTCGTCACCGGCGAGCTCGTCTCATCCGACATCGCCATCTGCGGCGACACCATCGTCGGAACATGCAAGGACTATGAGGGCCGCGAGGAGATCGATATTTCCGGCAAGATCGTCGTGCCCGGCTTCATCGACACCCATCTGCATATCGAAAGCTCGCTCGTCACGCCACACGAATTCGACCGCTGCGTCCTGCCCTATGGCGTCACCACCGTGATCTGCGACCCGCACGAGATCGCCAACGTGCTCGGCACGGAAGGCATCCGGTATTTCCTCGATAGTTCGGAGCGGACGATCATGGACATCCGCGTCCAGCTCTCCTCCTGCGTGCCGGCCACCCATCTGGAGACCTCCGGCGCCGATCTGCCGATCGAGGCGCTCCTGCCCTTCCGCCACCATCCCAAGGTGATCGGGCTTGCCGAATTCATGAATTTCCCCGGCGTGATCCACAAGGATCCGATCTGCATGGCCAAGCTCGAGGCCTTCCAGGACGGCCATATCGACGGCCATTCGCCGCTTCTGTCCGGCCGCGACCTCAACGGTTATCTCTCCGCCCGCATTCGCACCGACCACGAATGCACCAATGTGCCGGAAGCCATGGAGAAGATCCGCAAGGGCATGCATATCCTGGTGCGCGAGGGCTCGGTGTCGAAGGACCTGCACGCCCTGATGCCGATCCTCACCGAACGGCTCTCGCCGTTCCTGGCGCTCTGCACCGACGACCGCAATCCGCTCGACATCGCCGAGGAAGGCCATCTCGACTACATGATCCGCACCGCGATCGCCCATGGCGTCGAACCGATTGCCGTCTACCGCGCCGCCTCGATCTCGGCGGCCCGCGCCTTCGGCCTTCGCGACCGCGGCCTCGTGGCACCCGGCTGGCGGGCCGATCTCGTCATCATCGACAGCCTCGAAAACTGCAAGGCCGAGATGGTCTTCGCCGCCGGCCGGCGCGTCACCGACGCGCTGTTCGCCACCCGCGAAACCGTCGCCCCCGTTGGCCTCGACAGCGTCAAGGCCCGCATCGTCAAGGCCGCCGATTTCGGCGTGCCGGTCACCGAGGGTGAAACGCCGGTCATGGGCGTGCTGCCCGGCAAGATCATCACCGAATACCGCCGCTTCCGCCTGCCCTCGAACGGCAATCAGACCACCGTCGACCTCGACCGCGACATCATCAAGGTCGCCGTCATCGAGCGCCACGGCAAGAACGGCAACCATGCCAACGGCTTCGTCCAGGGCTTTGGCCTGAAGAAGGGCGCAATCGCCTCGACCGTCGGCCATGACAGCCACAATATATGCGTGGTCGGCGTCTCGGAGGACGACATGGCGCTCGCCTCCAACCGCCTCGGCGAAATCAAGGGCGGCTTCGTCGTGGTCGAGGGCGGCAAGGTCACAGGAGAGATCGCCCTGCCCGTCGCCGGCCTGATGAGCCTCGAGCCCTTTGAAGTCGTACGCGACACGCTGCATGAATTGCGCCAGGCCGCCTACGCACTCGGCACCACGCTCACCGAACCCTTCCTCCAGGTCGCCTTCCTGCCGCTGCCCGTCATTCCGCACCTGAAGATATCCGACATGGGCATGGTCGATGTCGACAAATTCGCACTGATCGGGTGAGCCATGGCATCGCGTCACGCCCGATCGACATTCTCCCACAAGGCAGGCAATTTTCGCCAGCGGCTGCGTCGCCTCTATCACGGCGAACAGGGCCCGTCCGTGCGATTTCAACTGGTGCTGGCCCTCGTCGACATCGCGATCATAACCTTCTTCATTTTCGGTCCGTATCTGCGCACCGGCCCGAGCTACCTGATCCTCGATTACATGATCGCCGTGTGGATCAGCGCCGAACTGGTTGCCCAGGCAATGA
Source organism: Rhizobium sp. (assembly GCA_003527225.1). Next base: position 45,226 of record DPXQ01000157.1, read on the forward strand.
TCGCACATCGTGCACGCGACTGGCTGCTACGGCCGATGACCTGGGTCGATCTGATCATCCTGGGCACCCTGCTGCTCCCCGATCTGCTGTTCAACTTCGCCTTTCTTCGGGCGATGCGCATATGGGCGATCGGACAGAGCCCGCTGCTCAAGGTCCTTTTGCGCCGAATCGGTCAGAGCCATTTGCAGGACGTCATGCGCGCCATGATCAACGTCCTGGTCTTCCTCTTCATGACGACAGGCTTCGTCTACACCTTCTTTTTCTACTATCAGGAAGGAACGACAGGTTTCGTCGACGCGCTCTATTTCACCGTCGCAACCGTGACGACCACCGGATTCGGGGACATTACGCTACCCGGAACATTCGGAAAGCTGACGTCGATCGTCACCATGATCGTCGGGATTTCGTTGTTTGTGCGGCTCGCCCAGGCGGTGGTGCGCCCTTACAAGGTCACGTATGCCTGCCCTGAGTGCGGCCTGAACCGGCACGACGCCGATGCCGTGCACTGCAAGGCGTGCGGCCATGTGCTGAACATCCCGGACGAGGGGCTGTGAGGCCATCCGCTCAGGCGATGGGCTTGCGGAAATAGACGACCCGCTCAGTCTCGGTAAAACCAAGCGCTTCATGCATCGCGTGAGAGACCACGTTGCCAATGTTGGCGTCGGATGCCATCTCGCGGACACCCTTTTCCCGGGCCCATTCCTCGAAGGCCGCGATCAGGGCGCGCGCGACACCTTGACGGCGACAACCTGCCACAACGAAAATGCCCTCGAGAAAGGCGACCGGCGAGCCCTCGCAGCCATTGACGTGATCAAAACGCAGGCTCGCCTCGACAAAGCCCACGGCCCTGTCCTTGTCATCGAATGCCAGAAATGCGGTCTGCTTGTCCGTCGCCAGCGCCGCGTCGATTTCGGCACCAAGTTCCTCTACCGTGTTCTCCGGCCAAAGCTGGTGTCGGAGGTCACGCCAGACGGCCCGATGCGCAGCATTAGCCGTTATAATCTTCATGGCGATCTCCTTCATTCATTCAAATGCGCGCACAGAATCCGTCCAGGTGGCCGAGCCGGATCATGCCTTCGAGATAGGTGCCGGCAAGACCCGGCATGCCAAGGAGTTCCTTGACGGCAATCCGCGGCGGCAGCTTCACCTCCTGCGGGCCGCGCCGCAGGTTGAAGACAAAAAGCAGTCGGTCTTCATCCTTCTCGCGGACAAACGACAAGACATCCTCTTCCGTATCGACAAAGGTCATATCGCCGTCGACAAGCGCCGCATGCGCCTTGCGGAAGGCGAGCGTCTGCCGATAGTGGTTCAGGATCGAATCTTGCCTCTCGTCCTGCTTGTCGACTGCCAGCCCCTTATGTTCGCGCGGTACAGGAAGCCAGGACTTGTGTGCCGACGTGAAGCCCGCATGTGCCCCGCCCGATGTCCACACCATCGGCGTGCGGCACCCGTCCCGTCCCTTGAAAGCCGGCCAAAATCGGATGCCATAGGGATCGCGCAGGTCCTCGAAGGCGAGCGCGGCCTCGGGCAGCCCCAGTTCCTCGCCTTGATAGAGGCAGATCGAGCCGCGCAAGCTGGCTAGCACGCTGATCGCGAGCTTCGCCACCCGTTCGCGCTCACTTTCGCTTTCGATGAAGCGGCTGACATGTCGCTCGACATCGTGATTGGAAAAGGCCCAGCACACCCAGCCATCGGCAACCGAATTTTGGAATGCGGTGACGCAGCTCCGGATATGGCTCGCGGTGAAATCCGGTCCGAGCAGATCGAAGGTATAGCACATGTGCAGCTTGTCGCCGCCGCTCGTATAGGCCGCCACGGTTTTCAGCGACCTTGCGCCGTCGCCGACCTCGCCAACCGTCGTACGTCCGGGATACTTGTCCAGTAGTGCCCTGATGCGCTTCAGGAACTCCACGTTCTCCGGCTGCGTCTTGTCGTAGAGATGGTGCTGCATGCCATAGGGATTGACATCCGGGGCATCGAGGCCCGGCGCATCATGATCGACCGCCATGGGCGGATTGTCGCGCATTTCCTGATCATGAAAATAGTAGTTGACGGTATCCAGCCGAAAGCCGTCCACGCCCCGGTCGAGCCAGAACCCGACGGCATCGAGAAGCGCCGCCTGCACCTCCATATTGTGAAAGTTGAGATCGGGCTGACTGGCCAGGAAATTGTGCATGTAGTATTGCTTGCGCACGCCATCCCATTCCCAGGCCGGCCCGCCGAAGATCGAAAGCCAGTTGTTCGGCGCGGTACCGTCCGGCTTCGGCTCCGCCCAGAGATACCAATCCGCCTTGGGACTTTCCCGGCTCGAACGGCTTTCCTTGAACCAGGGATGCTGATCAGACGTGTGCGACAGCACCTGGTCGATGATGACCTTGAGGCCCAGCCTGTGCGCCTCCTCGAGCATCTCGTCGAAATCGGAAAGCGTTCCGAACATGGGATCGACATTGCAATAGTCGGAGACGTCGTAGCCCATGTCCGCCATCGGCGAGGTGAAGAAGGGCGAAAGCCAGATGGCATCGACGCCGAGCGAGGCAATGTAGGCTAGCCTCTCGGTCACGCCCTTGAGGTCGCCGATCCCGTCGCCATTGGTATCCTGGAAAGACCGCGGATAGACCTGGTAGATCACCGCACCGCGCCACCAGTCCGGCTGGCCTTTCGGGGCGTGGCGTTTATGGGACGATTTGGCCATGCAAGCTCCTGAAGCGTTGGTGTCATGTCGTTGCCATTTGGCAGCGAGTATAGGCGAAGTCGGGAAGCAGGCCAGTCCGGGAGATGGACATTCCGCCCCTGACATCAACCTGTAACACTGAGGTCACATAAAACCGGCTATGCGCGACGCGGCTTGCCGTCCATTGCACATTGAGCTCGAGGAGAGCATTCGGTTGAAGCATGCCTAGAATTACCATCGTCACCGATGCCTGGCGACCGCAGGTCAACGGCGTGGTGCGCTCGATCGAGAACACCAATCGCGAGCTGGCGCGCATGGGCGTCGAGGTCGGCATGATCACCCCGGAATCCTATCCCAGTATTCCGATGCCGACCTATCCCGAGATTCGGCTCTCTCTGGCCCACTATGGGCAGGTGGCGCGCGCCATTGAGAAACAGGCGCCCGATTTTCTGCATATTGCCACCGAAGGCCCGCTCGGCCTGATGGCAAGGCACTGGTGCATCAAACACAGCATGGCGTTCTCGACCGCCTTTCACACCCGGTTCCCGGAATATATCGCGGCTCGGATCCCCGTGCGCGCCTCCTGGCTGTATGCCTATGTTCGCTGGTTCCACAGCCGCAGCGGCGCCTGCATGGTAGCCACCGAGAGCCTGAAGCGGGAGCTTGAAGCGGGCGGTCTTCACAACCTTCGCCTCTGGAGTCGCGGTGTCGATACCGCGCTCTTCCGCCCGAGGGAGCGCGAGGAGCGGCCCTTCGGGCTCCCCCGCCCGATATTCATGACGGTCGGCCGCGTCGCGATTGAAAAGAACCTGCCGGCCTTTCTCGATCTCGACCTCCCCGGATCGAAGGTCGTGGTCGGTGACGGCCCGGCCAGAGCGGAACTTGAGGAACGCTATCCGGGCGTGCTTTTCACCGGCGTCAGATTCGGCGAGGAACTGGCCGCGAGCTACGCACAGGCGGACGTCTTCGTATTCCCCTCCAGAACCGATACCTTCGGCAATACCATTCTCGAAGCCCTCGCCTCCGGTATTCCGGTCGCCGCCTTTCCAGTCACGGGGCCGATCGATATAGTTCCGGGCGACGGCAAGGCGGGCATTCTCGACGAGGATCTGGCCGTTGCCTGCCGCAATGCCTCCGCATGCTCGCCGGCGGAAGCCCGCGCACTGGCCGAAACCTACTCCTGGGAGGCGGCAACCCGCCAGTTTTTCGACAACGTCGTAGCGGCAAAGAACCAGGGCAAACGCAGCAAGGGACTGCTGCGGTAGAAGCTACCGCTTCTTCTTCCGGTTCTCGAAGGGGTTTTCCGCCGCCTTGAGATGAATCCGGATCGGCACTCCCGGCATCTGGAAGTCGTTGCGAAGCCCGTTGGTGAGAAAACGGATATAGGATTCCGGCAGCGCATCAGGCCGCGTGCAGGAAATCATGAAAGCGGGTGGGCGAGCTTTCACCTGGGTCATGTATTTCAGCTTGACCCGGCGCCCTGACACCGCCGGTGGCGGATGCTGTACCTGCTGGCTCTCAAGCCAACGGTTGAGCTTCGCGGTCGAAATACGACGGTTCCAGACCTTGTCGGTTTCAATGACCGCCTGCATCAGCCGGTCGAGGCCATAGCCAGTCTGACCGGAAATCGGCACGGCGCGAATGCCACGGGCCTGCGGCAGCAGACGCTCGGTCTTTTCCCTGAGATCGGCGAGCACGGCCTGCGTGTCCTCGACCAGATCCCATTTGTTGAACGCAAGCACCGCGGCGCGGCCCTCACGGATGACCAGATCGACGAGTTGCAGGTCCTGCTTCTCGAAGGGGATGGTCGCATCGAACACGATCACGACGAGTTCGGCGAAGCGGATGGATCTGAGGCTGTCGGCAACCGAGAGCTTTTCCAGCTTCTCCTGCACTCGTGCCTTCTTGCGCATGCCGGCGGTGTCGAACATCTTGATGGTGCGGCCGCGCCAGTCCCACTCGACCGAGATGCTGTCGCGGGTAATCCCGGCTTCGGGGCCCGTCAGCAGCCGGTCTTCGCCGAGAAAACGGTTGATCAGGGTCGATTTTCCGGCATTCGGACGACCAATGATCGCGACACGTAACGGCTTGGTTTCGTCATATTCCGGTTCGTAGTCATCATCGTGCTCAGCACCCGCGGCAGCCGCCTGCGCGCGAATATCGACGTCGGTTTCCGCCTCGTCCACCGTGGGAAAGGCTCTGTCCTCGCCGATCGCGGCAACGATCGCATCACGCAGGTCGATCATGCCCTGCCCGTGTTCTGCAGAGATCGGGCAAGGATCGCCAAGTCCCAGCGTGAAAGCATCGTAGAAACCGCCGTCGGAGCCCTTGGCTTCCGACTTGTTGGCCACCAGCACGACCGGCTTTCCGCTCTTGCGCAGCATATCGGCGAGCGTCTGGTCGGCAGGCGTCAGCCCGGACTTCGCGTCCACGACAAACAAGGTGACATCGGCTTCTTGAATTGCGGCCTGGGTCTGCGCCCACATGCGGCCCTGAAGCGTGTCGGGTCCCGATTGCTCGAGACCGGCCGTATCGATAATCGTGAACCGCAAATCAACAAGCTTGGCGTCTCCGGGACGCCGGTCGCGCGTGACGCCCGGCGTGTCATCGACAAGCGCCAGCTTCTTTCCAACCAGCCGGTTGAAAAGCGTGGACTTCCCGACATTCGGACGTCCGACAATGGCGACGGTGAAGCTCATAAAGGCCTTGCTTTCTGGCGTTTCCGCCGTGGATCTGCTTACTGCGCCTTGCCGGAAGCCGCGATGCTCTCGAGCATCATCTGGGCGCGCCTGGCGATGTTGGCCGGCGTTTCGTTGTCTTCGGTGATCTGTTCAAACCATTCGCGGGCTTTGGTCATGTCGCCAGCCTTGAAGGCGGCAAGGCCGAGGGCCTCGCGCGCGGAATGACGCAACGCGTCGCGCGGGGTGGCCAGTGCCTCGACCTCGGCCGAAACCTGCTCGTAGGTCCCGTCATCGATCAGAAGCCAGGCGGCCCGCATATGGGCCACGTCGCGGATCACCTGCGGTACGCTTCCGTCCTTGCCGATCGCTGCAAACGCCGCGATCGCCGCCGCCTTGTCGCCCTTCTCCGCCTGAACAGTCGCAGCGCGCATGCGCGCCAGCACGGAATAGGCGCCGTAGCCCTCTTCCTCGAGTGCCTTCAGCGCAGCTGTCGCCTCGTCGCTCTTGCCCTCCTTGGCGAGCGTCAGCGCCGCCAGAAACTGATCACCGGCCTTCGAAGACTGGCTGCTCTGCCAGTATTCGTAGCCGCGATAACCGGCCGTGCCGACCACGATCAGCACCGCCAGCCCGATCACCAGCTTGCCATAGCGGCGCCAGGCGTTCCTGAACTGGTCAGAGCGCAGCTCTTCATTGACTTCGCGGATAAAGCTGTCGTTGTTGTCAACCATCGGTATCTCCGGCCTGTCCGGCCTCTCATGCGACTATGTGCGTGAGCGGCCTTCTACCCCATTTTTCAGCAGTTGTAAGGGGGAATGCCGCAAATCCTTGGAAAGCTCACATGACGATCGGAGGAACACCGATCAGCAACTCATGCAGTTTCCAGATGAAAACGAGCCAGACGGCAGCGCCGATCACAACGGCGAGAATGTCGTTGCGGGCAGAGACGAAGGGCCTCAGCACCAACTCGCCTGCCCGCTGGCGGCGCTTCAGCGCGATACGGATCAGAACACCCCAGGCCAGGAATGACCCGAACAGCAGCACCGATGCGAGATCGCCATTGGCGAGCAGATGGGAAAATGCCCAGATCTTGATCGAGAGCACCATGGGGTGTTTCGACTTTGTGGCGATATGGCCGGCAGGCAGCATACCGGCAACCAGGAAGATCATGGCAAACAGCATCAGGGTCAGCGCCAGATGCGCCATTCCGGCAGGCGGAAAATAGAGGTCGATCACCGGCGCCTTGGCGTACCCATAAATGAGAATGGCAAGGGTCAGAAGGCTGGCGGCGGCATAGAGACCCTTCCAGCCGCTTTCCCCGATTTTGGCAATCATAGCGCTGCGGAAATCGGGCGCCACGACCCTGATCATATGCGTACCGAGAAAGAGAATAATCCCTGCGATCAGGAGTGTCATCGTTCAAAACCCCGTTTCAAATTGTTCACCATGGAATAGAGCGCAATGGCGGCAATTGCCAGAGCGTTCAAAGCTTCGCCTCATTTTGGTGACAGGAAATCCGCTTCATTGCATCAGGGGTCACATGTTCCGTCCGGTCTTCCTTCTTTCGATATCGCTGCTTTCACCCGCTGTCGCCTCGGCGTCCGAAGAGTCGCCCGCGACCACCAGAGAACCGCAATTGCTGTTGATCTCCTTCGACGGCGCGGGAGACAACCAGCTTTGGGCGAAAAGCCGTGAGCTTGCGGCAAGGTCGAAAGCGCATTTCACGTATTTTCTGTCCTGCACCAATCTCATCCCCCGCAAGGCGGCGAAGTCCTATCAGGCGCCCGGGCACCGTCCCGGCAAGTCCAATGTGGGGTTCGCGCCGACCGTGGAAGATGTCACGGGACGCCTCGACCATATCTGGCAGGCCCATCTCGAAGGCCACGAGATCGCAAGCCATGCCTGCGGCCACTTCGACGGGAAGGACTGGACCAAGGACGACTGGTTGCAGGAATTCTCGACTTTCGACACGGTTCTGACGAATGCCTGGAAGGCGATCGGGCTTGGAGACAGGGAGCCGGAGGGCTGGCAGGATTTCGTAGCCACGGGCATCACGGGCTTCCGCGCCCCTTATCTGTCGGCAACGGCAGCCCTTGCCGAGGCCGAGAAGACGGCCGGACTTTTCTACGACGCAAGCCTCGTCACGCGCGGACCGCAATGGCCGCAACGGGATGGAGAACTTACCCGATTCGCCCTGCCCTTGATTCCCGAAGGGCCGCAAGACCGGCGGATCGTCGGCATGGACTACAATCTCTTCGTCCGCCATTCGGCCGGTCTCGACGATCCAGCGCGGTCCATCGAATTCGAACAGCGCGCCTACAAGGCCTTCAAGGCGGCCTTCGACGCGCAGTATGACGGCGAGCGCATTCCGCTGCAGTTGGGCTTTCACTTCGTCGAGATGAATGGCGGCGCCTATTGGCGCGCCCTCGACCGTCTCGTCAGCGATGTCTGCAACCGGGCGGACGTAGCCTGTGTCGGCTATTCGGAGGCGATGGACATGTTGGCCAAGCGGCCGCCAGCACCTCGCTCATAACCTCGGAGCAGGGAAGTTTTTCGTCGCTTCCGAAAAATTCCGCTCACGGCTTCGATCACCTGACACCGACGACCCGCCATCGACATCCCCCAATGTTCAACGCCGCCTGCCCTCTTCCCAAAACGAAACCGCGCCGGAGCGATCCGACGCGGCTCGAGGTGCGTGTCACGGAAGCCGCAGACCGTATGGCTGCGACCGAACCTTACTCGCCCTTTTCCAAATACTCCTGATCGATCTCCGGCAGCGGCTCGTTGTCGATCGCCGCCTCGAAAGCCTGGAGACGTTTGTGTATCGACATCAGCTCGACAATCGTCGGCCAGACATTCACCAGATACTGGAACGAGTTCGAGACCTGGCCGAAGGCCGTCGCAATCTGCTGGTAGATGCCGTAGGTGATCTTCACCGCCACGATGGTCGGCACCAGCATGAATATAAGGAACAGAGCATCGGCCTGGCCGTAAAACGACCGAGCCAGGTTGAAATAGGTGTAGTGGAAATACAGGCGGAAATAGTTGCGCCGGACATTGGTGAACAGCTCGGCGACTGTCAGCGGCTGGGCGCGGTCGGCATGATCTTCGCCGTAGACCAGTTCCTTGCGGTAGGCGGCCTCGACGCGCTGGTTCCTGAATTCCAGCCCCGGCAGCCTGAAGCCGACAAGCGCCAGCAACCCGGTGCCGAACACCGACCACACCAGCGCTAGCCAGAACAGGCTGTGCGGAATGCTGCCGATGATCGGCAGTTCGGTGACATAGCCCGACAGCGCGAACAGGATCGGAAGGAAGGCGACGAGGTTCATCACCGCATTGATCAGGCTGACGCCGAGACCTTCGAAGGTCGAGGCGAAGCGCATCGTGTCTTCCTGAACACGCTGCGAAGCGCCTTCGATGTGGCGGACTCGCGGCCACATCGACATGTAATAATTGTTCATCGCCGTGCGCCAGCGGAAGACGTAGTGGCTGACGAAGAAGCGGACGACGACGAACACCGCCACGTTCAGGAAGGCGATGCTCCAAAAGGTGATCATGAGACTGTAAAAATCCCAGTTTGTGATCCCCGGCTTGCCCGTCAGCGCATTCTGCAAGAGGTCGCCGAAGGGGCGGCGCCAGTTGTTCAAAAGCACCGACACCTGCACATCGAAATAGGTCGTGAAAATGATAAAGTAAGAGCCCCAGATCGCCCAATGTCGCCAAGGATGGTCCTTCGCGTAGATTTCCCAGACTATTCCGAAAACGACCGCCCACACTGCACAGTAGAGGTAGAACCAGACGTAGTCGCGAGCGACGAAGAAGCTCAGATTGATGATCGGCTCGGCGTCTTCGGGCATTGGTGGAAAGCCGAGCGCGGTTCCGAGAGGTTCTCCGAACAGGTACCAGACGAGAATGGCAAGCAGGGTCCAGATGGCGAACGAAGAAAAGAAAATCTTCGGCTTCGGAAAGAAGGATTGGAACACGGGCGGGATACTTTCCTGGCAGGAATTGGATTGGCACTGTCAGACATTTCGATTGTCGCGAAACTAGGGCAGAACGAATTTGCCAGCAATGGCTTCCGGCAATTGTTACCGCATTGTAACGCGCTATTCACAGCCCTTTGAATGACCGTTCGGCGCCGCTCTGCGCGATCTGGCGATAGACGGGCAGCACCAGCGCCACCGAGAGGCAAAGCGCCAGCGCCGCCATCACGGTCGGAACGGTGAAGCTGCCGGTCGCCTCCGCAACGGCACCCGCCACCAGCGGACCGACGGTCTGTCCGACGCCGAAAGACGCCGTCATGAAGGCCAGCGCCCGCCGCGGGCTTTCTGGAGAAAGCTGGCGACCGAGACGCAGTCCATAGGCTGTGATTATCATGAAGGTCGCACCGAGCAGCGTGCCTCCGACAAGCGGAGCAAACGGCAGCGGCAGGGCAACGGAGGAAAGCACTCCGGCCGCCTCCAGCAGCAGGCCGGTGACATAGGCGCCGGCAAGTCCGATCCTGAGCATCACCGGCCGCCAGTAAAAGAGGGAAAGTGCCGCGGCGCAACCGGTCAGGAACCAGGACAAAAACTCGATCGTCGGGCCAGCCGCACCCATTCGCGCCATCGTGACGATGAAGGTCGCCGTGATCACATACCCGAAACCGAAGAGACCGTAGGAGAGCGTCATCACCACGACCGGCAGCCGCCATTCGAGTGACGGTTCCTTTGTGGCCTCGGCCACACGGATCGGCGAACGCGGCAGCAGCCACCATACGGCAACCAGTGCTGCGAGACTGATTGCCGCTCCGACCAGCCAGTCCATCCGCCAGGATTGCGCACCACCCGACATGCTGAGCAGAAAGACCATCAGTGACGAGGCGGCGATCCCGAGACCGACGCCGCCGAAATGCGCCGACTGCACATGCTCGTTTCCGGCGCGCGTCGCATGACCGAGCACGATCGTAGTGATGAAAATCATCGAGAAGGCGCTGGCGATACCGGCCAGAAACCGGATGGCGATGAAGACCGGCACAGTGCTCGTGACCGACATGGCCGCCAACAGGGCCGCAGTCGCGAAGAGCGCGGAAAGACCGACAATTCGCTCGCGCCCGGCCGCCCATCCATAGGCTCCGAGAATGGCACCGGCGAGATAACCGGCGAAGTTGCCGGCCGCGATCAGGCCGGCATCAGCGGAAGATAGCGGCAAGCCGCCAATCATCCCCGGGAGGATTGGCGTGAAGGAAAACCGGCCGAAACCCATGGCCAATGCCATGGCCACGGCGCCAGCGATTGCTGTGGAAACGAGATTTGGCTCTTTGCTGTATGCTGCGGTCATGGTCGTGTTTATTGCACCGCAGGAGGCCGCCCACAAACCACAAATACTGATCGCCGATGCAATCGGACGAGATGGATTGCCCAGCCCGGCTGGGCATCGCCCGGTGCCGGTCACAATCCCCGGCTTGCCCCGGCCGCAAAAATCACTAGTGGAGGGACAATGATTCCAAGGAGCGTCCCATGAGCGATCTCACCCTGAGCCAGGCCATCGACAACATCTACACCTCGATCAACAACGACAACGAGGACATCGACCTCCACATCGCGGCACTGAAGGCGGCCATGGCCCGCGAAGGCGTCAAGGAAGCGGTGTTCGAATCGGCCAAGCTCGCCCAGTCCAACCGTCAGGGCCGCAAGATCATGCAGTCCTACTTCAAGAAGAAGGGCGTGGCCGTCGCGTTCTCCGTCTGAGATCAACCGGTGGCCCCGCGATCCGCTTCGCCCGGCAGCCTCAATCGGCGAGCGTCAGGATCACGGGGCCGTTGCGGGTGACCACAATCGTGTGCTCGAATTGCACGGTCGGCGCCTTCGGGTCGCTGTAGAGTGTCCACGGATCGTCGCCGTCCTCGGCCCAGATCCCGCCGAGCGACAGGAAGGGTTCGATGGTGAAGACCAGGCCTTCCTCCATGATCCGCGTCTCATCCGGATCCGGCCAGGTGGACAGTTCCTTCGGCTCCTCGTGCAGCGAATGGCCGATGCCGTGGCTCGCGAGATTCTGGATCAGCGTGTAGCGGTTCTTCTTGGCGAACGTGCCGATGGCATTGCCGATATTGGCCATGGGCTGGCCGGTGCGCACCTGGTTCAGCCCGACCCAGAGCGCCCGCTTGCCGTCGCGGCAGAGCTTTTCGATCTTCGGCTTGGCGGGGGGCACGATGAAGGACGAGCCGGTATCGCCGAACAGGCCGTTCTTCACGCCCGATACATCGATATTGACCAGATCGCCGGCGACAATCTTGCGGTCGCCGGGAATGCCGTGGGCGACTTCCTCGTTGACGCTGATGCAGGTGGCACCGGGAAACTGGTAGCAGAATTCCGGGGCAGACTGGGCGCCGGCATCTTCCAGTACCTTGCGGCCGATCTGGTCGAGCTCTCGGGTGGTGATTCCCGGTTCCAACGCGGCCCCCATGATCTTCACCGCGCTTGCGCAGATCCGGCCGATATCCTTCAGGCCGTTGAGGTCTTCTTCGCTGGAAACAATCATCGTTCGTCTTCCGGGCTCGGCACCCGCTCTTCTAATTCTGGGATGGCGGCTGCTTACGCCCCGGCTTCCTGCGGGGTCAACGCCTTTCTGACCATTGGCGCGACTTTTGTCCCGTAGAGCTCGATGCCGCGCATGATCTCGCGGTGCGGCATCGGGCCGATCGCCATCTGCAGCAGGAAGCGGTCATTGCCGAAAATCTCGTGCTGCGCGACGATCTTTTCGGCGACCGTTTCCGGATCTCCGACAAAGAGCGCGCCCTCTGGCCCGCGCGGCGTCAGAAGTTGCTCAACGTGCGCTGCACGGCATTTCGCCAGCCCTTGAGCTTGGTCGTACGGGTCTTTTCGTCCATCTGCGGCTCGAAGCGCCGATCCCTCGCCCAGGCTTTCGCAAACGCCTCCATTCCAGGCCAGACACCGGCGCGGCTGCCGGCGAGGAAGGCCGCGCCGAGTGCTGTCGTTTCCGTGATCGCCGGGCGGTCGACAGGCGATTCCAGAAGATCGGCAAGGCGCTGCATCGTCCAGTCGGAGGCGACCATGCCGCCATCGACGCGCAAAACCGTTTCGTCCCCGGCATTGCGCCAGTCCTTGTGCATGGCGTCGAGCAGGTCGCGCGTCTGGTAGCAGACCGCCTCGAGCGCGGCGCGCGCGAATTCGGCAGGCCCGGTATTGCGCGTCATGCCGTAGATCGCGCCTCGTGCATCGGGATCCCACCAGGGCGCGCCGAGCCCGGTAAAGGCAGGTACAAGATAGACCTGCTGGTTGGGATCGGCCTTGTCCGCCAACACACCGGCCTCGCGCGCGTCGCCGATGATCTTCAACCCGTCGCGGAGCCACTGCACGGCGGCACCGGCCACGAAAATGGAGCCTTCCAGCGCATAGGTGGTCTTTCCGTCGATCCGGTAGGCGATTGTCGTCAGCAGACGGTTCCTCGAACGCACCATGTCCTCGCCGGTGTTCAGGAGCGCGAAGCAGCCCGTCCCATAAGTGGATTTCATCATGCCCGGCTGGAAACAGGCCTGGCCGATGGTGGCCGCCTGCTGGTCGCCGGCAACGCCGAGGATAGGAACCGCGGCCCCGAATACCTCGGGATCGGTGACGCCGAAATCAGCGGCACAATCCTTGACCTCCGGAAGCATGGCGGCCGGAATCCTCAATATCTCGAGCAGGTCATCGTCCCAACCATTGTCGGCGATATTGAACATGAGCGTGCGCGAGGCGTTCGTCGCGTCGGTCACGAAACTCCGCCCACCGGTCAGCCTCCAGATCAGATAGGTGTCGACCGTGCCGAAACAGAGATCGCCCTTGGCCGCCCGCGCCCGCGCGCCCTTCACATTGGAGAGCGTCCAGGAGAGTTTCGTTCCCGAAAAGTATGGATCGAGGAGGAGCCCCGTTTTCTTGACGAAGAGCTTTTCCAGATCCTGCCGCTTGAGCTTCTCGCAGTAGCTGGCGGTCCGGCGGTCCTGCCAGACGATCGCGTTGTGGATCGGCTTACCGCTTTCGCGTTCCCAGACGAGGGTGGTTTCGCGTTGGTTGGTGATGCCGATCGCGGAAATCTGCCTTGCCTCGATCCGGGCCCTGGCAAGCGCATCGTGGATGGAGGACAGGACGCTTTGCCAGATGTCTTCCGGGTCATGCTCCACCCAGCCGGATCTGGGAAAATGCTGGGGGAATTCCTTTTGCCCGACGCCGACGATTCTCATTTCGCCGTCAAAAACGATCGCCCGGCTGGACGTTGTCCCCTGGTCGATCGCAAGCACAAATCCGCCCATGTATTCCTCCCGGACCGGCATTTTGTTTTGTATTGGCGCAAGTTCAATACAAGTGACAAACACTTGTCAAAAAGAAAGACGGAACGAACAAGCTCTCCCGGCAATCGCAGCAAAGGCATCCATTCGGCATCAAAAAACGCAATTGCCACCAGACGCGATTTGGGCATAACCTCGCCTATTCTATTGCGGCGCAGCAGAACGCCGGCATGCATTCGGGAGACTAAATCTATGAGCAGAACCGTGGTCGTCACAGGCTCCACAAGCGGCATAGGACTTGCCATCGCCCGGGCATTCGCCGCCCATGGCGACAATGTCGTCATCAACGGGTTTGGCGAAGCAGGCGAGATCGAGGCGATCCGCCAGAGCCTCGAAGTGGTCGGCGGTCGTGCAATCTATCATGGTGCCGACATGGCGAAACCCACAGAGATTGCCGACCTGATGGAAACGGCGGCCCGCGAATTCGGCATGGTCGATGTCCTCGTCAACAATGCCGGCATCCAGCACGTGGCATCCGTCGAGGAGTTTCCTGTTGAGAAGTGGGACCAGATCATCGCCATCAACCTCTCCAGTTCTTTCCATACGATGCGCGCTGCGATCCCGGCGATGAAGGAGAAGCGCCACGGCCGGATCATCAACGTTGCCTCGGCGCATGGATTGATCGCCTCGCCGTTCAAATCGGCCTATGTCGCGGCCAAACATGGCATCATGGGCCTGACCAAGAGCGCGGCGCTGGAACTGGCCGAGTTCGGCGTGACGGTCAACGCAATCTGCCCGGGCTATGTGCTGACCCCGCTGGTCGAGAAACAGATCCCCGACACGGCCAAGGCGCGCGGCATCAGCGAGGCGCAGGTCAAGTCCGACGTGATGCTGAAATTCCAGCCGACGAAGGAATTCGTCGCGGTCGAGGAAGTGGCGGCGGTCGCGATATTTCTCGCAAGCGACGCGGCACGCCAGATCACCGGCACGCATATCTCCATTGATGGCGGCTGGACAGCGCAGTAACCTCCGCGAAGCGCATTCCGGAAAAGGCATTCCATGACCGATTGCATCCGCTTCATCCTGAACGGCGAGGACATCGCCCTTTCGAGCGTTGATCCGACCGAGACCTTGCTCGACTTCCTGCGCCTGAAGCGGCGATTGACGGGAACCAAGGAAGGATGTGCCGAGGGCGACTGTGGCGCCTGCACAGTGCTTGTCGGGCGCCTGCGGGGCGGCAAGCTTTGCTACGAAACGGTCAATGCCTGTATCCGCTTCGTCGGATCGCTTCATGCCACCCACGTCGTCACCGTTGAGCATCTTGCCGCCGAGGACGGATCGCTCCACCCCGTCCAGCAGGCGCTGGTCGACTGCCACGGCTCGCAATGCGGTTTCTGCACGCCGGGCTTCGTCATGTCGCTTTATGGCCTGTGGCTCTCGAGCAGCAACCCCTCGCGCGCGGAAATTGAAAAGGCGCTACAGGGCAATCTCTGTCGCTGCACCGGCTACGAGCCAATCGTCAAGGCGGCCGAACAGGTCGCGCACGCACGTCCGAGCGCCCTCTTCGACCCGCTGGAGCGCGATCGCGCAAATATCATGGCAAGGCTCTGGAACCTCCAGAACCGCGACACGATCACGGTTTCGAGGGACGACCGCCGTCTTATGGTGCCGGGCACTGTCGCGGCCTTGGCGGACATACTTGCCGCCGAACCGGAAGCCACCATCGTTGCCGGCGCCACCGATGTAGGGCTTTGGGTGACCAAGCAGATGCGGGAGCTCAGTCCTGTTGTCTTCGTCAATCACCTCACCGAACTGCAGGACATCGAAACAGATGAGACCGGCATCACGCTCGGGGCGGGCGTGACCTACACGCAGGCGTCAGAGACTCTGGGTACCGAGATCCCGGCGCTTGGCCGGCTGATCGACAGAATCGGCGGCCAGCAGGTGCGCAACATGGGAACGATCGGCGGCAATATAGCCAACGGGTCCCCCATCGGCGACATGCCGCCGGCCCTGATCGCGCTTGGCGCCACCGTGAAACTCAGGTCCGCTTCGGGTGTCCGCATGTTGCCACTCGAGGAGTTCTTCATGGACTACGGCAAGCAGGACCGACGGGCCGGCGAGTTCGTCGAACGCATCCACGTGCCTCGCCCGGAGCAGGACAATCGGTTTGCGGTCTACAAGATCAGCAAACGGCGTGACGAGGATATTTCCGCCCTCTGCGGCGCCTTCAGCCTCGAGCTTGACGATGAGAATGTCGTGACCAGTATCCGCATCGCCTTCGGCGGCATGGCGGCAACGCCGAAACGCGCCCGCGCAGTCGAAGCTGCTCTTCACGGCAGACCCTGGACCGAAAGCGCCATCGCCGAGGCTCGCGATGCATTCGGGCGTGATTTCACGCCTCTGACGGATTGGCGGGCGACTGCGGAATATCGCCTACTGACGGCGAAGAACCTGCTGACCCGCTTCTTCCTGGAAACCTCGGGCACACCCCAGGAACTGACGCGCTTCGCGGCGGGAGAGGTCTAAGCCATGGAAAAGGCCATCTACGAAAAATACAAGTATATCAACGGCCCGATGCACCAGCCGCTGAAACATGATTCAGCTCATAAACACGTGAGCGGAAGTGCCGAATATATCGACGATATTCCGGAGCCCGCAGGGTTGCTGCATGGCGCCCTCGGGCTATCGGACCGGGTCCATGCCGATATCCTCTCGCTCGATCTTTCCGCCGTCAAATCCTATCCCGGCGTCGTCTGCGTGTTGAGCGCCAAAGACGTGCCCGGCGTCAACGACGTCTCCTCCGGCGGTCAGCATGACGAGCCGCTGCTGGCGGAAGCCAGGGTGCAGTTCCACGGCCAGCCGGTCTTCGCCGTGATCGCCGAGACCCGTGACGCGGCGCGTCGGGCCGCGAGGCTGGCAAAGATCGAATATGCCGACCTGCCGTACTGGACGGATGTCGAGGGGGCGCTGGAGAACGGTGCGCCAGTGGTTACCACCGGCATGACCTTGAAACGGGGCGAGCCTGAAGTGGAGCTCGACAAGGCCGAGCATCGGCTGAAAGGTCAGATGCACATCGGCGGTCAGGAGCACTTCTATCTCGAAGGCCATGTGGCCATGGCGATGCCAGGCGAGGATGACGAGGTGATCGTCTGGTCCTCCACCCAGCATCCGACGGAAATCCAGGAACTGGTCGGGCACGTTCTTGACGTGCCGTCGAATGCGGTGACTGTCAATGTCCGCCGCATGGGAGGCGGCTTCGGCGGCAAGGAGACCCAGGGCCACCAGTTCGCGGCTCTTGCAGCGCTGGCCGCCAAGAAGCTCAATCGCGCCGTCAAGTTCCGTCCGGACCGGGACGAGGATATGGCCATGACCGGCAAGCGCCACGATTTCCGGATGGATTTTGATGTGGCCTTCAACGGCGACGGCCGCATCCATGCGTTGGTGGCCAATTTCGCCGCCCGCTGCGGCCACAGCGCCGATTTGTCCGGTCCCGTCACCGACCGCGCGCTCTTCCACGCAGACTCGAGCTACTTCTATCCGCATGTGAAACTGACCTCGCAACCGCTTAAGACACATACGGTTTCAAACACCGCGTTTCGCGGCTTCGGCGGGCCGCAGGGCATGCTCGGCGGCGAGCGCGTCATCGAGGAAATCGCCTACGCGCTCGGCAAGGATCCACTCGAGATCCGCAAGGTGAATTTCTATGGCGAAACCGGCTCCGGCCGCGATGTCACGCCTTACCACCAAAAGGTCGAGGACAACATCATTGCCCGGATTGTCGAGGAGCTGGAAGCCTCCTGCGACTACCAGGCGCGCCGCCAGGCGATCCTCGACTTCAATCGCACAAGCCCGGTGATCAGGAAGGGCATCGCGCTCACGCCGGTAAAATTCGGCATTTCCTTCACATTGACGGCCTTCAACCAGGCAGGCGCTCTGGTCCATGTCTACAAGGATGGTTCGATCCATCTGAACCACGGCGGCACCGAGATGGGCCAAGGCCTCTATATCAAGGTCGCCCAGGTCCTCGCCGACACCTTTCAGATCGACATCGAAAACATCAAGATCACGGCGACGACGACAGGCAAGGTACCAAATACGTCGGCAACCGCCGCTTCCTCGGGTTCAGACATGAACGGCATGGCGGCCTATGACGCGGCCCGCCAGATCAAGGAGCGCCTGGTCGCCTTCGCGGTCCAGCATTTCAAGGTGCCGCCGGCTGAGGTCGAGTTCCTGCCGAATCGCGTGCGCGTCGGAAACGAGGAAATCCGCTTCCCCGATTTCGTGAAAAAGGCCTATTTCGCCCGCGTCCAGCTCTCCGCCGCGGGCTTCTACAAGACGCCGAAGATCCACTGGGATCGCGCCGCTGGCCGCGGCACGCCATTCTATTATTTCGCCTATGGCGCCGCGTGCTCGGAGGTCTCAATCGACACGCTGACCGGGGAATACCTGATGGAGCGCACCGACATCCTTCACGACGTCGGCAAGTCGCTCAATCCGGCGATCGACATCGGCCAGATCGAGGGCGGCTTCGTACAGGGCATGGGCTGGCTGACCACGGAGGAACTGTGGTGGGATGACAAGGGGCGGCTGAGGACCCATGCGCCGTCGACCTACAAGATCCCGCTCGCCTCTGACCGGCCGAAGATCTTCAACACCCGGCTGGCGGAATGGTCGCAGAATGCCGAGCCGACCATCGGCCGTTCCAAGGCCGTCGGCGAACCGCCGCTCATGCTGGCGATCTCGGTTCTCGAAGCGCTGTCGATGGCGGTGTCGAGCGTTGCCGATTACATGTTCTGCCCACGTCTCGACACGCCCGCCACGCCGGAGCGGATCCTGATGGCGGTCGAGCGGCTGAAGGGGATGTGAAGACGAGGAGGCGGGATGACCGAGCGGAAGACTCATTGGGAGGCGGTCTACACATCCAAAAGCGACGAGGAGGTTAGCTGGTTCGAGGCGTCGCCCGAGCTTTCGCTTTCCCTTCTGCGGGAGGCTGGCCTGACCCCTGACGCAAGCGTGATCGACATCGGCGGTGGCATGTCCCGTCTTGTCGATGCGCTGGCAGCGCAACAGGATCATGTCGCAGTCCTCGACATTTCCGCCGCGGCCCTGGCAAAGGCCCGCAGCCGTTTGCCCGAGGCCGTCAATGTCGAATGGATTGTCTCCGACATTACCGCCTGGAAGCCGTCTCAGCAGTATGACTTCTGGCACGACCGCGCCGCCTTGCATTTCCTGACAGAGGAGGCGGATCAGCAAGCCTATCTGAACGCGCTGAATGCCGCGGTGCGGCCGGGGGGCAAGGTCGTGATTGGGACTTTTGCACCGGATGGTCCGGAAAAATGCAGCGGACTGCCCGTGGTTCGCCACGATGCACGGTCGCTGCAAAAGCTACTGGGGCCAGGCTTCAGGCTGATTGCCGAGCGCCGACACGACCATGAGACCCCTTGGCAAGCGGTTCAACGCTTCCAGTTCAGCACCTTCGAAAAGATCGGCGGCTGAGTCATGTTCTTCAGACAAGCGGACCAGCGGGATCGACCGTGTTGGGCTCAACCATGAACGCCCTCCCCGCCTTCCTCACAGCCCATCCCGACGCCGTCCTCGTCGACGTCGTCGAAGCCAAAGGCTCGACCCCGCGCGAAGCCGGCGCCTTCATGGTGGTCGCGGCGGACGCGCTGTTCGGCACGATCGGCGGCGGGCAGCTGGAGTTCCTGGCGATCGACCATGCCCACGAGTTGCTGGTCGGTGACGGGCGAAGCTCTTCCCTCCACGTGCCGCTCGGCCCGGAGATCGGCCAGTGCTGCGGCGGACGCACCGGACTTGCTTTTACCCGGCTCGACGCGCCGTCACGGCAAGCTCTGATCACCCGCCAGGCAAAACTGGAGACCGCCTATCCCGACGTCTTCCTCTTCGGCGCCGGCCATGTGGGGCTCGCGCTCGTCACGGCGCTTCGCCCCTTGCCTTTGCGCGTGACGCTAATCGAGACGCGTGATCTGGCCGATGGGACCGTGCCCGAGGGCATCACGCATCGCCGCGTCGCGATGCCGGAGGCCGAAGTCGCAACGATCCGGCCGGGCGGCGCGGCGGTCATCCTTACCCACGACCATGCCCTCGATTTCCTGATCGCTCGGCATGCGCTGGCCCGCCCCGATCTCGCCTATGTCGGTATGATCGGCTCGGCCACCAAGCGCGCCACTTTTGCCCACTGGCTGCTGCGCGAAGGCGGCGACCAAACGATGCTCGACAAGCTCGTCTTGCCGATCGGCGGCAGCACGCTGCGCGACAAACGCCCGGCCGTCATCGCCGCACTTGTGGCGGCAGAACTGCTGGCCGTGCTGCTTGGCTGATCGACGACCGGGGCGCTCGACACCCCACCTGAATCACCACATGAAGCGCCGGAATCAGCTTTTGAGCTCACCGGCGCAATCCCTTGATGCGATTCGTCATTTCACTTAGAGCGGACCGGAGCGCATCCAGTCTCCATGGCGCTTGTGATCCGACCAATAGGCGTCGGTGCGGTTCCGCGAGGGACGACCGTCGAGAAGGCCAAGGTCCTTTTTCAGATCCTGCGGAAGATCCTCGATTGGCGTTCGGTCCGTTTCCAAAAGGCGCTCGACGAAGCGGCGCAGCGGCCGGAACATGCCTCCGGGCGTCATGCTCGCGGGAGCCCAATCACGTTTGATCACGTATGACATCGTCGTCTCCTCTCGATGGGCGAAATGACCTGATGGACCAAGAGATGCGCCGGATTGCCGCCGCTTTCCAATTCGAATACAGTAGGCATGCATCAAGAGAGCTTATCCATGAAACTGTCGAGACAGTTCCCGCTCAATGCCCTGCGCGTCTTCGAGGCGGCGGCCCGGCATAGGAGCTTCACCAAGGCCGGCGAGGAACTGGGCATGACCCAGACGGCGGTGAGCTATCAGGTCAAGCTTCTCGAGGAGAATATCGGCGAGCCGCTGTTTCTCAGGAAGCCGCGCCAGATCGTGCTGACGGAAACGGCCGAGCGCATGTTGCCGAAGGTGACGGATGCCTTCGCCGTCCTGCGCGAGGCGGTGGCAAACGCGCGCCAGAGCGCCGACGAGGTGCTGGAGATCCATTCGGTTCCGACCTTCGCTTCCCATTGGCTCGCGCGGCATCTCGGCACCTTCCAGCTGCAATATCCGCAGATCGCCGTGCGCCTATTGCGCGGCACGAATATGACCGATTTCAACCGCGAACCAGCCGATGTCGCCATTCGCGTGGGCG
>DPXQ01000159.1 GCA_003527225.1 Rhizobium sp.
CCCTCCGCGTGCTTGGAAAAATTGCGCTCGAAGGACACCTTGCGCATTTGGTCGGTTTTTCTGCCTGATGGCCGCATTGCCCACTCCTGAGATCGTTAGAGGCCTTCTACGGTCCGTGGTTGTGATTTGCAAAGAAAAACCATGATGCCGGCCAATTCCGGCGGAACTTGGCGAAATTCCCCATTGGTGATCGCTGCCGGAGTGACTATATTTCAGGGCAATGACAGACCAACNNCGGCATCGGTGCGCAATGT
Source organism: Rhizobium sp. (assembly GCA_003527225.1). Next base: position 255 of record DPXQ01000159.1, read on the forward strand.
CATGGCCGATCTCGAGGATCTGGGGCTGATCTATTCCCCGCATATCAGCGCCGGCCGTCTGCCGACCCAGCAGGGACTGCGCTTCTTCGTCGATGCCTTCATGCAGGTCGGCGACTTGTCCGAGGAGGAGCGCGGCAGCATCGAGCGGCAAATGCGCCCGCCGGGTCCCGCCCAGCCGATGGACAATCTGCTGACCGAGGCCAGCCGAATGCTGTCAGGCCTGTCGCGCGGCGCCGGCTTGGTCATATCCTCCAAGAACGACCCGATCCTCAAGCATGTCGAGTTCATCCGCCTGGAGCCGACCAAGGCGCTCGCGGTGCTGGTCGGCGAGCACAATCAGATCGAGAACCGCATCATCGACCTGCCGGTGGGCATCACGGCCTCGCAGCTGACGGAAGCCGCGAATTTTCTCAACGCCAACCTGGCCGGGCAGACGCTTCGCGAATTGCGGACCCAGTTGGTCAAGCTGAAACAGCAGGTGGCAGGTGAACTCGACACGCTGTCGCAGGATCTGGTCGAGCGCGGCCTTGCCGTCTGGTCGGGCGGCAGCGACGAGGAAAAGCCGACGCGGCTGATCGTGCGTGGCCGCGCCAATCTGCTCGAGGGCCTTGCCGGCTCGGAAGACGTCGACCGCCTGCGGCTGTTGTTCGACGACCTGGAGCGCAAGGAAAGCCTGATCGAGATCCTCAATCTCGCCGAAAGCGGTCCGGGCGTGAGGATCTTCATCGGTTCGGAAAACAAGCTGTTCTCGCTGTCGGGCTCGTCGCTCATCGTTGCGCCCTATCGCGACGGCGAGGACAAGATCGTCGGCGCGGTCGGCGTCATCGGCCCGACACGGCTCAACTATTCCCGCATCGTGCCGATGGTCGACTATACGGCCCAGTTGATGGCGCGGTTGGCGCGTTCGGGGCTGTAGCGGATCCGGCGCGACACTTCTTTCGCCAGAACCTTGATTTTTCCACCTTAAACCCTGATATCGGGCACGAATTGCAAACACTGTCACTCGGAGGACGTCATGACCGACGAAGCCAACAACAACGGCCCTGACACAGCGGCTGAAACCGCCGCGGCCGATGCCGCGCAGGACGCCGCAACCCCCGGCACGGAAGCGGAGGTTGACCCGATCGAGACGCTGAAGGCGGAAAATGCCGAACTGCGTGATCGCTTCCTGCGGCTGGCCGCGGAAATGGACAACCTGCGTCGCCGTACCGAGCGCGAGCTGAAAGACGCCAAGGCCTATGCCGTCACGGCGTTTGCCCGCGACATGCTGTCGGTCTCGGACAATCTGCGCCGCGCCCTCGAAGCCCTTCCGGACGAAGCCCGCGCCGCCGCCGATAGCGGTCTTTCCGCTCTGGTCGAGGGGGTCGAGATGACCGAGCGTGGCATGCTTTCGACGCTCGAGCGCCACGGCGTTCGCAAGATCGACGCGGAAGGCCAGAAGTTCGACCCGAACTTCCACCAGGCCATGTTCGAGATCCCCAATGCCGATGTGCCCAACAATACCGTGGTGCAGGTGGTCCAGGCCGGCTATGCCATCGGCGACCGCGTCCTGCGCCCGGCCATGGTCGGCGTCGCCAAAGGCGGCCCGAAGGCCGAAGGCAACGGCGATGCAGCGGACGTCAAGAACGGCTGAGCTGCGGCTCTTTTGCATTCAAACAAAAAAAGCGCCCGTCGGGCGCTTTTTTCATGAGGTCGTCTTCGGCGCTCAGGCGGCGTTCGACGCCTGTTCCTCGTTGAGGAAGGCATAGATGGCGGATGCTGAATCGGTTGCGCGGAGCTTGGCCACCAGGTCCTGGTCGCGCAGCACGCGGGCGATGCGCGACAGCGCCTTCAGGTGATCGGCGCCGGCGCCTTCGGGCGCGAGCAGCAGAAACACCAGATCGACCGGCTGGTCGTCCAGCGCCTCGAAGTCGACCGGGGTTTCCAGCCGGGCGAAAATGCCGGTGATCGCGTGGATGCGGCTAAGCTTGCCGTGCGGAATGGCAATGCCGTTTCCAACGCCGGTGGAGCCGAGCCGCTCGCGCTGCAGGATGACGTCGAAGATTTCCCGCTCGGAAATGCCTGTCAGTTTCGAGGCTTTGGCCGCCAGTTCCTGCAGGAGTTGCTTCTTGGAATTCACCCGAAGCGCGGGAACGACCGCATCTTGTTGCAGCAAATCTGCCAAGGCCATTTCAAAATCCTTCATGCCGCCGAGACAAGGATGAGGCAGGCGGCGGCGAACCGCCGCTTGCCGTGGGCTGGTCAGCCCCTGATGTTGGCGGGATCAATCCATCCGATATTGCCGTCGTGACGGCGGTAGACGATGTTCACTTCCTGCGTGCCCGGCGTGCGGAACAACAGGATCGGCTCATCCGTCATGTCGAGTGCCATGACGGCATTGGCAACCGACATCGTGCGCAGCTTCTTGGTGCTTTCGGCAACGATGGTCGGCGCGTAGTCCTCCGGCACTTCGTCGTGTTCGTCCGGCACCGCATCCATGACCGTATAGGCGATCTCGACAGCGGGGCTCGCCTGGTTGTTCGGATGGTGGTCCTTGAGCTTGCGCTTGTAACGGCGCAGGCGCTTCTCGATGCGGTCCGCGGCAATGTCAAAGGCGATCTGCGGGTCGTTGGCCGAGCCGGTGGCCTGCAGGTTGGCACCAGCGTCGAGGTGCACCATGCAATCGGCGACGAACGGCGCTGCGGCCGCTGCCGACTTCGTCACGGTAACCTGGCCCGAATAGCCTCCGTCGAAGTACTTCGTGACGGCGTCTTCGACCCGCTCACCGATCTTCTGCCGGAAAGCATCGCCGATTTCCATATGTTTGCCGGATACACGAACACTCATGGCGTTTCCCTTCTTATCATTGGTTGGCATCGATCAGCTTACGCCAAGCCCCTTTCGCATCCAAGCTTTTCAAGCGCTAATGTCGGTTCGTTTCTTGTGTGCCGAGCGTAGATTTGGGGATAAGTCGGAACGTCTGAACCTCTGTCGATCGGGGCGGGCTTCTAGCCCTGCCACCTGTAAAAGTCAACGCCTTCTTAACCTTTCCTCAACCTGGGCGGTGTTTTCGCAATCCTAAATTGCCGCGACCTTGGCGATCGCGCGCTTCTCGCGGCGACGCTGGACCGAGGACGGAATATTCATCGCCTCGCGATATTTCGCCACGGTGCGGCGCGCCAGATCGACCCCGGAGGATTTCAGCGTGTGCACAATATCGTCGTCCGACAGCACGGCATCGCAGCTTTCCTGGGCGATCATCGCGCGGATGCGATGGCGCACCGCCTCGGCCGAATGATTGTCGCCGCCCTCCGCCGAGCCGATCGAAACGCTGAAGAAGTATTTGAGCTCGAACAGCCCGCGCGGCGTCAGCATGTATTTGTTCGACGTCACCCGGCTGACCGTCGATTCGTGCATCTTGATCGCGTCGGCGACCGTCTTAAGGTTGAGCGGCCGCAGATGGTCGACGCCGTGCAGCAGGAAGGCGTCCTGCTGGCGGACGATCTCGCTCGCCACCTTGACGATCGTGCGCGCCCGCTGGTCCAGGCTCCGCGTCAACCAGTTGGCGTTCTGCAGGCATTCCGACAGGAAAGCCTGGTCCTTGTCGGAGGCCTTGCTGCCCTTGCCGACGGCCGTCACATAATTCTGGTTGATCAGCACGCGGGGCAGGGCGTCCGGATTGAGTTCGACACGCCAGCTGCCGTCCGGCGCCGGGCGCACGACGATGTCGGGAACCACCGATTCAAGGATGCTGTTCTCGAAGCCACTGCCCGGCTTCGGGTTGAGCTTGCGAATCTCGGCCAGCATGTCGATGAGATCCTCCTCATCCACGCCGCAGAGCCTTTTGAGGCTGGAGAAGTCGCGTTTGCCGAGCAGTTCGAGATTGTCGATCAGCGACTTCATCGCCGGATCGAGGCGATTGCGTTGTTTCAGCTGGATGGAGAGGCACTCGCTGAGCGAGCGGGCAAATATGCCGGGCGGATCAAGATCCTGGAGCGTTTCCAGGACGGTCGACAAATGTTCTGCCGTTTCGCCGAGCCGCGCGGCTATCTCGTCGATATCGGCGCGCAGATAGCCGGCTTCGTCGAGATGATCCATGAGGATCGCGGCAATCAGCCGATCGCCGGGCTTGGACAGCGCAAAGGGAATTTGCTGATTGAGGTGGTCGCGGATGCTGATCTGGCCGGCGACGAAATCATCGAGGTCATAGCCTTCCCCTTCGCCTGATCCACCGCCGGGCATGGATTTCCATTGGCCGAGCAGTTCCGGCGCATCGGCGCGCGTCGCCGTTCCCTCGTCGGAAAGCGCCGTGTCGAAATTGGCATCAAGACGGTCATCGAGCCTGTCGCCATGCCCGGGTTCGTACCATTCGCTGTCGAGAGAGGGACTTGGCTCGGTGTGCTCGTCGCTCGCGCTGCTCTCGTGCTGGTTGGCTGAAGGAGCGTCGTCATTGCCGCCGGTCCGCGGCTCGCCCAATTGTTCGCCACCCTCCGCCGCCATTTCGAGCAAAGGGTTCTTTTCCACCTCCTGCGCGATGAAATTCATCAGTTCGAGATGAGTCATCTGCAGCAACTGGATGGATTGCATCAGTTGCGGTGTCATCACCAGCGACTGGTTCTGGCGCAGGAACAGGTTTGCCGACAACGCCATGGCGGACGCGAAACTCCCCTATACAGCCTTGAAATCCCGCTCTGTGGCGCGGGACTTTCCGTTGTAATCCACTTGGCCCAAAAATTGCTTTTTTGCGAGGTTTGGTCAAGCCGAACCGTGGGGTGCCGGCGTATTTCTTAAGTAGGGGTCAGAGGCTGAACTTGTCGCCGAGGTAGAGGCGGCGCACATCCGGGTTGTTGACGATGTCGTTGGCCCGCCCGTGCGTCAGCACCTCGCCGGCATGGATGATGTAGGCGCGGTCGATCAGTCCGAGCGTTTCGCGGACATTGTGATCGGTGATCAGCACGCCGATGCCGCGCGCCGTCAGGTGGCGGACGAGGTTCTGAATGTCGGATACCGAAATCGGATCGACACCGGCAAACGGCTCGTCGAGCAGCATGAAGGTCGGATCGGTGGCCAGTGCCCGAGCGATTTCGAGCCGCCGGCGTTCGCCGCCTGACAATGCCACGGCCGGCGACTTGCGCAGTTTCTCGATATGGAATTCGTGCAGCAGTTCGTCGAGCTTGGCGTCACGCTTCTTGCCGTCGCTCTCGTGAAGTTCGAGCACCGCCCGGATGTTGTCCTCGACTGTCAGGCCGCGAAAGATCGAGGCTTCCTGCGGCAGGTAGCCGACGCCGAGGCGCGCGCGCCGATACATAGGCATGCCGGTGACTTCGTTGCCGTTGATGGCGATCGTGCCGGCATCGACCGGCACGAGGCCGGTGATCATGTAGAAACAGGTCGTCTTGCCGGCGCCGTTCGGGCCGAGCAGGCCGACGGCTTCGCCGCGACGCACGACCAGCGATACGCCGTTGACCACGCGACGGGTATTGTAGCTTTTCGTCAGGCCGTGGGCGATCAGCGTCCCCTCATAGCGCGTCTTGTCGAGACGCACTTCCGCAGGATTGGGCTGCGGCGCGCGCTTGGCGCCGATCAGGTCTGAGACGACGGGAATTTTCACGTTGTGGCCGATACTAGTTCTTCTTCTGGGACTTGGGATCGAGCTGGATCTGCACGCGGCCGCCACAGCTGTCGAGCTTCGCTTCTCCCGAATTCATCTGCACCGTCAGCTTGCAGCCGACGAAGACGTTCTGGCCTTCCGACAGCACCACCCGGTCGCCTTCCAGCACGAAGACCTGGGCGTCGAGGTTGAAGGTGCCCTTGTCCGCCGTCGCCTGCTGCGTTCCGGAAGACAGGAACACCTTGTCGGTGACGTCGATCTTCTCGATGTCGGCATTGCCGTTGGTGACACTGGTGCCCTCGCCGCGGTAGTGCACGGTCATGTTGCCCGACTGCAGCGTCGTCGTGCCCTGCACGACCTTGACATTGCCGGAAAACAGCGCGGTCTTTTCCTGCTCGCGGATCTCCAGCGCATCGCTTTCGATCTGGATCGGCTGGTCGTTCGACAGCTTGAGGCCATTCAGATTGCTCTTTGTCGCCTGGGCCAACGCGGCCGGCGAGCAGGCCAGGAAGGCAAGACCGGTTGCGACCAGGAGGCCAGTCTTGAAGGACGATGTGCGGCGTTCGAAATTCATGACGGGCCCGGCTCTCAATTGCCTGTTTTGCGGATGGCGGACGGTTCGATGTTTACCCGAACGGCGCCCTGAAAAGTGATGATGCGTCCCTTATCCGTTATCTTGAGCGACTGCGCAACAATCGACGCTTCNNTGGGCGGACTGGAAGCTGGCCTCGAGGCCGGTCGAGAGCTTGATGGTGAAGGGCTTGTCCATGTCGAGAAGGTCGGAGGAGCGGTCGAACACCCCGCTCAACGCCTCGACCCGGGCGATGATCTTCTCGTTCAGCGGTACTGCCGCGGCGATCGTCTCGAGCGCGATGATGTTCGGGTTCTTGATGTCCTGGAGCGCACGTTCGGCCCGCATCGAATAGCTGATGCCGTCTTCGTTGCGCCCGGCGATCGCCGGCTTTTCCATCACCACCTTGCCATTCTCGATCTTGGCCGAGGCGATCTGCAGGTTCTCCGGCAGATAGGCCCGGACCACCGAGACGCCGACGAAGGCGAGCGAGATGAGTAAGGCGACGACAGGCAAAAGGACCTTCAAGCGCTTGACCCGGGCGGAATGGCTGACGGCAAGGCGATAGGCATCGCCCTCTGGCCGGCCGCCAGCGGTCGTCGCACCATGGTCCACGCGATTCAACATAAGTGAAGCCTGTTCGGGTTGGCCTGCCCGGATAAGCGGGGGAGGAATCCGGTTGACATTTCGCATTATTGCATTCGCTTGCCAATATGGAAATTGCCTGAGCGAATACAAGCGGCCGCCGCCGGTCCGGACAGCAAGTGCCTGAACACCACATGCTGCCTGGCTCGGATGTCCAAGATGAGGCGAAACGACCGCCGAAGGTTGATTATCCCGCGACATTGTGGTGTTTTACCGGCGGCCGAGCGGATCGCCTCGGGCCGGTTAAGTTGTTCCTTGACGCTGCTTTTTCGGTTTGGCACGTTTGGAGCGACCAAGGTCTACTCAACCATTCAGGGGGCGCGCGTGATCAAGTCGGAACTGGTGCAGATTGTCGCGGCGCGTAATCCGCATCTCTACCATCGTGACGTGGAAAACATCGTCAATGCGGTTCTGGACGAGATCACCGACGCGCTCGCGGCGGGCAATCGCGTCGAATTGCGCGGCTTCGGCGCGTTCTCGGTGAAGAACCGGCCTTCGCGCTCGGGCCGCAATCCGCGCACTGGCGAGACCGTCTTCGTCGAGGAAAAATGGGTTCCCTTCTTCAAGACCGGCAAGGAATTGCGCGAACGGCTCAATCCCGGCATGGCAGACGAAGGCGACGAATAATCGGTCAGAAGTCCGGCGCGCTTGAAAAGCCCGCGACGCGGCTTAACTTGGAGGCATCCGCCGAGCTGAGATCGGATGCGTGGCGGCGGGCCGCCGAGGAGTAATGCGCTATGGTCAAGAAAGTCGTCAGCCTGGTTGTCTTTGTGCCCCTCGCGATCGTGCTGATCGTCTTGTCGGTCGCCAATCGCCAGGCGGTGACGCTCGCGCTCAATCCTTTCAAACCCGACGACGCCCTCTTGTCCCTGACCGCGCCATTCTTCGTCTTCCTGTTTCTCGCGCTCATTCTGGGCCTTCTGCTCGGCTCTGCCGCGACCTGGCTCGCTCAGGGCAAGTACCGCAAGAAGGCCCGCACCGAATCCCGCCAGGCCGTGCGCTGGCAGGCCGAGGCCGATCGACACAAGAGTCGCGCCGAACAACTGGCCGGCAGCGGATTGCCGCAGATTCCGGCCAAGTGACGCTGAACAGGTGATGCTGGCCAGATGACACGGCAAAAGTGACGCTGTCACGCGCAAGGCGCGCGAAGATGCGGGCGGGAAAGCGCTTTTCCCAGCTGTGCAGGGGTGCTAAGGCGTTTCGCTCGATTTCAGGACGACAAGCAGGATCATCGCGTGAAGAACAAGGAACGCCGGCCGATGCGCAACGCATCCGCCGGAAAGGCCGGGAAGGCATCCAAGCCCATGGCGAAGTCCGTCAAGGCTGGCCTTCGCGATGCGGACCGGAGCGCTTCCTTGAAGCCGCACGGCGTCAGGCCTTCCGAAGGGGAGGCGCGCGCGCAAAAGCCGGCCGACATGTCGATGGCGNNGCCGGCGACTTCCATCTGATCGACAGCGGCGCGGGAGAGAAGCTCGAGCAATACGGTCCCTATCGCATCGTCCGACCGGAAGCCCAGGCCTTGTGGCCCAAGGCACTGCCGGCCCATGTCTGGGAAAAGGCCGATGCGATCTTTACCGGCGACACCGATGAGGACGGCATGGGCCGCTGGCGCTTTCCCCGCGAAGCGCTCGGTGAAACCTGGCCGCTGTCGCTGCTCGGCGTCGATTTTCTCGGCCGTTTCACATCCTTCCGTCACGTCGGCGTGTTCCCTGAGCAGATCGCCCACTGGAGCTGGATGAAGGAGCGTGTCGAGACGGCAGATCGGCCGCTGAAGGTGCTGAACCTGTTCGGCTATACCGGTGTTGCCTCGCTGGTCGCGGCTGCCGCCGGCGCCGAGGTCACGCATGTCGATGCGTCCAAGAAGGCGATCGGCTGGGCCCGCGAGAACCAGTCGCTGAGCCGGCTCGACAAGGCGCCGATCCGCTGGATCTGCGACGACGCGATGAAGTTCATCCAGCGCGAGGAGCGGCGCGGCCACCGCTACGACATCATCCTGACCGATCCGCCGAAATTCGGCCGGGGACCGAATGGCGAGGTCTGGCACCTGTTCGAGCATCTGCCGCTGATGCTCGACATCTGCCGCGAACTCCTGGCACCCAAGGCGCTGGGCCTGGTGCTCACCGCCTATTCGATCCGCGCGAGCTTCTATTCGATCCACGAACTGATGCGCGAGACGATGCGCGGCAAGGGCGGCCTGGTCGAATCCGGCGAACTGGTGATCCGCGAGGCCGGCCTCGACGGCAAGACCCCGGGGCGGGCGCTCTCGACCTCTCTTTTCAGCCGCTGGGTGCCGAAATGAACGAAGAATACAGGAATGACGGCCCCCGTCGGGTCGGCCAGGTCAAGGAAATCACCAGCCTCGCCAACCCGATCATCAAGGACATCAAGGCGCTGTCCTTGAAGAAGACGCGCGACGAGACCAAGAGCTTCATGGCGGAAGGCCTGAAGCTGGTCATCGACGCGCTTGATCTCGGCTGGACGATCCGCACGCTGATCTATTCCAAGGGTGCCAAGGGCAAGCCGCTGGTCGAAAAGGTTGCCGCCCGCACCGTCGCCGCGGGCGGCCTGGTGCTCGAGGTCAGCGAGAAGGTCATGGCGTCGGTCACCCGGCGGGAAAATCCGCAGATGGTTGCCGGCGTCTTCGAACAGCGCTGGAAGGCGCTGAAGGATGTCCGGCCCTCAGGATCGGAAACCTGGGTGGCGCTCGATCGCGTCCGCGATCCCGGNNTTCGCCGTGCCGCTGGTCAAGACGACGCCCGCCGACTTCCTGCGCTGGAAGAAGGAGTGTGGCTCGCGTCTTGTCGCGACCCATCTTGCCGGCGCGGTCGACTATCGCACCATCGACTACCGCAGCAAACCGGTCGTGCTGATGATGGGCAACGAGCAATCCGGCCTGCCGGACGACCTGGCCGCTGCCGCCGATGCGCTGGCTCGGATTCCCCAGGTTGGACGCGCCGATTCGCTCAATCTGGCCGTTGCGACCGGCGTCATGCTGTTCGAGGTCCGCCGCCATCTTCTGACCCTCGACGGGCCCAAATGAACACCTTCCTCGCCCCCTTCAGCCGACCGCTGCCGGCCGCGATCTTCATCGCCATTGCCTTGCTGCTCGACCAGGCGATCAAGCTTGCCGTCGAGCTTTACCTGCCGCTGCACGAGGCCGTGCCGGTCATGCCCATGCTGGCACTCTACCGCACGCACAATCTCGGCGTCGCCTTCTCCATGCTGGCCGACGCCCATGGCTGGTTCATCGTCGGCCTGCGGATCGTCATCGTCGCTTTTGTCCTTTGGCTGTGGAAACGGACCGGACCCG
>DPXQ01000123.1 GCA_003527225.1 Rhizobium sp.
AAGATCGAGATGCACTTCCTGCCCGACGTCTACGTCACCTGCGACGTATGCCACGGCAAGCGCTACAATCGCGAGACGCTCGATGTCACCTTCAAGGGCAAGTCGATCGCCGATGTGCTGGACATGACGGTCGAGGAAGGCGTCGAGTTCTTCTCGGCGGTGCCTGCGGTTCGCGACAAGCTGCAATCGCTGTTCGAGGTGGGCCTCGGCTATATCAAGGTCGGGCAGCAGGCCAACACGTTGTCCGGCGGCGAGGCGCAACGCGTAAAGCTCGCCAAGGAGCTATCGAAACGCTCCACCGGGCGCACGCTCTACATTCTCGACGAGCCGACCACGGGGTTGCATTTCCACGATGTCGCGAAGCTTCTGGAGATGCTGCAGGAACTGGTCAACCAGGGCAACTCGGTGGTGGTGATCGAGCACAATCTCGAGGTCATCAAGACGGCCGACTGGGTGATCGACTTCGGTCCCGAGGGCGGAGACGGCGGCGGCGAGATCGTCGCCACCGGCACGCCGGAGGACATCGTCAAGGAGGAACGCTCCTATACCGGGCAGTTCCTCAAGGAGCTGCTGGAGCGACGGCCGATGAAGAAGGTGCAGGCGGCGGAGTGAGCGATGATCCTGATCGGCCAGTATGATTCCTCCTTCGTCCGCCGGGTCGGCATCGCGCTGACGCTCTACGGCCTGCCCTACGAGCATCGACCGTGGTCGGTATTCGGTGACGGCGAGAAGATCCAGGCGCTCAATCCGCTGATGCGGGTGCCGACGATGGTGCTGGAGGACGGGACGGTACTGGTCGACAGCGTCACCATCCTCGACCATGTGGACAGCCTCGTTCCGGAGGCCGACCGCCTGTGGCCGGCGTTGAGCGAACGCCGGCATGCCTTGAGGGTCATGGCGCTTGCGACCGGGTTTGCGGACAAGGGGGTGAGCCTGTTTTATGGACTGGTGCTGCACGAGCAGCCGGCGGAGGTCTGGATGGACCGGTGCCGGTCGCAGATGCGCGCCACACTGAACGCGCTCGAGGCGGACCGCGCAGGCCGGCCGACAGCCTTCTGGTTCGGCGACAGGATCACGCACGCCGATATCGCGGTCGCCTGCGCGCTGCGCCACATCGGAGACGCCCATCCGGGCTTCATATCGGCGTCCGAGGTGCCGGCGCTTGCCGCCCACTGCGAGCGCCTCGAAGCCCTCCCGGTTTTCAAGACGATTTCCCAGCCGTTCGTTCCACCGGCCTGAGAACGCCCGCGCGGCACCGACAATGAGCAACGCGAAAGGGGTTTGGTCCCTGACCGCGAAGGAGGAGAGAGGATGACCCAATCCGGCACAATCCGCACCGGCATCGGCGGCTGGACTTTCGATCCGTGGGAGGGCACCTTCTATCCCGACGCTCTGCCGAAGAAGCGGCAGCTTGAGTTTGCCAGCCGCCAGCTGACCGCGATCGAGGTCAACGGCACCTATTATTCGAGCCAGAAGCCGGCAACCTTCGCCAAATGGGCCTCTGAAGTCCCCGACAGCTTCATTTTTTCGCTGAAAGCCAGCCGTTTCTGCACCAACCGAAAGGTATTGGCCGAGGCCGGTCCGTCGATCGAGAAATTCCTCACCCAGGGGATCAGCGAACTCGGCGAACACCTGGGTCCGATCCTCTGGCAATTCATGGCGACGAAGAAGTTCGAGCCGGAGGATTTCGAGGCCCTTCTCGCGATGCTGCCCGAGAGCCAGGACGGCATCAGGCTCCGGCATGTGGTCGAACCCCGCCATCCATCCTTCCAGGTGCCGGAATTCATCGACCTTCTCGCCAGATACAACGTCGCGGCCGTCTGCGCCGATCATCACGACTATCCCATGTTCGCCGATCCGACCGCCGATTTCGTCTATGCCCGCCTGCAGAAGGGCAGCGACGACATTGCGACATGCTATCCGACAGAGGATATCGACGCCTGGGCAAACCGGCTGAAGGCCTATGCCAACGGAAGTCTGCCCGGCGATCTGCCGGCGATAGGGGCCGACCGGGCGACGGACAAGAAACCACGAGACGTTTTCGCCTTCTTCATCACCGGCGGCAAGGTCAATGCGCCGGCGGGCGCCCAAGCGCTCCACAAGGCGCTCGGATAGGCTCACCCTTCCGGGCAGGCGCAACCGTGGGTCATCAAATTGTGACAATGGCGATTCTGGGATATCCTGAGTCGCGTCGCTGACCGCATCGCGGTCGGAATTGCCGGACGATTTCCGCGACTGAAACGCGGGGATGGCTCCAAGCTCTGTCACCTCGCCTCTCCGGAATATTCATGTCGGGCATCGTTGTATTCATCAATCTCGCAGGCGCCGTCGCGCTGCTGCTCTGGGCAACCCGGATGGTGCGTACCGGGATCGAGCGCGCCTACGGCAATGTGCTCAAGGAAAAGCTGCGGCTGGCCGTCGGAAACCGGATTACCGCGTCCATCGCCGGTTTCTTCTTCGCCGTCGCGCTCCAGAGTGCGACCGCCGTCGCGTTGATCATCGCCTCCTTTGTGGCGGGCGGATATGTGTCCTCGGCCATCGGCATCGCAACGCTGCTTGGCGCCGATTTCGGCTCGGCTTTCGTCGTACGGATCCTGCGGCACGACCTCTCGCTGCTGATCCCGATTCTGCTTTTGATCGGAACGATCGCGTTTCGGGCGTCTGAAACGCGCGGGTGGCGGCAGGCGGGCCGCATCTTCTTCGGCCTCGGTCTGCTGCTCCTGTCGCTCCGCCTGATCGGCGAGGCTTCCGATCCGCTGCGCTCGAGTCAGATCCTTCCGCTGGTCATCAACTATCTTTCGAAGGACTGGATCACCGCCTTCCTACTCTCCGCCCTGCTTGCCTGGGCATTCCATTCGAGCGTTGCCACGATCCTGCTCTTTGCGTCCCTTGCCGACCGCGGTCTGTTGCCGCCCGTGCTGATCATTCCTCTCGTCCTCGGCGCCAATTTCGGCGCGGCGGTGATCGGCGCCATGCTGACCAAGAATGCCGTGAATGCGGCCAGGATCGTACCGCTCGGCAATGTCACCATCCGCGGGCTGGGAACGCTTGCGGCGCTTGGTCTGCAATTTTCGTTCAACCTGTCGCCCGACGTCTTTGCAGCGGGCACAGGCGACGCCGTGGTCATGGTCCACCTGGCAATCAATGCGGCGGTGCTGGTCCTCGGCCTGCCATTCTGCGGTCTGGTCGCGAAATGGCTGGAATTGTTGCTCTCCAGGCCTGACCCCTCATCCGGGACGGAAATCGAGCCTCGCCTTTCCGCGCTCGCCCAGGCCGATCTTGCCAATCCGAAACAGGCGATTGGCAATGCGACGCGCGAGGTGCTCACGGTCTGTGAAAAGACCGAGGTGATGCTGAACTGGATTTTCGAGCTCTACGAGACATGGGATCCGAAGAAGATGCAGCGGATTTCGGCGCTCGACGACGAAATCGACCAGATCCACCGCGACATCAAGTTCTATCTGGCGCGGATTTCGCAAAGTGTGCTCGACGAGGCGTCCGCCGCCGAATGCCAGAACCTTCTCAGCACGACGATCAAGATCGAGCAGGCGGCGGACATCATCTCGCAGAACATGCTGACGAGGGCCCGCAAGAAACATGACCGCAATACAGCCTTTTCCGATGAGGGCTGGAGCGAGCTTTCAGCCATGCATCGCGAGGTCGTGCAGAACGCCCGCCTCGCCTTCAACCTGCTGATAAACCGTGATGTGGAACACGCCCGCCAGCTCGTCGCCCGCAAGGAGGCGGTGCGCAATCTCGTTCGCCTGAGCGAGGAGCAGCATCTGCAGCGCCTTCGCAACGGCAACATCGCGAGCTTCGAGTCCAGTTCGTTGCATATCGACACCATGCGCGATCTGAAAGAGATCAACTCGCTGGTGGTTTCGATCGGTTATCCGCTGCTCGAAGACGAAGGGATGCTGCGGCGCAGCCGCCTTCTCTAGTTTGGTCTCCGGCTAGGCCGTGGCCGCCTTGCGGCCAAGCCATTGCGGATTGAAGACGTTCATGACCAATCCGACGACGATCAATACGGCCGCGAAAATCCTCAACGGACCGAAGGCCTCTCCGAGCAAGAGGGCCGAGGACGACATGCCGAAGACCGGCACGAGCAAAGAGAACGGCGCGACGGTCGAAACGCCATAGCGGCTGATCATCGCTCCCCAGATCGCAAAGCCGAAGATTGTCGCCACGTAGGCCACAAACAGGACCGCGCCGGCGCCCGCCAGATTGAGATTGGCGATCGCAGTCATATCCCGGTCCCAGCCCTCGAACAGCACCGAGATGATGAGCAATGGGATCGGCGGCACGAGGCTTACCCAAACCATGAGATTGAGCATCTGCACCTTTCCCGCCTTCTTCATCAGCATGTTCGAGCATGCCCAGGCGATCGCCGCCGCGATGACCAGTGCGAGCCCGGTGATAGTGAAACTTCCGTCGACGGAGGACGCTATCAGCGTGATGCCGGAAAAGGCGACCGCCATGCCAGCCATCTGCAGGGGCCGCGGCCTGTCGCCGAAAACGATCAGCGCCAGTAAGACGGTAAAGAAGGCTTGCGATTGCAGTAGCAACGAGGCGAGCCCCGGCGGAACGCCGACATCCATGCCGATGAACAGGAAAGAGAATTTGACCACGCCGAGCATCAGTCCGATGCCAATGATGATCCGCCACGGCACGTCGGGCCTGCGGATGAAGAATACAAGCGGGACGGCCGCAAAGAAAAACCTGAGCGCGGAGAAGAGGAGCGGCGGGAAATTGTCGAGCCCGAGCTTGATCACCACGAAGTTGAAGCCCCAGAGCGCAGCGACAAGGATCAGCATAAGTATATGAAGAGGTTTCAAGAGAATCTCCCGCAGTATTTTACGTACCGATACCGTGTCCGGCGTCGGCTAGGCAAATGGATTGTTTTGATGTCAGCAAACAATATGATTGATGAGAAGTCCGGCTGTCAGCTCCTCACCCGCGCGTCTGCTCACCTCGCCCTCGTGGGGACGGTCGCAGAACGGGTCTTCCGGGAGCCTGTAGCAAGCGTCGGATCGCGCGTCTCAATGATCGCCGGAGCGGGGCTTGTAGAAGAAGAAGTCATAGCCGGCCATGCCGACGGTCAGCAAGATCATGGCGGCGAGATCGATCCGGGGTACCTTCAGCAGCAGGATGCTGACAAAGCCAACAAGCACCAGAAATGCGACGATGGACAGGAAACGGTTCATGATCGGTTGTCCTCCCCGGACGTGGAAATGTAGTCTGAAAGCCAGCGGGCGGTCCGTAGCAACCGTCCGTCGTCGCCTCGGCGCCCCACCAGTTGAACGCCCATCGGCAGGCCGTTCTCGGCCTCGAAGACCGGAAGCGTGATGGCCGGCGTGCCGCAAAGCGTCCAGAGGCCGTTGAAGATCGAGTCACCAGTGCTTTGCAGGCCGGCCGGTGCCGGACCTGGCGCAGACGGCGTCAGGATAGCATCGCAGCGGTCGAAAATCTCTGAAAGACCGGCATAGAGAACGTCTCGCCAGTCGAGCGCGGCGAGATAGTCGCGCGCCGATATCGCATTGCCGGCAGCAAGGGCCCCGGCAATGGTCGGCGAGAGACTGGCTCCGCCCCGCTGCTCGTAGCGGTAATAGCATTTGGCCATTTCAGCCAGATTGATGCGCTCCCGGATGGCCGGAGCATCGGCAAAGGCATTCGGCAGGGCCGCTTCGAAGCAGTGGTCGCCCAGCACGTCCGCCAGTTCCTGGATGGCGGCGCGGCTCTGGTCATCGGCGCGCTGCCAGAACGGCGTCTTCAGCAAGGCAAAGGTCGGCTTTACCGGAGCATCGCTGCGGGCGAGATGCAGAAGCCGGGGATGCGGCGCCGGCGCCGTGTCCCGATCGAGGGGATCGTGGCCGAACAGCACGTCCGCCAGCATGGCCGCATCCTCCACCGAGCGTGCAAAGACGCCGACGGTATCAAGGCTTGGCGATTGCGTGAGGATGCCGGTGCGCGGTATCGCGCCGAAACTCGCCTTGTAACCGATCGTGCCGCAGAACGCGGCCGGCCGGATAACCGATCCGCCGGTCTGCGTGCCGACCGCAAGCGGCACCATTCCGGCAGCCACCGCCGCGGCCGAGCCCGACGATGAACCGCCCGGCGTGTGGTCCGGATTGACAGGATTACGGGTCTTGCCGGGGTGCAGATAGGCCAGTTCCGCCGTCACGGTCTTGCCCATGATGATGGCGCCGGCTGCCTTCAGCCGCTGGACCACGGCAGCGTCCTGCTCCGGCACCCGCCCGCTGTCGAAGGCGGAACCATTCTCCGTCGGTATCCGGGCCGTATCAATGATGTCCTTCACTGCCACGGGAATGCCGTGCAAGGCGCCGAGCGGGCGTCCGGACAGCCTCAAGCTATCAAGCGCCCGGGCCTGATGGCGGACAAATTCCGCGTCGAACCACGCCCATGCCTGCACCGTGGCGTCCAGCGCCTCGACACGCGCAATGCAGGCCTCGGCCAGATCGAGCGCCTTCAGCGCCCCACCGGCGATGCGATCACGCAGGGTGACCGCATCAAGTGACAGCAGCGTCTCGTCACTTCCCATAGAACAAGTCCGGCAGGTAGAAGACGATCTGCGGGAACAGGTACATCAACAGCATCGAGATGAAGACCAGGCCCAGGAACGGCATGACACCGGCAAAGATGTGCGTCAGTTTGACATCCGGCGGCGCTATCCCCTTCAGGTAGTAAGCCGACATGGCCATTGGCGGCGTCAGGAACGAAGTCTGCAGATTCAACGCCACGAGGATGCCGAAGAACAGCGGATCGATACCGAACAGCTTCAACAGCGGCAGGAAGATCGGAACGAAGATGATGATGATTTCCGACCACTCCAGCGGCCAGCCGAGCAGGAAGATGATCAGCTGTGCCAGCAGCAGGAATTGCAACGGCGTAAGGTTCAGGCCCTGCACGAATTCGCTGATGACCTGCTCGCCGCCGAGATAGGAAAACACCGACGAGAAAGTGTAGGAGCCGACGAACAGCCAGCAGACCATCGCCGTCGTGCGCACCGTCAGATAGACGCTTTCGCGCATCCGCTGCCAGGTCATCGCCCGATAGACGACCGCCAGCAATATGCCACCAAGCGCCCCGATGGACGCGGCCTCTGTCGGCGTTGCCAGGCCAAACAGGATCGACCCGAGGACCGCGAGGATCAGAAAGGCCAGCGGGAAAAACGAGGTGACGATCATGAAGAAAAGCCGGCCGAACGGCACGTCCGGAACTTCGTCCGCGGTCGGTCGAGGAGCCACCTTAGGCTGCAGGATCGACCGGCCGACGATATAGACCAGATAGAGCCCGACCAGCGTGAACCCCGGCAGCAGCGCCCCGGCGTAGAGCCGCACGATCGAAACGCCCGAGGCTGCCGCATAGACGATCAGCATGATCGATGGCGGTATGAGGATGCCGAGCGTGCCGCCGGCACAGATAATCCCGGCAGCAAAGGATTTGTCGTAACGGGCCTTCAACATGGCCGGCAGGGCGAGCAGCCCCATCAGTGTCACCACGGCTCCGACGATTCCGGTTGCCGTTGCAAACAGCGCGCAGGTGATCAGCGCGGCAACGCCCATCGAGCCCGGCATGTTTTTCGACGCGATGTTCAGCGTCGAGAACAGGCGGTCGACGATATTGGCGCGTTCGACGATATAGCCCATGAACAGGAAGAGCGGGATCGCCGTCAGCACCTCGTTGGACATCACCGTGAATGTCTGGTTGATGAACAGGTCGAAGATGCGATTGTTGAACAGACCCTCGAGCCAGAGCGTGGTGTTGTCCCACCAACCTGCCCCTTCGGCCAGGCGGTCGTAGGCACGCCACATCCGGCCCGCGTCGAAATAGGCGTAGTAGCCGAAGCCGATGCCCAGGGCCATCAGCGTATAGGCAATCGGAAAGCCGAGAAAGACGACGAAGATGAACAGGCCCAGCATCATCAGGGCCACTTGAGGATCGGTCATATGTGGCCTCCTGTCTCGGCTTCTGTGGCTTTCTTCAACAAGAGGTCTTCCGTTTCCTGAATATCCTCCTCCGCCTCGCTCCAGTAGCCGTCGCGAATGCAGATGATGCAGCGGAACACCTGGGCTATACCCTGGATGAACAGCAGGATGCCGGCGGCGACGATGATGGACTTGAACTGGTAGATTGGGATGCCGGCCGGACTGTTGACACTCACCTCACCGTAGCCCCATGAGCGCGAGGCATATTTCCATCCCGCCAGAATGAGCGCAGTGATGCCCGGGAAGAAGAATATGAGGTAGAGCACAAGGTCGACCACGGCCTGGGTACGGGGTCGCCAGAGGCGATAGACAAAATCGCCGCGCACATGGCCGCCGCGCGACAGCGTATAGGCACCACCCATCATGAAAAGCGAGCCATACATGATGAAGGACACGTCGAGGGCCCAGGGGGTCGGGCTCTTGAGGACGTAGCGTACGAAAACCTCATATCCTGTGCCGAACGACATCAGGATGATCAGCCAGGCGAACGCCTTGCCGAACCATGCCGACAGATTGTCGGCGAAGCGGATGAATGAAACCATCGGGGCGAGCTTCCCTCTTGACCGGACAAACCCGGCAGCGCTGCGCTGCCGGGACCTTAATTGGATTGATCAGTACCGGCTCAAAGGGCGAGCTTGCCCGGGAAGTAGTGCTCGTAAGCGAGCGCATAGTCCGGCGAGTTCATTAGCTCGTAGTAGGTGACGCGCTCGACCCAGGCGCGCTGGCTGTCGAGAACCTTCTTCATAAAGGCATCCTTCTCGAGTTCGGTGATCAAGGCGTCCCAGGCCTTCAGCTGTGCGTCGAGGATATCCTTCGAGGTGCGGCGCACGTTCACGCCACTGTCCTTCTCCAGCTTCTGCAGATCGGCGGAGTAGTTGTCCATGGCGATGGCAGTGTTGGACGTTGAAGCCGCCTCGACGCTGTAACGCAGGATAGCCTGCAGGTCCGGATCCAGATCCTCGAAGAAGTCCTTGTTGAACAGGAACTCGAACGATTCCGAAGCCTGGTGATAAGACGACAGGTAGTAGTTCTTGGCGACGTCCTGTGCACCGAAGCGCATGTCGGATGACGGGTTGTTGAATTCGAACGCGTCAATCACGCCACGTTCCATCGCCGGCACGATTTCACCGCCCGGAAGCTGGGCGACCGACATGCCCATCGACTGCATGAGGTCGGCGGCCAGGCCAACGGTGCGGTATTTCAGGCCCTGAATGTCAGCGACCGATTTGATCTCGTTCTTGAACCAACCGAATGGCTGCGCAAACATCGGGAAGCCGAGGAAGCCGACGACATTCAGACCAAGAACGTCCTGTGTCAGCTCGCGGTAGAACTCCGCGCCGCCGCCAGCATTGAACCATGCCAGCATCGTGGTCGCCGATCCGCCAAAGACGGGTCCGGTGCCGAATAGCGAGGCCGCCTTGTGCTTGCCGTACCAGTAGACGGGAACCGAATGCGCGGCATCAAGGACCCCGTCACTGCATGCGTCAAGCACCTGGAAAGCGCCGACGATGGCGCCAGCCGGCAGGAGGTCGACCTTCAGACGCCCGCCGGACATCGTCTCGACGCGTTCGGTGTACTGGCGGGCGAAATCCATCCAGATATCCGATGCCGGCCAGGACGTCTGCATTTTCATGACCAACGGGGCCTGAGCCAGAACCGCCGGGGCGGCCAGGGCGGTAGCAGTCGCTGCACCACCGCCGAGAACTGTCTTCTTCAGAAATGAGCGGCGCGAAACCGTCGAATCCTGGATTTTCTGCATGTTTTCCTCCCAGTTTTTACGGGCATCTCCCAATGCCCTCTTCACCAAGGACATCTTCCAATGTCCATTCCCATAAAATATTATTGATTAGCGCACGAACCAATACAAGGCATAGACGAATAAATTTACATATCTGAATATTTTCAACGCGTTCATACAATTTAAATCGATTTCATTTGCACTGCAGCACGCCACCAAATGGCAGCGGCAATTGATATCAGCGCTTTCTCTCTTCAGGTCTGCCGTGCGAATCCCGTTGCGCATCCGTGTGTACGGACCGTCTCAGCCCCCGTGCATCGTAGCGGCTACGCCAATTGGCTGGGGTCTATCGGCCAAACGGTCCTATGAAATCCGGCAGGTTGTCGGCCGTCAGTCCCTCACCTGCCCGTCTGCCCGCCTCGCCATGCAGCCACACGCCCGCCGCGGCGGCTTCGAAGGCCGGCATTCCCTGCGCCAGCAGACCGCCGACGATGCCGGCAAGCAAGTCGCCGGAGCCGGCGGTCGCAAGCCAGGGCGGCGCATTTTCATTGATCAGCGCGCGGCCGTCCGGGCCGGCGATCACCGTGGCGGCGCCTTTGTAGACGATGACGGCATTGGCGCGCGCGGCCGCCTGCTGTGCCTTTTCGACCTTGCCCGCCTTTTCGTCGGCGGCGATATCGGGGAAAAGCCTTGCAAACTCGCCCTCGTGGGGCGTCAGCACCAGACGTGGCTCGCCTATGGAAAAGGCGCTGAATAGCGGCTGCGGATCGGAGGCGAACGCCGTGATCCCATCAGCGTCAAGAACAAGCGACCGATCCCTGAGCGCCAGGGCGAAATCGCGTGCCTTTGCTCCGACCCCGAAACCGGGGCCCAGCACGAAGGCGTTCCGGCGCTCGTCGGAGAGATAGTCGATGAGGTCACCGGCAGTCTCCACCCGCTTCAGCATCACCGCCGTCAGGTGGGCCGCATTGGCGGCAAGCGCCTCGTCCGGGGAAGCGACGGTGACCACCCCTGCCCCGATCCTCAACCCCGCCATGGCCGATAGTCTGGCGGCGCCGGTAGCGCTCGCTCCACCGGAAAAGACCGTCAGGTGACCGCGATGGAACTTGTGGGTGTCGGCCGCGGTATCCGGCAACGCCTCCGCCCATGCGTCCCGGGCATTGACCGCGAGCGGTCCCGCATGCGTGCCCACGATGCGGAACGGGATTCCGATATCAAAGACTTCGACTTCACCGCAGAGCTTGCGGCCCGGCATCAATAGATGGCCGGGCTTCCGGGTCACAAAGGTGACCGTGTGGACTGCCCGGAAGGCTGCGCCGAGCACCTGTCCCGTCCGTCCGTCGAGGCCGGAGGGAAGATCGACCGCGATCACCGGCAGGTCCGCCTCGCTAATCTCCCGGATCAGGCTGGCAACCGGCGCCGGGACCTCGCGATCGAGCCCGGCCCCGAAGATGGCATCGATGACAATATCGCCGGCGCGGGGCCGATAGGCCTCCAGCGGCTCGTTCGGCAGTCGGCACATCGAACAGGCAGTCGCCGCGTCACCCTTCAGCCTGGCCGGATCACCGAGCCGGAAGACGGCAATGTCGCAACCCGTGGCATCAAGCGCCCTTGCGGCCACATAGCCATCGCCACCATTGTTGCCGGGACCGCACAGCACGACGAAACGCAGCGCACCGGGATAAAGCCGCAGGGCGGCGGCGGCAACCGCCTGCCCGGCCTTTTCCATCAGGCCGAAGGAATCGATCCCGGAAGCCGCCGCAGCCGCATCCACTTGCCCCATGGCGGTCGGAGTCAAAAGCCATTCTGCGCGTTTTCGAACCATTCCTAATAGAAACAAATCCCGGCAAAAGACAACAGGTGCATGGAATTCGGCGCCTGCGTCCAATTTCGATGCATTTGCCTCTTTCGTAGGCATCCACCACTGTCGCTTGGGGCAAACTGCTACCGCACATTTTTGCACCAGGAATGAGAAATATCGCGCCTCGAAGCTCTTTTTCGGCCCCTTCGGCTGGTGTTTTGCCCGCAATTCCGCAAGATTTGCATCGGGAACTCTACAAAATTCGGATTTTCTCAAAAATCCGATCGAGAACTGGCACATTACGTGCATAACAGGACGGCGAGCGGGATCATCCTGCTTTAATGAGGGAAGCGGAGAGAAATTTTCTCATGAAAAAGATCGAAGCGATCATCAAGCCTTTCAAGCTGGACGAAGTGAAGGAAGCCCTTCAGGAAGTCGGCCTGCAGGGCATCACCGTCACGGAAGCCAAGGGCTTTGGCCGACAGAAAGGCCATACCGAGCTTTACCGGGGCGCGGAATACGTTGTCGATTTCCTGCCCAAGGTCAAAGTCGAGGTCGTACTGGCCGATGAAAATGTGGAGGCCGTCATCGACGCCATCCGCAACGCCGCCCAGACTGGCCGGATCGGGGATGGAAAAATCTTCGTTTCCAATGTGGAGGAAGTTGTCCGCATCCGTACCGGTGAAACTGGCGTCGACGCCATCTAAACCACCTGCCCTCCCAAAAGGTCAGGTTATCATATCGTCATCTC
>DPXQ01000118.1 GCA_003527225.1 Rhizobium sp.
AGCGCCTCGCCGAACGCCAGGCCTTCGGCGACCTGCTGATTGACGAAAGCCACCAGCAGGATCGAGTTGCGCACGATGATACCCGCGAGTGCGATGAAGCCGATCATCGAGGTGGCGGTGAACGGTGCACCGAACAACCAGTGACCGCCGAGAATGCCGATGAAGGTGAGCGGAATCGGAGTCAGGATAACGAGCGGCACCTTGAACGAGCCGAACTGGGCAACGACCAGGATGTAGATCCCGAGCAGAGCGACCATGAAGGCTGCGCCCATGTCGCGGAAGGTCACCCAAGTCACCTCCCATTCGCCATCCCACAGGAGTATCGGCTTGCTCTGGTCAGCAGGCTGGCCGTGCAGTGCGATTTCGGGCTTTTCGAGACCTGTCCAATCCAGCTTGTCGAGCGCCGCCTGAACGGCGAGCATTCCATAAAGAGGCGCCTCGAAATCACCGGCCAGTTCCGCGGTTACCATTTCGGCATAGCGGCCGTTGTGACGGAATACCGGGAACGAAGCCTGTTCTTCCTCGACTCGAATGACATCGCCAAGCTCGACGACGGAACGCGATCCGGGAAGCAGGTTCGCCGGGATGGGCGTTGCGAGGAACTTCTCGTCGAGAACTTTTGCGCCCTTCGGACGGCTGATCTGGATCGGGATCGGTGCGCGGCCTTCGCCACGGTGGCTGTAGCCGATCGTGGTTGTGCCGTTCAGGATCGAGAGCGTGTCAAATACATCGCTCTCGGCGACCCCAAAGAAATCAAGGTCGTCGGTAGAGATCGTTGCGCGCAGCCGGCGGGAGGGGGCGCCATAACTGTCGTCGACATCGACGATGAAGGGCACTGACTGGAACGCCTCCTTGACCTTGGCCGCGACGGCGCGACGGCTCTCCGCATCCGGACCGTAGATCTCAGCGAGAAGGGTCGCCATGACCGGCGGGCCGGGTGGCGGTTCTACGACCTTCAGGGAACTGCCGGCCGGAACGATGACCTCCGCAAGGAGGCGATGGCGTAGATCGAGCGCGATCTCATGGCTCGAACGGTCACGTTCTCCCTTCGGCAGCAGGTTGATCTGCACATCGCCCATTTCGGGCTTGGCGCGCAGGTAGGAATGACGGACGAGACCGTTGAAGTTGAACGGTGCCGCGGTCGCTGCATGGGTCTGAACCGAGACGACTTCCGGCGTATCGAGCACCACCTTCGTAACAGCCTGGGCAACCGCGTCAGTTGCCTCTACGGAGGAACCCTCGGGCAAGTCGATGACGACCTGCAGTTCCGACTTGTTGTCGAACGGCAGCAGCTTGACCGTTACGTCCTTGGTGTAGAAGAGCGCCAGCGAGCCGAGAGTGGCGGCGCCGACGAGGAGCAGGAAGATCCAGCTCTTCTTCTTCGTGTCCAGGATCGGACGGGCAACGGCCGCATAGCCCCGACCGAGGATCCCTCCGGATCCGTGGTCGGAATCGTGGTGCAGCTTTGCCTTGCCGGCAATTTTCAGCATGAGCCACGGTGTAACGAGGACGGCGACGAAGAAGGAGAAGATCATCGCGGCCGATGCGTTGGCCGGAATCGGACTCATATAGGGGCCCATCATCCCGGAAACGAACATCATCGGCAGGAGCGCCATGACAACGGTCAAGGTTGCGACAATCGTCGGGTTCCCGACTTCGGCGACGGCCTCGATGGCCGCGTCACGACGATTCTTGTCCGGCGACATGCCCCAATGGCGGGCAATGTTCTCGATGACAACGATGGCATCGTCGACAAGGATGCCGATGGAGAAGATCAACGCGAACAGCGACACACGGTTCAGCGTGTATCCCATGAGGTTGGCCGCAAACAGCGTCAGCAGAATCGTTACCGGAATGACGATCGCGACCACGAGCGCCTCGCGCCGACCGATTGCGATCCAGACGAGCGCGATGATCGACAAGGTGGCGAGGCCCAGGTGGAAGAGGAGCTCGTTTGCCTTTTCGTTCGCCGTGTCGCCATAGTCACGGGTGACTTCGACGCTGATCGAATCGGGGATCAGACTGCCCTTCAATTCCTCGACGCGTTGGAGGATCTCTTCCGAAACCAGCACGGCGTTGGCGCCAGCGCGCTTGGCCAGAGCCAAGGTGACCGCCGGAACCCGCTGGAGTTCGCCGTTTTCGCCGCGGGTGACGGTCGAAGCGCGGGCCTCGCTGGTATCGGTAACGAAGGAGACATCGGCGACATCGCGGACATAGACCGGGCGATTGTCGCGGGTGGTCAGAAGGAGGTTTCCGATTTCGGTGGGCGTGGACAGGGTTTCGCCCGCGATCACCTCGATCTGGTCTCCGGCGTCGCGAACAAGGCCGGTCGAGAAGGAGCGATTTGCCGCCGTCACCTTGCCGGAAAGCTGCTGCAGCGTCATGCCGTAAAGAGCGAGCTTTTCGGTGTCCGGCGCGATGCGGATTGCTTCGCCCGTCTCGCCGACCAGATAGCTTAAGCCCACATCCTCGATCTTCGCCATCTCGACGCGCAGGTCGCGGGCAATCCGCGTCAGGTCGTTCGCCGTGATGTCCTGGCCCTTGTCATCTGAAGGCGTAAGGGTCAGCGATACAATCGCCACGTCGTCGATCGTGCGCCCGACGACAATGGGTTCCGGGATGCCGACGGGGATGCTGGCCATATTGGCTCGAATCTTGTCGTGGACGCGAAGGACTGCCGCGTCGCCGGACGTACCAACCACAAACCGGGCCGTGACCATGACTTGGTCATCGGATGTCTGGGAATAGACATGCTCGACGTCGTTGATGGCCTTGACGATGGTTTCCAGCGGCTCGGTGACGAGCTTGACCGCATCCTCGGCCTTGAGGCCATCGGCGCGAACAATGATGTCTACCATCGGCACGGAGATCTGCGGCTCCTCCTCGCGGGGGAGCGTCATCAATGCCACAAGGCCGAGTGCGAAGGACGCGAGCAGGAAAAGGGGTGTGAGGGGCGACGTTATGAAAGCTTTCGTCAGCCCTCCGGCAATGCCCAAGTTCTGAATTTTCATGGCAGCACAACCTCGTCGCCTGCATTGATCCCGGTCAGGATTTCGGTCATGGCAACGCCGTCACGCGTGACGGGCTTGGCGGTGACAACAGCGCGTTCGATGGTGGTGTCGCCGCTCTTCACGGTCACGTAGTCGACGCCGTAGCGGCTGGTCAGGGCGCTTTGCGGGACGAACAAGGCTTCGCGTTCGCCGACCGGCAGGCGGACAAGCAGACGTTTGTTGACAAAGGTAGTGGGAAGGTCGTCGACCTCGACATCGGCAATCACGCGGCCGCTGTCGATCTCGGGATAGATTTTCGCCAGGCGTCCGGTGCTGTTCTTGCCGTTGCCGCTATCGATTTCGATCGTGGCGTTTTCCTTGAGCAGATCGGCATGGCGTTCGGGGATTGCCAGCCGCAGAAAGAAACCGCCGCCTCCAATGGTCGCGACAGGTTCGCCGGCCATTATCACGGCATTGCGGGTGACGGGTACGCTCAAGACCTTGCCCGTTGCAGGCGCCAGGACGGAGCCCTCCTTGCCCTGTTGAACAACAACGGATCGCTGCGCTTCCGCTGCCGCGATCTGGTTGCGGACCACATCCACCTGGGTGCGAAGGGCATCCAGGCGCTGGGCGGTGGTCACACCGCGCTTGATCAGTTCCTCGCCGCGGGCAAGTTCGGACTGGGCGTTTTCCATGGAAGCCTTGAGGCCCGAAAGTTGTGCATCGATTGCAGCGATCTGGAAATCGATCTTGTCGTCCTTCACCGTCGCGATGATGTCGCCTGTGGTGACGCTATCGCCCTCTGTTACCTTCAACTCGATTAGTGTACCGCCGATCCGCGCGCGCGCAGGTACGCTGTCGCGCGCCTCGACGCGGCCGTAGACGGCTTTCCACTCCGGCACGGTTTCCGGTTCGATCCGCAGGGTTTCAGCGACTGCAGAGGCAGCCGACAAAGTGAGGGTCAACGCGACCATACGCGTGAGCGGCAAGCGATACATCGTTTCTTCCTTATTCGAGACCTGCTTAGAAGGCGGTTCCGGGACGGAATCCAAGCTTCTTGAAGATCATTGCGGCCGGGCAGAAACCGGTAAACGCGGATTGTAGCATATTGGCGCCGATAAACACGGTAAACCAGACGAACAGAGGGTGGACATAGACGGTCAGGACAACCGACAGAAGAACCATTACGCCGGCAAAGGCGAGTACCATACGATCGAGAGACATGGGAAACCTCCTCAAGGTTAGTTATCTACATATATTCGTATATACGATGGTTATCTCGCGTGCAAGACATATTTTGCATCCGCGAACATCGCAAAAGGGGCGATTACTCCGCCTTCCGATCGTCCTATCCGTGCCATCTTCATGCGACCAGTGCGTTTCGCGGAGAAACAAAATGTGAGCGCTTCGACCTGTGATCCAGGTTGTGGATTCAATCGATTTAAATAGATTGCGCCTGTCCATACTGGAGAGGAAACATGGTCGAAACAAATCATGATGCAGCGGTCGTAGCGAAGGGAGTCCCGTTCTTCACAGGTACCCGTGTGGCGGTATCGTTGCTGTTCTTCCTCAATGGCCTGATGATGGGTTCCTGGGCGCCGAAGATCCCCGTCTTCGCAGCCGCACTCGACCTCTCCGAAGAGGGTCTGGGGATCATGCTTTTTGTCTTCGGTATCGGTTCACTCATCCTGATGCCGATTGCCGGAATGCAGATCGCCCGCTTCGGTTCGAGCCGTGTCGTTCAGGTTGCGGCAATCCTGTTCATTCCAACGATCCTCGGCGTTTCGTTCGTGAATTCGCTATGGGCGGGGGCCGTGGCCATTTTCCTTTTCGGCGGCCTCGGCGGCGCCATGGACGTGGCAATGAATGCCAATGCAGTGGAGGTAGAGCGGTCGATGCGCCGTTCGATCATGTCATCCTGCCACGCTTTCTGGAGTCTCGGGGGCCTTGTCGGGTCTGCGGCGGGCGGCTATGTCATCGCGAATATTGGCAATATCTGGCACTCCGTCGTCATATCTGCAGCCGGCCTTGTGCTGCTTTTGAGCGCGCGGCCTTTCATTCTTGTCGATCGGCCGCATCCCGAAGAGCGGCGTCCAAAGGCGCGTCTACCTCTCACGCCCCTTCCCTGGTTGATCGGACTGATCGCCTTGTCCTCGATGATCCCGGAAGGTGCGATCCTCGATTGGGGTGCGCTTTATCTGCGCAGCGAACTCGGTGCTTCCATCTCCTTTTCAGGCTTCGCCTTCGCCGCCTTCTCGCTCACCATGGCGGCGATGCGATTCGCTGGCGACCTGGTTCGCGACCGGCTGGGCGCAGTCACGACCTTGCGCCTGTGTACGCTCGCTTCCTTCCTGGGGCTGGTTATCGCCGGTCTGGCGCCGAACGTGACAATTGTGCTGATCGGCTTCGGCATTGCCGGGATCGGCATTTCCAACATGGTGCCGATCGCCTTTTCGGCGGGTGGCAATATACCCGGCCTTGCGCCCGGGATCGGCCTTTCGGTCGTTACCACGCTCGGCTATTCGGGGATCCTGTTTGCCCCGTCGGTGATCGGTTTTATCGCCAAGTATACGTCGCTCTCGGCCGTCTTCACTTCGGTATCGCTCCTGAATCTGATTGTTCTGGCGCTTTCCGGACTCGCCCGGCATGCCGATCGTGCCAGCGAGGCGCGGAGCTAGGCGTCAGGCGAAGTCGATCTCCTTGGAGAACGGCAACGCCCGCAGCCGTTTGCCGGTGAGGGAAAAGATGGCATTGCCGAGCGCAGGCATGGACGGTGGCGTCCCTGGTTCACCGGCGCCGCCCATACGGTGGGCATTCTCCAGCAGTTCGACTTCGATCACCGGACACTGGTTCATGCGCAGGGCATCGTAATCGTGGAAATTCGACTGCTCGACAGCGCCATCCGCGAAAGTGATTTCCTGACCGACTGCGGCAGAAAGGCCGTAGATGATGCCCGACATCATCTGCGCCTTGAAGTTTTCCGGATCGAGCACGATGCCCGGATCGGCAGCGCACCACACCTTCTCGATACGGATCGCCCCATTGGCTTCGGATACCTCGACGATCTGCGCGACCCAGGTTCCGAAGGAGAGGGCGAAAGCGAGTCCACGGGCGCGTCCGGGCTCCGGTCGCGTCGACCAAGCGGCCATGGCTGCCACCTTCTCGATTACCCCGAGGGCTATCGGATAGTCCTTCATCAGCGCACGCCGCAAGTTGAGCGGATCCTTGCCCCCGGCATGGGCGATTTCGTCGATGAAGCTCTCGTGCATGAAAGTGTTGTAGGAATAGCCGACTGAGCGCCAGAAGCCGACGGGCACGACAATCGGCGCCTTGCGGCCGTCGACGCGGTAGTTCTCGATGCCGTAGGGCTGGTTGTAGGCGCCGTCGATCAGGGCATTGTCGGGACCGCCCATCGGCACGCCCGGGAAATAGCGTCCGACGGCGCTGGCGACGACCGAGGGCGAAGCGATCGAGCCGGTCAGCGCGCGAGGCAGGCCATCGTCGCCAAGCACAGCCTTGTAACGACCCTTGGCCACCGGACGATAGGGCCCGTGGGTCATGTCTTCCTCGCGCGTCCAGGTCACTTTTATGGGACGGCCGTCCGCCTCGCGGGCAAGGCGGATGGCGTAGTCGGAAAAGTCGGGCTCGATGCGCCGGCCGAAGCCGCCGCCAAGGAAGGTCGTGTGGATCTTGATGTTTTCCGCAGGTAGGCCGGTGATCCGGGTGCCGACCACCTGGATCAGCGTCGGTCCCTGGTTCGGCGCCCAGACTTCCAGCAGACCGTCCTTCAGTTGTGCCGTGGCGTTCATCGGCTCCATCGTCGCATGCGACAGGTAGGGCGCGTCGTATTGCACCTCGATCACTTTGTCGCGCGGGGCGTCGGCAAAGATCCTGTCCGGATCGCCGATGGTGCGTAGGGTGAAGAAGTCGGAACCGTCCAGCGCCTTGGAGAGCACCGCGTCGATCTCCGTGGAACTTGCCGGGGCAGGCCCCTGCTCCCATTCGACGGAGACGGTTTCGGCCGCCTTGAAGGCGCGCCAGGTATTGTCGGCGATCACGCCGATGCCCTGGCCGTAAGGGCTGTCGATCGCCACGACTTTCTTGACGCCAGGCATGGAAAGGGCCGCCGCAGCGTCGAAGGATTTCATTTTGCCGCCCGGGCTGGGGTTCATCCGCACCGTGCCGTAGAGCATGTCGGGTAGGCTGACGTCGACGCCGAAGATCGGCGCACCGGTCACCTTCGCGCGCATGTCCTTGCGCGGCTGCGATTTGCCTAGGATCTTCCATTCCTTGCGGTCACGCAGGACCATGCCCGAGGGCGGCTCGATCACCGCCGCGTCGAGCGCCAACTCGCCATAGGAAAGACTGCGTCCGGAGGCCGGGTCGGTGACGATGCCGTCCGAGCTCTTGAGCGCCGAGGCGGCGACGCCGAGCTTGCGGGCGGCAGCTTCCTTGAGGGCCTCGCGCGCGGCGGCACCGGCGTAGCGCATCTTCTCGAAGCCATCGGCCATCGAGGTCGAACCGCCGGTGAACTGTAGGGCGACGAATTTCGCCACAACTTTCATCGCGGCGCGCAAGCTTTCGGCCACCATGCCTTCGTCGAATTGCGGCACCGGCGCGCCTTCGCTCAAGGCAGCAGAATTGTAATAGGCGGGGGAAGGAGGGCCGTGCTCGATCGACACTTGGTCAAGGCGGACATCGAGTTCCTCGCAGACGAGGGCGGCCAGCGTCGTGTAGCTGCCCTGGCCCATTTCGGCGCGCGGCGCGATGACGGTGATCTTCCCGTCGGAGCCGATCTTCACATAGGGATTGAAGGTGGCTTCCCCCTCGACAAGTCCGTCTTCGAGCGGATTGGAAAAAGGTCTGCTGTAGCGATAGTATCCGAAGGCGACGCCGCCGGCGATGGCAACGGCTCCGAACAGAAAGGTGCGGCGGGCGATCTTTCCGCTTGTCGACATGATCACGCCCCCGCCATTTCGCCTGCGGCGCGCTTGATCGCGGCGCGAATGCGCGGATAGGTGCCGCAGCGACAGAGATTGCCGGCCATGGCCTCGTCGATGTCGGCGTCGCTCGGCTGCGGATTGGTCTCGAGCAGGGCGACGGCGTTCATGATTTGCCCGGCCTGGCAATAGCCGCACTGGGCGACCTGTTCGTCCATCCAGGCCTGCTGCACAGGATGGAGCGTATCACCGTTCGCCAGCCCGTCGATCGTGCGGACTTCCGAGGTGACGTCGGCAGCGGGAATCTGGCAGGAGCGTACCGCCTGGCCATCGATGATAACAGTGCAGGCGCCGCAAAGCCCGACGCCGCAGCCGAATTTTGGCCCCTTGATGTCGAGGATGTCGCGCAATGCCCAGAGCAGGGGCATGTCAGGTTCCGCTTCGAAGCTATACACTTTTCCGTTGGCGGTCAGGTTCACTTCGGGCTCCTCCTGCAATAGGCTCGCTGTGCGAAATCAGCGCTATGACAAAATAACGAAATCTGTCACACTGTCAAACATGGACGATCCGAAGACCGATCAGCGACGCGCAGCCATTCTGGCGCAGGCTTTTGCCGCGTTCACGATCTATGGCTACAAGCGCACGACCATGGACGACATCGCACGCGGCGCGGGGTTGTCGCGTCCGGCACTCTATATCCTTTACCGTAATAAGGCGGACATTTTTCGTGCCTGCATGCAGGCGCTGATGGCGGAAATGCGGATCAGCGTGGCGAAATGCTTCGCAGGCGAAGGGAGCACGGTCTCCAAGGTCGAGGAGGCTCTGAACGAGGCGATCATCCGGCCATACCGCAAGATTGCCGACACGCCGCATGGGGCGGAGATCTTCGACGCGAAGTACGAATTCGCGAGCGACCTCTTCCTTGAATGGATCGAGGCAGTGGAAGAGGAGGTGGCTTCCGGACTTGCCGCCGAGGAAGCCAGCGGCCATATTGACCTTCAGGGTGCCGGTGTATCCGCCGAGCGTGTCGCTTCACTGCTTCTTGATGCGACGGAGGGCATGAAAATGCGCATGTCGGATATGGATGAGGTTTCGGTCAAGCTCTCGGATCTGGTGCGGCTGCTGATCGGTCCGTTCAGGCGCTAGCGTGCGTTAGCGTATGGTTGACAAGTGCGCATGTTTGATCCACCTGATTTTTGTGATTTTCCCGCCGTTCAAGGGCATGCCATGACTTCCGCAGACGAGTTCGATCCCAAGCCGCGCCGCAAAACCGTTGCCGTCGATGTCGGCGGTGTGATCGTCGGTGGCGGTGCGCCGGTCGTCGTGCAGTCGATGACCAATACCGACACGGCGGATATCGACGCGACGGTTGCCCAGGTCGCCGCCCTCTACAAAGCCGGCTCCGAGATCGTGCGGATCACCGTCGACCGCGACGAAAGTGCTGCCGCCGTCCCGAAGATCCGGGAACGTCTGTTGCGCCTTGGCCTCGATGTTCCGCTGATTGGTGACTTCCATTATATCGGCCACAAGCTGCTGGCCGACCATCCGGACTGCGCCGAGGCGCTGGCCAAATATCGCATCAATCCCGGCAATGTCGGCTTCAAGGAAAAGAAGGACAAGCAGTTCGCCGATATCGTCGAGATGGCGATCCGCCATGACAAGCCGGTGCGCATCGGTGTCAACTGGGGCTCGCTCGACCAGGAACTGCTGACCCGGCTGATGGACAAGAACCAGGCGGAAGGCTTTCCACTTTCGGCACGGCAGGTCACGCGCGAGGCGATCGTGCAGTCGGCGCTGCTCTCGGCCGAACTTGCCGAGGAGATCGGCCTGCCGCGATCGAAGATCATCCTGTCGGCCAAGGTGTCCCAGGTTCAGGACCTGATTGCCGTCTACTCCATGTTGGCCAGCCGTTCCGACCACGCGCTCCACCTCGGGTTGACCGAAGCCGGCATGGGTTCCAAAGGCATCGTCGCCTCCTCCGCGGCCATAGGCTATGTCCTGCAACACGGCATCGGCGATACGATCCGCGTTTCACTCACCCCCGAGCCGAATGGCGATCGCACCCGCGAAGTGCAGGTGGCGCAGGAACTGCTGCAGGTCATGGGTTTCCGCCAGTTCGTGCCGGTTGTTGCCGCCTGCCCCGGCTGCGGCCGAACGACCTCGACCGTGTTCCAGGAACTGGCCCAGAAGATCGAGCAGGACCTGCGCAAGAACATGCCGGTGTGGCGTGAGAAATATCCGGGCGTCGAGGCGCTGAACGTCGCGGTCATGGGCTGCATCGTCAACGGGCCGGGCGAAAGCAAACATGCCGATATCGGCATTTCCCTGCCGGGCACCGGCGAAACGCCGGCCGCCCCGGTGTTCATCGATGGTAAGAAGGCCATGACATTGCGCGGTGCGAATATCGCTGCGGATTTCGAGGCACTCGTGATCGACTATATTGACAAGCGCTATGGCCAGAAGAGTGCGGCGGAGTGAATTGATCCGTTACCGCTCTTCATATTGCCGCAATTGGCTTATTGACCGGAATCACAACACCACGGAGTGACTTGACCGATGATGAAGAAACTTGCGATCGCCGCGCTTGCCGCAACTTACCTGACTTCTTGCACGACGACCGATCCCTATACCGGGGAACAGAAGGTGTCGAATACCGCAGGTGGTGCGATGCTGGGTGCTGCTGCCGGCGCGCTGGGCGGACTTGCTGTGGGCGGTGGTGGCCGTTCTGGTCGCAATGCCGCGCTGATCGGTGCTGGCATCGGCGCATTGGCCGGCGGTGCGATAGGCAATTACATGGACCAGCAAGAGGCCGAATTGCGCGCCCAACTGCAGGGAACGGGAATCTCGGTGACTCGTGCGGGCGACCGCATCATCCTCAACATGCCGTCCAACATCACCTTCGCGACCGACCAGGATGCGGTGATGCCGCAATTCTATCCGACGCTCAATTCTGTGGCGATCGTGCTCAGGAAGTTTGAGCGCACGCTTATCGATGTGAACGGCCACACCGATTCGACGGGAAGCCTTGAGCACAATCAGGCACTGTCGGAGCGCCGTGCGATGTCGGTTGCCGAATATCTCAACTCCCAGGGTATCGACCCGCGCCGCGTATCGGCGCTCGGCTTCGGCCCGAGCCAGCCCATCGCCTCCAACGCGACCGCAGAGGGACGGGCGCAGAACCGTCGCGTCGAGATCCAGATCGCCCCGATTACCGCCGGATAGTCACGCCTGCATTGCTGAAATCACCGGCGCCTCAGGATCGTGCGGCGCCCTTTTCATATCCGAACGCTCAGCAGTTTTATGCCGGCCGCACAGAAGAGTGCTGCCATGGCGCCGTCGATCCAGCGGCGGGCGGCGCGATAGGCGGCTAGCGCCCGAGAGGTCGAGAAAAGGAGCGCGTAGCTGCTGAATACGATCATGCCGGTCAAAAGGCAGCCGCTGACAACGATCGCCACCGCATCGGTGGAGGCGTTGGCCGGCAAACCGACCGAGATGATCGCGACCCAGGCGAAAATCGCCTTCGGGTTCGTCAGGTGGATGGCATAGCCGCGAAGAAAGATCTGACGACCGCTCTTGGCTCCAAGGGCTGCTGCCTGGGCGCCCCCCATATCTTGCTTGCGCAGGGCGGATCGCAGCGCCTTGTATCCAAGATACAAAAGATAGAGACCGCCGGCGATCTTCAGGATCTGCAGGAGATGTGCATAGGTTTGCAGTACGGCGGCAAGACCAATCGCGGCGGCAAATGCCCAAGTGAAGGAACCGGCGAAAACACCAGCGGCGAGGGTCAGGCCGGTCCTGCGGCCGCCGGCGATCGAAGCCGAGATGATCGCCAGGACGGCTGGACCGGGGCTGACTACCGCAACCAAATAGATGATATAGGCTGCAATAACCTGCGGCCAGTGCTGGGCAATGTCGGTCATGGGTCCCCGTTCTCCTGGATTTGAAAGGGCAGCATAACGCCTCCCACGCTCGGGCACACGTCAGATGATTTGATATCCGCCAATCCGGAAATTGATGATTCATTGGAACGAATTGTCCGGATCGTTCAGTTCTTCCTATTGGCCACAAAACGTGCGGCGGCTATCAACATTCCGGCTCTCTGGCCATAGGGTGCCAGCAGTGCTTCCGCTTCGCCGACCAGCCGTTCCAGTTCGGCTTCGGCCCATTCCTGTCCCTTGAGGGCAACCAGCGTTCCCTTGCCGCGCGCGGCGTCCTTGCCCGTTGCCTTGCCCAAGGTGGTTGCGTCTGCGGTCAGGTCGAGAAGGTCGTCAGCAAGCTGGAAGGCGCGCCCGATGATTTCGCCGAACCGGCGGACGCGCTGTCGATCCGCCGGTTCCGATCCCGCGATGATGGGGCCGGCCTCACAGGCAAAACGTAACAGGGCGCCGGTCTTCATAGCCTGCAATGTGACGACCGCCGCTTCGTCCGGGGCCTGCTTCTCGGCTGCGAGATCGAGCGCCTGACCCCCGGCCATTCCGCCAATGCCGGCCGCACGGGCAAGTGCCAGCACGAGTTCGTTCTTGGCCCGATCGGGCAGCAAGGTTTCAGGAGCGGCGATGATATCGAAGGCATAGGTCAGCAGGCTGTCGCCGGCCAGAATCGCTGTCGCCTCGTCGAAAGCGATATGCACGGTCGGCTGTCCGCGCCTCATGTCATCGTTATCCATCGCCGGAAGGTCGTCATGGACCAGCGAATAGCAGTGCAGGCATTCAAGTGCGGCACCCACGCGGAGGGCCGCTTGCGCATCGCCGCCGAAAAGGGCGGCGCTCGTTGTCACCAAGAACGGCCGAAGACGTTTTCCTCCATTCAGCACGGCGTGGCGCGTGGCGTCCAGCAGGTGTTGAGGGCGCGCGATCTCGTCGGAGAGGGGCTGTGCCGCCAGGAGCGTCGACAGCAGGCTCTCGATCTGTGTGGCCGTATCGCGTAGCTGGATTTCGAAAGTGCGGGTCAGGGTGCTCATGCCGGTTCTTTGGCATGGGCAATGGCAGGTGGCAACGGTAATTTGCGCGGGAAATGCGGCCCGATCCGTTGTGCGGACTGGCCATTGCCGGAGAGGAAGGCTAAGAGAAACGACTGATTGAAAGCATCGGGCAGACTTCTATTGGCGGAAGAAGGCGAAATCGGAGAAACCATGAGGGCTGCTCCCGCAGGTGTACGTTTTAGCTCCATTGTCTTCAAGAGAATTGCCGCCGTGCTGATAGGCCTTCTTCTATTGCCCTATCTGCTGGTCTTTCTCTATCGCCCGGACTTCGTTCATCCCCTCTCGACATTAATGATCGGCGACTTCCTCACCTTCCGGGGATATGATCGCCAATGGGTGGAGTTCGATGATATATCGCCTCATCTGGTCAGCGCGGTCATGATGTCCGAGGATGGGCAATTCTGTTCCCACTATGGCGTCGACTGGGGGGAAATGAAGGCGGTCGTCGACGACGCGCTTTCCGGTGAGCCGACGCGCGGCGCCAGCACGATTTCCATGCAGACCGTCAAGAACCTATTCTTGTGGAATAGCCGGTCGTTGCTGCGCAAGGGGTTGGAGATGCCGTTGGCGATTTTCGCCGATGCCATATGGTCGAAAAAGCGGACGATGGAGATCTATCTCAATATCGCCGAATGGGGGCCGGGAATCTACGGGATCGAAGCGGCGGCGCGATACCATTTCAAGGTTCCGGCGTCGAAATTGTCGGCCCGTCAGGCGACGCTCCTCGCAGTATCATTGCCAAATCCGATCGAACGTGTGGCGAGCAAACCATCGAGCGGAATGAAGCGCCTCGCTGCCGTCGTCGATCGGCGCGCCAGCAGATCCGGCGCATACATCAAATGCCTTTATGATTGAGTTTCCAAAGATTCGTTGGTGCGGGATTTCCGAAGCGTCTAGTCTTCGCGGGTCGGCACGATGATGGAGCAGCGGCGATGGACAACCTC
The DNA here is from genome assembly GCA_003527225.1 of Rhizobium sp. The sequence continues at coordinate 13,856 of DPXQ01000118.1, forward strand.
ATTCTCTATATAGGCAACAAGAACTATTCTTCCTGGTCGTTGCGCCCGTGGATGGCACTTACCGGGTGCGGAGTAGAATTCGAGGAACGGCTTATTCCTTTCGATTTTGCCGCAGGTAACCCGAAGATCCGGGAAGTTTCCCCAACCGGGCGCGTTCCTATTCTTTACCATGGCGACCTGCGTGTCTGGGAATCGCTGGCAATCATCGAATATGTTGCTGAAATCGTTCCGGATGCCGGCCTCTGGCCGAAAAATCGTCAGGATCGGGCGCTCGCACGATCGATCTCCATGGAAATGCTTTCCGGTTTCCGTGCCTTGCGGAATGCCTGCCCGATGAACATGCGCCGGAAGAAACAGGCGATCGAGGTATCCGACGACGTCATGGCGGACGTGGAACGCATCAAATCCCTGTGGGGCGAGATGCGTCGACGGTCGGGTGGCCGCTTTCTGTTCGGGGAATTCTCGGGCGCCGACGCCATGTATGCCCCTGTCGTCAACCGGTTCGACACCTATGACCTGGTAGACGACAGTGAGACACTGGACTATATAGCCGCGATGAAGTCTCATCCGGCATGGGTGAAATGGCATGAGGCCGCTCTGGCCGAGCCATGGATCGTTGCCGAGGATGAAGTCTGATCATTCCTTTTAAATGCGCGAACAGGAAAATTTGAGCACGGGGACTGGTCAAGGCCGCGCTTGGCATGTATAAGCCGCCAAAATTCCGAGATTGAGACGTGTAATTTTCGGCTCTGGTTTCCGGCCGACCTGCATGTCTTGCCCGTCAAGTGGAGTAATTGAAATGGCTGTACCGAAGAGAAAAACAAGTCCGTCGAAGCGCGGTATGCGCCGCTCTGCCGACGCTATCAAGGCCTCGGCCTATGTCGAAGACAAGAATTCCGGCGAACTGCGCCGTCCGCATCATATCGATCTGAAGACCGGTATGTATCGCGGCCGTCAGGTATTGACGCCGAAGGAAAGCGCATAAGTTACCGTTTCCACGGTGATTGCATTGAAGGCCGGCTTTTGCCGGCCTTTACTTTTTCGGGATCGGGACATTTTCTCCGCAGAAATGTTCGTCTATGACTTTCCTTGAATTGTACTGAATTCGACCAGTCATAGAGGGTTTGGACACATGCTCGCAGTCATTCCGCTGATGATCGTTCCCCTGGCCCTCTACAATCTCGCCATGCTGGGCCTGTTCGGGAGTGGCGGAACTGCGGCTCTCGGACACGTCGTTCTATCGCTCTCCATGCTCTCGGGGGCCGTCTGGGCCTTATCGATAGCGGACATCTTTATCCTGGTCGCGCTGGTCCTGCTCTTCGGCGAGATCCTGAAAGCGACGCGGAACGGATCCGGTTCGCTGGTCAATCACATGTTGTCGATGCTGGTATTCGTTGCGTTTCTGGTGGAGTTCCTGCTGGTCCGCGATGCAGCCACGCAAGTATTCTTCATTCTCATGACCATCGCGTTCATCGATGTCATCGGCGGTGTCGTCGTTTCCATCAGAACAGCCGGGCGAGACGTCTCGATCGGCCTTTGAGGGCACCCGCAGACTTCGCGGCATCCAAGCCGTGGCGGCAAAGCCGACTTAATACGATCAGAGTTTGTCGAGCTTGTTCTGCAGAGTGCGAAGTTGTTCCTTGAGCTCGTCGATATCCCTCGCTTCGGCCTTTTTCGTCTCCTTTGGCGGCTGCGGGGAGAGGAAAGGAGAGAACATCTGCATGGCCTGATGGAACATCTCCGTGTTCCGCTTGACCTGCTCTTCCATGAGCTGCATCGGCGCCTGCAGGTTCTTCGAAATCGGGCTCTCGCCGAAGGCTCTGGTCATTTGCTCGCGCATCTGGGACTGCTGCTCGGTGAAGGCCTTCATCGAATGTTCGAGGAAGCTCGGAACGACCATCTGCATCTGGTCGCCGTAATAGGAAATCAGCTGGCGCAGGAACGATATGGGCAGAAGCGTGTTGCCGGTCTTGGACTCTTGCTCGAATATGATCTGCGTCAGGACCGAATGCGTGATATCCTCTCCGGACTTGGCATCCTGAACGACGAACTCCTCACCCTTCTTCACCATCTTGGCCAGATCGTCCAGCGTCACATACGTGCTGGTGCCCGTATTGTAGAGGCGTCGATTGGCATATTTCTTTATGGTGATTTCGCCATCGGCTTTAGCCATTTCGTTCTCCAACCCCGTTGATTTAGCGAATTTTTTCTCTTCCCAAGTCAAGTGTAATCGCAAACGAAGGGTGGTGACAATCTCTTTGTGCATTGCGGCACCGGCATTCCGGCGAAGGCCGGAAATCCGGTCAAGAATGCCGCGAATCGAGACGTTGATCCCCACTCTTCCCGTTTGACTCTGACAGCAAGCTTTGCCAGTTTCATCGCAAAGATCGAATAGAAATGAGGATACGCCCATGAGCAGTTCATCCATCGTCATTGCCAGCGCAGCGCGAACACCCGTTGGTTCGTTCAACGGTGCATTTGCCAACATACCGGCCCACGAACTCGGGGCGGTGGCGATCAAGGGCGTTCTGGAGCGCGCGGGCGTCGACGGCAAGGAAGTCGACGAAGTCATTCTCGGGCAGATCCTCACGGCCGGTCACGGCCAGAACCCGGCGCGGCAGGCAGCCATGAAGGCGGGTATCCCGCAGGAAGCAACCGCCTGGGGCATGAATCAGCTCTGCGGCTCGGGCCTACGCGCTGTTGCCCTCGGCATGCAGCAGATCGCCACCGGCGATGCCAATATCATTGTCGCTGGCGGGCAGGAATCCATGTCGATGGCACCCCACTGCGCGCATCTGCGCGGCGGCGTGAAGATGGGCGACTTCAAGATGATCGATACCATGATCAAGGACGGCCTGACCGATGCCTTCTATGGCTATCACATGGGCACCACCGCCGAAAACGTGGCGCGCCAGTGGCAGTTGTCGCGCGATGAGCAGGACGTTTTTGCCGTTGCTTCGCAGAACAAGGCCGAAGCCGCGCAGACCGCCGGCCGTTTCAAGGACGAAATCGTTCCGGTTGTGGTGTCCAGCCGCAAGGGCGACATCACGGTCGATGCCGACGAATATATCCGCTTCGGCGCCACGCTCGAGAACATGGCCAAGCTGAAACCGGCCTTCGACAAGGAAGGAACGGTGACCGCCGGCAATGCCTCCGGCATCAATGATGGCGCCGCTGCGGCCTTGCTTATGAGTGAAGCCGAGGCTGCGCGCCGCGGCATTTCCCCGCTTGCACGCATTGCGTCCTGGGCGACCGCCGGCGTCGATCCGCAGGTGATGGGAACAGGCCCGATCCCCGCCTCGCGCAAGGCTCTTCAAAAGGCCGGATGGAGTGTTTCGGATCTTGACCTCGTGGAGGCCAACGAAGCCTTCGCGGCGCAGGCATGCGCGGTCAACAAGGATCTCGGTTGGGACACGTCGATCGTCAATGTCAATGGTGGCGCGATTGCCATCGGTCATCCGATCGGCGCGTCGGGTGCCCGCATCCTCAATACGCTGCTTTTTGAGATGAAGCGGCGCGGGGCGAAGAAGGGCCTCGCTACGCTCTGCATCGGCGGCGGCATGGGTATCGCCATGTGCTTGGAGGCTTTCTAAGCGCGGGTCGCGATCTGTGCTGCGGCAACGAATCCGTGCCACGGGGGCTCAAGGCCGAACTACTTGTCATAGAACTGTCCTAACAACGACTCCACCAGAAGAGTCGGTGCACGATCAAGCCATCTTTTGAGGAGAGACAGCATGAGCAGAGTTGCATTGGTCACGGGTGGAACGAGAGGAATCGGAGCGGCAGTCTCGATTGCGCTGAAAAAGGCCGGATATTCCGTCGCGGCAAACTATGCGGGCAATGACGAGAGGGCAAAAATCTTCCATGAGGAGACGGGGATTGCCGTCTTCAAATGGGATGTCTCCAATTATGCCGCTTGTTTGGAAGGTGTCGCGAAGGTCGAGGCGGAACTCGGACCTGTGGAAATCCTCGTCAACAATGCCGGGATCACGCGCGACGGTATGTTTCACAAAATGACGCCCGAGCAATGGAACGAGGTGATCGGCACCAATCTGACCGGTGTCTTCAACATGACCCATCCCGTCTGGCCGGGCATGCGAGACCGGAATTTTGGGCGCGTGATCACCATTTCCTCGATCAACGGCCAGAAAGGGCAGATGGGGCAGGTCAACTATTCTGCCGCGAAGGCCGGCGATCTCGGCTTCACCAAGGCGCTAGCCCAGGAGGGTGCGGCCAAGGGCATTACGGTGAATGCCATCTGCCCAGGCTATATCGCCACGGAGATGGTCTTGGCGGTTCCGGAGAAAGTGCTGAACGAGCGCATCATTCCGCAGATTCCGGTGGGGCGTCTCGGCGAACCAGAAGAAATCGCCCGTTGCGTCGTGTTCCTTGCATCCGATGATGCCGGCTTCATCACCGGCTCGACGATTTCCGCCAACGGCGGGCAGTTCGTCGTCTGACATCGGGTTGGACGAGCCCCGGTCATCTGCGGATGCATGAGCTCCCTTGGCTCAGAACGCATTCGATGGATCTCGAACTTTTTCACTCACTCAGCCAGGTCTCGATAGATCGCGAAGTCGGGCTTGATGCCCATTTGCTCCATGAATTTCGCCGGACTGAAGCCGGATTGCGCGTAGAACGCCGCAGCCTCTGATTTCGCGCGCTCGAAGACCGTCTGATCCTGCCATTCGACGATCGTGATCATCCGGGTGGCGCCGTCACCGGCGTCGTTTTCCGCGATCCTGTTGTAGAGGCATCCGGGCTGGCTGCTTAGGAAGCTTTTGATGGTCATCAGCCGCTCGAGGAACTGGGTCCTCGCCGTGGCGGGGACGATGAACCCGTCCACCCGGAAAATGCTCCTTTGTCCGCCACCGATCATTTCTTTGGTCATCGTGTCACCTTTGCTTTCTCAAGGAGACAGCAAAGTAGGACCTCAACTATAGTTCAGGTCAAGCGCCGTTTTCCGAAGCCATGCGGAGATTTGCCAATGGCGCTCAGCACTCATAGGGCAACGGCAGCGCGCGGCGCGAGCAATCGCTTCTATGGTTAACAATTTGGTTTCCTATAATAAGTCGCGGCGAACAGACCGGGAGACTTAGCGAGTCAGCAGTTCGCCGCTGATTCGTTCCTGCCTTGACCCCGATGTTAACGCGGCAGGTGTAAAGGCAGCAAAAAGCCGCCGGTGGCGGACCGGCGGCTTTCTGGATGCAGCGCTGCTTGTACCTTAGCGGCAGCGTGCTTCGTAGGTGCGGCCGTAGCGGTCGCGATAGATGCAATATCCGGAACGTTCCTGGGACTGTCCGATCAAGGCGCCTGCGGCACCACCGACCACCGCACCGACGGCTGCGCCGCCGACGGAGTTTGTGGCAACGCCACCGATAACGGCACCGGTCGCGGCGCCGACTGACGCACCGCGTTCAGTCGCTGTGCAAGAAGCCAGCGGGGCAATCAGGGCAAGGGCAAGAAGGGTTTTCTTCATCGTCGGTTCTCCTCTTCGTTTTTGACCGGGCTCAGATCCGGCCCATGAGCAACAGGATGACAAGAATAAGGACAACGAGGCCCAGGCCACCGGATGGTCCATAGCCCCAGTTGCGGCTATAACCCCAATTGGGCAGCGCGCCGATCAGAAGCAAAATGACGATGACGATGAGAACTGTGCTCAACATGGTGACCCTCCCCATTCAGTAGTGCAAAACTCGGTATTCGTGTCGCTTCAACGTCGTCCGAAGAGAATTGTTCCAGCCGTTGCAGCTGGACGGGTGAAAAGTCCGGCCCGAGCCCGTCGAGCAGCGGGGCGGAATGGCTCTCCCAGCGGTTGCCAAGGGCGGCTGCGACGGATGAGTGTGGATCGAGGAAGCCGGCAATCACCTTGTTCATCTGCCGTTTCTGCTCGACCATCACCAGGTGGCCACAGTCGCCGAACAGTACGGTCTGTGCCCGGCGAAGCAGCTTCGACAGCCGCAACTGGTGCGAAGGCGGAACGATGGCGTCGTGGACGCCGATCAGGTTGAGCACGGGAATCGTCACTGCCGGCAGTTCCGCGAGGATCGAGGTGCTCGAGATGAACTGCACGCAGGCCGCGACGTCCTCCGGGCGGGTGCACAGCAAGTGACCGCGCACCATTTCCATCGCGGTTGCCGCACGATTGTCTTCCCAGGGGCAGGACTTGTCGTGGACGCATTCGATCGAGCCCCAGCGGAACTGCTCCCTGGTCGAGATCCAGCGTTTGAAAAAATGGCGGAAGAGATAGGGTCCGATGCGCGGAACGCGCAGCATGCGTGCCGCGAAGCGTTCGTTGCCCTCGAAACGGCCGCAGGCGAAGCCGCCGAGCAAGACCACCGAACGCACGAGATCCGGGCGGTGCACAGCGAGCAGCAGCGACAAAAAGCCTCCGGTCGAATGGCCGATCAGATTGACCGGTTCGTCGGAAAAGTCGCGGGCAATCGCCTCGGCCATGGCATCGACCACTTCGCGGGCGTTGATTGGTGCGCCGGGCTCTGGCAGGGGCCATGGATGATGGCCGGGGAGCGGATAGGCGACGGTGCGCCCTTGGCGGGTGACGTCCGGCGCGAAGACGGTCCAGAACGCAGGAGCCATGACCATGCCATGTATCAGAACAAAGTTCTGACCGGGCTTGTCGCTGATCCATTCGGCAGGCGGTGGGAGGAGAGTCATCTCGGTATACCTCAGCACTGACAACGCATCCGGGCGCAGAGAGGTTCCACAGAGATTATGGTTAATATGCGGGCCGGAATCGAAGCTGCAAGCCGTTGATCCGAATCAGCATTTTGTGTCGCTTCTTGCGCGGTTGCCGAGATGTAGCCGTGAACAAATCCTGAATCGCGACGAGTCAGCGATTCGTCGCTGATTCGTTCGCAGCCTGTTCCGTGCGTTAACGACGGCCGTTTCCATCTCGTATTTTGGGCCTTTCTTGCGGCCGGGGAGAAGGAATCTGGTTCTCCTGTCACGGGTGGCTTGCCTTTATAGGCAATCGTCGCCATGTGTTTGCCAAGTCGTCGATCCGCCGCTAGGCGATAACCGGCAACTCCTTCCAAGTGGAGCGGGAATTTGACTTCGCAACCCATGATCCTGAGCGGCCGCGGCGTCATCGCTGTGCTGGGGCCGACCAATACCGGCAAGACCCACTATGCGATCGAGCGCATGGTGGCCCATGGCTCTGGGATCATCGGCCTGCCGTTGCGCCTTCTGGCGCGCGAAGTCTATACCCGTGTCGTCGAGCGCGTCGGGGTTTCCCAGGTAGCGCTTGTCACGGGGGAGGAGAAGATTGCTCCGCCTGGTGCCCGATTCTCCGTTTGCACCGTCGAGGCGATGCCGCGGGAGACAAAGGCCTCCTTCGTCGCCATCGACGAGATCCAGCTTGCCGGCGATCTGGAGCGCGGCCATATCTTTACCGACCGCCTGCTGCATTTGCGCGGACGCGAGGAAACCCTGCTGCTTGGATCGGGCACGATGAAGCCGATCCTGCAGCAATTGCTCCCCGGCATTACGGTGGTCGAGCGTCCGCGCCTTTCGCAGCTTTTCTATGCCGGACAGAAGAAGATTACCCGTCTGCCGCAGCGGACAGCGATCGTCGCCTTTTCGGCGGACGAAGTCTATGCGATCGCCGAGCTCATCCGGCGGCAGCGAGGTGGGGCGGCCGTCGTCCTCGGTGCTCTCAGCCCGCGCACGCGCAACGCACAGGTGGGGCTTTATCAGGCGGGCGATGTCGAATACCTCGTGGCCACTGATGCGATCGGCATGGGACTCAACCTCGATGTCGATCATGTGGCATTCGCCCAGGACCGCAAGTTCGACGGCTACCAGTTCCGCAACCTCAATCCCGGCGAGCTTGGGCAGATTGCGGGACGAGCGGGCCGCCATCTGAAAGACGGCACCTTCGGTGTGACGGGGCGCGTGGATCCTCTGGAGGATGAACTCGTCGAACGGCTCGAGTGCCACGAGTTCGATCCCGTCCGGGTGCTCCAATGGCGCACGGCCCAGTTCGACTTTTCCTCGATCGCAGCGCTGCGGCGCAGTCTCGATGCAGCGCCGCGCGTCGAAGGGCTCACGCGCGCGCTTCCGGCGATCGACCAGCAGGCGCTCGACTACCTCGCCCGATATCCGGAAGTCATCGACCTTGCCACGAACCCGGAACGCGTGGAAAAGCTCTGGGAGGCCTGCGCGCTTCCAGATTATCGTCGGATTACGCCCGCCCAACATGCCGATCTTATCTCCAGCCTCTTTTCCGATCTCGTGCGCTATGGCACGGTGAACGAGAACTTCATGGCGGAGCAGGTCCATCGGGCTGATCGGACGGATGGGGAGATCGATACGCTTTCGGCGCGGATTGCGCAGATCCGAACATGGACATATGTGTCAAACCGTCCAGGATGGCTTGCCGATCCGACACACTGGCAAGAAAAGACGCGTGAAATCGAAGACCGCTTGTCCGATGCGTTACATGAAAGGTTGACGAAACGCTTTGTTGATCGCAGGACATCTGTGCTCATGAAGCGCTTGAGAGAGAATGCGATGCTGGAAGCTGAAATAAGTGTGAATGGCGATGTCTTTGTTGAAGGGCATCACACGGGACAACTCGCCGGGTTCCGGTTTACGCCCCTTGCGGGAATGGAAGGGTCCGATGCGAAGGCTGTGCATGCTGCCGCGCTGAGGGCTCTTGCGCTCGAATTCGAGGCGCGTGCGGCGAGGCTCCATGCATCGGGTAACAGCGATCTGGCGATCAGCTCGGATGGCCTCGTGCGCTGGCTCGGCGATCCGGTGGCGCGATTGGCCGAGAGCGACCATATTCTGCATCCCCGCGTCATCCTTCTTGCCGACGAACAATTGACCGGCAATGCTCGCGATCATGTCGTCGCCCGCATCGAGCGCTTCGTGAACCATCACATCTCGACAGTTCTGAAACCGCTCGACGACCTTTCGCGCGCCGATGACCTGCAGGGCCTTGCAAAGGGTCTTGCGTTCCAGCTCGTGGAGAACCTGGGGGTCTTGTTCCGCCGCGAAGTGTCTGACGACGTCAAGTCACTCGATCAGGAAGCGCGGGCTTCGATTCGGCGCTATGGCGTGCGTTTTGGCGCATATCATATTTTCATGCCGGCGCTTCTCAAACCCGCTCCGGCTGAATTGATCACGCTGCTTTGGGCTCTGAAGAATGACGGGCTGGACAAGCCCGGCTATGGCGACCTCATTCCCGTTCTTGCGGCAGGCCGCACGTCCGTGGTCACGGACCCGAGCTTCGAGCGCATGTTCTACAAGCTCGCCGGTTTCCGTTTTCTCGGCAAACGCGCGGTGCGGATCGATATCCTCGAACGCCTCGCCGATCTGATCCGTCCGCTCCTGCAATGGAAGCCCGGTCAGGCCGGACGTCCGGACGGCGCCTATGATGGACGGCGGTTCACGACGACCACCGCCATGCTTTCGATTCTCGGCGCGACACCCGACGACATGGAGGAAATCCTCAAGGGTCTCGGATACCGCGCCGACACCGTTCCAGCCGAAGCAGCCGAAGCTTTCCTTTCCAGCCAGGACGCGAGCGCCACTCCGGTCGCGGCGCCTGCAGAGGAAGGCGCGGAGAAATCCGATCAGGCCGAGGTCGACGTTAATGCCGAAGGGACCAGCGCCGAAGAGGTTCAGGTGGTCGCGGAGCAGGGCTTGGAAACGGCAGAGGCATCAGTGACCGAAGGGGCTGTGGAGGCGACTGTCGTCGGCGACGAGCCTGCACCGGCAGAACCAAAAGTCGTGTTGCTGTGGCGGCCCGGTGGACGCAACGACAATCAGCAAGGCGCGCGGACTCAGGGAGCCCGTCGCGGGAACCGCAGCGCGGGTGAGGGACGCACTGAAGGCCAGCGGGACGAGCGCCGCCGGGAAGGGGCAGCAGCCTCCAAGCCGAAGGACCGTGATGGCGGGCGCGGGCACGGTGGCGCAAAGGCGGAACGGCAGGAACGAGGCGACCGCAAGGACCGTCCGCATCGCGGTGACCGCGACGGAAAGCCGCAGACCGCCCGCTTCGAAGCAAAGCCCCCTCGCAAGGAGAAGCCGATAGACCCGGATTCACCCTTCGCGAAGCTCGCGGCTCTCAAGGAGCAGATGAAGAAGTAGGCCCATGGATGAAAAACAGCCAGAGAACGGTTCGCGTCAGCGCATCGACAAATGGTTGTTTTTCGCGCGCATGGCGAAGTCGCGTTCGATTGCCCAGAGTCGCATCGTGTCGGGACAAATCAGCGTCAATGATCGGAAAATTTCCCAGCCGAGCCATATGGTTAAGCCGGGGGACCGTATCGGTATCGCCGATCCCCGGCGTGATGTCGTCCTCCTGGTGAGGCAGGCCGGTGTGCGGCGCGGACCTTACGAAGAGGCGCGGCTGCTTTATGACGATTTGACGCCGCCCGAGAACGAGCAAGCTGTGTTGAGCCTGTTCGAACTGGCGGCACGGCTTCCCGGCTCGGGGCGTCCGACAAAAAAGGAGCGCCGCGCGCTCGACCGATTGCGACCGGATGAGCCATGGGGCGAGGAATAGAAACGCTGTTCCCCAAGGGGCGGTTTTGCGGATTGTTTATCCTTGCAATGGACCGAATAAGGCATTAGCTGACTGGCCTGTCCCGCTGACATCGTGAGGGCTCGTTTCCTCCGTTCGTCTTACGAGTTGTGACCATTGATGCGCAGGATTGCCCGAAAGCCTATCCCCGCGCCGAAAACGTTAGATTTCTGGAGTGCCGCATGACGTATATTGTCACTGACAATTGTATTCGCTGCAAATATACCGATTGCGTGGAAGTCTGCCCCGTCGACTGTTTCTATGAGGGCGAGAATTTTCTCGTCATCCATCCCGACGAATGTATCGATTGCGGTGTCTGCGAGCCGGAATGCCCTGCGGAGGCGATCAAGCCCGATACCGAGCCGGGACTGGAAAACTGGCTGAAGATCAATACCGAATACGCTCAGATCTGGCCGAATATCACGACCAAGCGGGATCCTTTGCCTGAGGCAAAGGAAATGGACGGGGTCTCAGGAAAGTTGGAGAAGTATTTCTCGCCGAAGCCGGGCAGCGGTGACTGAGAGTCGATATCCGCGCGGCGGTTCGGTTTGAGCGAGGCCGCGCGAGCCAGGATTCTTGAGCGCGAAGTTCACCATTCACGCTGTGCGTTCAGAGCACATGCAGTAAAATATTGATTTCCTCATATTTTTGTGCTAGTTTCCACAAACTGATCCACGTTGCGGCATAACTATGCCCTGAGCCATCACGAAAGCAAACACCACATCAAGCGCGGTCCCCGTGACAATTACGACATCTGTCTTGTCGGGTCGCTGTCGCGATGAAAGTTTTTGTTTGCGCGTGGCCGAGCGGATTAGAGTGGAATGACCCGACGGCTTCCCCCGTCTCATCCGGGCCTGACCGACCCGGCACCGGCGCGATGCCGGTGGCATAACAGGGAGTTTTTGAAACGAATGACAACCCAGCAGAAAAAATCTTCAACACGTCAGGGGTTCAAGACCGGCGAATCCATCGTCTATCCCGCTCATGGCGTCGGTACCATTACCGCGATCGAAGAGCAAGAAGTCGCCGGCATGAAGCTTGAGCTTTTCGTCATCGATTTCGAGAAGGACAAAATGCGGCTCAAAGTTCCCGTTGGCAAGGCAGTCAGCATCGGCATGCGCAAGCTGTCTGAAACGGATTTTGTCGAGCGTGCGTTGAAGGTGGTTCAGGGCAAGGCTCGCGTGAAACGTACCATGTGGTCCCGCCGTGCGCAGGAATACGACGCGAAGATCAATTCGGGTGATCTGATTTCGATCGCTGAAGTTGTTCGCGACCTTTACCGTGCTGAAAACCAGCCTGAACAGTCTTATTCCGAACGTCAGCTCTATGAAGCTGCGCTCGACCGGATGGCTCGCGAGATCGCAGCCGTGAACAAGATGTCGGAAACCGAAGCGGTTCGGCTTGTTGAAGTCAATCTCGCCAAGGGTCCGAAGCGCGGAAAGACCGTCGACGAAGAAGATGCACAGGAAGAGGCTGCCTGAACGCGCGCCTGATCTGATATGGCCCGTAGATACGACGAGGGCTCCTAAAAAGCCTCCGGTGTGAACCGGAGGTTTTTTGTTGGCTACTACAAGAGCATCGCAGCCTGATGCCATGGTTGCAGCGATCCTGCTTACTGCCGGCTGCCCGCTCGAGGTGTCCGGTCCTTCTTGTCGTGGAAAAGGTGCGCCGCCCTGATTGCCGTTGGCAACGCCAATCGCTTCAGTGGATGGAAGTGGCGAGTGCGCCAGACAAAATAAAACCCCGCTGGCGACAGCGGGGTTTTCTCGTTTCAGGCGCCACCCATTCAGCTTCGCCGGATCTCGATCGTTTCCGTTATTCGCGGTTTCCGAGGAAACGCAGCAGGAACAGGAACAGATTGATGAAGTCGAGGTAGAGCTGAAGGGCACCCATGATCGCCTTGCGGCCGGCTGCATCGCTGCTATCGGCTTCGAAGTAGGATTCCTTGATGCGCTGGGTATCCCAGGCGGTCAGGCCAGCGAAGATCAGAACGCCGATCGCCGAGATGGCGAAATCGAGGGCTGAAGATGCCAGGAAAATATTGACCAGCGAGGCGATGATCAGGCCGAAGAGACCCATGATCAGGAACGAGCCCATTGCCGAGAGGCTGCGCTTGGTCGTGTAACCATAGAGCGACAGGGCACCGAAGGACGCGGCCGTCACGAAGAAGGTTTGTACGATGCTCTGGCCGGTGTAGATCAGAAAGATCGACGACAGCGAGAGACCCATGAGGGCCGCATACACCCAGAAGGTGGTTTGGGCTGCCGCGACGCTCATCGTATGGATCCGGAAGCTCATGAAGAACACGAGCGCGACCGGAGCGAAGATGATCACCCATTTCAGGGCGCTGACATAGATCGCTTGACCAAACGCGGTCAGCTGGCCGTTGTCGACCGCCATCTGAAAGGTCAGGTAGGCGGCAATACCAGTGATCGCCAAACCCAATGCCATCAGGTTGTATACCTTCAGCATATAGGCGCGAAGGCCTTCATCGATCATCATGGCCGACTGAGCGCCTTGGCTCGCCCGGCCTTGGTAGTTGCGAAGTTCA
>DPXQ01000097.1 GCA_003527225.1 Rhizobium sp.
CCCATGTCGCAGAAGACATCGGCGCGGGTTTCGCCACCCATGGTGGCCATTTCGGAATTGTGCATTTCAAAGCGTGCCATCGGTTTTGTCCCTGTCTAGCCTAACGGTTTAAACTGTCCCTGTTTTGGCCCTTGAGAGGCCTTCCTTTGGAACCCTGGCCGTCTGTCGCGGCGTCTTATGGGTCCTTCCGGATCGGCGGGTTTTCCCTGCTCGTTTGATGACTTCACTATGCCAAAAGGCTTTCAACGGGCGCTTAAAATCCATGATTAATTTGCTGAAAACAAAGTACAAATGCTTTGTAAACTTGGCTTTTCGTTAAGCATCGCCGCTCCTGAATTCCAAGGCTTTCGGTTCAAAATTTACGAAAGTTTCAGACATGGATTTAAACGGAACGATAACCACAAGAACGACTGGGCTTTTGCTCCAGCACGATTTGAGAGGCGAAAACGGTCTTTTCCAGAGCCGCGCAAAAGCCCGCGACGGCTATTTACCTTTACGTTTGCGTAAGATAATTTTCGCCTGCTGACCCATGGACGGCCATCTGGATGGTTTCGACATGCCGGCATTGGAGCGCCGGTCGGTCAGCATTGGGCTCATTTCGGGAGGAGAGTTACACAATGCGCATGATTATCGTCGCCGCGGTTGCGGCCCTGGCATTTTCGACCGCCGCGGTTCAGGCTGCCGAACCGATCGAAGGCAACTGGAAGACGGCAAGCGGCGCCACCGCGCAGATCGCGCCTTGCGGCGGCAGCTTCTGCGTGACGCTGAAGAGCGGCAAGCATGCCGGCAAGCAGATCGGCAAGATGGCCGGCGCCGGCGGCGCCTACAAGGGTACCATCACCGATCCGGACGCGGACAAGACCTATTCCGGCTCCGGCACGGTGTCGGGCAATTCCCTGAAGATGAAGGGCTGCGTCATGGCCGTGCTGTGCAAGTCGCAGACCTGGTCGCGTCTGTAAAGGTCAAGGCCTTCGCGTCCGGCGCCGATCGCCGGGTCGGAAACGCAATCGAGGCCGGCCGATGTCCCATCGGCCGGCCTTTTCGTTCAGCTGCCCGCTTTGGCGCGATAGGCGTCCGGGAGGATGAAGACCTCGTCGGCGCGGGCATAACCTCCGTCCTTGACCTCCTCGATCAGAACCATGGTATGGGGCCGCGCGGCTTCCGAAAAATACTCGACCAGCATATCGGTGGTGCGATGGACGATCTCTTCCTTCTGCGCCCGGGACAGCGCCCCTTCCGGCGTCTTGATGTTGACGAATGGCATATTGCTTCTCCTATTGCTGAGATTGAACGTGTCGGCGGATTGCTCCGTCAGATCGCGCCGCCATTGGCACGGATGATCTGGCCGCTGACCCAGCCGCTGTCGGGACCGGCCAGGAAGGACACCACCGAAGCGATGTCGCCCGGCTGGCCGAGGCGCTTGCGCGGATTGAGGCCGATGATCGTCTTCAGCAGTTCGTCGGACTTGCCGGCCATGAAGAGCTCCGTTTCCACCGGGCCCGGCGCCACGGTATTGACGGTGATCTCGCGGGGACCGAGCTCCTTGGCGAGAATATGGGTCAAGGCCTCGACCGCCGCCTTGGTGGCGGCATAGACGCCGTAGCCCGGCTGGTAAAAGCCGACGACGCTTGAGGAAAAGTTGACGATCCGGCCGCCGTCGCGCAGGCGTCGGGCGGCTTCGCGCATACCCCGGAACGTACCGCCGAGATTGACGGCCACCTGCCGCTCGAAATCCGCGTCCTCAACCGTCGCGATCGTTCCGAGCGCCATGATGCCGGCATTGTTGACCAGGACATCGACGCCACCGAAGGCCTGCTCGGCGGCATCGAACAGAGTGGCCGCGCCGGACGGGGTGCCGATATCGGCCTTGACCGCGATTGCACGCCCGCCATCGGCCTTTATCGCGGCCACGACGTCGAGCGCGGACTGCTCGTCTCTCGAGTAGTTTACGACAAGCGCCAATCCGTCAAACGCGAGCCGTCTGGCGATGGCGGCACCGATGCCTTTGGAGGCGCCGGTTACGATGGCTGTCCTTTCGAATTTTTCTGTCATCACATCTCTCCTTGGGTTGTTGCCGCAGAGTTATGACTGTCGTCGAACGGAAACAATCACGAGAGATTTGACATTAGAATTCGGCTGTGGTGAACAAAGCCATGGACCGTCTCGATCGCATGCAGCTTTTCGTTCGCGTCGTGGAACGGCGCAGCTTCACCGCTGCGGCGGCGGACGTCGGCCTGGCGCGATCGACCGCAACCGAGGCGATCAAGCTGCTGGAAGCCGATGTGGGAGCAAGGCTCCTCGAGCGCACGACGCGGCACGTGACGCCGACGCTCGACGGCCAGGCCTATTACCAGCGCTGCCTCTCGATCCTGTCGGAGGTGGAGGACGCCAACAGCGTGTTTCGCAATGCCCAGCCGCAAGGCACCTTGCGGATCGATGCGCATGGATTGCTGACGCGAACCTTCCTGCTGCCCCGGCTGCCGGAGTTTCTCGACCGATACCCCTTGCTGGAGCTGTATATCGGCCAGGGAGATAGGCTGGTCGATCTGGTACGCGAGGGCATCGATTGCGTGATCCGGGCCGGCGACCTGGCGGACAGCGGCATGATCATGCGGCGGCTCGCCACGATACAGGAGGTGACCTGCGCCAGTCCCGCCTATATCGAGAAGCATGGCATGCCGTCATCGATCGACGATCTGAAGGGCCATGTCTGCGTCGGATTCGTCTCGTCGCGGACTGGCGAGACCATGCCGCTGGAATTCCTTATCGAGGGGCAGACCCATTTCGTGCGCCTGCCGAGCCGGCTGACGGTCAACAATTCCGACACCATGGCCGATCTGGCGCGTCTGGGGTTCGGGCTGATCCAGGCACCGCGCTATCGCCTCTCGGCCGACTTCGAGTCCGGCGCGCTGGTCGAGATCCTGCCCCAGTATCCGCCACCGCCGACGCCGCTCTCCGCGCTTTATCCGCAGAACCGGCAGCTGGCATCGCGCGTGAGGGTCTTCCTGGACTGGGCAGCGGACGTGTTTGCCGACGCAAGACTGTGATCTGGGCGCGAGCGGATATAACAAAGGTCCCGAAGCTATCCGTCCCGGGGCCTTGATGTCATTTGCAGGCGGTTGTCCGGACGGCTTACCGTGCCTTCTGGCCGAACAGCACCTTCTTGGCGTCGTCGTCCTTGGCGATGTTGCTGCGCTTCTCCTGGCCGACGGCAATGCCGCGTTCGACCGCCGGGCGCGCCATGACACGCTCGAACCAGGCCTTGAGGTTCGGGAAATCGTCGAGGTCCTGGCCCTGGTTCTTGTGCGGCACGACCCAGCCGACGCAAGCGATGTCGGCGATCGAGTAGTCACCCGCCAGGTAATCGCGATCGGCGAGGCGCCGGTTCATCACGCCATAGAGCCGGTTCACCTCGTTGGTGTAGCGATTGATGCCGTATTCGATCTTCTCCGGCGCATACTGGCGGAAGTGGTGCGCCTGGCCGGCCATCGGACCGAGCCCGCCCATCTGCCAGAACAGCCACTGGTCGACTTCCGTGCGGGCCCGCTCGTCGCTCGGATAGAGCTTGCCGTATTTGCGACCGAGATATTGCAGGATGGCGCCGGACTCGAAGATCGAGATCGGTTCGCCGCCCGGGCCGTCCGGATCGATGATCGCCGGCATGCGGTTGTTCGGGGCGATCTTGAGGAAGTCCGGCTCGAACTGCTCGCCCTTGCCGATATTGACGTATTTCACCTCGTAGGGAACGCCGAGCTCCTCGAGCATGATGGAGATCTTCCAGCCGTTCGGCGTCGGCCAGTAATAGAGTTCGATCGGCTTGGTCATGGTCTCTCTCCGGTTCCTCGGGATGATGGGCTGGTTGTCCCCAAGAGTTAGACGCAGCCGGCGGATCTTCAAGTGAATTCCCCTTAACCGATCTGAATGCCAGATGAACCACCGCCTCAGGACGCGTTCAGGCCCGTTCGTTCATAAAGGCATCATCGAAACGACGAAGCGGGAGACACGGGAATGACCAAGGTAGCAAGACGGATGACGATCTTCAGCCTCGCCATGACGATCTTCGCCATGCTGGTCGCGGGTCTGGTGACCGCCGGCAGCGGTGCGGCCGGCCGCCCCGTCTCGGTGTCATCCGCGTGCCTGTCGTCGACCGCCGCCTTCTGCAACGCCACCTTTTGACCGCCAGCCCCGAGGACACCA
>DPXQ01000045.1 GCA_003527225.1 Rhizobium sp.
ACCGAGGACTATTACGTCGCCAACAAACTGATGAAGGGTTTCATCGGTTCGGCCAATATCGACACCAATTCGCGCCTGTGTATGGCGTCGTCCGTCGCCGGCCATCGCCGTGCCTTCGGCGCCGACACCGTGCCGGGCGCCTACGAAGACCTGGAACTGGCCGATCTGGTGGTTCTCACTGGCTCCAATCTCGCCTGGTGCCATCCCGTTCTCTATCAGCGCATTGCCGCAGCCAAGGCGGCCCGCCCGGCGATGAAGATCGTCGTCATCGACCCGCGCCGCACCATGACCTGCGACATTGCCGACCTGCATCTGGCGGTACGCCCCGATGGCGACGTGGCGCTGTTCAACGGGCTGCTCGCTCACCTGGCCGGAAGTCCCGCGCTCGACGAGGACTATATCGGCGCCCATACCAGAGGCTTTGCCGAGGCCTTTGCCCCGGCCTCGTCCCTCACCATGGCCGATCTGGTCGCCGCGACCGGGCTGTCGGCCATGCAGATCCGCGAATTCTTCTTACTGTTCGAACGCACGGAAAAGACCGTCACCTGTTACAGCCAAGGCGTCAACCAGTCGTCCAGCGGCACCGACAAGGTCAACGCCATCGTCAACTGCCATCTGGCGACGGGCCGCATTGGTCGTCCGGGCATGGGGCCCTTCTCGCTGACCGGCCAGCCCAACGCCATGGGCGGCCGTGAAGTCGGGGGGCTCGCCAACATGCTGGCCGCCCATATGGCGATCGAAAACCCGGCGGATCGCGACCGCGTGCAGCGCTTCTGGAACGCGCCGACCATGGCCGAGAAACCCGGCCTCAAGGCGGTCGAGATGTTCCAGGCCGTCGCGGACGGTCGCATCAAGGC
This sequence comes from Rhizobium sp., assembly GCA_003527225.1. The sequence continues at coordinate 858 of DPXQ01000045.1, forward strand.
CCTGTGGATCATGTCCACCAACCCGGTGGTCTCCATGCCGGACGCCGATGCCGTGAAGGCGGCGATCGCGGCATGCCCCTTCGTCGTCGTCTCCGATATCCTGCGCGATACGGACACCACGCGCCTTGCCCACGTCCTGCTTCCCGCCACCGGCTGGGGAGAGAAGGACGGAACGGTGACCAATTCCGAGCGCCGCATCTCGCGCCAGCGGGCCTTCCTGCCCGCACCCGGCGTGGCGCGGCCTGATTGGTGGCAACTGGCCGAGGTCGGCCGCCGCATGGGTTTTACTGACGCCTTCGACTTTGCCTCGCCGGCCGAGATCTTTGCCGAGCACGCGGCGCTGTCGGGTTTTGAAAATGATGGCGCCCGCGATTTCGACATCGACGCTTATGGCGATATAGACGAGGCCGGCTTTGCCGCGCTGGAACCTTTCCAGTGGCCGCAACCGGCCGGAAACGGGCCGCAGGAAACCCGCTTCTTCGCCGATGGTCGGTTCTATCATGCCGACGGCAAAGCCCGCTTCGTCGCGGTCGATGCCGACGTGCCTGTCCGGACCTCCGCCGACTTCCCCCTGGTGCTCAACACCGGCCGGGTGCGTGATCACTGGCACACGCTGACCCGCACGGGCAAGAGCGCGCGCCTGTCGTCCCATCTGGCCGAACCCTTCGTCGAGATCCATCCCGACGATGCTGACGCTCTCGGCACAGGCGACGCCGATCTGGTGCGGCTCGAAAGCCAAAGCGGCGCCTACATCATCGTGCGCGCCCTGCTGACGGCGCGGCAGGCCCGCGGCGGCGTCTTCGTGCCGATGCACTGGACGGACGAGTTCTCCGCCCGCGCCCGCGTCGATACGCTGCTGCCGCCGATCACCGATCCCGTCTCCGGCCAGCCGGCCTCCAAGCACGGCGCGGTCGCGGCCCGCCGCTTTTCCGCCGGCGCCTATGGTTTTGCAGTCAGCGCGGCGAAGCCCACCGGCCTCGACGCGACCTATTGGGCGCTCGCCCGGGCCGAGGGCGGCTGGCGCGTCGAACTCGCCTTCGATGCGCCGCTCGCCGATGTCGAGGCGTGGTGCCGCGCGCATTTCGCCTTGCCCGATGCCGCCGAAAGCCTCGGTTACAGCGACCGCGCCAGCGGCGAGGCCCGCATCGCCTTCTTCCACGGCGATGCCTTGCTGCTCGCCCTGTTTGTTGCGCCCGAGCCGGTCTCGGTATCGCGCAACTGGGCGATCGGACAAGTGTCCGAGCCGCACGCCGATACCCGCACCCGCTTTGCCGTCGTCGCAGGCCGCCCGGGGGCCGGCCGAAGCGATCCCGGCGCCACCGTGTGCTCGTGCTTTTCCGTCGGCGCCAACCAGATCGTCGCCGCCGTCCGCAGCGGCTGCCAGACCGTCGAAGCGATCGGCGAGACGCTTTATGCCGGAACCAATTGCGGCTCCTGCCGCGCCGAGATCAGGGGGATCATTGATGGATGCCAGGTCGCTGCCGCGGAATGACGGGGATGCGGCTCCCCTGTCCGCCCGTCGAGCCCAATCCCGCATGGCCCCGCTTGCCAAGCTGCCGGTCTTCTGGTCGCTGCAAGGCAAGCGCGTCGTCGTCGCCGGCGGCTCGGACGCCGCCGCCTGGAAAGCGGAACTGCTTGCTGCCTGCGGGGCGGAGGTGCATGTCTATTGCGCCAGGGATGAATTGTCGGATGTCATGCGGGGGTTGGTTGGCGAGACGATCGCTTGCTTCCCCGAAAGTATCCAGCCGGCACCCCCCTCTGTCCTGCCGGACATCTCCCCCTCAAGGGGGGAGATCGGCAAGAGACGCCGTGGTCGCTCTCCCTCTTGGGTCGATAGTGCCGATGCGCTCTCGGTGAAAGCATCCTTGGACGCCAACGAGGGTCGATGCTGGGCGAAGACCCCAGCGGTCGCGTCGATCTCCCCCCTTGAGGGGGAGATGCCCGGCAGGGCAGAGGGGGGTAACCACGCGCGCCGTGGTCAGATCCTCCACCACCCCGAACACTGGCATCCGGAAGATTTCGGACTGGCGGCTTTGGCCCTCGCTGACTGCGAAACCGACGACGACGCCCGTGCCTTCTATACCGCCGCCGTTGTCGCCGGTGTGCCGGTCAACGTCATCGACAAGCCGGCCTATTGCCAGTTCCAGTTCGGCTCTATCGTCAATCGCTCGCCGGTGATCGTCTCGATCTCCACTGACGGTGCCGCCCCGATCCTCGCCCAGGCGATCCGCCGCCGCATCGAGACCCTGCTGCCCCCGGCGCTGAAACAATGGGCCGAGCTGGCGCAGTCCTTGCGGGAGCGCGTCAGCAACAGGCTCGCCCCCGGCCAGCCGCGCCGCGCCTTCTGGGAGCGCTTCGTCGACCGCGCACTCGCCGGAAACCAGCCGCCGGAGGAAGGCGCGGATCGCACCCTACTGGCGGACGCGGAGAGACTGGCGAGGGAGCCCGCCACCGGCCGCGTCACGTTGGTCGGCGCCGGCCCCGGCGATGCCGAGCTTCTGACCCTGAAGGCGGTTCGCGCGCTTCAGGCCGCCGATGTCATCCTGTTCGACGATCTCGTCTCCGAAGAGGTGCTGGAGCTTGCCCGTCGTGAGGCCAAACGCCTGCTGGTCGGCAAACGTGGCGGCCGGACAAGCTGCCGGCAGGAAGACATCAACGACATGATGGTCAGGCTGGCGCGCGCCGGCAAACGCGTGGTGCGGCTGAAATCCGGCGATCCGATGATCTTCGGCCGGGCAGGGGAGGAGATCGCCCGCCTGCAGGAAGAGGGCATTCCCGTCGACGTCGTGCCCGGCATCACCGCCGCCAGCGCCATGGCCGCGCGTCTCGGCCTTTCGCTCACCCATCGCGATCATGCCCAATCGGTGCGTTTCGTCACCGGTCATTCGCGGAACGGCGGACTGCCGGCGGACATGGACTGGGCGGCGCTTGCCGATCCGCGCACCACCAATGTCTTCTACATGGGCGGCCGCACCGCGCCACTGATCGCTACGCGGCTGATCGGCGAAGGCGCAAACCCCGCGACCCCCGTCGTCATCGTCAGCAATGTCAGCCGCCCGACGGAGCGCCGGTGGCGCGGAACGCTTTCAGACATGGAAAGGGGTATCGCGCTCATCGGCCATGACGACCCGGTCCTCATCGCCGTCGGCGGCAGCCTCGCGGCCATCGTCCGGTCACCGGAATATGCCGACGTCGCTGCGAGGTCCGCACCGGCGCTGTGAAAACCCAGGCATGAGGTTGTCACCCATGTCTTAGGTACACGATGTTACCTATGTCTTCGGTACGGACATTTAGGGGAGTGGTGCCGCTTGCAGGACTCGAACCTGCGACCCCATCATTACGAATGATAGGCAGCGCCGAACCTTGCGAGACAGAGCGTAACAAATCGAATCCTAAATTCGCCATGAAAAGTAGGGGCTGCGCGGCCATGGCATCTATTGTTACGTAACATTCTGCTATAAAGCGAGACAGTGTTTTGATGTTACCCCGCCGTTACCCGAGGTTACTCCATGGCGAAAGCGCTCACTGTCCGATCCGTCGAAGCTGAGAAACCTGGCCCTTCAAGGCGCGAGATCCCGGACGGCCACATGCCTGGCTTGTTCCTGATCATTCAGCCGACGGGGGGCAAATCGTGGGCTGTCCGATACCGTCACGGCGCGAGGACCAGAAAGCTCACCATTGGTGCTTTCCCGGCGTTCGGTCTCGCTGATGCTAGAAAGGCCGCTGGCGATGCGCTGCGGGCCGTAGCAGAGGGCAGAGACCCGGCTCTGGAGAAGTCGCTTCAGAAGGCGGAGCAGGCCGACGAGTCCAACCTCGTTAAAAACGTCCTCGGTCGGTATGACCGGGAATACCTGCAGAAGCACAATCGCCCAAACACCATAGCCGCCGCCCGTTCGGTGTTCAGAAACAGGCTCAGGCCCGCTTGGGGAAACCGCCTGATCAGCTCCATCACGCGGGCCGATGTGAAGGCCATTCGCTCACAGATCAGCGCAGAGGGGCTGCCAGCGGCTGAGATACGGACGCTTGCTGTGATGTCGAAGTTTTTCGCTTGGTGCGCGGACAAGGAGCTTATCGAGGTGTCACCCATGATCGGAGTGAAGCCAGAGAGCAAGGCCAAGCCTCGGAAGCGGTTTCTGTCGGATGCTGAGATTCGGTTGTTCTGGCTCGCTTGCGGAAAGGTCGGCTGGCCGGCTGGGGATCTCGGCCGGTTGCTTCTGCTGACGGGCCAGCGTCGGGAGGAAGTGAGCGCGGCCGCTTGGGCAGAGATCGACCTCGAAAAGCGGATATGGCTGATCCCCGACCATAGGGCGAAGAACGGGGAGGAACACGAGGTCCCCCTATCTCAGGCCGTCGTTGACTTGCTGAAGGCCTTGCCTACGGTGGACGGGAAAAAGACCTACGTCATCAGCACAGGGGCCAGTTATTTTCAAACCTATTCCCGGGCGAAGACCTTGCTGGAAACTGCAATGGTCGAGATTGCCCGCGAGGAAGCCGCAGAGCGCGGAGAAGATCCCCAGGGCGTGACAATCGCCCCTTGGACCTTTCATGACCTTCGACGGACGCTGTCGACTGGACTGCATGAGCTGGGGATAGCACCCCATATAGTCGAGGCGATCCTCAACCACGTTTCAGGCCACCGCGCTGGCGTGGCCGGCACATATAACCGCGCAACCTATGCCCACGAGAAGGGCAGGGCGCTGAAGATCTGGGCCGATCACGTCTTGCACGTCGCCGAGGGCAGGGCGCTGCCGCACAATGTTGAGCCTATCAGGGCGGTGTCATGAAGGGCGCCGACGAAGCTCTCGACGAATGGGACCGGCCGGCAGAAGGGGGCGAAGCCAACCGGTTATTGTCCTCATTGCGCGACCAAGGGATAAACTGCCCTGATAACCTCTTGGCCGAGCTGCAACAGCAAGGTGTTTCCCTATCGTTCGATGATCTGATTTGGCTCACTTCTGCCGTGTGGTTCGCCTTCCTGATTAGTGAGGCACACCTTTCGAAGAAGGAACTGGATCGGCAATTGAAGATCCGGCGCTTGGCTGAGAAGTTGTCGGTCCTGCTGGACGACGAGCCCGACGACGTCATCGCGGTGAAGGGGAGTGAAGCCTGGACCAAGTATTACGAATTTGCTGTACCCGTCGACGATGCAAAGGTCATGCTTGATGCGCTGGCCCTTCGATCGGCGGAAAAAGAGAAAGCGCACTTCGATGCGTCGGGTTGGCCGATGATCCCGGGATCGAACAGCGCAGAGAAGCGCCGTTTTGCCTATTGGCTATCGCTGCTTGCCTTCTGGCATTGTCGGTTGGGCAGAGAGATCAAGACATCAACAAACCCTGAGACCGACACTGCAGGCGGCCCGCTGCTTCGGTTCATTCGCACGATGAGCGGCGACATGGAACCGACACCGGACGAGATGAGGGCATTTGTCCGCAACCACAAAGACAAGGCTTTAGAGCTCGAGTTCCTGTTCCACGAACGATGACGTTTGTTCGGACGCAAAAACTTTTCCGACTGACCATTTAGCGGGAAAGCGCGAAAGCCTGTTTGTTCTCCTCCGATACGTAACAAAGGAGGTAAAGCAGATGCAGGACAATCGCTATCTGTCGCTTCGCAATATCTGCGAACGTTACTCGGTCACTCGAATGACCGTTCATCGGTGGATCAAGCACCCCACCATGGGTTTCCCCGCGCCTATGGTGATCAATTCCCGCTCTTATTTCCTGGCAGCCGAGATCGAGGCCTGGGAGCGCCGTCGCGCTGCCGGAAGGGCGGTGGCATGATGGCCGACGATCAGCACCAGATCACCGAGGCGGCCCGATGGCTGCGCTTGCAGACAGTGCCGCCCCGGCTAGCAGTGCCGGCGCTGAAGGAGCGGTTCGGGCTTTCGGCCGTTGAAGCCTGCGAGGCCATCGCGGCCGCCCGTGGACTTCCTGTCCGGAGGGCATCCGATGCGAGCTGAGCAAAAGAAAACCCCGCACGTCATTGGGCCGTGCGGGGTATCTGAAGGCTATTCCGATCGAAAGGAACATAACGAGAATACATCGGACGCGGGCGCAGTGCAATCGGCGCTGCAGGCAAAACGTCAGGGGAATCGGTCGGGTGTCACGCGAATTGGCGGGTGCATCCTCGGGCAGCGCCGTAAGCGGGGCTGGCGTTTCGATCTGTCGATCATGCGGCTGCGAGAGATCGAGAAGCTGATCAACGCACGGCATGGAGCGCGGCTCCCCGACACGGACGATGCTTGCATCTACGTCGAGGCGGTCGCCCTTGCAAAGTCGGGACAGGATCTCCGGGCGTGGTGCGCCGTCTTCGCTCCGTTCTTCGACGAGGAAGAACTGAAATCGATCGAAGCCAAGGCGATAGGCCGGAAGAGGATGCAGTCGGCCGACACTGTGGCCCATCATCTTCGGGTGTCCATGCAGGAACGCACTGGGCTCGGGCTGAAGACCATCGGAGCCTTCGACCTCGACCAGGCAGAGCGGAAGCGATTGATGACCGAGCGGAAGCGCGAACGGGATCGGGTCCGACTGCAGGAGAAGCGCGCAGCGGCGAGGATTTCACCGCAGATCGGGGCCGGATCCATCAATCGTCAACAGCCTTGGAAGGCCGAAGGGATCAGCCGGGCAACCTGGTATCGGCGTGTGAGACAAGATCTGTCGCGAATAGATATTAATACGAAAAGCGACAAACCTGTCTCACACCCATCAGGCGTTCACGTCCACGCGGTGGCGCAGCCATCGGAATGGGTCAAGGGGCAATGCTCCTTGCGGGTGTGGGCAGAGCCCACGAAGCAACCTTTCATCAAGTGCAAGGAGGCCTGACATGCAGCAGGATAGCCACGTATGCGTGCTGATCGCATTCCCGACTGAACGGCGGGTGGGGCTGATCAGATCAACTTCCCGAGCAATCCTTGACCGCACGAAGGAGGCCGGGGAGCGGCACATGCGGATGCAGTGCAACCGCCTCTACGCAAGTCTCCAGGCGGCCGGCTTCGACCATCCGACCATCTGCGCCGAGATCGACACCTTTGTCATGGCCGTTGCTCGCGAAATGGAGCGGTCCCATCCCCAGACAAATCCTGTGGGTGCAGCATGACCCGCGTCCCCAAGATCCGGCAAACACCCCGTCCAGTGAGCTCGTTCAAGCGCGCGCGGATGATCAGGCAAGCCCGAGCTGCCGCCCGCGATCTCGGCCGTAACCTCGCCGACCTGATCGCGCCGAAGATCCTCAATCCCCTGGCCGATCCGGCCGCCGTCGCGGAAGTCGCCTTGGCCGCAATTCAGGGTGTCCGGATCGCTGACGAAATGCCCAACGTCCCGGCCGACATCGTCGCCAAGATCGAAGCCGACTTGCACCACGCCTTTTGGGCCCGGATGTCCAGCCACACGAGGGGCCTGAAGTGATCAATCCAGCCCGTGAAGCAAAAAGGGCCGAAAAGGAGCGTTGCCGCGTCATCCTGACGAGTGATGCCGGCAAGCTGTTCCCCGAGGTCGCGCAGACCATTGCCTTCTCGACCGACCTGACGCCGCATCACGCGGCCATCATTTACGACGCGATCTTGATTGATTTCGACGCCACCATTGATCCGTCAAATCCGGCAATCCCCGAAGCTTTTCGCGACCGGCAAGCGGGGGCTCTCGTGACCTCACCCCAGCCCACCGAGACGGACGTGGACAACGCGGAGGGCGCTGCGGATGAGTGATGACCAGTTCCCCAAGGACCATAAGAGCCCGAGATCCGCGCTCGGTGGGCTCGTGGCTCTCCAATCCGCCTTTCTGGTCACGGAACAGCGCCGAGAAAAGGCCGAGGCCGCGAAGGCCGAAGAGGAAGAAGCCCGCAGGCGTGACGCCGAGCAAGAGGCACGAATTCAGCGCCTGGAGACCGTCGCCAACGCACTCGCCAAGGCTAACGCCGACAAGGCCGCGACAATCAAGGACCTCAAAAAACAAGTGCTCACGCTGCAATCGCACGTACAGCGCCTCCAAGCTTCCCGCGCCGTACCGGCACGGAAGACACCGCGCCGGGACGAGCTCGACGCGGCACTCGAACGCCAACTCATAGGAGAATAATCGCGATGAAAAACCCGTTCAAGAAATCAGGCGACACCGCCTCTATCGAGGCAGAGTTGAAACGCCTCGCCGACCGCAAGGCCGACGCCGAGCGCCGCCGGTCGGAAGTGCTCCATGCCCTTGATGAGGCCCGGCAGGCCCGTCGTGACGTGCTGGACGCCGACGATGCTGCCATTGCGGCCGCGTCCGGCAAACTGAAGGCGCTGCAGGTCGAGGCAACCGACCTTGCCGAATTGGTCACTGACCTCGAGGCCGCGATCGAAGCCGCTTCGGAACGCTTTCGCCGCGCCCGCGAGAACGAGGCCCGCCAGACTGCTGCCGCGCAGCTGGAGGCTATTGCGGCGAAGGTCGATGGCCAAACGACCGAGCTCGAAAAAGCGGCGAAGGCTCTCGCCAAGGCCGCCCGGGGCATGCTGAACGCGATCCCCGATGCGGTCGGAACTTTCCGCATCTACCATGGCGACCGTCCGGAGCACCGCCAAGAACGTGGCGACTACGCCAGCGGAAGGGAGGCGGTTGCGGCAGCCCTGGCCGATGCACTCGCCGCGGAACTGCCGGAGCTGTTCGACCGCTACCGAGAAAACGGCTATCGGCGCGCGTTGCTGTGCGTCATGGACCCGCAGGCCACCCAGCCGAGCTATCGCGCCAACGTCCCGACCGAGCCGCTTCCGGCGCGTGAAGTGGTGAATGCCCTGATCGTCGATCGCTTGAAGACTCGCGCACAGGCCATCCGGGCGGGCGAAGAAGATGCCGACGTCGCTGGCGTTGAATTGCGCGTAGCGGTTCCAAGGCCGCCGAAAACGGTTGAGGTGATGGCGATCGAACACGTCAACATGATCACCCCGAACGGGATCTTCAGCCCGATCCGGCGCATCATGACCAAAGGCCAGACCGACAGCTTCGCCCCCGACCACGTTGCCAAGCTGCTGAAGACCGGGGTCTTCGTCCGGGCCGACAGTGCCGAAGCTGACAAGATCCGGGCTGACATCGAAAACCGCGATCCGAAGCGCATCTTCGGCAGCTCCGGAAATGCCGGCATCGGCTTCGACGAAACCCGCGACCTGGGCGACCCGCTGGGCCTGCTTGAGGCCGAGAAGGAGGAAGCCGCGCGCATCGACTGATCAGCGCCGCACCGATGTTTTCACATCCCCCAAGCCCCCAACAAGGGGCTTTTATTTTGACCAGGAGGCACCATGCCGAAGTCGAAGACACCACCGCCGAAGCGGCACCATACCGAGCGGTTCAGGGCGCCCGGAAGCATCCTCAGAGAGCGCTGGACGCCGGCACAGTCCGCGCTCGCCGGTTTCCTCTATGGGCAGCATCACAACAGCGTCGACATCGCTCGAGCTCTTGGGCCGGACATCTTGCCGGCGACGGTGCGCGCCATGATCGCGCGCCGCTGGAAGCTGCCGCGGGTGGAACTCGGACAGGTGATTGAGATCCGGCCACATCAGGTTAAAAAGTTGGAGCGCCTGGCGGCGGAAAAGGGGATGGCCCCGGAGGCCTACCTGCGAAAGATCGTGATGGCCGCGATCAAGGATGATCTCTTCGCGGCGATCGTGCCCAAGGGGGAGGAATGAGGGCGGCCGGAACCGCCCCCCCAGACGTCGTCAAGGTGCAACGCCGTGATCTGCAAAGTTGCGGCGCATCTCTGCCTCTGCCCTGGCACTCGCCCCAGCTGCTTGCCCCATCAGGCTCACAAACCTCTGGGCAAGGTTGATTGCCGCCTGTATGCCAGATGTATCAATCGTCGGCTTGGCTGTGACCGAAAGGGCATCCTTCACATCCTGCCCGGTCTTCTGCGCATCGTCGACGATGCCATGGAAGGCATTGAACCCGTCAGTGGTCTTTGCCTCATTGGCGTCATAACGCGCCTGTGCGGCGGCCCGGGCTTCGGCCTCCATGCGGCGTCGCTCCTGGAGGACTGACCAATCCCGCTCGCCATCGGCTAGAACCTTCGCCTTTTCCTCGGGCGTCATTTCACGGGTTGAACCGGACTGGAGAAGGCCGGACCCGATGACGACACCAGCCGTTCCGGATAGCGCGCCCAGAGCGCCAAGCCAGCCCCGCTTCTTGCCGCCACTGCCCGGAAGGGCGTCGGCAACACCGGCACCACCAAGGCTCACCGCGGCGGCCTGGAGTGAGGCGGCGGCAAGATTCAGGTTGGTCCCAGCCGTCATCAGTCCCCAGATCACGCCGGCGACCTTCCATGCGCCATAGACCCCGGCGGCGGCTCCACCAATCATCCCTGCCTGCGCTAGAGGGTTGCCGTTCCGGAAGGCGAGCTGCAGCGCGTTCACCCCATCGGAGAGACCGATAAGGCCAGCCGAAACCTCCTTCATCGGCAAGACGGCGCCGGCAAGGTTCTGCAGCGATGTGGTGAAACCGGCGAATGCCGAGTACGCGTCCCGGCTGTCCAGATCCTTGGCACCTTCGAGGCCGATCGCCTTTTCAGCCAGCTCGACCTGGCGCTGATACTGCTTGAAGTTCTCGATCAGTCGAAGGATCAGATCGCTGGAGAGTCGATTGTTTGTCAGCTCGCCGACGACACGCGCCATCTCCACTTCATCGTCTCGCTTCACCCCGTTTTTCTCGAGGGCTGGCAGGACGTAGTCATTGACCCACTTCACCGGGTTAGCGGCAAATTCATCCTGCCCGACCAGCCGGTTGTCACCGTCCCGGAGACCATATTCCCGTTGCGCTGCCAGAGATTTCTTGGATGCGCGGCCGACGATGAACTGGTCAAACCCGGCGCGCAACTGGGTTCCGGTGTCGGACCCGCCGACTTCTGCGATGAGGAACGGCATCCACTTGAACAGAAAATCTTGACTGAACGCCTTGCCCGAGGACCGGGCATATTTGATCGCCTGAGCCATCTCGCCCGGGTCCATGTCTTTGCCGGTGATCTGCTGCGCCTTGAGAAAAGCTTGCAGGGCGGATGTGATCGCGGCCGGGTCTTCGGTCATGGCGAGGTTGTCCAGGGCCTTCATCAGGACACGGAGGCCGGAAACCGCCTCCTCCGGGGACTGCCGCAAGCCAAGGACCTTGAACGTCTGAACCAACTCCTCAGCCACGCCAAAGGCCGCTGCAGCGCTGGGCATCGCAAGGCGCGCTTCACGCATCAATTCCATGACGTCGGCCTGATTGACACGGTACTTGGAGGCCAGCCCCTGAGACTGGCTTTCGATCGCGGCCTGTTCCGATGTCGGGAGGCCGGCGAAGTGCTGGCGAGCGCGTTCCCTCTGCTCATTGGATGCCGCGGTAAACCCGGCGCGCCCACCCATGCCAACCATGTAGGCGCCGGTATAGCCACCCATCATGACCAAAGCGGGTTTCATGATGGCCTGGAGCCTACCCGAGAACGCGCGGGTTCTCGTTTCCATATCCTTGAACTGGGCCTTGGAGGCAGACGTGATAGCAGCGAAATGACCGCGCGTCGCAATCTCGAAATTCGCAATCTCTGCCCGTCGCGCCGCCGCCGACAGGTTGCGCGACGCCATGGAGGAATGCAGCCGTTCCCATGCCAGCCGGAGCTTGTCGAGGTCATTACCACTGGCTCCGAGCTTCTCGAGATCGCGTTGGAGCTTGCTTCCCCATGGCGCGTTGTTCAGCCGCTTTGCCGCCCGCTCGATATCGCCGACCGATCCGCCGATCGTCTTCGCGGCCTGCTGCGCCTTCGCTGAGGCGTCATCCTTGAACCGAAAAATGAGTTCCCCAATGAACGTTCTCGCCATTTCCTCTTTCCCTCTGCATGCCCACGATTGCAGGGCGTTTCACCATGCTGGAGACCATAGCACGGCGGCGGGAAAAGTAGAACGAAAGCCGAACGGTCGATGCCTGATCCTGGCTATTGGGCCTGGCCATCCATGCACTTCACCAGGGCGGCTCCTGTCTTGGTCGACCCGCGAGCAGTCATGAGGTGAGGCCGATCGGATATGCCGTCCTTCACTGCGATCTGCTTCCTGGCCTCGGCAAACGCTTTCACGAAGGTGCGCGAGTTCTCAGGCGTCAAAAGCACTTCTGCCGCGGCGAGATTGTCACCAACCGACCCTGTCTGCCCCTCCTGGCCAAGAAGCCGCTCCCCGTCAATGGCCACCTCGATTTCCGGAGCCATTCCCGAAAGGATATCACTGAACACAAAGCCCGGTATCGCGCGAAGCGTCAGGCCCTTTTCGGCCGTGTCACAGATGATCAGAACGCCAGACCGCATTGAGCTCATATATCCAGCGGTAACGCGCTTCCCACCCGAAAACGGATCCTCTTCAACTTCTGCATCCCACTCCATGAAGCCAGCCGATGCCGGCGCCACAGAAGCGGCAAGAAGTCCAATCGATAGCACCAGCGCTCGCATTTCATTCCCCCTCAAGTTGCCCAGATCAATGCTCGCCTGACGTGCCGCCGGTGTCAACTTGCCGCCGATGGATGTTTTTCGGCATTTCCGTGTTCGTCGGCACCAAAGAGGGGGGCTCCATCTGCCCGAAGGCCCTGAAAACGCTCGCTCCGCAAAAAGGAGAGGGCTCCCCCTATGCAAGAATAAATTGCGGCATAGATCGTGCGGCCGCGCCTCACGGGCTTCTCGAGCTCGATACGGTCCCTAAACGCGCTTGTTTCCGCCGCCTTGGGGGCGCCTGTGAGCGTCGTCGACCATCCCGCTAGGGTCTGGCCCCTCACCCCTCCCGCCTCTCTGTGGTGCTCTGTGTGGCTCGGCCCTTTCGGGCCATGGTGGAGGGACGAGAGCGGCCTCGATGCGGGCCTATGGTGAGGGGTGCGACAGCGGCACAGGCGGCAGGGGCATTGACCAGGCCGCAGGGCATGCACCCGCCCATACGGATGCCCAGCCGGAAAGCCGGAATGTTGGCGCATGGCATGGGGGCCGGGTCAGGAGGTAGAGGCCCGGCCGTGCGTGGTGGGTGTCGCGAGAAAAGGATACTCAAATTGTGAGTACCCTTGGGATCTCGATAGACGCCCTCTAAACTGAGGGCGTTGACTTCCTCGAAATCACTCGGCTCAGATTTGAGCCCAGTGAGCCTGCCGGTTCATGCTGTCGAAATAGATACGTCCAAAACTGGACGCATCTTCTCCGAGCTGCTCGAACATGCTTTCGATGTCTCGCTTGACATGTTGATGCTGCTTCCCATTCGGTGCGGTGTAGTAGCCACCAAATTTGGTTGTTACTTCGCCGAGGTCATCCAGCATGACCTTGATGTCTCGGATCACATGGTGGTGAAGCTTCCCCGTCAACTCCGCGATCTCGCGGCTGGACATGGTCAGGGTGGCGCTGCTTGCCGATCGATTTCCCCGATGTTGCAGCCGGCGGGCGGGCGATACCACCCTATCCCCGGCGAGGCCCACGGCGGTTCGAAGGGCGGGGAGGCCTCAGGGCATCCGAGACGGTTCGAAGCGCGTTGGCCAGGTCCTGCATGTTGCGGTCGGCTTCCGGGTCGCAGCTCGGATCGATCGTGATCCACCGGCCATCGGGCTGCTGTTCCCAGTACAGGTGCGGGTTCTCGTTTTGGGTCTTGTCCATGGCTGCCTCCGTTGTGGAGGGACAGGGAAGCACCAGGGTCGGGGCTGGGCAAGTCGCAGATTTGCGAGTGCTGATCACCCTTCGGCTGAAATCTCAGCCCCCACCATCAGCAGACAATATCGTCGATCTTCGTAGCCGGAAGGGTCTCTTCCTCCATCAGCGCGTTGGCCACTTCCCGAATCGTGGCCTCATGTCGTCGGACGAGATGAACGGCACTTTTCTGTAGCCGAGAGACCTGTTTTAGTTGCTGAACCTTCGATCCCGGCAGCTCCTCGGACATCCATGCAATCTGCCGCTGGTCATCGCCGTCACCACCGCTGTCACGTCCAAGAAGCTCGCGCTCGGCCACCACACCGGCCATGAAAGCGACAATGCGCCCGCGCAAAACGGACGTCAGATCCCGATACTTTCCAGCGCTGTCCCACTGCTCATAGGTCATCCACGGATCAGCAATGAAGTGATGGCCGGCAGAGTCCGCGTCTGGCGCAATTGTTGCGTGGCCGCATACCATCCCGAGAACACGACCGATGACAGCATGCCCAGCCTCATGAATGGCCGTGTGGTATCTGTCACTATTCGGCATCGGGGTTTCCCTCAAGCTTCCGAAGCATGGCCCCGGTGCCGCCCTGGTCGATGATCTCCACCCCCTCGGCCTCGTAAGCCGCAATGATTTTGCCCTTGGTGGTGTCGGTCGCCGAACCTGACAGTTCGAAGCGGTTGACCGTGGTGAAGGCGATCCCGGCCGTGGAGCGCATCCGGGCCTTGCGTGATGCCATCGATCGCGCCGACTATGCATCGTTCCGGTATAGCTCGAGCCAGATCAAGGCCGACCTCTACCGCGAACTTCAGACCGTCATTGCCGCCGCCACTCAGGGCGCCGGCCACAACGCGGCATTGTCCGCATAACCCCGGAAGGAAAGACCATGACCACCACCGCAACCCCAGACCCGATCATGTCGCTGATCAGCGCCTACGCGTCGGCGCTTGCCTATGCCGAGGAAGTCAACCGCGCGGCCGGCGAAATGTCGGATGAGGACTATGAGGCGCTGGCGTCGAAAACGCATTACCCGATCCGTCAGGCCCTGATCGATTCGACCGAGTTCGCCACCTCTGCCGAGGGAGCCCGGGCTGCGCTCAACCTCGCAATTCAGCAGCGCACGCTCGGCGACACCCCGCTGATTGATCGCATGATGGATGCCGCCGCCGGGTATCTCGCCCGGGCGTGATCAAGATGGCGATTGTGCCGGAAGTGAAAGGTGCGGGGTAGAATCAGCCGTTTTTCGTCGCTGTGTTACCCTATTCGTTACCCCGACGAGGTTTGGGGTAAGGGCGATGGGCCGTCAATAGGCCTTAACGCGTTGAAAAGGTTTGGTGCCGCTTGCAGGACTCGAACCTGCGACCCCATCATTACGAATGATGTGCTCTACCACCTGAGCTAAAGCGGCCAACGCGAACCGCAGCGCGTGCGGTTCGGTGATCTGGAGGCGCTGATACAGGCATCGCGCCGGAATTTCAAGCCGGGAAATTCGGCTCCCGCGGTTTTCCCCTTCAGGCGGCGCTGGAGCCGCCCAGACGTGGCATCAGAGCGCGAGACGGGCGCGGGCGGCCTTGTATTCGCTCTCCAGTCGGGCAACGACGGAAGCGACGGGTTCGACGGCCTTGACCGCGCCGATGCCCTGGCCGCAGCCCCAGATGTCCTTCCAGGTCTTGGCGCCGGTGGTCGCCTTGTCGAAGTCCATCTTCGACGGGTCTGCGACCGGCAGGTTGTCCGGATCCATGCCGGCAGCGACAATCGACGACTTCAGGTAGTTGCCGTGGATGCCGGTGAAGTAGTTGGAATAGACGATGTCGTTGGCATGGGCTTAGACGATCGCCTGCTTGTAGGCGTCGGATGCCCGGGCCTCGGT